>NZ_JAUHHF010000020.1 GCF_030410395.1 Zwartia panacis
GCGACAACGTTGGTATGACAGTCAAACTGCTCGCGCCAATCGCCATGGAAGAAGGTCTGCGTTTTGCAATCCGCGAAGGTGGCCGTACCGTCGGCGCCGGCGTCGTTGCAAAAATCCTGAAGTAATTAGAGTCAAGGGCAGGTGCCGAAAGGCGCCCGCCCTTTTTAGTTTAGTAGTGCAGGTCTAGGGGCATAGCTCAATTGGCAGAGCGTCGGTCTCCAAAACCGAAGGTTGGGGGTTCGAGGCCCTCTGCCCCTGCCACCACAGAAATAAAACTACGCATAGTGCATTTTTAGTGCTTGCGTGAAGAACATGTCAAATACAACGATTGAAAACGTCACTAGCACTGCGGACCGACTGAAGTTGGCCTTGGCTGTGCTCGTCATTATTGCTGGAATCGTTGGTTTCTCTATGCTTGAGTCAAAGATTCCTTTGGTTGGGCGTATCGCAGTTTTCATTGGAAGCTTGATCCTGGCCGCGATAATCGCATGGTTCAGTGAGCCAGGCCGACGCACGATCGCATTTGCACAAGATTCATACAACGAAGTGCGCCGCGTTGTCTGGCCTACACGTAAAGAAACCATGCAAATGACAGGCATCGTATTTGCCTTTGTTGCTGTCATGGGATTGTTTTTGTGGGTGTTGGACAAGCTGATTGCATGGCTGTTGTTTGGTGTTTTGCTGGGCTGGAAATAACAAGGACGATCCATGAGTAAACGTTGGTATGTCGTTCATGTCTACTCCGGCATGGAAAAAAGTGTCCACAAAGCCATGCTCGAGCGCATCGAGCGTGCTGGTTTGCAAAACTATTTCGGCAAGGTTTTGGTGCCTTCCGAAGAAGTGATCGAATCAAAAGGCGGTCAAAAGTCTATTTCTGAGCGGCGGATTTTTCCGGGATATGTGCTTGTCGAAATGGAACTGACAGATGAAACGTGGCATGTCATTAAAAATACGCCCCGCGTAACAGGTTTCTTGGGTGGTTCTGGTAACAGACCCACACCGATTTCTGAAAAAGAAGTCGCCAAGATTTTGTCGCAAATGGAAGAAGGTGTCGAAAGACCCCGTCCAAAAGTATTGTTCGAAGTGGGCGAAATGGTCCGCGTCAAAGAAGGCCCGTTTGCAGACTTCAATGGCAACGTTGAAGAAGTTAATTATGAAAAGAGTAAGGTGCGTGTATCGGTTGCGATTTTTGGTCGATCCACACCTGTCGAATTAGATTTCAGTCAGGTTGAAAAAACCTAATTTATTAACCCCGGGGAGCTTGGCGCTTAATAACGCTGGCGTTTGAACCCGTAAGGAGCAAAGCATGGCGAAGAAAATCGTCGGCTTCATCAAGCTGCAAGTACCAGCTGGTAAAGCTAACCCATCACCACCGATTGGACCCGCATTGGGCCAACGCGGCTTGAACATTATGGAATTCTGTAAGGCTTTTAATGCCAAGACCCAAGGTCTTGAGCCAGGCCTGCCAATTCCTGTTGTCATTACAGCGTTTGCTGACAAGAGCTTCACTTTCATCATGAAGACGCCACCAGCGTCTATCCTGATCAAGAAAGCTGCCGGCATTCAAAAAGGTTCCCCACGCCCGCACACTGACAAAGTCGGTAAGTTGACGCGCGCTCAGGCAGAAGAAATTGCGAAAGCAAAGGCGCCTGATTTGACAGCGGCCGACTTGGACGCAGCAGTGCGCACAATTGCTGGTAGCGCTCGCAGTATGGGCATCACGGTAGAGGGACTCTGATCATGGCTAAAACATCTAAGCGCATGGCCGCAATCGCTCAAAAAATTGAGCGAGCCAAACTTTATCCTGTTACAGAAGCCATCACGTTGGTGAAGGCATGTGCAACAGCCAAGTTTGACGAATCAATCGACGTTGCAGTTCAGCTTGGAATTGATCCAAAGAAATCGGATCAGCTCGTGCGTGGCTCAGTCGTTCTGCCAGCAGGAACAGGTAAATCTGTTCGTGTCGCTGTGTTTGCTCAAGGCGAAAAAGCCGAGCAGGCTAAAGCCGCAGGTGCAGATATCGTTGGAATGGATGATTTGGCAGAGCAAATCAAGGGCGGAACTTTCAACTTTGATGTTGTGATTGCTTCTCCTGACACAATGCGAATTGTGGGTACCCTGGGTCAAATCTTGGGTCCTCGCGGTCTGATGCCAAACCCAAAGGTTGGCACGGTCACTCCTGACGTTGCTCAGGCAGTTAAAAACGCTAAAGCCGGTCAGGTTCAGTACCGTACAGACAAAGCAGGTATTGTTCACGCAACAATCGGTCGCGCATCTTTCGCGGTCGAACAGCTGCAAACAAACCTTGCCGCGCTTGTGGATGCCTTGAATAAAGCGCGTCCCACAGCTTCCAAGGGTGTATACCTGCGTAAGTTGGCCGTTTCATCCACAATGGGTGGTGGAGCGAAAATTGAAGTTGCATCACTGACGGCTACACAACAGTAATCGTCAGTTAATACAGACTTTGGGCTGCACCCGGCTTGTCCGGGTGTTGCTGTCAAAGACCGCTGGAGTCGAGACGGGTTGATAGAAATTTTTTCTACGACCATCGAAACTTAATCCCAGGTTGTTTCTGGATCCAGCGCAGATGGCGTCCACGGAAGAATTCTTGTTTTTAAGAACTCGACCAGGTTCGCCGCGTTCGGTTGATGCAAAGGGAATCATCCCCGCGCATCTTTTGATGGAGTGTTCAAACCGTGAGTCTCAATCGTCAAGAGAAAGCGATCGTAATCGAGGAAGTCACGACGCAAGTCGCGAAAGCCCAATCGATTGTGGTTGCAGAGTACCGTGGTCTGGACGTCGCCTCTGTCACCGTACTGCGCAAAACTGCGCGTGAGTCAGGTGTGTATCTCCGAGTCCTCAAAAACTCGCTGGCACGCCGAGCTGTCGCAGGCACGCCTTTCGAGGCTTTGTCCGACAAATTGGTGGGTCCACTGATCTATGGCATCAGTGCTGATCCAGTCAATGCTGCAAAAGTGCTTTCCGCATTTGCGAAAGACAACGATAAGCTGGTCATCAAGGCAGGGGCATTGCCCAACAGCCTGTTAGATGTCAACGGTGTTAAGGCCTTGGCCACGATGCCCTCACGCGAAGAGTTGCTCTCCAAATTGCTTGGCACGATGCAAGCTCCGATTGCGCAATTTGTACGTACCCTTAATGAAGTTCCGACTAAGTTCGTGCGTGGCCTTGCGGCTGTGCGTGATCAGAAAGAAGCTGCTTAATACAGCTGAAAGAAACTTCGTTGAACGACAAGCGATACCAACCCCTGGCATATTATTTAATCTGGAGTTCTACAAATGGCTACTAAAGCTGAAATCCTCGACGCAATCTCTAGCATGACTGTGCTTGAGTTGTCCGAGCTGATCAAAGAAATGGAAGAGAAGTTTGGCGTGTCGGCTGCTGCTGCCGCTGTTGCTGTTGCAGCACCTGCTGCTGGCGGCGGTGCTGCTGCTGCTGAAGAGCAAACAGAATTCACAGTGATGCTGACAGAAGCTGGCGCTAACAAAGTTAGCGTGATTAAAGCTGTTCGCGAACTGACAGGTCTTGGCTTGAAAGAAGCTAAAGATCTGGTTGATGGCGCTCCTAAGGCAGTTAAAGAAGGTGTTGCCAAGGCTGATGCTGAAGCTGCAAAGAAGAAGCTTGAAGAAGCTGGCGCTAAAGCTGAACTGAAATAATTTTTTCAGTGACCGCCCGGGAAAGCAGATATTGCATTCCCGGGCGTTTGCGCTTTCAGAAAACCTCTCTTAAAGCAGTTGAGTAGTCGGGTTTTCTGAAGTCGTTTGAAGTACCTGCAGTTCCTTAAGTCATACCCTGTGGCCGTGGTTGACGGCCTATGTAACTTCGAGTCGGAGTGCTCATGCCTTACTCGTTTACCGAAAAAAAGCGCATCCGCAAAAGCTTCGCGAAGCGTGAGGACGTGCAAGACGTTCCCTTTCTGCTTGCGACACAGCTTCAATCTTATCTAACCTTCTTGCAAGCTGATACCGCACCTTCTGCTCGTAAAGAGCAAGGATTGCAGGCAGCCTTTAGTTCAATTTTCCCCATCTCCAGCCACAACAACATGGCTCGTCTCGAGTTCGTCAGCTACGGCTTAGGCGAACCTGTGTTCGATGTCAAAGAGTGTCAGTTGCGGGGCTTGACATACGCTTCACCACTGCGTGCGAAAGTACGCCTGGTTCTGCTTGACCGCGAGGTCAGCAAGCCAACAGTGAAGGAAGTCAAAGAGCAAGAGGTCTACATGGGCGAAATACCGCTCATGACTAGCACCGGCTCTTTCGTCATCAATGGCACCGAGCGTGTCATCGTATCCCAGCTCCATCGCTCGCCCGGCGTGTTCTTTGAGCATGACCGCGGCAAGACCCACAGCTCGGGCAAGTTGTTGTTTTCGGCTCGTGTGATCCCTTACCGTGGCTCATGGCTCGATTTCGAATTTGACCCGAAAGACATTTTGTTTTTCCGGGTTGACCGTCGACGCAAGATGCCTGTCACGATTTTGCTCAAGGCGATCGGATTAACACCCGAAGCCATCTTGTCACAATTCTTTGAATTCGATCAATTCGAATTACAAAGCGAGGGTGGCATGATGGAGTTCGTCGGTGACCGTTGGAAGGGTGAAGTTGCCCGTTTCGATATCACTGATCGCACGGGCAAGGTGCTTGTTGAAAAAGACAAGCGTGTCAATGCAAAGCATCTGCGCGATATCGCAGCGGCCAAAATTCAGCGCATTTCTGTGCCTGAAGATTTTCTGATTGGCCGTGTGATTGCAACGAACATCGTGGATGCTGAAACAGGTGAGTTGATTGCTTCGGCAAATGACGAGATTACCGAAGGTACGCTGAGCGCATTGCGCGCAGCCGGTATCACTACGATTCAAACGCTCTACACAAACGACCTCGATCGCGGTCCGTTCATCTCGCAGACATTGCGCGCAGACGAAACCGCTGATCAGATGGCCGCTCGTGTGGCGATCTATCGCATGATGCGCCCTGGCGAGCCACCAACCGAAGATGCGGTTGAAGCCCTCTTCCAGCGTCTGTTCTACAGCGAAGAAACCTACGATTTGTCACGCGTGGGTCGCATGAAGGTGAACAGTCGTTTAGGTCGTGGCGACGACATTACCGGCCCAATGACACTGACAAACGAGGATATCCTCGAAACAATCAAAGTGTTGGTTGAGCTGCGTAACGGTCGCGGACAGATCGATGACATCGATCACCTTGGCAATCGTCGCGTGCGTTGCGTCGGTGAATTGGCAGAAAACCAGTTCCGCGCAGGTTTGGTTCGTGTTGAGCGCGCAGTCAAAGAGCGCTTGGGTCAGGCAGAAACAGAAAATCTGATGCCGCATGACTTGATCAACTCTAAGCCTATTTCTGCAGCGATCAAGGAGTTCTTCGGTTCAAGCCAGCTTTCCCAGTTTATGGATCAAACGAACCCTCTTTCCGAAATCACGCACAAGCGTCGCGTTTCGGCATTGGGACCTGGTGGTTTGACTCGTGAGCGCGCAGGCTTTGAAGTCCGTGACGTGCATCCAACGCATTATGGTCGTGTATGTCCGATTGAGACACCTGAAGGACCAAACATTGGTCTGATCAATTCCATGGCACTCTATGCTCGTTTGAACGAGTATGGTTTCCTTGAAACGCCCTATCGCAAAGTTGTCGATAGCTGCGTCACAGATCAGATTGAATATTTGTCCGCGATCGAAGAAAGCAACTACGTAATTGCTCAGGCAAACGCAGAGTTGAGCCCGACAGGCAAGTTCACGGACGACCTCGTCGCATGTCGCCAGTCAGGCGAGACATTGCTCACGGCTCCAGCGAATGTGCATTACATGGACGTTGCGCCATCGCAGATCGTGTCTGTTGCTGCTTCGTTGATTCCTTTCCTCGAGCACGACGATGCAAACCGTGCGTTGATGGGTGCCAACATGCAGCGTCAAGCTGTGCCATGTTTGCGTCCAGAAAAACCTGTGGTTGGTACCGGTGTTGAGCGCACAGTTGCGATCGACTCTGGCACAACGGTTCAAGCTTTGCGCGGTGGCGTTGTCGATCACGTTGATGCAGATCGTATCGTGATTCGTGTCAATGACGAAGAAAACGTAGCAGGTGAGGTCGGTGTAGATATTTACAACCTGATCAAATACACGCGCTCCAACCAAAACACCAACATTAACCAGCGCCCGATCGTGCGCCGTGGTGATATTGTTGCCGCTGGAGACGTGTTAGCGGATGGTGCATCAACAGATCTGGGCGAACTCGCTCTGGGTCAAAACATGTTGATCGCCTTCATGCCTTGGAACGGTTACAACTTCGAAGACTCGATTTTGATTTCTGAAAAAGTTGTAGCAGACGATCGCTACACATCGATCCACATCGAAGAACTTACCGTTGTCGCTCGCGATACCAAGCTCGGTGCCGAAGAGATCACACGTGACATCAGCAATCTGGCAGAAACACAACTCAATCGTCTCGATGAGTCGGGTATCGTTCACATTGGCGCAGAGGTGCGTGCCGATGACGTGTTGGTTGGTAAGGTCACGCCCAAGGGTGAGACCCAGCTGACACCAGAAGAAAAACTGTTGCGTGCGATTTTCGGTGAAAAGGCCTCAGACGTTAAAGACACATCATTGCGCGTGCCTTCAGGCATGGTCGGAACAGTCATTGACGTGCAGGTCTTCACACGCGAAGGGATTGTGCGGGACAAGCGTGCTCAGTCGATTATTGATGATGAGCTGCGTCGCTATCGCCAGGATCTGAACGATCAGCTGCGTATTGTTGAAAACGATACCTTCGATCGTATCGAAAAGTTGCTGATCAAAAAGATCGTTAACGGTGGTCCTCGCAAGCTTGCCAAAGGTACGGCTTTGACCAAAGAGTATTTGGCAGAGCTGGATCGCTGGCAGTGGTTCGACATTCGTTTGGCTGACGAGGCGCATGCAGTTGTGCTTGAGCAGGCCAAAGAGTCTCTTGAACAAAAGCGTCATCAGTTTGATCTGGCTTTTGAAGAAAAGCGTAAAAAACTGACGCAGGGCGATGAGTTGCCACCAGGCGTACTCAAGATGATCAAGGTTTACCTCGCCGTCAAGCGTCGCTTGCAGCCTGGCGACAAGATGGCCGGTCGTCACGGTAACAAGGGTGTTGTATCGCGTATCACTCCGGTTGAGGATATGCCGCACATGGCGGACGGAACACCGGCTGACATCGTGCTCAACCCATTGGGCGTGCCTTCGCGAATGAACGTTGGTCAGGTTCTTGAGGTTCACTTAGGTTGGGCTGCCAAGGGTCTGGGCCAGCGCATCGGCGACATGCTGCGTGATCAGCAAAAAGTCGAAGTGAAAAAGATTCGCGCGTATCTCGACAAGGTTTACAACGGTACAGGCACGGGTGCCCGTATTGAAGAGCTCAATGATGACGAAGTCATTGAACTTGCTCAGAACCTGAAGAATGGCGTTCCTTTTGCTACACCCGTGTTTGACGGTGCGACAGAAGCTGAAATCACCAAGATGCTCGAGTTAGCTTACCCGGACGAAATCGCCCAGCAAATGGGTCTGACAGAGTCGCGTACGCAAGCCTGGCTTTATGACGGACGCACTGGCGAGCAGTTCGAGCGCCCTGTCACCATGGGCTACATGCACTATCTCAAGCTGCACCACTTGGTTGATGACAAGATGCACGCGCGTTCAACAGGTCCTTACTCTCTCGTGACACAGCAACCTCTGGGCGGTAAAGCTCAGTTTGGTGGCCAGCGTTTCGGTGAGATGGAAGTCTGGGCACTCGAGGCGTACGGCGCGTCTTACACGCTGCAAGAGATGTTGACGGTGAAATCCGATGACATCAACGGCCGCACCAAGGTATACGAAAACATTGTCAAAGGCGATCACACGATCGATGCGGGCATGCCCGAATCGTTCAATGTGTTGGTCAAGGAAATTCGTTCCTTGGCGCTTGACATGGATCTGGAGCGTAAATAATGAAAGCGCTACTCGACCTTTTCAAACAGGTTTCGCAAGACGAACAGTTCGATGCCATCAAAATTGGCATCGCTTCACCCGAAAAGATCCGCTCGTGGTCTTACGGTGAAGTGCGCAAGCCAGAAACAATTAACTATCGAACCTTCAAGCCAGAGCGCGATGGTTTGTTTTGCGCGAAAATTTTTGGTCCCATCAAGGACTACGAATGTTTGTGCGGCAAATACAAGCGCTTGAAGCACCGCGGTGTCATTTGCGAAAAGTGCGGTGTTGAAGTCACTGTCGCAAAAGTGCGTCGCGAGCGGATGGGTCATATCGAACTGGCCAGTCCTGTTGCGCACATTTGGTTCTTGAAGAGCTTGCCATCCCGTTTGGGCATGGTGCTTGACATGACCTTGCGTGACATTGAGCGCGTGCTTTATTTTGAAGCATGGTGCGTGATCGAACCTGGCATGACCCCGCTCAAGCGCGGTCAGATCATGTCGGACGACGATTTCATCGCCAAGACAGAAGAATACGGTGATGATTTCCGTGCGCTGATGGGTGCCGAGGCTGTGCGCGAATTATTGCGCACGATCGACATCGATCGCGAAGTGGAAACATTGCGCGGAGAACTCAACGCTACGACCTCAGAAGCCAAGATCAAGAAAATCTCCAAGCGACTTAAAGTGCTTGAGGGTTTCCAAAAGTCTGGCATTAAGGCTGAGTGGATGGTCATGGAAGTGCTGCCCGTGTTGCCACCGGACTTGCGTCCTCTGGTACCTCTGGACGGTGGTCGTTTCGCGACCTCTGACCTGAACGATTTATATCGTCGCGTGATCAACCGTAACAATCGTCTCAAGCGCTTGCTCGAGCTTAAAGCTCCTGAGATTATTTTGCGCAACGAAAAGCGCATGCTGCAAGAGTCCGTAGACTCCTTGCTTGACAACGGTCGTCGCGGCAAGGCCATGACGGGCGCAAACAAGCGTCAGCTCAAGTCTCTCGCGGACATGATCAAAGGCAAGAGCGGGCGTTTCCGTCAGAACTTGCTTGGTAAGCGCGTCGACTACTCCGGCCGTTCCGTGATTGTGGTGGGTCCACAGCTCAAACTGCATCAGTGCGGCTTGCCAAAGCTGATGGCACTCGAGTTGTTCAAGCCATTTATTTTCAGCCGTCTCGAGTTGATGGGTCTGGCCACAACGATCAAGGCTGCCAAGAAGTTGGTTGAAAGCCAGGAGCCTGTGGTTTGGGATATTCTCGAAGACGTGATTCGTGAACATCCGGTCATGCTGAACCGTGCGCCAACGTTGCACCGTTTGGGCATCCAGGCTTTCGAGCCGGTTCTGATCGAAGGTAAAGCGATTCAACTGCATCCGTTGGTTTGCGCGGCATTCAATGCCGACTTCGACGGTGACCAGATGGCTGTTCACGTACCGCTGTCGATTGAGGCGCAGATGGAAGCCCGCACGTTGATGCTGGCTTCAAACAACATCCTGTTCCCTGCAAACGGCGAGCCATCGATCGTTCCTTCACAGGATATCGTGTTGGGCTTGTATTACGCCACGCGTGAACGCACAAACGGCAAAGGCGAAGGCATGTTCTTTGCCGATGTTGCCGAGGTGCAGCGTGCGTACGACAACCGCGAGACTACTCTGCAGACACGGATTACTGTTCGTCTGCCCGAGTGGACACGTAATGCAGATGGCGAGTGGGTTGCTGGTGTGCAAAGAGTAGAGACCACAACAGGTCGTGCCTTGCTGTCAGAAATTTTGCCACGCGGTTTGCCTTTTTCCGTGTTGAACCGCGCGCTGAAAAAGAAAGAAATCTCACGCCTGATTAACCAATCCTTCCGTCGTTGCGGTTTGCGCGACACCGTGATTTTTGCTGACAAACTGATGCAGGCCGGTTTCCGACTTGCAACACGTGGCGGCATTTCGATCGCGATGGGCGACATGTTGATCCCTGAAGTCAAGGGTGACATCTTGGCCGAAGCCAGCCGTGAAGTGAAAGAGATTGACAAGCAATATTCGTCCGGTCTCGTCACCTCGCAAGAGCGCTACAACAACGTCGTGGACATCTGGGGCAAGGCTGGCGACAAAGTCGGCAAGGCCATGATGGAACAGTTGGCAACAGAGCCCGTTGTCGATCGTCATGGCGATCATGTGCGTCAAGAGTCTTTCAATTCCATTTACATGATGGCGGACTCGGGTGCGCGTGGTTCAGCTGCTCAGATTAGACAGCTGGCCGGTATGCGTGGACTGATGGCCAAGCCAGATGGTTCGATTATTGAAACACCTATTACAGCGAACTTCCGCGAAGGATTGAACGTACTTCAGTACTTCATTTCTACGCACGGCGCGCGTAAAGGTTTGGCGGATACCGCGCTCAAGACAGCAAACTCGGGTTACCTGACACGTCGTTTGGTTGACGTGACACAAGACTTGGTGATCACCGAAAACGATTGTGGCACGACCCATGGTTATTCGATGAAAGCCTTGGTCGAGGGTGGTGAAGTGATCGAGCCCTTGCGTGAGCGTATTCTTGGTCGTGTTGCAGCGGTTGATATCGTCAATCCAGACACTCAGGAAACAGCGATTGCATCGGGTACGTTGCTTGACGAAGACTTGGTGGATTACATCGACAAGCTTGGCGTGGACGAGGTGCGTGTACGTACTCCTCTGACTTGTGAAACGCGTCATGGTTTGTGCGCGCATTGCTATGGCCGCGATTTGGGTCGCGGCTATCTGGTCAACGTCGGTGAAGCTGTGGGTGTCATTGCAGCGCAATCGATTGGTGAGCCAGGTACACAGCTGACGATGCGCACGTTCCACATCGGTGGTGCTGCGTCTCGCGCAGCAATGGCAAGCGGTGTTGAAACGAAATCCAATGGTGTCGTGCGTTTTGCAAGCACCATGCGTTACGTGACAAACCCTAAAGGCGAACGTGTTGCTATTTCACGCTCTGGTGAAATTGTCATCTATGGTGACAATGACCGTGAGCGCGAACGTCACAAAGTGCCTTACGGCGCGACGCTGCAAGTCAACGATGGCGACGTCTTGAAAGCAGGCGCGCGTCTGGCCACTTGGGATCCGCTGACCCGTCCAATTATTTCCGAATACGCTGGGACTGTGCGTTTCGAAAATATTGAAGAAGGCGCAACGGTTGCCAAACAGGTTGATGATGTGACGGGCTTGTCCACCCTCGTGGTGATCACGCCCAAGACACGTGGCGGCAAGATCGCCATGCGTCCACAGATCAAGCTGATCGGTGAAAAAGGTGAAGAAGTCAAGATCGCGGGTACGGATCACTCAGTGAATATTTCGTTCCCCGTTGGCGCGCTGATTACGGTGCGTGATGGTCAACAAGCCCAAGTGGGCGAGGTGCTGGCGCGTATTCCACAAGAATCGCAAAAGACTCGCGATATTACCGGCGGTCTGCCACGCGTGGCCGAGTTGTTCGAAGCACGTTCACCCAAAGACGCTGGCATGTTGGCCGATGTCACGGGTACGGTTTCGTTCGGCAAGGACACCAAGGGCAAGCAGCGCCTGGTGATTACCGACCTCGAAGGCATTGCACACGAGTTCTTGATTCCTAAAGAGAAGCAAGTGTTGGTGCATGACGGCCAGGTTGTGAATAAAGGCGAAATGATTGTTGACGGTCCCGCCGATCCGCATGACATTCTGCGTTTGCAGGGTATCGAGCGTTTGGCGACCTATGTCGTGGATGAAGTTCAGGACGTGTATCGTTTGCAAGGCGTGAAGATTAACGACAAGCACATCGAGGTGATTGTTCGCCAGATGTTGCGTCGTATCAACATTGTTGATGCAGGTGATACATCCTTCATCCCTGGCGAGCAGGTCGAGCGTGCCGAGTTGCTCAATGAAAATGATCGTATGGAAGCTGAAAACAAGCGTCCAGCAACTTACGACAACATTTTGTTGGGTATCACGAAAGCTTCGCTGTCGACAGACTCTTTCATTTCAGCGGCTTCCTTCCAGGAAACCACACGCGTACTCACCGAGGCTGCCATTATGGGCAAGCGCGACGATTTGCGTGGACTGAAAGAAAACGTCATTGTGGGTCGCTTGATTCCAGCTGGTACCGGAATGGCGTACCATGTTGCACGCAAGGAAAAAGAAGCAATCGAAGCGGCAGAACGCGAGGCCGCACGACAGCAAGCCAACCCATTCGAAGATGCACCTGCTGCTGCTGAAGCACCAGAAGCAACTGAAGAATAACCAGAAGTTTGTACGAAAATCAGTACATCAAGACTCAACAGAACTTAGCAAAGGTTTTTACAGCCTTTGCTAAGTCGGTTGACAGTAAATAAGGATTTACGCTAAGCTATAAGGCTTACCGTATTTTTTGGGGACTCAACAGCTCTGGGCTTGTTGATGCGCCCTGGTTTGAAAAGCAATACCCGCTCTTTTACGGATTTCCGTTTGATGGTGGGTTTGCGCGAGCTGCCCAGGAACGGGAATACTGAGAACGCGTCGTAGAGGGTGAATTTCAGGGTGAAATACACCGCACGCAAGTATCAGAAATAAAAGGGAATTTGAGGTTATGCCAACCATTAGCCAACTCGTGCGCAAGCCGCGCGAAGTCAGCGTTTCTAAGAGCAAGAGCCCAGCGCTCGAAAACTGCCCTCAGCGACGCGGTGTGTGCACACGTGTGTACACAACAACACCTAAGAAGCCAAACTCGGCGTTGCGTAAAGTCGCCAAAGTGCGTCTGACCAACGGTTTTGAGATCATTTCGTACATTGGTGGCGAAGGCCACAACCTGCAGGAACACTCGGTCGTGCTCGTGCGCGGCGGTCGTGTAAAAGACTTGCCAGGTGTGCGTTACCACATCGTTCGCGGTTCACTCGATTTGCAGGGCGTGAAAGACCGCAAGCAATCGCGTTCCAAGTACGGTGCCAAGCGCCCCAAACAAGCTAAGTAATCAAGCAGCAAATAAAGTAGCACTGAAATGTGCAGCCAAAAAGCAATAGCAATTTGGCATCGTAAGTGATCTACCCGATGGTAGATCGTGGCTGTGGCCTAAAGGCTACGGTTCAACTGAAATGACACAAAGGAATTGATATGCCCCGTCGTCGCGAAGTCCCCAAACGTGACATCCTGCCCGATCCAAAATTCGGCAGCGTCGAGCTCGCTAAATTTATGAACGTTGTGATGTTGTCCGGCAAAAAAGCTGTGGCAGAGCGCATTATCTACGGTGCGCTGGATCAGATTCAGACTAAGACAGGCAAAGAGCCAATCGAAGTCTTCAATCTGGCCATCAACAACATTAAGCCAATCGTTGAAGTAAAAAGCCGCCGTGTTGGTGGTGCCAACTATCAGGTGCCGGTGGAAGTTCGCCCGGTCCGTCGTTTGGCATTGGCCATGCGCTGGTTGCGTGAAGCCGCGAAAAAACGCGGTGAGAAGTCAATGGATCTGCGCCTCGCTGGCGAGCTGCTCGATGCAGCAGAAGGCCGTGGTGCTGCCATGAAAAAGCGTGATGATACGCACAAGATGGCTGAAGCTAACAAAGCATTCAGTCATTTCCGCTGGTAATTTAAGGATCAACCATGGCCCGCAAAACCCCGATCGAGCGCTACCGCAACATCGGTATCTCTGCCCACATCGACGCAGGGAAGACCACAACTACAGAACGAATCTTGTTCTACACCGGTGTCAATCACAAGATTGGCGAAGTTCACGATGGCGCAGCCACGATGGACTGGATGGAGCAGGAACAAGAGCGCGGCATCACGATTACGTCTGCCGCAACCACTGCCTTCTGGAAAGGCATGGGTAACAATTATCCAGAGCATCGCATCAACGTGATCGATACTCCCGGACACGTTGACTTCACCATTGAAGTTGAACGTTCAATGCGTGTGCTTGACGGCGCCTGCATGGTTTACTGCGCTGTGGGTGGTGTTCAGCCTCAGTCTGAAACTGTATGGCGCCAGGCTAATAAATACCGTGTGCCACGTCTGTCCTTCGTCAACAAGATGGACCGCACAGGCGCGAACTTTTATAAAGTTTACGATCAGCTCAAGACACGCCTCAAGGCGAATCCAGTGCCAGTCGTATTGCCTATTGGCGCCGAAGAAAAGTTCACTGGTGTCATCGATCTCGTCAAGATGAAAGCAATCATCTGGGATGAGGCGAGCCAAGGCATTAAATTCGACTACGTCGACATTCCTGCCGATATGCAAGAACTTGCAGACGAGTGGCATGAAAAACTGGTTGAAGCCGCAGCCGAGTCATCAGAAGAGCTGATGAACAAATACCTCGAAGGTGGCAAGCTGACCGAAGAAGAAATCCAGCTCGGAATCCGTACGCGCACAATCGCTTGCGAAATCCAGCCGATGCTTTGTGGTACAGCCTTCAAAAACAAGGGTGTACAGCGCATGCTCGACGCTGTGATTGAGTATTTGCCTTCGCCAGTGGACATTCCACCAGTCAAGGGTGAGCTCGATGATGGTACTGAGACCAGCCGTAAAGCAGATGATAATGAAAAGTTTGCAGCGCTTGCATTCAAGTTGATGACCGACCCCTATGTTGGTCAGTTGACTTTCGTGCGTGTGTATTCTGGCGTTCTGAAGTCGGGCGATACCATTTACAACCCGATTAAGGGTAAGAAAGAGCGTATCGGCCGTATCTTGCAGATGCACGCAAACAACCGCGAAGAAATTAAAGAAGTGGTTGCAGGTGACATCGCCGCTGTGGTCGGTTTGAAAGACGTGACAACGGGCGAGACTTTATGTGATGTGGATTCACACATCATGCTTGAGCGTATGGTGTTCCCCGAGCCTGTGATTTCGCAGGCTGTTGAGCCCAAGACCAAAGCAGACCAAGAAAAAATGGGTCTTGCCTTGTCCCGTCTCGCGCAAGAAGATCCTTCATTCCGCGTTCGTACGGATGAAGAGTCTGGCCAGACCATTATTTCCGGAATGGGTGAGTTGCATCTGGAAATTATCGTCGACCGCATGAAGCGTGAGTTCAGCGTCGAGGCAAACGTTGGTAAGCCACAAGTGGCCTACCGTGAAACGATTCGTAAAGTTTGCGAAGAGATTGAAGGCAAATTCGTCAAGCAATCAGGTGGTCGCGGTCAGTATGGTCACGTTGTCCTGAAGCTAGAGCCCCTGCCACCAGGCGGCGGTTACGAGTTTGTCGACGCCATTAAGGGCGGTGTGGTTCCTCGTGAATACATCCCTGCAGTGGACAAAGGCATCCAGGAAACACTGCCATCAGGTATTTTGGCCGGCTACCCTGTCGTTGATGTTAAAGCGACATTGTTCTTCGGTTCATACCACGACGTTGACTCAAATGAGAACGCGTTCCGCATGGCAGCTTCAATGGCTTTCAAAGACGGTATGCGCAAGGCAAGTCCTGTGCTGCTTGAGCCGATGATGGCTGTTGAAGTTGAAACACCCGAAGACTATGCCGGTACTGTGATGGGCGATTTGTCCTCACGTCGTGGCATGCTCCAGGGCATGGATGACATGGTTGGTGGTGGCAAGGTCATTAAGGCCGAAGTCCCTCTGGCCGAGATGTTTGGTTACGCGACAAACCTGCGTTCATTGACGCAAGGTCGTGCAACTTACACGATGGAATTCAAGCACTACTCCGAAGCTCCCAAAAATGTGGCCGATGAAATCATCGCTGCCCGTGGCAAGTAATTAAGTTAGAGGAAAATCATGGCAAAAGGTAAATTCGAACGCACCAAACCACACGTTAACGTCGGCACAATCGGCCACGTTGACCACGGCAAAACGACGTTGACCGCAGCGATCACGACTGTTCTGTCCAAGAAGTTTGGTGGCGAAGCAAAAGACTACTCGCAGATCGACG
>NZ_JAUHHF010000021.1 GCF_030410395.1 Zwartia panacis
ATATTATCGGTGTCGGTATTTGAGAAAACTGAGCTTTCAAGCGCCTTTCAGGGCGATACACTCACATCTGATTTACTCGACTCCGCTAACCAATTGAATTTATTCGGAAATTAACCGGACGCTACTGCATTATTACAACAGTTTAATCTTAAAGCTTTTAAATGAATATTTTACCTAGTTTTAAAATCTTGGCACTATCATTTATTGATTATTTGATCAAGAATAGACTGCCTTTACTTTTCATCATTCTTCTATTCAAAATTTCAGTTAATTCCACAAATGGCATTTGGGTTGATGATTTCTGGGAGCATGCCTCAGATATACGCGCCTTCATGAATAGCCCCTTTAGTCCCGGGCATCCACAGTTTTTAACGACAGATCCCCATGTTTTCTTAAATCCATACACCTTTATAGTTGCACTGTTTGGCTTAGCGGTCGGTTTAGACCAAATCACCAGTCTCGCGTTATTTAGTATTATTAATTACAGTCTTTTTTTTGCTGGATTATATTTATTTATTTCAACCATTGATAATAAAAATAAGAACGGGATCTGTTTTTATACTGTCTTATTGATATTGCTTTTGCATGGCGATAATCCTTGGCAATTTAGTGGTTTTTACAATAGCGAAATTTTCTTAAGTGTAATGCCACTACCATCTACCTTTGTAATGGGACTATCTTTTATTGGTTTTTATCTAAACTTTTTAAGATTGAAACAGTCTAGAAATGTTCTACTATATCCATTGCTAGCAATCACCACTTTTTCGATATTATCTCACCCTCTCACCACAATTTTTTTATTTACGGGTTTTTTAGCACAAGCACTTGCCGATAAAAGAATTTCTTCACTTATTAGCTTTACTTTTCTTTTCTTTCTTACTTTTTTATTGTCAAGTTTTTGGCCATTTTTCTCAATTGTCAATCTAATGTTTTCAGGTGGCAATACTTATCATGCTTTAAATATTAATTTGTATTCTAATATTTTAGATAATATTTGGCCATCACTTATTTTTATTCCGTTTATATTTAATATACTTTTCGAAAAACAATATCGTGTTATACTATTTTCATTATTTATCTTAATTGGCATTTACTTATACGGTTACTTTTTTCAAAGATATGCATACGGAAGATCTATATCTTTTATATTGATAATCGTTAATATTTTTATTGCAATACTCATTATCAAGAAAGAGTTGAAGCTAAAAAACTTCAATCGCAATATTTATTTATTTACGCAACTAATTTTTATAATTCTATTGGTTATATTTAACGCTTCCTGGCTAAAGGAATCAACTCAGCGCGCTTTAACCATCGCAAACAGTATTCGAATTGGCCGTCCAATTTTTAATGAAATAACGTTCTCTGAATATACTTTTTTGAAAAGGTATACCGGTCAGCACGATCTCATCATTGCAGATTTAAATTCCTCATGGATCATTCCTGCCTTTAGTGGAAAGGTTATTGCAACAATGCTTCCTGCTCCCCTTGTAAAAGATGTCATATCCAGAACAAATGATATGGTTAGTTTTTTTGATTTAAACACCTCCGCTGAGACACGCTGCAGAATTATTAATGTGTATAAACCGAAATTTCTGTTTTTAATTAATCCCCCAGAGACTAACTTTGAAAGTCTATTCGATCAATTCGGACCCAATGGAGGGGGACATTTAATTTTTAAAAATACAAAATTTACATTATTAGAGATTAATAAAAATTATAGTTGCAAATGATATTTTTTTATTTTGGCATATATATTTTTAGCGAATCACTTTTCCAAACTATATAAAAATTTCTATTTGCTAAGAGAACGGGATTTGTTGTCGCCCATGCGGGGACAATAAATGCACACAAATTTGAATACAAAGAATTAATCTTACTGTCTGAATATGTTTTTATTGATTGATTAGTAACTTCAATATGATTAATTTGTTTTTTCTCAGTTGAATTTTTATTAATTAAAACCCATAAGGCATACTCCCAATCATTTCCAAACCCCAATAATCCAATTGACTTACAGTCTGACTTATTTAAGTAATCAGCTGCTTCCTTATAAGAATTTTGAATTTTATTATTTCCAGAGAAATACTGATCATCTCGCGATATATTAAATACACTATTCGAACCTAAAAATGGCTTGTTTACTGATGTTATTAAAAATGATATTGACCAATATATCGCTGCACAAAGCATAATATTGCCAACTTGGATTAACTCTAATTTCGAAAATATTTTAGTTAATTTCGGTAATTTTTGTGCAAAGAAAGGGAGTCTGATTAATATAATATCTTTAATTTGATAATTTTGTAATTTTTCAATGATATAGCCAATAAAAGGAGTCAATATTACAAATAGTGGAAGATGTAAACGACTGTGCCATGGTTGCCATCTTAAATATCCACAAAAAATAATGAATCCGCTTAAAGCACACAAGATATACAAAGTGATTTTTATATTGCGTGATAAAAATAAAAAATATACTCCAATACCTATCGCTAACAAAAGTATGTGTATATAATTTCCTGCATAATCCTCATGTTTCATTAGTCCTTGTAGTTTAAATTCATATTCTGGCCACGATATTCTTCTATCATTTTTATCAATATCAATATATACATGTATTTTAGAAATTACTTTTTCTATTTTTTTATCTAAAAATGTGCCAGTTTCAATATGCAATCCTATATTTCGCACTAAATTTGAAATAACGGTAGCGGGGGTGATGATTTCGCTTGCATATGAATAATTTCCAGTTTCTGTTGTTTGACCTAATGGCGAACCAACTAACTTATAATTCCTATAATAATGCCCACTATTTATTAAAATTACAGTGATCGGTATTAGCATCAGCAAAACAATATTTTTACAAGTTAAGTATTTTATTTTTGATGCAATAACCCAAACTAAAAATGGAAGGCAAAAAATATACGCAGTTGGTTTTGTTAAAAGAGCTAAACCAAGAGAAATTCCAGCCCCTACAGCGTTAATCAAATTGATTTCTACTCTAATACTTAAGCAATAATGTACAAAACAAACTATCCAAAGTGCTACAACATAATCTGTTTGTGTTGAAGTACTTTGCAATATCCCCATGGGTAAAGCTGCACAAAGAACAGCTGAATAAATTTGGCCTTTTAGAGAAGCTCCAAGCTGTTTTGCTATAGTTGAAACAACTATTAATGAACTTGCCATGCTTAACCATTGAACATAATTTGCATATCTATCGGAATTGCTCAATAGCTGCAAATTAAGAATGGCATACTCTGACCATGGGCTTGAAAATAATTGCCTTAATATTGATGTGGGGTAAAAATCTACAGATCTGTTTTGAATCCAATGCATCACACGACTCATATGATAAGTCATTGAATCATACGTATTAGGGGGGGAGTACCACGCTAAGACCCATGTGATTAACAGTACAGTGACTATGTAGCCTAAATAAATATATAAGATTTTTTGATTATTAAAATCAGTTAAATCTGATTTTATTACAAAGTTATTTTTATTTTTTTTAATGTAAAAACACTCTTTAATAATCCAAAAAATTATTACTACTACCCAAATTGTCTGTATGTTTTTTGAATCAATCAAGCCGTATAGGCTTAATATTTCAGTTATTACTAATATTAATACAGCTAGTAAGGCTACATTAAATATATATCTTTCACGTATATTATTCATTTTTTCGTTTTCGATATTTTTGAATTCACGAACTTTGAAAGCTATTCTTAAACAAACAAACTATGGTTTTGGATAAATTCCATCAAATATTTTTACTTGATTTCTTACATAACCAGGCCTCAAATGCGAGTCATCATTATAAACTGGCATACCGCCATTATATAATCTTATGCATAAATTATCAGGGCATAGATATTTCAATTGATCCAAGTAAAAGGCACTTGATTTTTCAGCTATCAATTTCAATTCATTATTTAAACTGAACTGTATTTCAGAAATAGGGATGTGATTTTTAATCGATTCAAGGTCTACTAAGTTCAATCTATTACCTATGATTTTTCTTGGATCGAATAAATCATTCATAGGATTATCTAATAATAAATATACCTTATACTTTTTTGATAATTCTGAAATATACTTTTCAAGTTCTAGTTTTGATTGCTTAACGCCTTCCTTTGATATATCTCTAAAATAATATCTTATATTTTTTTCTTCATAATAATAATTAAAGTTATTGTAGTTTGTAACTTCACTAGCCTCAGTTTCATAGTAGCAATTCCAACAAGCTCCAATAACTATTTTTTGAACCTGAGGGTTTTCGTTTAAGAATAAATTTATATTTGAAATAAAACTTCTGCATTGTGGATGTTTATCATCATAAACGTTAGGAATGGGTGGGCACCCAGGAATTGTATAAAAAGCGGAATTTTTAAATCCACCTTCTTTAAATAATTTTACAATCCTTGGACCGAATTGTTGTACATGAGAGTCTCCAATGAATGCAATTTTAACTTCTTCATTATTTGTTACGTTATACGTATTCCCATTACTGAGAGATTTCTCCAACATTCCTTCTTTCCAATTCCAATCGTTAAAAGCTGATACTAATAGACTGTAATTTTTAGCAAATTTACGATTAGGAAATCCATTATTTAAATATATTGTAATTCCAAAAATAAATACCAAAGCTAGAATTGTATAAATTATTTCTATCCTTATCTTTACCTTGTGTGCATATCTAATAGGTTTTTCAATGTATTGATATGTCAGCCAAGCAAATAAAAATGAAATCCCAACTAGTATTAGCCTAGTTGCAAAAGTAAATCCCTCAACATATATAATTTTTCCAAAACTTAAAAGCACCCAATGCCAAAGATACAAAGGGAAACTTATTAAACCTATATAAACTAGTACTTTATTTGACAGTACGTACTCATTTAATAAAGTATTCTTCCCAGACTGTATTATTAAAACCGTACCTATAACAGTCGCTAACGCCCACCATCCTGGAAAAATCACTTTAGTATTTATCATTAATAGACCAAAAGCTATTAAAGCAGTGCCAATCAATGAAATAATATTATTATTGATAATTTTGTTATTTATTTTAATACTTTCAAATGATAAAGAATTAAAGGATTTGATTTTTTTATATTTTTTATCTGCAAACCACTCTTTATTTTGAAAACATGCTAACAATGCCCCTGCTCCGAGCTCCCAGAATCTTGTCTGCGGTAAATAGTATAAACCCTCGTGCTGATTTGTTGTTTCGTAAATATTAAGACCAAACGAAATGATTGTTATTATTAAAATACAAATATATATATTTGTATTTTTTCTCCAACATATCCACAAAAATAATGGCCAAAAAATATAAAATTGCTCCTCTATCCCTAATGACCATAAATTTAACAAAGGCTTTGTGTAAGCATCCGCATCAAAATACCCAACCTCATTAAAATATAAAATATTTTCAATAAAGATTGCACCGCCTGCGATATGTTTTCCTAGTTGTTTAAACTCAGGGCCTAATAAATAAATCCAACCAATTAACCCGCTAAATAACAATACCAAAATTAGTGCAGGAAATATTCTTCTCGCTCTTCTTGAATAAAAATCAATAAATTCAAATTTATCTTTACTCAAATCCCCTACGATATTTTTTGTTATTAAGTAGCCTGATATAACAAAAAATATATCTACGCCAATAAAACCGCTTTTAATCCAATTAGGTGATGCGTGAAATCCTATAACAAGCAACACTGCAATGGCTCTTAGCCCATCAATATCTGGTCTATAGGCATTATTATTAGCTTTATTTTTATTATTTACAAAAGTTGGCATTATCATAATAAAAAATTAGTTTTAGTTACCCGTCTACCGGCGCAGTATCTTCTTTAATAGAATTTTGATTTTTAAACGATACAGTTTTAAAAACTGACTAAAATTATTTTCATATGACACGCAGTCACTTCGCCATGTAAAAGGCAAGTGTTCAACACACTGATAATCCTCGATCGGAAACGGGTTGCTACCAACCCAGCTCTTTCTCATCGCAACCCAATGCTCATCAAACTCATCCTTTGGCCCGTGTGAGCTTCCCTCTCCCCAACCAATATCAAGCGAACGACTGCAATACGGCATCACAACAAAACCTTGAAGCGTCCACTCTTCTATCAAATAATCAAAATGTTGATCAACGCCAGGCTTCCAATACTTTGATAAGGTATTCCACGCGGAACGACTGACTGACCAGCCTTTGCCAATTCCATAGCGGAACTTTCCATATGACCAAAGCATATCGCGTTGCTTCGGCTCTTTTGAAAAGGCATTGATTGCCCTGAATTTTTTGTCGTTGGCATAACGTGCGTGCATGACATCGCAAAAATTAAAGAAATCATAGCCAAGTAAGATGTCATCCTCAACAACAACCGTATATTCGCAGTCAATGTTAGCAAAAGCTATTTCGAGGCCCGTTCGGACATTATTATTGATACGGTACTTCACGCTACTCTGTGAGTGATAGTTAATAACATGGTGCGTTGTATCAATCCACGATATTGCGTCTATGATTTGTTTGACTTCTTCGGATCCTTCCTGCCGAATAACAATTAGATTAAATTGTTCAATCAAATATACTTGTCTGAGAGCATTCAGTGTTTCTTTTGTTTTATCAGGTCGATTGAAAACAATGAAGACAACAGATTTTTTGTATACTGACATTTCAATCACCCAATTCAATTGATATCAGAAAATATAGACTGGCGAAATTGAATCATCAATGTCTTGTTTCGGCATCATTTATTATATTGCTGCAGTAAACGAGTACTTATTTTCTTTAGTAAGTGGCCAGGATAGTAATATAACAATCGCTTTAAAATCAGGCTAAATTTATTTTTTCTCATTAGTCCACTTAAGTCTTGCTTTACATCGAATTGATTCATCGCCATTAAAGTCACATTTTCTTTAATCCCCTGATCTGCATGCAGCGTAGTCGATTGATCGACCAGACAAATATCCGCAATTCGCTCGAATAAATTATATTTGCTCAACACAAGGTTCTTCGAGGCAATAATTGCGTTTAAACGTTTCTCATATAAATCACTTTCAATTATTTTCTCAATTTTTTTAATTGAGCCTTTTAAGTCGACTATATCAATAGTTGAAAATGACTTTGAGTCAAAGTACTCGCTGGCATTGGGTGCCCCATAATAGATGGGATATGCCAACCCTAAGAATGCGTCATATAATTTTTCGGTAATTACATCATTACGAGACTGGTTTTCTATCGCAATATGGTATTTGTAAGGCGAAATGCCCTCCCATTTTTGCTCTAACGTTTGGACTCCATTGCCAAACCAGTCAATTTGATCACCAAAGTGTGCTTTTAGGGCTTTAACGAATTTAAGCCTTAGTTGATGCTCTTCTGTCCAAATCTGATTCGAACAAAACACAGATAAAGTCTTTTTTTTGGGGAGAAAAGTGAGCTCTTCAAAAAAATTACGGTCTCTATCATGTGCTGAAAAAATCGATTGGCCATGATTTGCATTGATCATCCATGGCAAGTACGGCAAGCCAAAAAAAACATTGTCTGCATAAATATCATGACAGGTATAAACTCTGGCAAATTGTGCTAAAAAATTTTTCCTTAACTCCCCGTCATAAAAAAATCGGGGCCATGCGACTTCTGCAGTAAGAAAGAATACATTTTTCTTTTGAATATGACAGGTTTCGATAGGTTTATAAGGTGCCTCTAAACAAAACCAATAATCTGCAGTTCTTACGTCATCACGATTAATAAAAAAAACACAATCTCTGACCGAATTATCAGTACGACCAATAAATTGACTGATATCTGCAGCCTCAAAACCAGGCAGTGACAGTTTTATAGTGATCATGGCTTAAAAATACCTTCACGGTATATTTCAAGCAGTCGTTCGTTTGATTTTACAACTGACTGCTCGTTAGCCAACTGCAAGGATTTGACCGAGTGCTCGTAGACTAGCTCAGGGCTATCAATATATGCTTGTATTTTCTCAGCCAAGCTTCTTTTTGCAAGATCATATCTGCCTTGAACCATTTCTGATTCAACATTAGCCATATATTCTTCAATACTATTGAAGCGAAAGCCGTATTCGCCTAAACGATAAAATTGATTAGGGAAATCAACAACTACTCCATTCTGATTTTTTGTCAAAAAGTTACTTCTATGGAAAGTGTTAGTGATAATAGGATGCCCATATTCGATGCCTTCCATCGCGTTAGCCCCCCCATCGACATGAGTCAAGCAGATACTTATATCAGCATTTAATAATAATATTTTTTTCGTCTTTACTGAAAGTGGGGCTTCTTTAATAATCTTGATTGATTTTACAGATCTTAAATTATCTAATTCCTTTTCTGGAATATTAGGGCAAGCAATAGTTAAGATTGCATCATCTGGTTGCCTGATACTTAACCAAGATTCAATTAGTAAACCTACCGCTTTTAATTTATAGTCTGAAGCTAAAAATAAAAAATGTAGTCTATTCTGTCCTGTATGACATTTTATTTCTTCAGTTTTTTTTCTAGGAATACATCGCATTTGTGGGTATTTATAAAGCTTGTGAATTAGATCAGTGCCGAAATAATGCACAAACTGTGCTTCTAAATCGTCATCGCCAATTAATAACCCTTTGAATTTATCAGATGCAATTAAACTCTTGATATCATCTAATCTCTTTACAATCTCAAAAGGTTTCCTTGCGCCGAAATAAACACCAGGGGTCAATATTTGATCATTGGGCTCTATGTAATATGGCTTGGCAACACTTTCAGGTTTCTGCAGAAAATGTGCGACGTCCGCTTCTGGGTAGTTAGACCAAGCTAATGGAGCACACTCTCCATGCATTCGTTCAGCGATGTAAGGGTGCGTGTTCACAGACCGATAATGATAATAAACTGTTAATGCATTTTGATTGCCGAGCTTTAAATAGCTTCGTTGTCTTTGATATTTTTGATACTTTATAGACAAAAAGTCGTAAGCTTTATCAAGTCTTAGTTTGGCTTGTATTCGGTTAATCAGTTTTCTCGAGCGAGTGATTTGAATTGACATAGAATTTTCGATTAATAATACACTATTTTTTTATGACTTTATTAATCATGTGATCATTTGTCAGTCAATATAATTATTATTTGGGCACAGGGTTATCGCGATGACTTAATTGTTTTTAACGTATTTCAAAGCCTCTAACTCCTGAACAGATCTGTTCGAACATGGTTTAATGTATTCGCTTTTGAGTTTACTCAACACATTATTCGAGATCATCACAAATTGCCTTAACAATATCATAAAAGCCGTTTTGCTTGCGTATTTCCGGCGTACAAGTCACATAATAGTTATCAATTAGGCCGACACCTTTGGCTGCAATCTTAATGCCATAATCACCCATGATGATTAAAGCGAGAAATCAATTTTTGTTTCCAATAACTCGCGATTGAAGTCATCAATTAAACTGTTAATCTTTAAATCTCTTAAAATTAATTTTTATTTTCATTTAATTCGGTGCTCTGAATAACTTATTTTTCTGACGTTACTTCAACAGAAATATATGATCGTGGTGGCTAATTTTTTCTTTATGAATATAGCCGTATTGATTTAGATACGCTGTCAATACTTCTGGACTTCGCGTCTCTATGCACATAAGCTTAAACCTATACGCCTCATGGTCAACCCCTTTCAGCACCTCGATTTCCGCACCCTCTACATCTAGAGACAAAAAATCAATTAATTTTGGTGCGCGCGCCTCATCCAATAATTCGTTTAAGGGCCGAGCGATAGCCCCGTACCTAAAAATCCTTTCGGTATCTGCAGCTAAATAATGTGAACCACTCATAGCATGCTCAGCGGGATCGGCAATATCGGATTCTAGTCCAATCGCGGCAGACATATAGTGGGCATAAATCATTTCTACGAATTTTTCATTGTAATCAAAGGATGTACATGCGTTGCAAAAAAATGAGTTTCGATTAGATCTATTTGACAAGCATTGTAAAAAGTTGTTCGGTGATGGTTCGATTAATATTCCTGACCAGTTTTTATGTAACTCGAAAAATAAGGTATTGGAAAATCCGATTCCATCTGCAGCTCCCAACTCAACGTAATAGCCGTCGCGGTAATTTAGATATTTTTCGACGATTGCATCTATCTGTTCTGCGCCGTGGTATTTTTTAACTTTCAGTTTTACATCCCTAAGTAACCTCCATAGCATGGGGGGGGTTAGTCCCTTTATGATTGACCTTATTGAGCACTTATTAGGCATTGTCATATCCCTTTCAACTTGATCACTCTCGTAATTATGTTTTAATTTTGATTAGATGTAAGCCCGTATTTTTCTGCAACCTTCACGGGCAACGGTTAGACTGAGCTTAGCCACAGTTCGCAATCAATTTTGGCTATAGTACATATCTCAGTAGTGTCCGGTTAAACCGGGTTGTTAATCAGTAAAAGCCAATATTGGCGTGGCCTAGCGGCCGATTTTATTTGGTGCCGATTTGAATTCAAATTCATCATTTTTGGGTATTTTCCTAGGGGTTAGCCTCTGGGGGATGTCTCATGAACGTCGGCAAGACGCTTTTTGCGCAG
>NZ_JAUHHF010000022.1 GCF_030410395.1 Zwartia panacis
CCGTAGTTCAAATTGGGCGTACGCTTCAGATAAGCGAAGTACTCTTGCGCGTTTTTGCCTGGAGCGTTCGGTTTGGCAGCCAAGACCAGAGGGACTTCCCCGATCATGGCGACGGGAGTGAAATCCCAAGCAGGATCGAAGGGAAGTTTCGGATTCACGGCAGGCGCCATCGTGAAGGTCGAGGACGCAACAAGCAATGTGTATCCATCATTACGCTGTTTTGCAACGTAAGCAGCACCGATCGCGGTTCCAGCACCTGGTTTGTTTTCAATGATGACTGGCTGGCCCCACTGCGCTGTCAACTGTTTAGCGAGCTGTCGCGCGACAATATCGTTCGATCCGCCAGGAGCAAAGGGCACGACTAGTGTGACAGGCTTATCCGGAAAAGCGGCCCATGCGCAACTTACCGAGAGGGAACAGAGGAAGAGCAATCTTTTAATAATCGCTGCGACGTTCTGTTTCATCTCAGTTCCCCTGAAGCTTGCCTAATAACGTCGCGAGCGGTGAAACTTGTTGTGTTTCCAGAGTGAGCGTCATATCCAGAATTTGATCACTCAAGGATTTGTCTTGTGACACGACGTTTTGCTGATATTTACGAACAAAATCTTCGTCACTGGCGGGGTTCTCAGGCTCACCTTTGGAAAGTGGCACCTCCGTCGAGAATTTTTGCCCTTTGGTTGTTTTCAATTCAATGTTCGCGCCACGTTCGCGAGGATAAGCATCTGCCCAACGGGAGTTCGCAGCACTCGTGACGCGTGTCGCGAGCTTTTTAATTTCCTGATTCTGAATCGTGTCTAAAGAGTATCGCTCTTCGCCGGCATCCCCATAGAAAGCGGCCATCGCACATGAGGAGGCGAGGCTGAATTTCGCAGCTTCTGCAGTTTCGGGAGGGGATGAAGTGCCGCAAAAACTGATCGCGACGGGATACGTGGTGATGTTCAGCGCATCGATTTCTTGATAAGAAAGATTTTCTTTGCGCATGATGTCAAGCAGACCATCGATCGCAGGATGGATATGTCGGCAGGCAGCATGGAATTTGATGTACTGACCCATGATGTAGAAATCAGAGCCGAGCCCATCGAAAAGCCCGTCTGTCTTGACACCATCGGCCATCGCTTTGAACAGTCCTTTTTCACCCTCGAGTGCTGTCAGGGGACCCTTGGCGCCGCGTTTGGCCAGTTCGACCGAGAGGATGCCCGCCATGGCGGCTTTACCAGGGTGCAAGGGCTTGACCATTGCGCCATCGTTGAGGATCTCCAGCAGTCCGGCACCCTGAAGCGCAGACATGCCTAATGCGCTCGCCATTTGCTCTTTGTTGAGCTTGGCAAGTACGCCGCAAGCTGCGGCAGCACCCAACACGCCGATGGTGCCTGTGGTGTGAAATCCACGCCCTAGATGGGAGGGATTCATCGCTTTTGAAATTCGGTTCACGATTTCATAGCCGCAGACAATCGAAAGGATCAACTGTTTGCCACTGAGCTGAAGGGACTCCGCGAGCGCTAGAGCCGCAGGAATCACGGCAACGCCCGCATGGACGCCGCCGTAACGAAAACCGTCATCCATATCCAGGGCATGCGCTGCCACGCCATTACCCAGTGCGGCATGAATGGCAGGCACTTTGCGTGTCGAGCCCATGAGCGTGGATTGTCCAACGCCTTCGAGACTGCGCAGATAGTCGATCGTCATGCGCGGGAAATCCATCTTTAATCCAGCGATTGATACACCCAGGTAATCAAGGATCAAGAGCTTGGTTTTATGCACAACCGCTGGAGGCAGCTGCTCAAACGTCGAGTTTGAAAAGTGCTCTGCGAAGGTTTCAAGTATGGTTTTCAATTTTGTCTCCCTGGGTGAATACTGGATGGCGTTTAAAGTCTGTGGG
This sequence comes from Zwartia panacis, assembly GCF_030410395.1. Taxonomy (GTDB): domain Bacteria; phylum Pseudomonadota; class Gammaproteobacteria; order Burkholderiales; family Burkholderiaceae_B; genus Zwartia; species Zwartia panacis. The sequence goes on from NZ_JAUHHF010000022.1 coordinate 1,880, forward strand.
CGCTCAAATCACGCCTTCTGCCTTGAGTGCTTGTAATTCCGTCTGACTCAGGCCAAGCTTTCCGCCATAGATTTCTTCATTATGTTGTCCGAGCGACGGACTTGCAACAGTTTTGACGCGTTCGGCACCGTGAATGATGAGAGGGCTGGCAGGCAGCACAACGCGGCCTAGGTCGGGATCATCAAACCATTCGAGTTGTCCGCGCGCATGCATATGTGGATCATTCATGACCTCGATCAGGTCGCGTACTGGCGCGGCAGGAAATCCAAACTCTTTGCTAAGTTTGAAAAGCTCACTACGCGTAATGGTGCGCGTCCACGCCTCGACAAAATCGTCGGTGCGTTTGATATTTTCAACTCTGACCTTGTTGGTGGAGAATCGTTCATCCGTCGCCAGATCCTCTCGACCCATGGATTTTAAAATCTTGACCCAGTGATCTTCGGTCGCACATACGATCGCGATGTGACCGTCTTTTGCTTCGTAGACGTTGTAAGGCGCAAGCGCCAAACCGCCATGACGGTTACCCACGCGCTGGGGAACTTTGCCTTTGGATCGATACACCAATCCTAGATTGGAAGCCATCGTGGGATAGGCAGTTTCCTGCATGGAGACTTCGACGAGACGTCCCAAACCCGTGCGGGTGCGTTCAAAGAGTGCGGTGATGATCCCTGCGTAAAGATGGACGCCGCTCAGGAAATCTATAAATGAGGAGCCAGAGCGAAGTGGAGGACCATCGGGATCACCCGTGACACTCATCGCACCAGAGGATGCCTGAATCGTCACGTCCATCGCTTGATTGTCTTTGTCAGGCCCGGAAAGACCGTAGCCTGTTCCAGAGCCGTATATGAGCCTCGGATTGATTTGATGCAAGACTTCCCAGCCTAACCCGAGGCGATCCATCACGCCTGGCGTGAAATTCTCCACAACAATATCTGCATCGGCAATGAGTCTTTTGAATAACTCTTTGCCTTTGCTTGTTTTCAGATTAAGTGTGATCCCTTTTTTATTCACATTGAGCATTGCCATTGGCAGGGACGCGCCGCCACTGACTTTTGCCCGGATGCGTGAAGGCTCCCCCATGATGGGTTCGACCTTGATGACATTCGCACCTGCCTTGGCCATTAAAAAGGTGGCATAAGGACCTTGATAGATCTGGGTCAAATCGATGACCGTGATGCCATCAAGAGGCTTGCTCGCGGCGTTGGTTTGAGATGCACTGTTCATGGGCATTACTTGACGGTTTTCAAAATTTTCTTGGCGATCGACATGCGATGAACTTCGCTGGGTCCTTCGTAGACGCGCATGACACGTGCTTTTTGAGCCATCAAATGCAGAGGCAGTTCTTTAGTGACGCCCATCGCACCAAACGTTTGCATTGCATGATCCAGTACTTCGGTTGCGAGTTCAGTGGCGTAAACTTTGATCATGGAAGCTTCGGTGCGGATATCTTGTCCGAGATCGAGTTTGCGTGCCGCATCACGCACCATCAGGCGGCAGGCGTGCATTTTGGTGACGCCGTCGGCGATCCACCATTGAATGGCTTGACGATCTGAAAGCAAGGCGCCAAAGGTCGTGCGCTGTTTGGCGTGCGAGCTCATCATTTCAAGCGCTCTGCGGCACATGCCAATACACCAGGCGCCCATCTGCAGTCTGCGAATATTCAGACGTAATTGCATCGGCGCAAAGCCTTCGCCGATCGCCCCGAGCAAGTTTTCCGCAGGGATGCGGCAGTCTTCAAAAGCGATTTCGTAGGTTCTGTGTCCCGCAAGCATCAGTATTTCGCGCAGCACGTTAAAACCCGGCGTGCCACGGTCCACGATAAAGGCGGTGATGCCTTCGTGACGTTTGCCTTGGCCGACACGCGCCATGACAACAGTAAAGTCTGCGCTTTTCATCCGGCTGACCCAGATCTTGCGTCCGTTGATCACCCAGGAGTCACCATCACGTTCGGCGCGCGTAATCATGCCTGACGGATCGCCACCCGCATTGGGTTCTGAAATGGCAATGCCTGATTTCGCTGTGCCAGCCGCGTAGGGTTCGAGGTATTTGATTTTTTGACTTTCGGTTGCCGTCGCCATCAACATGTGCAAGTTGGGTGAATCTGGCGGAAATGAGAACGGCGTCACAGTGCGACCAATTTCCTCGTTGAGTGCGACCAGGGTCACGCTGGATAACCCGGCCCCACCATACTCCTCGGGTGCGTCAAGTGCCCAGAGACCGAGTTCTTTGCATTTTTCGAGCAGAGGCGCTTCTTCTTCCTTGGTCAGTGTGAGATGTTCGCCTTTGATTTCGCGCTCTAAAACGGCTGTTTCAAGTGGCATCAGTTCCTGATCGACGAATTTCGCGACCAAATCCTGAATCATCACTTCATCACTGTCGAGGCCATCAGTACAAGCTTGCAGATCCATTGCATTTCTCCAAAATCTGTTTGTAGAGCGATATGAATATTTAATAAATTGAACCGTTCATTAACAGAACCGTTGATTAACGTCCTGTAAAAACTGGAGGACGTTTTTCTTTGAAGGCGGTAGCCGCTTCTTTATGATCTTCGGTGGAATACATCGCAGCCATATGCGAAGAGGCCATTTCGAGGTGCGTCCTCAAGTCCATCGCCATGCTTTGCTTGGCCGCGCGTTTCATCATTCTGACAGCGAGTTGGGGCTGCGCAGAAATCTGACCCGCCATTTCGTAGGTCGCTGGCATCAGCTGGTCGTTATCGACGACTTTGTTGACAATTCCCAGGCTCAAGGCTTCATCCGCGTCGACAAAGCGCGCTGTCCAAAAAAGCTCGAGTGCTTTGGACATGCCTACGATGCGAGGCAAGTACCATGTTCCGCCGTCACCTGCAAAAAGACCTACTTTGACGTAAGTTTCGGCAAAGCGCGCGCTGCGCGCGGCAATACGGATATCGCCCATTAATGCCATGTCCATGCCGGCGCCTGTTGCGACGCCGTTGACTGCGATGAGCACAGGCTTGTCGATGGTCTCGAGTGTGAGCGGAATCTGATGCACGTGATCGGACAGGAAAAGCTTGCGGCTATAGGCACTGTCCTCTTTGCGGTTGTGCATGTTGCCGACATCGCCGCCAGAGCAAAAGCCTTTTCCAGTACCGGTGACAACAATCACGTGCACATCTTCGCGAGTGGAGGCTTCGCGCAATGCCTGCGCCCATGCAGCCAGCATTTCAGCATTAAACGCATTGTATTTTTCCGGACGATTTAATCGTATCGTCGCGATTTTTTCATGAACATCGAAAATAAGTTGGTCAGTCATCGGTGCGGTCTGCAATCAATTGAATATGGTGGGAAATTCTTCGATGATCTATCATATCAAAAATAGAAAGTATGTCTGTTTTCATTTCCAGAGTCGATGAATGGTCATTAAAAAGAAAGAACCCGGTGTCGCAGCCGTCAACCGTGCCCTCTCAATCCTGCTGGCGTTCGACAAAAGCGTCGAGGGCATGACGCTTGCGGAAATCTCCGCTGCGACAGGTCTCTATCACAGCACGATCTTGCGTTTATGCGAGTCTCTGGAGCATGCCGGTTTCCTCAACCGATTGGCCGACGGGAGGTTCATGCTTGGCGCGACGCCCTTTTATCTGGGCATGCTTTATCAGGAGACATTTCGGATATGGGATTACGCTGCGCCAGTGCTCAGGACGTTAGTCAGAGATACCAAAGAGACGGTTGCAATTTATATCCGCGAGGGTAATGATCGGATTTGTTTGCACCGTATGGTGCAGCCAAGAGCTGTCAGGATGCACGTCAGAGAAGGCGAGAGAGTCGAGCTTGACAAGGGGGCTGCCGGAAAAGTTTTGTTGGCATTTTCCGGTGAAAAAGGGGAGCGTTTCGATATCATTCGTGAGGCTTATTACTCCGTCTCGCTATCTGAGCGTGGCTCCGAAGCCGCAGCCATCGCTTGCCCGGTTTTTGGACCCAAACAGACATTGATTTGTTCGATTTCCCTGGGGATGCCGGTCTTCCGTTTTGATCGCAAGGTTTTCAAGGAATTTTTACCCTTGGTCATGAACGCCGCTGCAGCCATTACAAAAAAATGTGGCGGTGATCACACTGTGTTTTCACCGCCTTACAAGCACACTGCGAAAGTGAATTTTGCGTCCAAAAAATAATTCCATCGTGATTAATCAGCGAGCTTGATATTTCTCTCTTTAGCGACTTTTTGCCATTTGTCGAGCTCTTGATTCATGTAAGCCCCAAATTCCTTGGCAGACATGATGTAAGGAACGGCAGCTTCTTTTGAAAAGATCTCCTTCATTTTCGGGGATTGTGAAACCTCGTTGATTGCTTGATTCAGCCGGTCAACAATTGCCTGAGGCATTCCGGCTGGTCCGAGCACACCCCACCAGACATCCACGGAGTACCCCGGAATGGCCTGTGCCATTGGAGGGAGTTCGGGATAAAACGGAGAAGGGGTCGAAGTGGTGACTGCGATTGGACGGACTTGATTGGCCCGCAAAGCACCCCCCACTGATGCCGGTGTCGCGATCAGTGCTTCAACGCGACCTCCCACCATGTCTGTCAGCGCGGGAGAAATGCCCTTGTATGGGATGTGGGTCATTTGAATACCTGCCATGGAATTCATAAGCTCCGTGCTCAGGTGGGCAATCGAGCCGATGCCCGCAGTCGCATAATTCACTTGTTTTTTAGCCGCGTCTTTGACGAGGTCGGCCGTCGTTTTATAGGGCGTATGGTTGGCGACCACCAAAAGAAGCGCACCTTGGGCCACCATTGCGACCGGTGTAAAAGAAGTGCGGTGGTTGAAGGGCAAATTGGTATCGACTGCGGCACGGGTCACGAACGAGTTCGAGCTGAAAAGCAAGGTTCCGCCATTCGGTTTTGCCCGCGCAACTTCAGCGGCTCCAACAACACCGCCCGCGCCAGGCTTGTTATCCACGATCACTGTCGAGCCGAGCTTCGCACTTAATTGTTCACTGAGCGCCCGGGCAAAAATGTCATTGCTGCCTCCGGTCGTAAAAGGCACGATCAGTTTGATTGTTTGCGGCAATCCAATTTCAGCTGCGATTGATAAGCTTGAGAGCGATATCAAGGTTGCTGTGAAACCAGACAAAAGCAGTCGAGCAAAGTTTTTTTTCATAATGTGTCCCCACGATTTCAGACAATATGTCTATTCGTGATTATGCATTAAATAAGAATTAAACGCGGAGAGGTCGTAGACTTCCCTTTTTGAGCAACAAAGCGAAAATAGAGACTTCCGTTCCAATAGTGACCTCCTCCCGATAGCTGGACAGTTCAGACTTAGAAAATCCGACAGGGTTGAGATTCATAAAACTGCTTGGCAAACATGAATGGTGCGGTATCGGCCAGTGATGAATGTGGTCGAAAATGATTATAGTCCTGTCTCCAGATTTCGACCTTTTTTCGGGCGTCTTCCAACGACATAAACCAGTTGGTATTTAAGCATTCATCGCGGAAACTTCCGTTGAATGATTCAATGAATGGATTATCTGTCGGTTTTCCTGGTCGCGAAAAATCTAACGTCACGTTGTTTTCATACGCCCACTTATCGAGGACTAACGAGACAAACTCTGGCCCGTTGTCAGCTTGTATTCGAAGAGGGGTTTGATTGCGTTCGCAGGTGATCCTGGTGAGTACGCGAACCACATCATCGCTTGTCAGTGACTGGGCTACTTCAATAGCTAAACACTCCCGCGTGAAGTTATCGACTACGGTAAGTGATCGAATTTTTTTACCATCAAATAATGCGTCCGATACAAAATCCATACTCCAGCTCTGATTAGGTGCGGTTAACACGATTCGATCCATTCTGTTAGCTGCTGATTTCCTTCTGCGCGGCTTCTTAGTTCGTAAATTCAAGCCTTCCGCCTTGTAGAGACGATAAATTCTTTTATGATTCACGATCCAACCTTCGCGCCGAATGAGTATATAAATACGCCAAAATCCGAATCGTACGCGGGTAGCTGCAATCTCGCGCATGCGTGCTTTAAGGGGCTCATCCAGGGGCTTACCTTTGGGCTTTTTGTACCAACCCGCTCGACTTTGCATGCAGACTTTACAAGCTCTCTGGATACTGACTCGATATTGATCAATCAAATGGCCGACGAGCTGTTTACGCTGCGTCGGCCTTAAAGCTTTTTTCTTAGGACATCTTGCAACATGACCTTGTCTAGGCTGAGATCTGCCACGAGCTGTTTAAGTTTTTGATTCTCTTCTTCAAGCTGCCGAAGGCGCCGTAACTCAGATACCCCTAGACCTCCGTATTTCTTCTTCCACGCATAAAACGTAGCTTGAGAAATGCCGACTTTACGGCAGACCTCCTCGACAGAAGTACCCGTATCGACTTGGTGCAAGGTAAAGGCGATTTGCTCTTCGGTGAATTTTGAACGCTTCATGGCGACCCCTTTTTGAGGTTAGTATCGCCGGAATTCTCTAGTTTTGAAATGTCCAGAATTTAGGGGTGAGGTCAAGGTAAAGAGATGATTCACTTGCCCTTAAAAAAAGAGTGTGTATCAAAATGCTGATTTGTTGGGCGACAAAAAAGGGAATTGATGAGGAAAAATTTGCAAAATACAAAAGTGGTTTCAAGTACGAAGTGCAACACGGTTTAGGGACTGGTGAAACACTTCGTACGGAGTTTTAAAACCTAATCGTTTACGTGGTCGGTGATTAATACGATCTTGAATCATTTTAAGTTCATCCGC
>NZ_JAUHHF010000023.1 GCF_030410395.1 Zwartia panacis
ATTGCAAACGAAATCAAGTGCTCACAAAGAAGTTTGGAAATGAATGTTAAGTGTAAAAGCTTGATGTAAATAACCTCACTTCCTTTGAGCAGCGACGTATCACCGGCCTGGGTTTACTCAGGTCATGGAAATACGATTTATACAGAGATTAAACTGAAGAGTTTGATCCTGGCTCAGATTGAACGCTAGCGGGATGCCTTACACATGCAAGTCGAACGGCAGCGCGGACTTCGGTCTGGCGGCGAGTGGCGAACGGGTGAGTAATGTATCGGAACGTGCCCAGTAGCGGGGGATAACTACTCGAAAGAGTAGCTAATACCGCATACGCCCTACGGGGGAAAGGGGGGGATCGCAAGACCTCTCACTATTGGAGCGGCCGATATCGGATTAGCTAGTTGGTGAGGTAAAGGCTCACCAAGGCGACGATCCGTAGCTGGTTTGAGAGGACGACCAGCCACACTGGGACTGAGACACGGCCCAGACTCCTACGGGAGGCAGCAGTGGGGAATTTTGGACAATGGGGGAAACCCTGATCCAGCCATTCCGCGTGTGCGATGAAGGCCTTCGGGTTGTAAAGCACTTTTGGCAGGAAAGAAATCGCATCAATTAATACTTGGTGTGGATGACGGTACCTGCAGAATAAGCACCGGCTAACTACGTGCCAGCAGCCGCGGTAATACGTAGGGTGCAAGCGTTAATCGGAATTACTGGGCGTAAAGCGTGCGCAGGCGGTTCGGAAAGAGAGGTGTGAAATCCCAGGGCTCAACCTTGGAACTGCACTTTTAACTACCGAGCTAGAGTATGTCAGAGGGGGGTGGAATTCCGCGTGTAGCAGTGAAATGCGTAGATATGCGGAGGAACACCGATGGCGAAGGCAGCCCCCTGGGATAATACTGACGCTCATGCACGAAAGCGTGGGGAGCAAACAGGATTAGATACCCTGGTAGTCCACGCCCTAAACGATGTCAACTAGCTGTTGGGGCCTTCGGGCCTTAGTAGCGCAGCTAACGCGTGAAGTTGACCGCCTGGGGAGTACGGTCGCAAGATTAAAACTCAAAGGAATTGACGGGGACCCGCACAAGCGGTGGATGATGTGGATTAATTCGATGCAACGCGAAAAACCTTACCTACCCTTGACATGTCTGGAATCCCGAAGAGATTTGGGAGTGCTCGCAAGAGAACCGGAACACAGGTGCTGCATGGCTGTCGTCAGCTCGTGTCGTGAGATGTTGGGTTAAGTCCCGCAACGAGCGCAACCCTTGTCATTAGTTGCTACGAAAGGGCACTCTAATGAGACTGCCGGTGACAAACCGGAGGAAGGTGGGGATGACGTCAAGTCCTCATGGCCCTTATGGGTAGGGCTTCACACGTCATACAATGGTCGGGACAGAGGGTCGCCAACCCGCGAGGGGGAGCCAATCCCAGAAACCCGATCGTAGTCCGGATTGTAGTCTGCAACTCGACTACATGAAGTCGGAATCGCTAGTAATCGCGGATCAGCATGTCGCGGTGAATACGTTCCCGGGTCTTGTACACACCGCCCGTCACACCATGGGAGTGGGTTTCACCAGAAGTAGTTAGCCTAACCGCAAGGGGGGCGATTACCACGGTGGGGTTCATGACTGGGGTGAAGTCGTAACAAGGTAGCCGTATCGGAAGGTGCGGCTGGATCACCTCCTTTCAGAGCAGCGTACACGAAGCCAAAGCGCTCACACTTATCGGTTGTTAGTTTAGAAGCAACAAGGGTTTTAAGCTGTAAAGAGTAGTTGAAAGTCGAATGCCGAGTCGGCCGGGTCTGTAGCTCAGCTGGTTAGAGCACCGTCTTGATAAGGCGGGGGTCGTTGGTTCGAGTCCAACCAGACCCACCAGGGTTTTGGGGGATTAGCTCAGCTGGGAGAGCACCTGCTTTGCAAGCAGGGGGTCGTCGGTTCGATCCCGTCATCCTCCACCAACGAACGGTGAGTCGAAGCGGTGTAGATTGACTTTGGGTGCCGTAGCGTTTACTCCATAGTGTTTACTCCGTGGCGATTACTTCGTAGTGTTTAACTCTTAGTGCATGAGATCAGTGGTGAAGGCTGCGGATCGGATCGTGTATTAAGAGTTAGGCTTTATGTCTAATGGAAGTGCCTTGTTCTTTAACAATCTGGAAGAAGCACAACGAAAAGTTTTTGGTGTGCATATGTACGACGAGCATCTTTGGATGCGCGTGGTGTGTATGTGTCACGAATAACGGGTTGTGATTGCATAGTAATTTGTTCAATTCTCAAGCTCTATTGAGCATCGGGTGCGGAGCGATCTGTACCGGGATGTTTGATGGAGTGCCAAAGATGAAGAACGGCACAAACGCTACAAGTAAATCAGCGTCTTATAGCCTTTATGGTTATAGGATCAAGCGACTAAGTGCATATGGTGGATGCCTTGGCGATCACAGGCGAAGAAGGGCGTGGTAGCCTGCGAAAAGCTACGGGGAGCTGGCAAACAAGCATTGATCCGTAGATGTCCGAATGGGGAAACCCACCGCGTAAGCGGTATCCCAGACTGAATACATAGGTCTGAGGAGGCGAACCGGGCGAACTGAAACATCTCAGTAGCTCGAGGAAAAGAAATCAACCGAGATTCCGAAAGTAGTGGCGAGCGAAATCGGAAGAGCCTGTACGTTTTAGCAGTTGGAATAGTTGAAGGGGATGGAAAGCCCCGCCATAGCAGGTGATAGCCCTGTAGACGAAATTCTGATTGTGGAACTAAGCGTACGATAAGTAGGGCGGGACACGTGTAATCCTGTCTGAAGATGGGGGGACCATCCTCCAAGGCTAAATACTCGTGATCGACCGATAGTGAACCAGTACCGTGAGGGAAAGGCGAAAAGAACCCCGGAAGGGGAGTGAAATAGATCCTGAAACCGTATGCATACAAACAGTAGGAGCCTCGCAAGGGGTGACTGCGTACCTTTTGTATAATGGGTCAGCGACTTACATTCAGTGGCAAGCTTAACCGAATAGGGAAGGCGTAGCGAAAGCGAGTCCGAATAGGGCGTCAAGTCGCTGGGTGTAGACCCGAAACCAGGTGATCTATCCATGGCCAGGTTGAAGGCACGGTAACACGTGCTGGAGGACCGAACCCACTAATGTTGAAAAATTAGGGGATGAGCTGTGGATAGGGGTGAAAGGCTAAACAAACCTGGAAATAGCTGGTTCTCTCCGAAAACTATTTAGGTAGTGCCTCTCGTATTACTGCCGGGGGTAGAGCACTGTTATGGCTAGGGGGTCATGGCGACTTACCAAACCATGGCAAACTCCGAATACCGGCAAGTACAGCGAGGGAGACAGAGCACCGGGTGCTAACGTCCGGACTCAAGAGGGAAACAACCCAGACCGCCAGCTAAGGTCCCAAACTATCGCTAAGTGGGAAACGAAGTGGGAAGGCATAGACAGTCAGGAGGTTGGCTTAGAAGCAGCCATCCTTTAAAGAAAGCGTAATAGCTCACTGATCGAGTCGTCCTGCGCGGAAGATGTAACGGGGCTAAGCGATAGACCGAAGCTGCGGGTGTGCAATTTATTGCACGCGGTAGGAGAGCGTTCCGTAAGCCTGCGAAGGTGGCTTGTAAAGGCTGCTGGAGGTATCGGAAGTGCGAATGCTGACATGAGTAGCGATAAAGGGGGTGAAAAGCCCCCTCGCCGTAAGTCCAAGGTTTCCTGCGCAACGTTCATCGGCGCAGGGTGAGTCGGCCCCTAAGGTGAGGCAGAGATGCGTAGCTGATGGGAAGCTGGTTAATATTCCAGCACCATTGTATGGTGCGATGGGGGGACGGATTGCGGAAGGTTATCAGGGTGTTGGATGTCCCTGTTGCTGCATTGGAGAAGGCGCTTAGGTAAATCCGGGCGCGGGATTCAAGGGTGTGGCACGAGCGAACTTGTTCGCGAAGTAACTGGAAGTGGTTCCAAGAAAAGCCTCTAAGCTTCAGCCATACAAGACCGTACCGCAAACCGACACAGGTGGACGGGATGAATATTCCAAGGCGCTTGAGAGAACTCAGGAGAAGGAACTCGGCAAATTGATACCGTAACTTCGGGAGAAGGTATGCCTCGGTAGTGTGAAGAGCTCGCGCTCGGAGCATGATGAGGCCGCAGAGAATCGGTGGCTGCGACTGTTTATTAAAAACACAGCACTCTGCTAAGACGAAAGTCGACGTATAGGGTGTGACGCCTGCCCGGTGCCGGAAGGTTAATTGATGGGGTGCAAGCTCTTGATCGAAGCCCCGGTAAACGGCGGCCGTAACTATAACGGTCCTAAGGTAGCGAAATTCCTTGTCGGGTAAGTTCCGACCTGCACGAATGGCGTAACGATGGCCACACTGTCTCCTCCTGAGACTCAGCGAAGTTGAAGTGTTTGTGATGATGCAATCTACCCGCGGCTAGACGGAAAGACCCCATGAACCTTTACTGTAGCTTTGCATTGGACTGTGAACCGGCCTGTGTAGGATAGGTGGGAGACGTTGAAGCGTGGTCGCTAGATCGCGTGGAGTCAACCTTGAAATACCACCCTGGTTTGTTTGCGGTTCTAACCTTGGCCCGTTATCCGGGTCGGGGACAGTGCATGGTGGGCAGTTTGACTGGGGCGGTCTCCTCCCAAAGTGTAACGGAGGAGTTCGAAGGTACGCTAGGTACGGTCGGAAATCGTGCTGATAGTGCAATGGCATAAGCGTGCTTGACTGTGAGACTGACAAGTCGAACAGGTGCGAAAGCAGGACATAGTGATCCGGTGGTTCTGTATGGAAGGGCCATCGCTCAACGGATAAAAGGTACTCTGGGGATAACAGGCTGATACCGCCCAAGAGTTCATATCGACGGCGGTGTTTGGCACCTCGATGTCGGCTCATCTCATCCTGGGGCTGTAGCCGGTCCCAAGGGTATGGCTGTTCGCCATTTAAAGAGGTACGTGAGCTGGGTTTAAAACGTCGTGAGACAGTTTGGTCCCTATCTGCCGTGGGCGTTGGATACTTGACGGAGCCTGCTCCTAGTACGAGAGGACCGGAGTGGACGTACCTCTGGTGTACCGGTTGTCATGCCAATGGCATTGCCGGGTAGCTATGTACGGAAGAGATAACCGCTGAAGGCATCTAAGCGGGAAACTCGTCTGAAGATTAGGTATCCCGGGGCCTAGAGCCCCCTGAAGGGTCGTTCAAGACCAGGACGTTGATAGGTCAGGTGTGGAAGCGCAGTAATGCGTTAAGCTAACTGATACTAATTGCCCGTGCGGCTTGATCCTATAACCCTACAGGTTAATGACCTGATTGTTGTAGAGTTAAAGTGCCGTTCAAATAAATATGTAAAGTCGTGAATAACGGCTGTAGTCAAAACATCCAACCCG
>NZ_JAUHHF010000024.1 GCF_030410395.1 Zwartia panacis
CTGCAGCCGCGGAGCTGCCCGGCGATGGAGAGCTCAGGAGCATGTTGTCGCGCACGTTGCCCGACTACATGGTGCCTGCGGCCTTTGTGCAATTGGAGAGTTTGCCGCTCACGCCCAATGGCAAGCTCGATCGCAAAGCGTTGCCCGATCCGGACTTTGGCGCCGATCAGAGTACGTACCGTGCGCCAGTCAGCGAGCACGAGATCATGTTGTGCGGATTGTTCGCCGAGGTGACGGGCGCGAGCCGCGTGGGCCTAGACGACAGTTTCTTTGCGATCGGCGGCGATAGTATTTCAGCGATGCGCTTGATCGGTAAAGTCCGTCATGCAGGCTTGTCCCTCTCTATCCGTGACTTGTTTGAGTACCCGACCGCAGCCGGCCTGGTGAAGTACTTGAGTATGATCGCCGAGGATCAGAGTGTCGCCCAGGCATTCTGGAGTCCAGAGGGCAGTGTTCCCGCTCTACCCGTTTATCGACAGTTTCTTGAGCTCGGTGGCGAGCTTGATCGCTTTAACCAGGCGATGCGCCTGGAGGTACCGGCAGGTATGACGCATGAGCGCACGAGAGAGATACTCTCGCGTTTGCGTGCGCATCACGCAGCGCTGCGCTTGCGCACATCCGGTCAATCCCCAGTCGCTTTTGTGATCGACCCCGTTGAGCAGCTTGCGCCGCTGGAGCTTAAGGTTCTGGATGTGAGCAGTCTCTCCGCGGCGATGCAAAGCGCCACGATCGATCAGGCGTTTGAGGACCTCTCGAATGATTTACACCCTGAGCGTCCGGGCGCGATGCAAGCCTGTTGCTGGGTGGATCGTGGTCCAGACGCCGCGCCCGTATTGTTATGGGTGATTCATCACTTTGCAGTGGACGGTGTGTCTTGGCGCATCTTACTCCAAGACTTGAGACTGCTGACAGACGCTCAGCAGTCCTTGCAAGGGTCCTATGCCCAGCGCACGACGCAGTCATTGCTGCCTGCGCCAACCATGCCTCTGCGTCAGTGGGCGAGCATGCTCGAGGAGATCGGCACGGCTGGCGAGCGCCGGATCGAGGAGTCGCTGTGGCTCGCTCAGGTCGAGGGCGCACCCGCCTTGCCTAGCGATCACCAGATCGCAGCCGAGGATAATACCAATGCGCATGCCACTGAGATCCGTCTGGCGCTCAGCGAGGCGCAGACGAGAACGTTGTTGAAGGCTCCTGCGGCCTATCACGCACAGATCAATGATGTATTGCTGGCCGCGCTAGGCGTGGCGCTTTGTCAATGGAGCGTGCTCTGCTATCAGCGCGAGCTCGATCGCCCGCTCATTACACTTGAAGGACATGGACGAGAGCTCGACACTGATTTGAGTCAGACCGTGGGGTGGTTTACTTCGGTGTTTCCGCTACGTCTGCCGATCGCCTTGTCGGCTCATTCGCGCACTGTGGATTGGACGCATTCGATCAAAGCGGTAAAAGAGCAGCTTCGGGCACTACCCGATAAAGGCCTGGGCTACGGGATCTTGCGTTATCTGGATCCTGAGAGTGCGCTGTATGGCGCGCAGCTACCCGAGCCCGATCTGTCCTTCAATTATCTGGGACGCTTCGAGCAGTCGGCGCAAGAGCAGGGCGGCTGGTCAGAATATCTTTCAGGTCTGGCGAGTTCGGGAGATACGCGTACGCGTCAACGAGTATGTTTGCTTGAGATCAATGCGTTGATTGATGAGCAGGGCGCTTTGCAGTTGTTCTTGACGTACAACCATCATGCGTATCGTGAGGATGCGATGCATGGGTTGCTGCAAGGTTTCAGAGACGCGTTGATTGAGATGGCGGTCCATTGCGTAGAGACCCCGTCTGCGAATCGCTTTAGTCCCTCGGATTTTGCGCTGGTGCAAACAGCGCTACGCGCCGCAGAGCAGCCTGGGCTGACGCAAGAGACACTCGATGAGATCGTCGAACGCTATCCTGATATGCAGAGTCTCTGGCCTTTGACGCCCTTGCAGCAAGGCATGGCATTCGAGAGTTTCGCGCTAGCCTCAGGCGAGTTCGACCCTTATCACGTCAGTTTGTCTGCCCGATTCACGAGTCCGTTGCCTGCCCATCAAGTTGAGCAACGTTTGTCACGAGCATGGGTGAAGCTTTTGACGCGTCACCCAGCGTTGCGCATTTGCCTGACTCCAGACGCATTGTGCTCCGGTACGGCGATTGTGCGAAGTGTCGAGCGCTATGCGTTGCGAACGGTCGCGTTAACGGGCGATGCTGTGACGCGTCTCGAAGCGCTCAAGTCGCTCGATATGCAAGAGCCGTTTGATTTGACGCAAGGACCGTTGATTCGGTTATATCTGTGTACATTAGACGCAGATGCTTACGCGCTGCACATCGCTAATCATCACCTGTTAGTCGATGGCTGGTCCATGTCCATCATGCTCAACGAGTTGCTCAAACTCTATGAGTCAGAGCGTGAGGAGGCGCCGGGACGCGTGCCCACACGCCAGAGTCTCGATTGGGCGCCCGCCTTTGACTGGTCGCGCCATCTTTCGTGGCTGCAGCAGCAGGATCGCCAGAAGGCCCGGACTTACTGGACCGAGCACCTGGAGGCTGTCACGACAGGCCGCGCACTGAGCCTGCCCCGACCCGCCCAGCCGACTCAGTCGGGACAGATTGAGCACTGGATGAAGCTCGATGCCTCAGTGGCCACATCGCTTGAGCGTACGGCTCAGCAACATGGATTGACGCCCGCGACGGTATTGCAGGGATTGTTTGGGCTCATACTGAGCCGTTTAAGCGGCGTCGATTCGCTCGTGATCGGAAGTGTGCGCAATGGACGCTCAAGTCTCTTGCCAGGCATCGAGGGTGCGGTCGGGATGTTTATCGAAACACTGCCGCTTTATATCTCGCTTGCCTCCGGGCAGTCCTTGCTGGACTGGCTGCGGACGATCCAGACTGAGCTCGCCCAGCAGGAGCAGTACGCGCACCTGGGCTTGGCTGAGATCAAACGCTGTACCTCGCTACATGATGAAACATTGTTCGAGGCGATGTTTGTATTTGAGAACTATCCCATCGATCAGGACGCCCTGAGCACTGTGCCCCTCGAGGATCAGTTAAAGATTCAAGAGATTGATGGCAAGGACTCCGCGAACGGTTTGTTATCGCTCACCATTATGCCGGGCAACGGGCTGGAGATGCGCTTGTCGTTCGATGGCGCGCGTCTCGATAGTGGGCACGCGAGAGGTATTCTCAAACGACTGGAATACTTGATTTCTAGTTTGACACAAGACTTTGACAGGCCTTTGGCCAGCATTCTGATCACTGAGGAGAGTGAGCGCCAGACACTGATCACTCAGTCTGCGGGTGAGATTGTGGAAGTCAGTGAGGCGTTACGCACGCTGCCTGTGCTGTTTGAGTCGCAAGTCAGGCGCGATCCGCACGCTACGGCGCTGATGTTTGAGCAGCAGCAGGTGAGCTACGACGAGCTCGATCGTCGCTCGAACCAGCTGGCCCGCTATTTGATCAAGCAGGGAGTAGGACCAGATCTGACGGTCGCCATCTTGCTGGATCGGTCTGTAGAGATGGTGGTTGGCATGTTGGCCGTACTCAAGGCCGGTGGCGCCTATCTGCCGCTGGACCCGAACTATCCAAGCGAGCGCCTGGCCTTCATCTTGAACGATGCGAAGGCAAGCGTGATGATTGCGGATCAGGCCAATTACGATTTGCTGGAGTTGTCACAGAGTCTTGCGATCGAGGCTCCGGCGTTGATTGATC
>NZ_JAUHHF010000025.1 GCF_030410395.1 Zwartia panacis
GCTACAGATATTATCGGTGTCGGTATTTGAGAAAACTGAGCTTTCAAGCGCCTTTCAGGGCGATACACTCACATCTGATTTACTCGACTCCGCTAACCAATTGAATTTATTCGGAAATTAACCGGACACTACTGTACATATCTAAAACTTTTTCGAGAGATTAACGCTGAACTCGTAACATTCGTTTGGTGAAGTTTCCGCCGGAAGGATCACCTCGCGCTTCTGTAATCGCACTACCAAAACTGCCATTTTATTGGTGCACTTCTGCTGGGACATTCCCTTTAAATTATTCCGTAAGAACAATTAAAGCCTGACGGTCATAGTTGCCATTAAAAGAGGCTCAAAAAACTACATAATTCAGAGCGTTGTTCTGCGCCTTTCATTAATGCACTCAACATTGCATCCATTCGGCATAATATCTAACTCTTTTTTAAAAATCGCAACATGCCGAGATTGATTAAAGCTTTAAGACATAAACTCTTATCGCGTTGCCTTCAAATGCCCGATGCATCCTTATAAAGCTACAGTTAAAAATAATTTTAGACTCGAATTTCTACCCTTCATCAGGTAAATTCTTGAAAAACTATTTTATGCCTGTCTACAAATGGCCCTTGAAAGCACCTCTACCACCTGACTTTGCTGCTCATTGGTCAATCCTACCCATAAGGGTAACCTTATCAACCGCTCTGAAAGTGTATCAGTCAGGGCAAGACTTCCATGCAATCGCCCATAGCGCTGCCCAGCAGGCGAGGTATGGAGTGGAACATAATGAAAAACTGCCCCTATCCCATGCTGCTTAAGTTCTTGCAGAATTTTATGGCGATCAATATCCTCCCTCAGTAAAACATAATACATATGAGCATTATGACCGCACTCTTGAGGAATAAATGGACGCCGTAAGACCCCAGCACGCTCTAGGGACGCAAACGCATTGTGGTAGCGTGACCAAATTGAAAGCCGGAGGTCAGTGATAGTTTGCGCTTCCTCCATCTGCGCCCAAAGAAACGCTGCGACCAGATCCCCTGGCAAGAATGAGGATCCCACCTCTTGCCATGTGTATTTGTCGACCTCTCCGCGAAAAAAACGACTTCTATCTGTTCCCTTTTCCCGGATAGTTTCAGCTCGATGGATTTTTGAGTGGTCGTTAACCATCAAAGCGCCACCCTCTCCAGAAATTATATTTTTCGTTTCATGAAAACTTAAGGCTCCAAAGTCACCGATACTACCTAGGGCGCGCCCTTTATAATTGGCCATCAACCCTTGAGCTGCGTCTTCTACCACATTAATCCCGTACCGTCGTGCTATGTCCATTATTGTGTCCATCTCGCACGCTACCCCGGCATAGTGAACGGGCACAATTGCGCGAGTGCGTGTCGTTATTGCACTCTCTATCAATGTCTCATCTAGGTTCAGTGTATCTTCTCGGATATCTACAAAAACTGGGACTCCACCTCTCAAAACAAACGCATTTGCCGTCGATACAAAGGTATATGAGGGCATGATGATTTCGTCACCAGGAGCGATATCCAAAAGCAATGCTGACATTTCTAACGCCGAGGTACAGGAGTGCGTCAGAAGAGCTTTCGCGCACCCCGTTATCTCTTCCAACCAACTACTACACTTCTTAGTGAAAGGACCGTCACCAGCCAGCACATGACCTCGCTTTGCTTGGGCAATGTATTCAAACTCATTACCAGTCATGTGCGGTCGATTGAATTCGATCATTTAGGCCTCCGATTTATTTTATGGATGCATTTAATTGAATGCAAACTAATGCTTAACCGCCAATAAACGACACGAGCCAACAAAGGGGAAGTTGATCCTATCTCTAATTAGCCAGGATTCTGGTGTCATCAGCTCGCAAAGTACTCGATTCATCATTCGCGAAATTTTCAACTCTGCTGAGGATTTTTTTCTTTTGAGGGATTTCGCTTTGTTGCTCGCGATAATGCCGCAACCAGCATCAATTAAATTTCTCCCTCGGTAACTTATAACGAATGAGTATATGGAAGCTATTTGTAAAAAGAACAAGCAAAACTTACCTCTTGATAATTACACCCTGCCCAGACTGTGACTGAATAAAAGTGCAATTGTGACGCTTAACAAAAAGGTTGACCTGTTCGGTCAGCCCGCTCAAGGAGATCGCTCCATAACCGCCGCAAACGAAAACACCTCCAACACGCAATTTGGGCCATAATAAAGTCATACCCTCCAGAAAGGCGTTTTCATCATAGATGTCAAAATGAACAAAGGTGTACTCACCGGAATGCGAATTAATTATGTGGCTGTTGGGAAAAACATCACTGACAAAATTACAGTTCAACGGACTGTTTAATTGGAAAGCCCTCATAAAATTCTGAGCTTGGGACAAGTCGCTTTCCACAGCATATGTCTTTTGGATGAAATAGGTGCTTTCAACAACTGGCTTACCCCAATTGTCCCAAAGGATTAGTTGCATTTCAGGCAAAACTGACGCCAAAAGCGCTCCCGAGCCTCCCCTATAACTCCCAATTTCTAAAACTATTCCATCCCGAAAATGGGCCACTTGGTTTGCCAACGAATAAAGATCGAAAAGTTTACGTTCCGAAATCAGTGTCTGAGATGAAATCTTTTCGTAGATTGCTTGAAAATCTCGGTTTTCTCGCCATGGGCTATACCAAACTTCCGGAAAATTGAATCGGTAGAGTGTCTTATTGAACGAGTTCTTAGCGACCATATGGACAAGCCAAGTCAAAAAACCTTCAACGCAATTCAGAATGGATTTGGTGATTGTCAAGATATATCTACAAAAATTGGCAAATGAGAACTTGTGTTTGAGGATCACTTAAGAATTATATACTTTCAGTAGTGTCCGGTTAAACCGGGTCATTAATCAGTAAAAGCCAATACAGGCGTGGCCTAGCGGCCGATTTTATTTGGTGCCGATTTGAATTCAAATTCATCATTTTTGGGTATTTTCCTAGGGGTT
>NZ_JAUHHF010000026.1 GCF_030410395.1 Zwartia panacis
GAGCTTATCGACACACTATGAGTTCGATATTGAGGCGAGCTGGGAAAGCTTGCCCGAGGCAATCCGTCAGATCGTGCTTTATGGTTCTGGCGATGTCGAGATTCCCTTTTTCTATTTGAATGAAAACGGTCGCAGCACCGTCAAACGCCATGCCTTCGAAGGCGTGATTCCAAATCTGGAGCGTCGCTGGAAGGAAACAGACTCCTCGGCCGTGCGCGAAGAGCTCGGCAAATATCGCGCCGTTCAAACATGTCCTGAATGCCATGGTTCACGCCTGCGCGCCGAAGCCCGTCATGTGCGCATTGGCGATGAACGCATCGCGCCACCCAAACGCCTGCTTGACACGCCTGAAGGCCGTAACTGGCAAGAGCAGGGGCTCGCGATTTACGAAGTCGAGGCTCAGCCACTCTCGACCTGCCTGAAATGGTTTCAAGACCTCAAGCTGACCGGCGCACGCGCGGAAATCGCTCAGCGTATTGTCCGCGAGATCGAAGCGCGTCTGAGCTTTCTCAACAATGTGGGCCTGAACTATCTGTCCCTTGATCGCAGTGCCGATACGATCTCGGGGGGCGAAGCACAACGTATCCGTCTAGCCAGCCAGATCGGTTCTGGCCTGACAGGCGTGATGTATGTGCTGGACGAACCCTCGATTGGTCTGCATCAGCGCGACAACGATAGACTGATCGCCACACTGCATCATCTGCGCGACCTGGGTAACAGTGTCATTGTGGTCGAGCACGATGAAGACATGATTCGCCAAGCCGACTGGGTCGTCGACATGGGCCCGGGCGCGGGTGAGCACGGTGGCCAAATCGTCGCGCAAGGCACCCCTGCGCAAATCGAACAAAATCCTGCATCACTCACTGGTCAGTACATGAGTGGCGTCCAAAAGATCGCTGTCCCCACGCGCCGCCCGCTCGAGGCCGAACAAAAATGGCTTGAGCTGACAGGCTGCTCAGGTAACAACCTCAAATCAGTGGATCTGCGGATTCCGGCAGGCAAGTTTGTCTGCATCTCTGGCGTTTCCGGCTCGGGTAAATCCACGCTGATCAACGACACGCTTGCAATCGTCATGTCGCGCGCACTGCACCATGCGCAAGCCGAGCCTGCACCCTACACAGCGCTCAATGGTTTGGAGCATTTCGATAAGATCATCAGCGTAGACCAGAGCCCGATCGGCCGCACACCGCGCAGCAATCCCGCAACTTACACCGGTATGTTCACACCGATTCGCGAGTTATTTGCGGGAGTTCCGGAGGCGCGATCACGCGGTTACGATCCGGGTCGCTTCAGCTTCAACGTCAAGGGCGGGCGCTGTGAAGCCTGCCAGGGCGATGGCGTCGTCAAAGTCGAGATGCATTTTTTACCGGACATGTACGTCCCCTGCGATGTTTGCATGGGCAAACGCTACAACAGAGAAACACTCGAGATCCGCTACCGCGGCCGAAACATCCACGAAGTGCTCGAACTGACGGTTGAACAAGCACTGACATATTTCGAAGCCGTGCCCGCCGTGGCGCGCAAGTTGCAAACCTTGATGGATGTCGGCCTTTCGTATCTGAGGCTCGGACAAAGCGCCACCACACTCTCGGGTGGCGAAGCGCAACGCGTCAAATTATCCCTGGAGCTGTCCAAACGCAGTACAGGCCAGACACTCTACATTCTGGACGAACCCACCACGGGTCTGCATTTTCACGACATCGCACTCCTGTTGCGCGTGCTGAATCAACTCGTCGAGGCAGGCAACACGGTGGTGGTGATTGAACACAATCTCGATGTCATCAAAACCGCCGACTGGGTCATCGATATGGGCCCGGAGGGTGGCAATGGTGGTGGACAAATTGTGGCGCAAGGCACGCCCGAAGTGATCGCTCAAACAACATCGAGCCACACCGGGCATTACCTTGGCAAGGTTTTAGCGCTCAGGAAAAAAGCTTAGGGCAAGCCAAGCAAGCGCAGTGGCACCGCTGAGCTGGACGGACACACACCTGTCTCTTGCAAGGGCAAGGTTGAGTTACAGATGTGCGCCTCTGCGAAACGATCGGCGGGATACGCACGACCGACATCAGCCTCCGTACCGGGCATCTGTCTGCCGTCCCAATATCCCCACGCGACATTGATCGAAGTGGATTGACGGCAGCCGCCCTGAGTCTGCGCATCGCAGGCATTGAACAATGCCGTCAACGCTTGGCCTGCGGAAGGGTGACCACAAACAGCCGCTTGCGTTTGCAAAACGCCCCCGCCTTGCACACTGCCTTGCGATGAAACCACGGTCGCCAGCCAGCCCGGCGAACAATAGTTGTCAAAAGAAACCTTGGGCGCGAGGCTTGCGCTCGTCGACAAGTAATAGGCCTGAACCTGACTACTCACCTCGCGACCGGGCCGGGTATCGGCAAAGCCCATGAAACATTGATTCCTGACCCCCATGGCATTCGCCTGACAGACCTGAACAAGTGCCAATCGATGATCCCCCTCTGGGAGAGAACCACCCGAGCTCACCGCGGCGGCGGTAGTGGGCATCTGGTCCTGTGAAGAAGTCCAGGCGGGTGCCGTGGGCGCCGGATTGGTCGGGAATCTGGTCGCATAATTAGTCTGCGTGTCCTGCGGCGCTGGTGGAGGCACAGCGGCGTTGGCATCGAAGCTGGACGTTGGGGGCGCCACAGGAATCGCGACTGGCGCGCTTGGCGCACTGTCGCGCTCAACTGTTCTGATCGGTGCGGCGGCTTGTTGTGCGCAACCGGACAACAAAGCCATGCCCGCCATACTGACTGCTAAAACATACATACGCGTGGATGTCATAACGTTCT
>NZ_JAUHHF010000027.1 GCF_030410395.1 Zwartia panacis
GATAATGATGACAATCATCTGGACAAAAGTCGTGAGTGCCACAGACCACATACCACCAAACATTGTGTAAAGCACCACGACGGCAGCGCCAATCAACATACCCTGCGTCATGGAAATCACGTCCATGGAGAGCACGTTGAACACCAGGCCGAGCGCAGTGATTTGCGCCGAAACCCAACCGAGGTATGACACTACGATGCAGATCGATAACAGTAATTCCGTTTGCCGGTTGTAACGAATCCTGAAATAGTCGCCCAGCGTCAGGATATTCATGCGATAAAGCGGACGCGCAAAAATCAGTCCGAACAACACCAGACAGAGCGAAGCGCCAAGTGGATCTGAAATCAAGCCTCTGAAGCCCTCTTTCAGAAAGGTCGCGGAAATTCCCAATACGGTTTCCGCACCAAACCAAGTCGCGAACACCATCGCTAAAACGATGGCCATCGGCAGATTGCGACCAGCCGTAACGTAGTCTCTGGCGTTATGCACCTTGGAGGCACCATACAGTCCAATCGCAACAGAGATGGCGCGATAAGCAATAACCAGCCAGAGCAACATATGCAAAGTCCCTATTCGGCACGCGGTCTTGTGGAAAATTAATCGCTCGGATTATAGACAAGCGGTGCATAATTTCGTGAAATCATCACAAAGCATTGCGTCCCGTCCATCTTCAGGAGATGTCCATGCCTCAAACCTACACTCGTACACAGCGCTTGCTGCACTGGCTTACCGCGGTTTTCATCGCAGCACTCGTCGTGCTGGGTCTGTGGATGAAGGAACGGTCGGGTGCCAATATCTGGGATGCACTCACAAACACCTTGTATGCCTGGCACAAACTGATCGGTTTTCTTGTGCTCTTGCTCACCGCCCTGCGAGTGATCGTTAAATTACGCTCGACCCGTCCTCCCTATCCCCCGAGCGTTCCTCCCTCGACCATCAAGCTCGCCGCAGCCGTCCATGGCGTGCTCTATTTATTGTTGTTGGCAGTTCCCCTGCTCGGCTGGGCGGGCGTCACCGCCTACCCCGCCTTGATTACCGTTGGCGGCTACAACCTGCCCGCTATGCCCGGCATTCCACAAGATCAGGCACTCGCAAAACAATTGTTCGAAATTCATGGCAATCTGGCACTCTTACTCGCAGTGCTTGCGCTCGGACATCTCACAGCGGCGCTTTACCACTTAGTGATCAAAAAGGATGGCGTCTTTCAGCGTATGTGGTGTCAGCGCGGAAATCCTAAGGGTTAACGTATTAGGGGAAACCCCTTAAGAAGGCTTCTCCGGGAAGTCCATACGCGCGCTGGGGAGCAAACTTTGGTACATTGTGCGCTCGATGGGGAGTAGCTCTGGTCCAGCTGAACAGATTCAACCACAACCTGTTCATTAGACCTTCGACAAGTCGTCATGCACGAAGCTAAATATCATGTCTGGCTTCCGGTTTGTCGGGCAGAGAGACACTATGTGACTCGCTGAGCAAGACCGTCGCTCCATTTTCACATCAAAGGCATTTTAAAAATTATGGAACTTTTCTCCGCTCCCTGGTGGTCAGCATTATTGGCCATCATTATCATCGATCTGGTTCTCGCT
Organism: Zwartia panacis; assembly: GCF_030410395.1. Lineage (GTDB taxonomy): Bacteria > Pseudomonadota > Gammaproteobacteria > Burkholderiales > Burkholderiaceae_B > Zwartia > Zwartia panacis. Next base: position 1,584 of record NZ_JAUHHF010000027.1, read on the forward strand.
GGCGATAACGCTATCGTGATCGCTCTTGCCGCGCGCAAGCTCCCACCCAACCTCCAGAAAAAAGCAATCATCTGGGGTACCGTCGGTGCGATCGCAGTCCGCTCTGCGATGACTCTCGTCGTTGTCTGGCTGCTCAAAATCCCCGGACTCATGCTGATTGGTGGCCTGGGACTGGTGTGGATCGCCTACAAGCTGCTTGCAGACACCGGTGACGAAGGTGGCCATGATGACGTGCAGGTCAATGGTTTCTGGGGTGCGATGAAGACCATCATCATTGCTGACGCTTTGATGGGAATTGACAACGTGTTGGGCGTCGCGGGCGCCGCTCAGGGTTCGTTTGATCTGGTCGTGATCGGCCTGCTGATCAGTATCCCGATCGTGGTGCTCGGCAGCACAGTGGTACTCAAGATCGTTGAGCGCTTCCCGATTGTCATCAACCTGGGTGCGGCTGTTCTGGCATTCACCGCAGGCAAGATGATCGTCAACGAGCAACTCCTCAGCGACATTTTCAAGGCTGGTAACAGCACCTCCACCATTCTGTATTGGGGTGTGATTATTATCGCCATCGTGGGCGTCCTGCTGGTTGGCAACGCAAAAGCCAAGAAAGCCAAAGCCGCCGCCGAAGCACACTAAAAGTCAC
>NZ_JAUHHF010000028.1 GCF_030410395.1 Zwartia panacis
GTTTACCGCTCACGCCCAATGGCAAGCTCGATCGCAAGGCGTTGCCCGATCCGGACTTTGGCGCCGATCAGAGTACGTACCGTGCGCCAGTCAGCGAGCACGAGATCATGTTGTGCGGATTGTTCGCCGAGGTGACGGGCGCGAGCCGCGTGGGCCTGGACGACAGTTTCTTTGCGATCGGCGGGCATTCGCTGCTTGCGATGCGGCTGATTGCCCGCGTGCGTCAGCTTACCGCTTGTGAATTGCCATTGCGCGTGTTGTTTGAGTCTCCGACTCCGGCTTCCCTCGCACCTCGTTTAGCTCATGAGCAGCCAGAGGCTGTAATGAAGATTGTGGCTGGAATGGGGAGATCTAATCTACTGGACGAAGATGATGATGAGTGAAAAAAAATTAACCCGAGTAGCCATTTCATCTGGTCAGAGAAGGCTTTGGACGCTGGATCAATTAGAAGGTCCTTCGGCGACCTACAATATCCCGCAGGTCTTACATTTACAAGGCAAGCTTGAAATTGAGATACTGAATCAGGCTCTTTTATTGTTGATAGCGCGTCATGAGTCTTTACGCACAGTGATTCGCGCAAACAAGAATGGTTCACCCATAGGGTTACTTTTACCGGCGCCAAATGATCAATCCTTCCTGACTCAAATTGATCTTCGCAAGCTAGATGCAGAGTCCCGTGAGCTCGCGTTGTCGCAGTGCATCCGCGACGAGGTGGATCGACCGTTTGATCTCGCCAATGATTATTCACTTCGCGCGCGTGTGGTCAGAGTCGATGCACTGGAGAATGTGCTGTTGCTCACGTTTCACCACCAGGCGAGCGATGGGGAGTCGGCGGTGGTGTTTGCGCGCGAGTTGAGCCAGGCCTATGGGAGCTTGTTGCGTGGCGCGCAACCCGATTGGGCACCGTTACCGATTCAGTACAGTGATTGGGCCGCTTGGCAGCAGCAGACTCTGGAAGGGAATTTAGAGCAGAAGATCGCACGCGCAAAGGCCAGATTGGCCGATGCGCCGGAAAGTCTTTCACTGCCGTTGGATCACCCCAGGCAAGCAACTCGTGCGCGGCGCGCGGGGTATCTATCGTTTGAGTTATCGGTTGAGTTGACGCAAGCGCTGAGCGCGTTGGCGGTACGTCAGGGTGCAACCCTTTTTGCATTGTTGCTAGGCGCGTATGGTGCGACGTTAGCCCGAATCGCCAATCAGAGTACGGTTGTGATTGGATCTCCTGTGTCAGGACGCAGCCACGTCGAGACAGAGTCACTGATTGGATTTCTGGTCAATACATTGGCGATCCCGGTATCGATCGATGCGACCTGTGATGGCATTGAGCTGATTGCGCGCGCCAAGAAGAGCGTAGAAGAGGCGCTGATCGATCAAGACTTGCCGTTTGAGCGACTGGTCGATGGCTTGGGTGTTGAGCGCTCGCTGTCTCAAACGCCAGTATTTCAAGCTTCCTTCACATTTGCGATGGAAGATGAAATTGAAAATACGGGTAATGTGCAATTCGAAGGGATGAATGTCAAGGTGTTGGATGTCATTCCAAACTTAGTTAAAAATGATCTGTCATTTTATTTAACATTCAATTCGCAACGTATCCTGAGCGGGGTCATGGCCTATGACGCCGACCTTTTTGAAGAAGCTTCAGTCAATAACTGGAGGCACGCGTTTGAATCCTTTCTAATTGGACTAGTCAAAGAACCTAATCAATCAGTCTTGACTTTGCCGCTGCTAAATGAGTCAGCATATCAAGCAGTCATCACTCAGTCTGCGGGTGAGATTGTGGAAGTTAGTGAGTCGTTACGCACGCTGCCTGCGCTGTTTGAGTCGCAAGTCAGGCGCGATCCGCACGCTACGGCATTGATGTTTGAGGAGCAGCAGGTGAGCTACGGCGAGCTCGATCGTCGCTCGAATCAACTGGCACGCTACTTGATCAAGCAAGGCGTGGGACCTGACTTGACGGTAGCCGTTTTACTAGATCGCTCTATAGAGATGATGGTCGCTATGCTGGCCGTGCTCAAAGCCGGTGGCGTCTATTTACCGCTGGATCCGAACTACCCAAGCGAGCGCCTGGCCTTCATCTTGAACGATGCGAAGGCAAGCGTGATGATTGCGGATCAGGCCAATTACGATTTGCTGGAGTTGTCACAGAGTCTTGCGATCGAGGCTCCGGCGTTGATTGATC
>NZ_JAUHHF010000029.1 GCF_030410395.1 Zwartia panacis
GGAGATGTAATGGACGCCTCCCTCCCTGCTGGGGAGTGAGGGGGACAGAAAAGCAGAGAGCCCTCGCTTTACCTAACGGCATCTAAGTGCCAAAGTGGAGTTTCTTAAACCAACCACAAACGGTAATGAGGGCTCGATATGAAGATTACGACAATTGGTCTGGATATTGCAAAGAAATTTTTTCAACTGCATTGGGTAGATATGACGACAGGTGAGGTTCATCGCAAGCAGCTCAAGCGCGAACAGATGGCAGAGTTTTTTGCCACCTGTGAGCCGAGCTTGGTCGCGATGGAAGCTTGTGGCAGCGCCCACTACTGGGCTCGCAAGCTGCGGGCGTTCGGTCACGAGGTCAGACTTGTTGCCGCACAATTTGTGCGTCCCTTTGTCAAGACCAACAAGACCGATGCGGCCGATGCGCGCGCGATCTGGGAAGCGGTGCAGCGTCCCGAGATGAAGTTTGTGGCGATTAAAACTGAAGCCCAACAAAGCGTACTCACTCTGCATCGGTTAAGAGAGCAGATGGTTAAGTTTCGGACCATGCAGAGTAATCAGCTTCGTGGCTTGCTGTATGAGTTTGGCGTGGCATTGCCACCCGGGCGGGCAAAGGGAATGCCCGCGGCGCTCGAAGCGCTTGGGGCGCTTGAAGAGAGCTTGCCGGCGATGGTGATTGATGCGCTGCGTCAACAGATGGCGCGCATCCAGAAGCTCGATGAGGACATTGCGGATATTGAGAAAAAGCTCACGCTCTGGAAAAAAGAAGAGCGTTCGGCAATGAACCTCATGGAGATCCCAGGCGTGGGAATCCTGGGCGCGACAGCGGCTGTGGCGACCATAGGGGATGCAACGACGTTTAAAAGCGGCAGAGAGTTCGCTGCATTTTTAGGCTTAGTGCCCAAACAAAGCGGTACGGGCGGTCGGGTCAGGATGCTGGGGATCAGTAAGAGAGGTAATGTGTACCTCAGAACATTATTAATCCATGGGGCGCGTGCGCGGATCAACTTCCAAAAGCAACGCGACCCGTGGATCGAACAATTGCTGGCGCGCCGACCGTTTAATACGGTTGTCGTGGCGCTAGCCAACAAGATGGCACGCACGATCTGGGCGATGATGGCGCATGATCGTACGTACCAAAAGAACTACGCGACAAGTATCGCGTAGCTGTTTAACCACGAAAAGGAGTTGGATCGCTAATAGGTTGCGCAGGTAAATATGAGATAGATGGCGGAACAGGTCGGACCGCGAGAAAGTAAACCTGAATTGTTGTCTGGTCCTTCAAAGGACGACTCGGAGACTAGGGCTTTCTCGGCGAATTCCATCAGGGTCAGCAGGCTTCGCGTCTGCACAAACAGACCGGATATAAGACTGCAACCACCTTAACTGTCGAAATCAAATATTTCTTGCCAAACCGGGAGGCGTCCATATAAGA
>NZ_JAUHHF010000002.1 GCF_030410395.1 Zwartia panacis
CAATGGCTAATCCAGGCAGTCCTAGGATAGAATCGATGTGGGACATCGGTATGATCTCCATTAAAAATGTTTCTTCGCAAAAACAAGTTTAATGAATACCGTTGTCCCCCGTTAATGATGTAGAGCCTGATTCGATCTGCCACGAGCCCCGCACAGTGCGGGGCTTTGCGTTGCTACCTCTTGACTGCGACCCGTGGCCGCGACACCTAAAAGTCGTCTCAAACCCGGTTTGTCTCAAAACCTCATGACTTTTTGGGCGTCGGTTCAGAGGTTGGTCGCTGGTCATTTTGGCGAGAAAGCTGTGAACCTTGGTGAACGGAAGTTGGTGGTGCGGTGTGGTTTGTGGAGAAGTCGCGTAATTCCACGAACGGTCCTTATTGAGTCTAACCGGCTGCGCGAGCCCAACGCAGCCATATCGACCGCCAATTCCAGCCAACCTCGCGAGTCCTTGCCCGGCGGTCGATAGTTTTACGTCGACGTCTTGGGATGAGTTGATGAAAAGCTATCTGAAGCTGGTGTTTCAGTATTCAGAGTGTGCTGGCAAACATGCTGCGGTAAGCGATGTCAATAAATAGGATTTAGTACTTTGGCCGCCGCGATAGTATCTGAAAGTCTGCGCTGTGGATATGGGTCGAAGTCCGCGAGCGGTTTTTACTAAACTTATAAAAATCGATGGGTAACTTGCGGACTGATCGAGCGGTTTTTTATCTGGCATTGGCAGGCTAATACCCTTTAATTGGGCAATAAAAGTAATTAGCTGTGCGAATGCCGATGATGAACGTCTGGGAAATGTGCATGCTTGTGTTTGAGTTTTGTATGCAGGTGATCATGTGTGTGAGGCTCAACGCCATCCCATTCCACATCGTGGAGATGCTGGTGGTGCTCGTCATGATGGTGAGCGTGTCTATGAGAAAGTTCCTCATGGGTATGCTCATGCGCATGACGCTCGGTCAGATGCAACCAAACGCCAACCGACATCAAACCAGTAGCAATCCAAAAGGCCGTGCTGGTGTATTCACCAAACACGGCAATAGCGATGGCAGCTCCTACAAATGGTGCCGTTGAAAAATAAGCGCCGGTTCGCGCGGTTCCCAGTTCGCGCAGTGCCAACACAAATAAAACCAAGCTCAAGCCGTAGCCGAAGAACCCGATTAGCAATGCCGACGAGAGCAGCGGCAAAGCGGGCCAGCTTGCCCCGAGCGCAAACCCGAGGCCCGTATTGACACATCCTGCAACCATGCCTTTGCTCCCTGCTATGAACAAGGCATCAGAGGCTGAAACTTTGCGCGTTAAGTTATTGTCTATCGCCCAAGCAAGGCAAGCGCCGGCCAATGCAAGCGGCCCGATGCCAGAGACAACAGCTTCACCACTGGGCCATGCTAAGACGGCTCCACCCAAGACAATCAACGCCATACCCAAAACGATTCGGCGGTCGGTACTTTCTCTAAACACCAGCCAAGCCAGTACGGCTGTCAGTACTGATTCCAGATTCAAAAAAAGTGAAGCAGTGGAAGCTGTTGTGTGAGAGAGCCCTACCATTAGCAGCAGCGGGCCCAAAACCCCACCGAAAGTAATCGCACCCAACAACCAAGGCCACTCTTGGCGTGCAATGCCTGAGGGCTTCCAGCCTCGATCACGAATCAGCCGGATCAACGCCAAGCCCAAGCCGCTGCCCAAGTAAAGTAAGCCCGCCAGCAAAAATGGAAGGGATGGGCTCTGCCCTTCCCCCAGAAGTTGTTTCGCAAAGGGCGTGCTAGCTCCGAACAAGATGGCCGCCCCCAAGGCTGGCAGTGCAGCACGGTGTAGGCCGCTCATGCAGAAGCCTTTCGACACATACAGTAAATAAATTGCTGGTCGGTGCCAAAGGGTGTGTGGTGGAGCTGCACTTCGTGCTTGAGCAAGACAAATTCATTTCCGAATTCGGCATGCAATGCTTCGGGTGCATAGCGCATGACGGGTAAACCACTGCATTGGGTCAGCCCATTGGCACCGAAGGTGGCCATGATGACATGGCCTCCGGGCTTAAGAGCGCGGAGTACTTGTTTGACATACTTTTCTCGAGCTTCGTCAGTCGTTAAAAAGTGAAAGACGGCACGGTCATACCAAATATCAAAGCTGTGGGGTTCAAAGACCGCGAGGGTTATGTCAGCCACCATCCATTGAATACTGCTGCCGCGCGAGCCAAGACGGTATTCGCTTTCAGCCAGAGCCGCAGCAGATAAATCCAGCAAAGTGATATGGTGATAGCCATCGTCTAAAAGATCATCTACCAGGGTGGATGCACCTGCACCGACATCAATGATGGCTACGTCGCGACTCAATCCGGTTTCACGAATCAGTCGCATTGACGTTTCTGCATGCGGCTCAAACCAACTGACGCTATCTGCAGCTTTGGTTGAGTAAACCTGCTCCCAATGATCTTTGCTTTTCACGCTGACCTGCTTCACGGGCTTCAACCCAAGTGGGTATGACGTTCCGGTTTTTGTGACGTTTCCATGGCTGCTAGCCCCTGCAAAATGCCGCAATCATCCACCGCTTGTTCGGTCTGGCACCGTTGGCGTAATCCGGCCAGTTGTTCCTTCAGGTGCAAAAGTTCCTGGATGCGCTCATCTACATGGGCTATGTGCTGGTCAAAGACTGTGTTGATGGCACCGCATCCTTTGGCAGGTTGATCGGATAAGTCCAACAAGGTGTGTATTTCCTCATGACTCATGTCGAGCGCCCGGCAGTTTCGAATGAAACGCAAGCGCTCCAGATGAACTGGCCCATAAACACGAAAGTTGCCAGTAGTACGCACGGCTTCAGGTAGCAAACCCTTCTTCTCGTAGTAGCGTACTGTTTCCACCGTGGTCTGAGCAACCTGGGCTAATTCGCCGATTTTCATGGCATGTTCCAAATAGTTCTTGACTCTATAGTAACTTCAGGTTGCATGATAGGACAAATTTAAATGAAAGGTCCATCATGACTAAGCATCGCAATCACAATCACGAACACGCCGCAGATGCCTGCTGCAGTGCGTCGAATATGAATATTGCCTCACAACGCCGACCAGTACACGAAAAAAATGAGAGCGTCAGCTCGGGTGTCCAGACACTCATACGGATTATGCAGATGGACTGTCCGACGGAGGAGGCGCTATTACGCAAGAAGCTAGACGGCATGGCAGCCGTCACAGGGATGGAGTTCAACCTCATGCAACGGGTGCTTACCGTCACCCATGCCCCGCAGGCGACAAAGTCAATTCTGGAAGCCGTTAGGTCCTTGGGTTTCACGCCAGAGATTGTGGACGGTGAACATGAAGAACCCAAACAGGAGCCAGTCAAGCCATGGTGGCCGCTGGCCTTGGCTTGTCTTGCCGCCATCGGTTCGGAACTCGTGCATTGGCTCGAGTTTCCTGTTGTAGTGGCAGCTGCGCTCGCACTGATTGCCGTTTTGATGTGCGGTATCAGCACTTACAAGAAAGGCTGGATAGCCATCCGCAACGGCAATCTGAACATCAACGCTTTAATGAGTATTGCTGTCACAGGCGCCTTAGTATTGGGGCAATGGCCTGAGGCCGCCATGGTGATGGTCTTATTTACGATCGCCGAGTTGATTGAAGCGAAGTCTTTGGACCGGGCGCGCAATGCGATTCGTGACCTGATGCAACTCACACCGGAGACTGCCACCGTCCTGCAGAAAAATGGTGTCTGGCAGGAGGTACCAGCAAAATCTGTTTCCGTGAATGAGCGGGTAAGGATCAAACCGGGAGAACGCATCGCCTTGGATGGCACGATCGTTAGCGGACACTCGTCAGTGAATCAAGCACCCATCACAGGGGAGAGCCTACCGATAGACAAGCAGTCGGGCGACCCGGTTTTTGCCGGGACCATCAACACATCCGGCTCTTTCGAGTACCAAGTAACGGCCGCCGCAGGCGACAGCACTTTGGCACGCATTATCCACGCAGTGGAAGCAGCTCAAAGTACGAAGGCACCCACTCAACGGTTCGTAGACAAGTTTGCCCGAATCTATACGCCTACGGTGTTTGCCTTTGCTCTGGCCATCGCCATCCTGCCACCTTTGTTGATGGATGGTGAGTGGTTCAACTGGATCTATAAAGCCCTCGTTTTGTTGGTGATTGCATGCCCCTGTGCGCTGGTTATCTCTACGCCCGTGACCATCGTCAGCGGTCTCGCTGCGGCCGCACGAATGGGAATCTTGGTTAAAGGCGGCGTATACCTTGAGCAAGGCCGTAAACTGGAATGGCTGGCGTTAGATAAAACGGGCACGATCACCCACGGCAAACCAGCACAAACGGACTTTTTTACGTTGAACGGTTGGAATGAACGCGACGTCAGAAGTCTCGCTGCCAGCTTGGCCGTGCGATCAGACCATCCTGTCTCAATCGCGTTGACAAATGCAGCCAAGCTCGAGGGGATAGAACTGCGAAACGTAGAAAATTTTGAAGCGCTACCAGGCCGAGGCAGTAAAGGAGTAATCGACGCAAAGCTTTATCACCTGGGTAATCACCGCCTGATTCATGAACAAGGACGCTGCTCAGATGATCTGGAGGCACGCCTCTCAACATTGGAAGCTCAAGGTAAAACGGTGATTATGCTGACTGATGAGCAGAGCGTGCACGGTGTATTCGCTGTAGCGGACACTGTAAAAGAAAGTAGCTACCAAGCCATTACGGAACTACATGCACTGGGTATCAAAACCATCATGCTGACCGGCGACAACGTGCATACGGCGCGAGCCATCGCTAATCAGGTTGGGATTGATGAAGCGCACGGCGACCTGCTACCAGAAGACAAGTTAAAGGCTATTGAAAGTCTTCTCGGTAAAGCAGTTACCGTTGGTATGGTGGGTGATGGTATCAATGATGCCCCTGCACTCGCCATTTCAGACATCGGTTTTGCAATGGGAGCAACAGGCACCGGCACGGCCATTGAGACGGCAGACGTTGCGTTGATGGATGATGACTTACGAAAATTGCCACGCTTTGTGCGCTTATCACGCAACACCCATTCGATACTCGTTCAAAATATTGTTTTAGCCCTTGGCATAAAAAGCATATTTTTAACTTTGACCGTACTTGGTATGGGGACGATGTGGATGGCAGTCTTTGCTGATGCAGGTGCAAGCTTGTTGGTGATTGGCAACGGCTTGCGTTTGCTACGCGTTAACAACTGACAGAAACGATTTAGATTTAAATTTCTTAAAATGCCTGCCTACACAGTTACGTATCGGCAGGCGCTAATCATCAGTTACTTCAAAGTAAAACGAACATTGACGGGCGCTTTGCCCGGTTGAGACACTGTCACTACAACCTTTGCATTCGCAATCTTGAAAGAGCCTGTAGCCTCAAACCTAAGCCCAGCCGTTTTTAACTCCACCTCCTGCTTCTCAGCACCTTGCAGGATAGTCGCCTTGGCTGTCGAACGTGAAATGTCAACGGGTTTGCCGTGATCGCTGAGATACAGCAACAAAGAATCTGCTGTTGCAACAAACTCAAAGGTGATATCTTTGACTTCTGCTACTGCACCACCATATACAGGTTTTAAATCATGCCCACTAGCGGCATAAACAATGCCTGAAAAACTCATCACCAAAAAAGTAAATAATTGTATAAGCTTCATTTGCTTTCCTTTTATTGAAAAAAATTAAAGTGCTTCAACATCTTTGCTTAACATCAAACGCTCAGAGTCTTTACGACCAAACATCCAAAACATAACGGGGGTTAAAAAGGTATCCAATAAAGTAGAACTAATTAATCCCGAGAAAATTACTACCGCAACAGGATGCAATATTTCTGTCCCCGGACGCTCTGCTTCAAAAAGTAGAGGGGCAAGCGCAAAGGCAGTCACCAGGGCAGTCATCAACACAGGCGATAAACGTTCCATCGACCCGCGCAAAATCATCTTATGATCAAAGTTTTCTCCTTCAACTCGCATTAGGTTAATGTAATGACTTACTTTTAAAATGCCGTTACGCACAGAGATTCCGGCCAGTGTTATGAAGCCGATCAGAGCGGCGATTGACATTGGTTGCCCTGAAATCCAAAGACCCAAGACCGCACCCACAAGAGCGAGTGGGATATTCGACATGATTAGCACTGATAACGTGACGGATTGATAGCGGCTATAAAGAACAAGAAACATTAGGGTTAATGAAACAAGCGATAGCAAGCCAACTAAGCGGGATGACTCTTCCTGTGCTTGAAACTGTCCACCCAACGTTATGAAATAGCCTTCGGGGAGCTTGGATTCAGCGACGACCTTTCGAACATCCTCAATAATGTCTGAAAGAGCACGTCCTTGCGCGTTAGCAGAAAGAACAATTCGTCGCTTTCCATCATCTCGACTGATCTGATTGGGGCCGTCACCATCCTCAATCGTCGCGATTTTAGTTAGGGGGATTCTTCCATTTGGTGTTTCGATAAGAATTTTTCCAAGTCCATCGAAAGAGCGAGACGACTCTGGAAGTCGCAAAACCAGAGCAAAGCTTCTACTCCCCTCTACGATTTGAGCCAACTTCTCACCTTCAACCAGGCTTTGGAGAGTGCTTAAAACCTGAGGTGTAGACAAACCGTATTGTGCTGCTGCGGCATAGTCAATTCTGATCTTAATTTGTGGTGACAAAACTTGTTTTTCAATTTCAAGATCTGTCATGCCTGATATGCTACTTAACTTTGATCGCAACAAATCGGCCTGTCCCCGCAAAGTATCCAGATCATCGCCAAAAATCTTGATTGCAATTTGAGACCGTACTCCCGAAAGCATATGATCAATTCGATGAGAAATTGGCTGCCCCACAGATATAGCTGCCGGCAAATTGATCAGCTTAGATCGAATATCTGCAGATATTTCTCCCATTGAACGAGTCAGTTCGCCAGCCGGCTTCAAACCAATATCCAACTCGCTTACATGCACTCCTTCAGCGTGTTCGTCCAGTTCAGCGCGACCGCTTCGACGGCCTACGTGAATGACCTCCGGAACTTGTTTAACGAGCGTTTCAGCCTTTCGAGCGAGAGAGGAGCTCTCTGCCAAAGTCACTCCTGGATTAAGACGCAAACCAACCAGCAAAGTGCCTTCATTAAAGGGCGGCAAAAATGTCTTTGAAAAAAAGGGTAAAGCAACCATCGATGACAATACGGCTACGGCACCCACAATAATTGCCGACCTAGGATAATTGAGCACACCCTGCAACCAAAAGTAATACTTCTTTTTCAACCAAGCAAGCAATCTGGTGTCGCCATGATTCAAATTTTTCATACTAGGCAGTAAGTAGTAGGAAAGTACAGGCGTAACCGTGACTGACACCACCAACGATGCGAGCGTGGACACAATAAATGCAATGCCAAGGGGGACAAATAAACGTCCTTCCATACCCGGGAGTGCAAACAAAGGCAAAAACACAAGAACAATAATTACGGTTGCATATAAAATTGCTGATCGAACTTCTAGCGAAGCACGCACAACTAACTCGAGAATGTTTAGTTGATTTTGCGGATGCTTTGCCCGATCTTCTTTCAGTCGGCGCATGATATTTTCGACATCCACAACAGCATCATCAACCAATCCACCAATCGCAATTGCTAGCCCTCCGAGGGTCATCGTATTAATTGAAAGTCCAAAATATTTAAATACGAGCCCCGTGACAAAAATCGAAACAGGAATTGCTGTCAGAGCAATCACCGTTGGACGTAACGTCCCTAAAAAGAAAAATAAAATAACAGCAACAAATAGCGAGGCTCCAATTAACTTTCCTTGTAAGGTGTTTATTGACGCTTCAATAAAGCTAGCTTGACGGAATGTCACCTTGGGTGAGTCCATGCCAGCAGGTAATGACTGTTTCATGTCTGCCAGAGCGGCTTCGATCAAACGGGTCACTTTAATTGTGTCAGCTGTCGGTTGTTTTTGTACGCCCAAAATAACTGCTGGCTTGCCTTCGAAACCGGCATCTCCTCGCTTGATAGCAGGAGAAAAAGTAACCTCTGCGATTTGTTGCAATAAAATTAGCTGACCATTTAGACCGGGTAACGAAAGAGTCCTAAGATCTTCAAGGCGAGAAGTACGACCAAGGTTACGGATTAAGTACTCGCGACCATTGAGTTCAAGAAATCCTCCTGAGGTATTGGATGAAAATCCCTTGAGTGCCTTTTCTAGCTGCTCATGAGAAATTCCAAGTTCAAACATGCGTACTGTGTTGGGCTGGACTTGAAATTGACGGACTTCGCCTCCGATCGGGATAACCTGAGCTACGCCAGAAATAGCCATCAATCTCGGTCTAAGTACCCAATCCGCATACTCACGAACCTGCATCGAAGATATTTTTGCAGTGTCAATTGGGATAGCGATCTGCATAATTTCTCCCATAATGGAACTGATCGGCCCCATTCTTGGCACTACGCCTGACGGCAAACTCTGTTCCATTGAAGAAAGTCGCTCAGTCACCATTTGCCTTGCGCGAAAAATTTCAGTGCTCCAGTCAAAAGTGACGTAAATGAAAGATAGGCCAGCACTAGAGACCGAGCGAATGCTTTCAACTCCAGGAAGGCCATTCATGGTGGTCTCTAATGGAAAAGTGATGAGCTGCTCAACCTCTTCAGCAGCCATGCCTCCGGCCTCGGCCATGATGGTCACAGTCGGTTTATTGAGATCTGGAAATACATCTACCGGGGTGCGCGAAAGAGTGAAAGCACCGTAGACCATAAGAACGAGACTCGCAACAAGAACGAGCAATCTATTTGAGAGACTATAGACAAGTATCCACTTAAACATGTTATGGCATCCTTATCGAATCTGATTGATGAGTGTGGCGGCTCGCACAACGACAAGCTCGCCATCATTCAGCCCAGAAGTAATTGCTACGTTCGCTCCATCCAATGGTTCAACCGTGACCGCTCTTGGTTCAAATTGTTCGGGCGTCTTTTTAATCCAAACAATATTTTGATTGGCCGGATTTTTCATCAAGGCAGTCACTGGCAAGCGATACGCCTTAACTGTCTGGGTATTTTGTGCAAATACTTTGACAGGCTGCCCAATTGCCAAGCTTGTTGAGGGTATGCTGCTTAAGCTAAAAACAATTGGTACTGCTTGCCCACGCATCACACGGCCCACACCAATAAGGTTAAGCGGAATACTTTGATCAGCAACTTTGATGTACGCGTGAGCAATATCGTTTGCAATACTTAAATCAAATGTAAGGGCTTCGATCAGCAGCCGCGCTGGATCAACGATTTCAAATAAAGTTTCTCGCGAATCCACTACCTGACCAGAGACGACGTTTGATGAAGCAATGAAGCCAGTGACTGGTGATCGCACTTCCTCATTTGCTACCGCAGCCTCAGCTTCATCAATCACCTTGCGCGGTACCGTATCCGTTAACTGGCGAAGTCGTTGCAGACGAGTTTCTGCTAAAGACTTATTTGTTTGAGTGGCCTCTGAAACGACATAAACCAGTATGTCTCCTCTTTGCACTTTCTGCCCTAGTAGAGGGAATCCTTGCGGGCCGGGAGTCACGCGACCTGCAACGATTGTTTGTGCTTTTCCACCAAAATTAGGATCCATCACAACCGAAGCATTTAGCTCAACCGCCCGTGACAAATCATCCTTTGTGACTAGGGTTGTCCTGACTCCGATTTGCCTTTGCGTTGGCTTAGGGGCAAATACAGTCCCATCAGGAAGCCGCTTTGGACCTCCAGTATTTTCAGAGATAGGGGCCGCTCCGTGGTCGTGGCCTTCTCCTGCCAATCCGATCGTCGAGAAAAACAAAAAAAACAATACTGTCAACAACTTAGGGAATTGAATTTTCATGCGATATCTCCATTGCGATCATGACGTGAATGTCGCACCCGTTGAATCATCAGTAAGAGCAGTAAACAACCTACCGCCAAGGCTCCAAACCAAAAAACATATTGTTTCCAGTACGTGCTCGCTCCTTGCGATTCCAAGGCGTCTGGCGCATGCACATCAATTGTTCCGGTTAACAGATCGCTGACTGATCCGGCGATGACGGTTGCCAAGATATTTGTTGTGCCCTGGGGTAGTTCTTTCGTTAGTAGAACTTCGAACTCACCCTCGTCAATACGAGTGACGGGAACTTGTACGCCATCAATTTCAATATTGAGCTTTGCGTTCAATACCGGGCTACCGTCTTTGTGGTGATCCAAATAAAGGATAAGTTGCTTTTGATTAACCACGCCAACGAGTTCGAAATCCTCGGATATTGCATAGAATCGCAGCATATTCATGCTCGGTACTGCGGTTGGTGTGTTTCCGTGCGAATGACCTTCACCAGAAAAAGCCAGCGGGGTAATAAAGCTTAAAAAAAGTGTGCAAGTCAGGCTATAAAAAACTTTCATTAATTGCTCCTCAGTATCATTCTGGAAGTAAGCCAAGGTTTTGACGTAGCGTAGACACAGCTGCTGCTAGATCAATTCGGGCTCGGCTTGCACCGCGTTGCGCCTCTACAGACTCAAGCTCAATTCGTAGGCGGGTAGGTAAATCTGTTTCGCCAAGGCGGAAAGATTTCTCAAAGAAAACGCGTGACTCTTGTGCTAGTCGAGCGCGTTTTTCGGCAGCCACTAATTGCAAACGCGTAGACTCGACAAGAATTTTTGATGCTTCAAGATCGGCGGCAAGTCGCTCTTGCTCTAACCGCATCTGCGACTCTGATTCCAAAGCTTCCGCTTGAGCTTGTCCTATCCTTGCCCTGTTACGACTTCCTGAGCCGAACGGTATTCGTACGCCTAGCGTGATTGACTGTTGCCACGACTCTCCGTAAACCCCTCTTTCCCGTGTCGTACCAAGGAAAACTTCAGGATTTTTCCAGTTTTGTGCACTTGCAAGATCTGCGGTGCGGCGAGCAACCTGAGCGCGATCAAATAACTCCTTAACTGCAGGATGATTCGCATCGAGTTTAGTAAAGTCAGCTGGTAGAGCAGGCATCCGCTCTGGTGTTTGCTTTACATTTGAGTTTGGCAATACGCCAGTCAATGACCGAAGATGTTGGGTTGCACTCGCTAAGCGGCTTTCTGACTCTGCTTGGGCCACCTCAGCAGAGGCAAGTGCACCACTCGCTTGATGCTGATCAGATAGTGCAAGATCACCAGCGTTCACTCGACGTCTTACGTCAGCCGCCAGTTTCTTAGCGTTTACGACTCTGGCGTTGGCTAGTGCCGTCTCATCTCTTGCGCGTTGCCAGTCCCACCATGCGGTTCTAAGGTTCTGTGAAGTGCGAAGCTGTGCAGCACTGACACGACTGCTAACTGAACGCAGTTCAGCACCTGCAAGCTCACTTGCTCGCGATTGTTCACCTGGTAACCAAAGCGGTAGAGTCACGCCCGCCACGTACTCTCTTCGACCCTGATCACCAGTCACCTGGTCGGACTGTGTAAAGAGATCTAATGAAGGTGGTTCTGCAGTCCACGAGTTGGCAACCTCTTGCCTGGCTTGTGCGGCATTACGACGAAGTGTGGCTGACTTGGCTTCAGGTTGGCGATCCCACGCCAGTTCGAAGGCTTGTTTCAGGTCAAAGGGTGTATCAGTATTGTTGAACTGTGCTTGTTGAGCCCACAAAGCAGAGTTAAAAAATATACACAATATAAACATCCTAGCGATGTATCTGCCAGGGGAAGTAACTAAAGGATTTTTTTGACGCATCCGATTCTCCATTTAAAAATGAAATAAAGAGAATCGGCAGAGCAGAGCCCAAAAAGGGCCGTGTCGTCTGCTAGCCTGAAGCTACAGACGCTTAAAAAGCGCTAGGTGATTACGCCAGCTCTGCCGATTAAGCAGAGACGAGCCAGTTGGGGCGTTCAGGTTGAAGGCCTGGTGGCGAAGTAGCGTGAATGGATCGTGAGGAGTTGACAACGAGTGTAGCAAGCACGATCGTTGATGGTGCCAAAGTACTCAATGCAGCAAGACACCCTGTATGGCAAACCGTGCAATCGCTATCGCCAGTAGAAAATTTCAACTTAGATAATGACTGTTGATCATCTTTGTGTTCATGACCATGGTGGCCAAAGTGTTGTGCATTTGTTATTTCTTCATGCTGACAATAGGTCGCCGATACTGCCCAACTGGACTGTATCGGAAAGCATATCAAAAGAAGAATGAGAAACAAAAAACGCATATGAGAAACAAAAAATAAGTATTATTATTTTATCAGATAAAGTTTATTGTTAGATCCCTGGTGGGACTTTGCATCAAAGCAGGTGGATTCGTATACGAAGTGCAACTCGACTCTTCCAGCCGAAACAGAAATAGGGACGCTGATTGAATTTCATAAATATCGAATTGACCTGGCCATAAATCTGACATGTTAGTAAGTGATCCATAAATCCCAACCTAGGCACACGATAAAAACTGCATGACGCTCTCTTGCTGCGAACATAAAGTGAGCGGAACATTGGTTGGATTCCGCACCTTTCCACAGCCGTTATCAACAGCCCTTACCTCTTGAATTACCAACTTTTTTACTCAGCCACCACCCCACCACCTATTTTTCGACAAAAAAATGCGCCACCTGCCGATCCCAATCGAGCGGGAACGGCTCCATTAGGTCTTTCAACCTCAGATGCGCTGGGTATTTTCCGTCCAGGATGGCCTCGACGATCGTCGGTGACAAGTATGCCAAGCGAAGTACGCGGCTGACATAAGAAGCTGTGATTTTTTCTGCCCTAGACAAGTCATCGATTGAAGAGTGCGTACCGTCCAACAGCATTCGCTGCCAACGATACGCTCTTGCTATAACTTTTATCATCGAATTATCAATAATTGCCTCACGGCGTGCGATGGCGCGCTCGCCGTTGGGCAGCACGATTATGGCCTTGCCACTGCGTTTTTTGAAGCTCATCGGTATATCCGTGATGAAGCCGTCTGTGCCGTCACTCATCATGCTGCCTCCCGCAACGCATTTGACTCAAGGGTATCGCGAAGCAATTTGTTCAAGCCCTCGCCGCGCCATTTGATACTGATCCCGTTAGGGGCTACGGTGATGCGCTCAATGAGGGTACGCGCGATCTGCGACTGCTCCGCTGGGAAGAGTTGATCCCATACCGATTCAATAGACTGCAAGGCCTCGATTGCCTGCGCCTCTTCTGTGCCCGGCCGTGCAATACGTACCTCGCGAACAGCTTGTGCCAGGATCTCGGGTGAGCGCAGAACATCTCGCATTTTTTCAAGGACCAAGGTCTCGATCTCGCCCGCAGGTATGCGTTGAATCTCGCAGCCATCTTTGCCAAGTTTGATTGAGTCTGTGTTGACGTAGTAACGGTAAGTCTTGTTACGTTTGCGGGTCCAGCCAGGAGTAAAGGCGCGCCCCTGGTCTGAGAAAATCAAGCCCCGCAAAAGAGATTGTGCCGAGCCGCGCCCGGCGACTCTGGCTTTGCTCAACGGGGAGCCACTTTTTAGATGGCTCTGCACTTTGTCCCATAACTCTTGGCTAATGAGCGGCTCATGCTCGCCCGGAAAAGTCTGACCTTTGTAAGCGGCGAGGCCAAGATAAACAGGGTTATGAAACATTTTGTAAATGAGACCCTTGTCGATTAGCTTTCCTTGGCGCACCACCCCCTTGGTTGTGGTCCAGCATTTTGATGTGACCCCTCGGCTGCGCAAGTCATTTACTAATGTCGCCATTGAAGGGGTGGTTGCAAATCTGTTAAACAATTCTTTAACGATTAATGCCTCTGCTTTGTTGGGTATCAGTTTGCGATCGACCACGTCATAGCCCAAGGCTGGCATGCCGCCCATCCAGATACCACGTTGCCGAGAGGCTGCGATCTTGTCGCGCACCCGCTCGCCTGCCAGCTCACGTTCAAACTGTGCAAAGGAGAGCAAAATGTTAAGCGTTAGGCGCCCCATCGACGTTGTTGTGTTGAACGACTGGGTCACCGACACAAAGGTTACTTTGTATTCGTCAAAGAGTTCAACCAGCTTGGCAAAGTCGGCAAGTGAGCGTGACAGACGATCGATTTTGTACACCACGATCGTATTGACTAAGCCTTGGCGAACATCTTCCAACAGGCGCTTAATGGCTGGCCGCTCAAGTGTGCCGCCAGAAAACCCACCGTCGTCATACCGCTCGCGCAGCATGAGCCAGCCCTCTGATTTTTGACTAGCGATGTAGTTTTCGCAGGCATCGCGTTGAGCATCCAGGGAGTTGAAGTTTTGTTCAAGCCCCTCCTCAGTGGATTTGCGTGTGTATATGGCGCAGAGCACTTTGTCTGTTGCGTTCATTTAAGACCTCGTGCGCTGGAAAACCCAAAAAAGGTCCAGCCGTTGCGGTTGGTTCCGGTAATGACTCTGGCGATGCGGGACAGCGACTTGTAGCGCTGCCCTGCATACTCAAAATCGCTGAGGTTGACGACAACCTCGTGGGGCCGACCATTCCACTCCCGAATCAGTCGGGTCCCAGCAAGGGGGCGATCATCGACCCGACGCCTACGACTCTCGTCCTTGACCTCATCAAACTGCTCACTTAGTTTTTCAAGCCGCTTGATGGTTTCGCGTTTGAGCCCGCCCAGAGCAAGCTCCTGGATTCGATACGCCAGGCGAGTTTCTAAGAAGCGGCGGTTAAAGGGTGGGGCCTCGCGTTGAAACATTTCTTGCCACATTTGCTTGAGATCTGCGACGGGTGAGTTTTTAAGCGCTGCCACACGCGCAATCATTGAGTCATTCATTGGTGTCCTCCTTGGTAATCAAGACAGGTACATGAACGCTCTCTTCAGCGCCTATAGCAAGTTGAAGAGCACGATTCTGGCGATCCAGGAGGCGAATCACGCCCTGAGCCAGAATTGAGCCAATAACGGCTACAGGGGTGGTCTTGGCGGAGGCGGTTCGGGGGCGGGGGCGAGGTTTGGTCATGTAAGTTAATACCGCCGCAGGGGGGATTTTTCTCAGGGATCTCGCTTTAAAACCAAGCATTTACAAATTGCTTGCAAACAATTACGTCGTTGCGCTATAATGCAACGACGTAATGACAATCAAGGACTTTTATGAATCCCTTCGGCACCTTTGTGCGTACCAAGCGAGAAGCGGTCGGCATGACGCTGACAGAGTTCGCTCGGCAACTGGAGATCAGTCCTGCCTACTGGTCTCGCATTGAAACCGGGCGCGAAAACCCACCAAAAGATGAGTTGATTGAAAAAGCAGCCGTCATTCTTGGGGTGAGTGAGGACGATTTGTTTATTGAAGCGTCTCGTTTACCACCAGATATGCAAGAGGAAGTCGCAGAGGTTGTGCGTCTGTACCGCTCTAAAAATCCAAAACTATAAGCACATTTGACATGGCCGCTCTCAAAATTCACTACCGACATACGCAACGTTATGAACCTGCCTACCCTCGTCATGCAGATGTCGAAAGTGTTGCAGCTGATGTCAGGCGCCAACTCGGACTCTCGAGGCAGAGAGCGTTGACAGTAAAAGATCTTGAAGCCATTCAAGAACTGAACGTTAACGGGGTTACCTTTGACGTTTGGGTGGACCTGGAACACGAAGTGCACGATGAGCATCAGAACCCAGTATTTGGTGTGTTTGAATTCACGCCTGCAAGTTCAGTTGATGCGGTGTCGGTTTGTGTTTCACCAACAGGCATTGATATGAGCGAACAATTGCAATTGTCAACACTCGCCCATGAAATGGGTCATGCGATCTTTGATGGCCCAGCCTTAGTCGCCCACCATCAAAACCAGCCGTTAGTCGATTTGACGGAAGCGGGAACGGTGCGCGCATTTAGGCTGGTGACAGAGTCACAAGCGCAATTACAAAAAGCCGATCACACATTACCAGCTCACATAAAGTTTGCAGAGCTGCGAGCCAATGAGTTCATGGGTTCTTTGCTGGTGCCACGTGATCTACTTTGGGAAGCAGTGATGGAAGAAGCACCAAAACATGCTCTCGAAATACGCTACGGGGAAGATACCCTTTTTGCAGAGACGCCGGATGGTGAGAAAAAAATTGTCTGGTCAGAGGTCACATATGACATGGATAGCTGGTCGTTTACACGGGCTCTGGCACCGCACTTTGGGGTTACCCCGGCGTTCATTGAAGTGCGCATGATGCGTTACGGAATGATTCCCTCAGAGACCAAGGCAAACTGAAACAAGGCGGAACGAATGCGGGCACCTGCGGGTGCCTTTTCTTAAATAAAGTCGTTAACTATTGACTAAACGCGCAAAGGCAAAATTAGATGAAAAAGCCATCCATTGATCAGACCTACCTCGACGCTGCTCTGGCTGCGGCAGCAACCCGAACCTATCGCCTTGCGGCGCGCCTTGGTCTGCCCAGCGCAGACAGGGAGGACATGCAGCAGGAGTTATTGCTTGACTTGCTTGAGCGCGCGCCGGGCTTTGACCCACAGCGCGCAAGCGCCAACACATTCACCGGAGTTGTTTCTGGGCACCGCGCTGTCGAGGTGCTTGATGCCTTGATGAAAGATCGCGGTCGGATGTCCTTTTTCTCAGGGGTAAGTGACGCTGCCAATGATTCAGAAATGAACGAGCCGCATCAGTTATACGACGACGATGTGGTGCCCATGTGGGCGGATGAAACTGACGAACTTAGCATGAGCATAGGGTTGAGGGACATGCAAAGAGCCTATGAATATATGACCGATGAGCAACGGGATTTTTTTGACTTTCTTGACAGTCACCTAGATCTGACCAGCGCCTGTAAAGCCTCTGGCGTGTCAAGCGCAACGTTCTATCGGCGCGTCGCTGAGATCCAAATGCACTTGCGAATGTTTGGAATTCGATCTGCTGCCTGAGCAAGTTGTCTTAGATCAGAGTGGCCTGAGAAAAATTATGACCTCGATCAGTAAGAACCTACATATCGCGTGAAAAGCTAAGGGCAACCAACTCAGCCATCAGCGCGAATGCAAGACCTGGCAGTACCACCCACTGGGGAAGTGCTGCCAATTAAACAACACGCTGATGGAGTCTGAAATTGTTAACACTTACAAAAAATATCGATATAACACCGGCCAGTTCCGGCTTAACGCCACACGTAGTAACAATCATGCAAGTCTGTGACGTCTATGTGCCCCCAATTGCCTTGAATGAGGCCAACCTCTGTGACTGGATCGCCAGCGCCTTGGACGGTCACTGTATTCAGTATCACGAAGGCCTGCTGCTGCGAGATCGATCCGAAAGCAGCAGCGGGCTACCCACCAAAGAGCGCGCCCGAATTAATTCGTTGGCCCGCCGCGCATGGATCGCCTGTGAACTTGGTCTGGTTCAGCTGTTTAGCCAGAAAGTTGACGATAACCACTACCGCTACCTCGCTATGCGTTCGCGCACCACCTTAAAGCCCGCAGAGATCCGGACCCAACTGCGCATTGCACGGCCTGCGCCCACTCGCCACAACCCCAACTGAAAAGAGAGAACTCATGAATCCCCAAACCGATGTTCTAGATGAAATTGGTCAACTGTATATGACTGAACTCGATAAGCTACCGCTGCAAGAACTTGACCGGCTGATTAAGCTGGTCACGGCTACGAAAGATGCAGCCGCGTTGTACCTCAGCACCTTGCAGTCGACGCTGCACGGCCGCTTAGGTGGTCATGCCCAGAAACTTCGCCAGGAAGCTGGCAAGTCCACTGGAACGGTGCGCTTTGAAGTCGATGGCTTTCTTGTCTCAGCAGATCTGCCTAAGCGCCCCGAGTACGACCAGCACAAACTCAAAGAAGCCGTTGAAGCCTTACGCAAGTGGGGCGAAGATCCTGACAACTATGTCGGGATCGAGATCAAGGTGTCAGAAGCCAAGTACACAGCATGGCCACCAGGCATTCGTCAATTATTTGAACCTGCCCGAACGCTCAAAACAGGTAAGCCCATTTACAAGTTAGAGCAAGTCACAGCACCTGGTAGCCAA
The DNA here is from genome assembly GCF_030410395.1 of Zwartia panacis. GTDB lineage: Bacteria > Pseudomonadota > Gammaproteobacteria > Burkholderiales > Burkholderiaceae_B > Zwartia > Zwartia panacis. The sequence continues at coordinate 17,862 of NZ_JAUHHF010000002.1, forward strand.
GTCGCAACCAACGACAGCAACTTTGGCGAGGTCGCGTGATGGCAATCTCTATCTCACAACTCACCCGTGCAAATCAGCCTAAGCCACCTAGGATCACCATCCATGGCGTGGCGGGCGTTGGCAAGACCACGTTCGCAGCTCAAGCGTATAAGCCAGTATTCATCCAGACCGAAGACGGCCTAGGTACCTTGAGTGCGAACCATTTTCCCTTGGCCCGAACCTTTGAAGAAGTGCTCGACGCACTGGCTGCGCTTTATACCGAAGAGCACGACTTTAAAACCGTCGTTATCGATAGCGTGGATTGGCTTGAGCCCTTGATCTGGGGTAAGGCCTGTCGCGATAACGGTTGGGCGTCAATTGAGGATGCGGGGTATGGAAAGGGGTACGTGGCAGCGCTAAATCTTTGGCGTCAATATTTCGAGGGGCTCAATGCTTTGCGCGATGACCGGGGCATGACGGTCGTTCAAATTGCCCACACCGATATCAAGCGCTTTGATAGCCCTGAGCATGACCCCTATGACCGCTACGTGGTCAAGCTACACGCTCGCGCCTCGGCGCTGCTGCAAGAACACTCAGATGTCGTGCTCTTTGCAAATTATCGGATCAGTACCGTCAAAGCCGATGTCGGTTTTAACAAGAAGGTAAACCGCGCCATGGGTTCAGGCGAGCGGGTGATTCACACAGCGGAGCGCCCAGCCTTTCTTGCAAAAAACCGCTACGGGTTACCTGAAACCTTACCCCTGGACTGGCCAAGCTTTGTCGAAGCCATGCCCGACACACTCAAAGTAATGCTTTTACCAACCTCAACGACTAACGCTTAAACGCAGGAGAACTAACCATGGCTTCACTAGGACAAACTTTCGATGCATCTGCAGTTGAACCTTCTAACAACTATGACGTACTGCCACCCGGCAAATACCTGACTCAAGTTATCGCCAGCGAAATGCGTGCAACCAAAGACGGACTCGGTCAGTACCTTTATCTCGAGCTTGATGTGCTCGAAGGGCAATACACCGGTCGAAAATTATTTGACCGTCTGAATTTAGTTAACGCGAATCCAGATGCTGTGGAGATTGCAAAGAAAACGCTTTCGTCGCTGTGCCGAGCCGTCAATAAGCTGCAGGTCAGCCATTCTGAACAACTACATCTCATCCCCTTTATCGCTGATGTGCGCGTGCGCCCACCAAAGGGCATGTATGGCGAAAGCAATTCAATTCGCTATCAGTCACGTTCGCAAGCACCAGCAATGCCAACGACCTCGGTCGCACCGCCCATGACCACCGTGGCGCAGCCCCAAGCGCCCGCGGCTAATGGTTTGCCCTGGAAGCGTCAGGCCTGATGTGTGCGCAAAAAGGAGTCGATCATGAGTGAGCTCAATTTTGCACCAGAGGGGTTGTCGTTGCCGCAGACGGCTGACGCCTGCCGCACTCGACTGGTGAGCCTGCAGGCTGAGGTGGCCTCAATCCGGCTTCAGATTGCAACGACTGACATTCGGCGTCAGACCGAGAAAAAAGCGCTTGATGCGTCCGCGTTTCATCGTGCGAAGACAGCCCTACGTCTGAAGCAGTATGAGCTTGGGCTCGTCTCTGCACACTTGGCCAAGCTCGCGCAAGGCGAACCCAGAGGTGCTTTTAAAGACACGCTCATTGAGTTGGTCCGCGAACAATTTGATGACAGTCAATGGACTCAGCTTGTCTCGCGGGCCAAGGCAGCACATCACCTCTCGGGAGAGCAGCATGGCTGAGTTACCCCACGCAAGCTGTCCGACCAGAGATGCGATTTACGCAGCCTACGAAAAAGACTCAGGCGATGGTTTTCGCTCGCACCTCGGGGCCTCGATTATCGGCAAAGAGTGCGCGCGTGCGCTCTGGTACGACTTTCGTTGGGTGACGCAAGCCAAGCACCCTGGTCGTTTATTGCGTCTCTTTGAAACCGGACAGCTTGAAGAGGCTCGCTTGGTATCGAATCTGCGCGCAACGGGTGCAACGGTTTTAGAGGTTGACCCCGAGACAGGTAGGCAGTTTCGGGTGGCAGCCCATGGCGGTCATTTCGGTGGCTCACTCGATGGCATTGCACTCAATCTGCTTGAAGCACCTAAAACCTGGCACGTACTCGAGTTTAAAACGCACTCGAAAAAAAGCTTCAACGACTTGCTTAGCAAGAAAGTTCAGGCTAGCAAGCCGCAGCATTACGCACAGATGCAAATTTATATGCATTTAACGGGGATCAGCCGCGCGATGTACTTGGCGGTCAACAAAGACACCGACGAGCTCTACGTTGAACGGCTTGAGGCGGATCGCGCTTGCGCTGAAAACCTTCTCAGTAAAGCGCAGCGGGTCATCTTTGCCACAACCCCACTGCTAAGAATAAGTGAGGATCCGAGTTGGTATCAGTGCCGGCTGTGCGACCACGCGCCCGTCTGCCATGGCCAGACAGCGCCAAGCGTGAATTGTCGGACGTGCCTGCACGCGACACCTGTTGAGAGCGCTTGGCACTGTGCTCGTCTAAAGCAACCTATTGGGGAGAGGGAGCAGCGCGCTGGGTGTTCGCTCCATCTCTTTGTGCCTGACTTAGTACCCGCGCAGCAAGTCGATGCTGGCGAGGACTGGGTGGAATACCTGTTGCCGAGCGGCGAGCGCTGGCGCGATCAGGGCTTTGTTAAACGTATGGAGAACGTCTCATGTCTTTAAAGTTACGCGCATATCAAACAGCAGCCATAAATGGTATTTACAACTATTTCGATGCTGAAACTGGAAACCCCTTAGTGGTGATTCCAACCGCCGGGGGCAAATCCTTGGTCATGGCAAGTTTTATTGAGGGTGTTTTAAAAAGTTATCCGGATCAGCGCATTCTGATCGTGACGCACGTGCGTGAGTTAATCGAGCAAAATCACGCCGAACTCATCAAGCTTTGGCCCCAAGCACCTGCTGGGATTTACTCGGCTGGGCTAAAAAAGCGTGAAATCAGTGCACAGATTTTATTTGCTGGTATTCAGTCTATTCACAAGCATGTCTACGGCGTGCAGCAATGCGATCTGGTGCTTATCGATGAAGCGCACTTAATTCCACGCTCCTCGAACACGATGTATCGCAGCTTTTTGGACGGGCTCAAGCGCCTGAATCCTATGCTCAAAGTCATCGGTTTGACTGCCACCCCGTACCGCCTGGACTCAGGGCGGTTGCACGAAGGCGAAGAGGCGATTTTTACCGATATCGCCTACGAGGTGACGGTGCGTGAGTTGATCGATGACGGGTACCTGTCGCCGCTCATTTCTAAACGTATGGCCACCGAGCTCGATGTCTCTGAGGTTGGGACCCGTGGGGGTGAGTTTATTGCCAAGGATCTGGAAGCGGCGATCGACCAAGACGCGATCACGCAAAGCGCTGTCGATGAAATTTTCTCGTACTCAGCCAACCGCAAAAGCTGGTTGATCTTTTGCGCAGGCGTGGATCACGCGTATCACGTGCGAGATGCTGTGCGTGCCCGAGGCGTCACCTGCGAGACCATCGTGGGTGATACACCAAGCGCGCAGCGCGAAACCCTCATCAAGGACTTCAAAGCCGGACGCATTCAGTGCCTGACCAATGCCAATGTGCTGACCACTGGTTTTAATGCACCTGCTGTGGATCTGATCGCCATGTTGCGCCCGACCAAATCGGCTGGCTTATATGTACAGATCGTGGGCCGTGGTTGTCGGCTCGCACCGGGTAAGACAGACTGCCTGGTGCTGGACTTCGCTGGCAACATTGCGCGCCACGGTCCTATCGATGCGATTAAGCCCAAGACCCCCAAGGCAGGGGAAGAGGGAGAGGCGCCCACCAAGGACTGTCCAGACTGCAACAGCATTGTGCACGCGGCGGTGCGCGAATGCCCCGACTGCGGTCACCTGTTTCCTGAACCACAAATCAAGATTGAGGCGCGCGCAAGCAACCTGGACATCTTGTCTGGTGGCCCACCGCAGTGGGTGCCGGTCAATGGGGTGAACTACGCCCGCCATGAAAAACCAGGCAAGCCGCCCTCCCTGCGCGTGGATTATCAGTGTGGGCTGAACTCTCACAGCGAGTGGGTGTGTTTCGAGCACGACGGCTATGCGCGCCAAAAGGCGGCAAGCTGGTGGGCAAATCGCGCGCCCGGCAAAGGACTGCCCAAGCGAGTCGATGAAGCTTTGGCACTGACACAAAGCTTGAAGTGCCCCTCACAGATCGCAGTCAAACCCAACGGGTGCTTTGTTCAGATCGTTGGTGCACGCTTCTGATGCTGTGCGCCGTATGCAGGCGCGAGGCCCGAGGGTTTGGGTTCTCGCCCCGTTTTATCCACGCAGAGGCACCGAGACTGCAGCTGTGCTCGATGCTCTGCCAAAACATTACAGCAAGGTTAAAGGCAATGATCGATCCAAAAAAACATGAAGTTCAGGCGCTGTCTGTGGCCTGCCAAAGCGGTGGCGAGTATGTCGAGTCGCTAGGCAAGACTGATCTTGCAACATTTACGGGAGAAGAGTGGGCAACGCTCATCGAGGTTGCCGTGACCGCGTTTCAGAACCACCTGCGCACCGCCTACGCCAATGAGCCACCACCATTTTGAGTAAGAACATGACAACGAATAATTTCATGGCTCAACTCGGGGCCACACTCGTCGATCGTGGCTACGCCATCTTACCGATCCAGCCCAGCACCAAGAAGCCCGGGATGTACCGCCTGGGGGCCTGGCAGGACTACCCGAAGTGGAGCCGTCACTGTGAGCGCGACACGACCGAGAACGAAGTCGATATTTGGGGCGATTGGCCCGAGGCAGGCATTGGCATTGCCGCAGGCCGTGTTATTGGCATTGATATCGATGTGCTGCAGTCTCAAGACCTCGCGGTGCAGATCGAGGGTTTGGCCAAGAGGCTCTTGGGTGACACGCCAGCGGTGCGCATCGGTCATGCCCCTAAGCGTTTGTTGGTCTATCGCGCAGCACAGCCTTTTAGTGGCTTTAAGTATCCGCCGATTGAAGTGCTGGGCTTAGGTCAGCAGTTCATTGCCTACGGCATTCATCCCAACACGGGTCAGCCCTATGTGTGGCCAGTACAGACCCTGGCTGACATTGCAATTGAAGAGTTACCCGTAATCACCGAGGCGCAGGCGCGGGAGTTTGCGCGTCAGGCCTACGAGATGGTGCCGCTCGCCTTACGCCCTAAGAGCTTAGGTGTTGGCTTAAAAGCTCCGGCAGAGTTTGCCAACCTTCCCGAGCAGCGCGGCACCTTTGAAGCAGTACAAGACGCGCTCTTGTTTGTTGCGAATCAAGATCTGGACTACGACAGCTGGGTGCGCATTGGTATGGCAATCAAAGGGGCGCTGGCCGAAGCGGGCTGGCCACTTTTTGAGGCGTGGTCAGCGAGTTCAGTTAAGAACGATGTCAAGACGACCGCAAAAAGCTGGTCAAGCTTTGCGCCTCAACGCATTGGTGCAGGCACCATTTATAAGTTGGCGCTTGACCAGGGCTGGGTGCCCGCGCAAGACTTGCAACTCAACGGTGAGGTCGTCATGAACGGTCACCACCCAGCCGAGGAGTTGCTACAGGCCCTGCAGACTCAAAGTCCGATTACGTTAGACGCTTCAAGCGCTGCGCCTGTATTGCCGCCTCCCAAACCACTGCCTTCGGGTTGGGATCAGGTGGGCGGTGTGATCGCTGACATGATGGCGCTCATGGCCACAACGGCCAAGCGTCCGCAACCGGTGCTGGCGTTGGGTGCAAGCCTGTGTGCGGTCGGTGCGCTCATGGGGCGCAAGTACCGAACCGAGAGCAATACGCGCTCAAACTTGTATGTGGTGGGGATCGCTGAGAGTGGTGCGGGCAAGAACCACAGCCGCATGGTGATCAACGAGTTGTTTCGCCGCGCGGGGCTCTTGCAATACTTGGGTGGCAACAAGATCGCCTCAGGCGCGGGTCTGATCGCAGCGATCCAGCGCCAGCCTGCGAGTTTGTTTCAGCTAGACGAGTTCGGCATGTTCCTGTCCGCGGCAGCCGATCGTAAAAGATCCCCGCGCTATATCTGCGAGATTCTTGATCTCATGACCGAGCTTTACACGACCTCTGGCACGACCTACTTTGGTGTGGAGTATGCGAGCACGCAGAACAATAATGCGCACCGTGCGATTCACCAGCCGTGTGCTTGTATTTACGGCACCACAACGCCTGTTCACTTTTGGCAGGCGTTACAGGCGTCTAACGTTGCCGACGGCTCGCTAGCGCGCTTTCTGATTCTGCAAAGCGAGCGCGACTTTCCCGACAGCAACGAGGTCTTTGGTGTGATCGACCCGTCGCAGGCTTTGATTGACCGCTTGGCGCTCATCCATCAGGGTGGGGGTCAGCTCGGCGGCAACCTCGCCGACGTAGGCGCGATTGACGAAGTGCTGGTTGAGCCACGCGTGGTGCCTGCGAGTGCTGCTGCGCGCGCGGCGTTCAAGGAGCTTGACCAGTCGATGCTTGAACGTCTGCGTGCCTCGCAGGGGACGGGGTACTCGTCGATCCTTGCGCGCATTGAGGAAAACGCAAGCAAGCTCGCGCTCATTCGCGCGGTTTCAAGAGATCCGGTCACGCCGCAGATCGAGGATCACGATGCGCACTGGGGGATCATGCTCTCGCGCCATTGCGCAGAGCTCACTATCCGCGAAGTTCGCGCACGCGTCTCAGAAAACCAAGTCGAGTCTAATCACAAACGTGCGCTTCAGATTGTGCGCGATGCGGGTGGTCGGGGCTTGTCTCGAAGTGAGTTCACGCGTCGTACCCAGTTCATGGATCATCGCCAGCGCGATGGTGTGCTGCATACCTTGGCCGAAGCACGACTGATCGAGGTGAGCACTATCCCAACCGGGGGCCGGCCCAGCCAGTGGATCAAATTGCCAGAAATCGAGGAGCCCTACGTTTGAAAACCTTATTTCAACTATTGCCTTATTTCAAGGGGGGTGCCTCTATATACATATATATGGGGGGCCCTAGAGAGAGTGTGTGTCTCGCGCGCGCGTGCGCGCGCAGACGGTGACAACTCTGAGAGAGAGAAATAGGTATATATATTGAAATATGAAGTATTTAAATAACTACCCTGCCACACCCACTAGGCTTGAAAGATGAAGTATTGAAGAAAGGGTCGGTCTCGTACCGGCCAGCCCACGCACCCGAAAGTTACTCGGGCATGAAGGAGCCACACTTGCCCTGACACGGCGCGTGGCGCTGCTCCTCCAGGCCGCACAAGAACCCTTGTACGCTCCTTGGAGGTTGCTTTGAAGATCACTGAACTTGCCTCACCACGCCTTGCCTCACCCCGCACCACGATTCTCGCCCTCGACTTGGGCACGACCACCGGTTGGGCACTGCGCGCACCCGCCACGCCAATCACCCACGGCGTGATTAGTTTTAAAACGCAACGCTTCGAGGGCGGCGGGATGCGCTACCTACGCTTTGGTCGTTGGCTTGCCGAGATGAAGGCGGTTGTGGTTGCACCAGAGGGCATTGGCGCTGTTTATTTCGAAGAGGTGCGCCGACACCTTGGTGTGGATGCTGCCCACGTCTACGGCGGTCTGATGGCCACGCTTACCGCTTGGTGCGAACAGCATCAGATCCCTTATCTGGGTTTACCTGTAGGTACGATCAAGCGCCACGCCACGGGCCGCGGCAACGCAGGCAAGGCTGAGGTGATCTCTGCCATGAGGGCTCAGGGCTATGCGGTCAGGGATGACAACGAGGCTGATGCGCTGGCGTTGTTGCACTGGGCTTTGGCACAAGAGGCTGCCACGGTCTTGGGTGAGGAGGTGCGCCGTGGCTAAAAGGAAAATTGCACAAGCACCAGCGCAAGCATCAACACGTGTGCCAGAACCAACGGTAGCCCTTGAGCCAGGCGCGCTGGTCGACTTGCCTGGTGGTCGGGTGGGTGAATGGGTGAGCATTGAGGAGGAAGGTACGACCTTTCGCACGGAGCATTTTCGAACGGTGGACTCACTCGGTCTGTTGCTGCGTCACGGCGCGATCACGACACCGATGCACGATGCGGGTCAGGACTTTGCGAGAAACTTTGTGTTTGCGCAACTCAACCCCGTCGGTGCGCCAGCCTTGGATCGTATCCCCGGCGGACGCTGGCAAGATAGCATGACCGAGCGTTGTGCTTGGGCTCGAAAAAGACTCGGGCAGGCGCTCGACGCAGTGGGTGGCCTCACAAGTCCAGGCGGGTGTGCGGTCTGGCACGTAGCCGGCTTAGGGCAAAGTGTGAAGGAGTGGTCAACGCTTGAAGGCTGGAATGGCAGAACACTGAATCAGTATGAGGCCAAGGGTATTTTGGTTGGCGCGCTTGGGGTGTTGGCGGTCCATTATGGGTATAGTCATTAAAAACCGCTTGTCAGGACGTTGTCCGGACGTTATGATGGGGTAACTTTTTAAAAACGAGACTGCCATGACCGCTGTCATTCATCCTAAATCTGAGCGCATTGATGTGCGCGCCAGTACGCCTGTGAAGCAATTGCTTCAGGAAGCTGCGCGCGTGGCGCACAAAAATGTGAGCGAGTTTTTGCTGGATGCAGGCATTCTCGCTGCCAACCAGACCCTGGCAGATCGTACCCGCTTTGAACTGAGTGCTGAGAAGTGGCTGGCGTTTCAGACTGCTCTGGACCAGCCCGTGAGCGCTAAGCCTAAGCTCAAGAAGCTTCTCTCTGAGCCTGGGTTGCTTGGTTGAGCTCGCAGGCTTATGAACCAGTTCGTAAACTGGCCAATGCAGATGTCGTCGATTCCTTCGATTGTGGCCAGCCTGCGCTGAATCAGTTTTTGCAGCGTTACGCGCTGGTCAATCAAAAATCGAATAGCGCCCAGACCTACGTGAGTTGTCATTCAGGGTGTGTTGTAGGCTTCTACAGTTTGGCTGTTGGTAGCGTTGATCCGACAACGGCCGCGCCACGAGTGATCAAAGGAATTCCCCAACATCCAGTTCCTGTAATGCTTCTGGCCCGCCTTGCGGTGGATGTGCAGCATCAACGAGTAGGGCTTGGCAAAGCGCTGCTCAAGAATGCCTTGTTACGCACAGCACAGGCAGCAGATATCGCTGGAATTCGCGCGCTGCTGGTGCACGCTAAGGACGAGTCAGCAAGGCAGTGGTACCTTAACTGGGAGTTTGAACCCAGCGCCTCGGATCCATTTCATCTGTTCCTTTTGACCAAGGACCTCAAGGCAATGATCAGCAAATGATGATGTAGAAAGTTACCTTATTTGCCTGTTTTAAAAATCGTACGAAAAGCTATTGACACGGTATATATCGAAGCACTATCATTTTGTTAATCACTCAAATCACGCCCACACAGCCTATGCCTTGTGGGCGTTTTGTTTGGGGCAAGCCCCCACATCTTTAGTGAGCAGGTCCGTCAAGTAGACAGCGACTCTCGCACACACCAACACCGAGAATTTTTATGACACCCGAGATCCGAATGGTCGCGGTGGCTTCGCTCATCCCGTATGCGCGCAATGCCCGCACGCACAGCGAAGACCAGGTAGCGCAGATCGCCGCCTCAATCGCTGAGTTTGGTTTCACCAATCCTATCCTCACCGACGGTGAGCGAGGTGTCATTGCTGGGCATGGACGTCTAGCTGCGGCACGCAAGCTTGAACTGACCGAGGTGCCAGTCATTGAGCTGACTCATCTCTCGGCGATCCAGAAGAAGGCTTATATCCTGGCTGATAACCGTATCGCTGCCAACGCAGGATGGGATGACGAGTTGCTGGGCGTTGAACTGACTGAGTTGAAAGAAGCTGGGTTTGATCTAGAGCTGATGGGCTTTGGCGATGAGGAGCTTGAGCGCTTGCTTAACGGCGAGGGTGACAAGACAGGGCTTACCGAAGATGATGCCGTGCCAGACTTACCCGTCGATCCCGTTTCTAAAACTGGCGACATGTGGCTCTTGGGGCAGCATCGTTTGTTGTGCGGTGACTCTACTGTGCTCACAGATGTTGAGCGCGTAATGAATGGTCAGCTCGCCGACATGGCGTTTACCGATCCACCTTACAACGTGGATTATGGCAACAACGCCAAGGACAAAATGCGCGGCAAAGACCGTCGCATCATGAACGATGCCTTGGGTGATGGCTTCTATCAGTTTTTGTACGACGCGTGCGTAAACTTGCTCCTCGTCACCAAGGGTGCCTGCTACGTATGCATGAGCTCCTCAGAGTTGCATACGTTGCAAAGGGCTTGGCTGGAAGCGGGTGGCAAGTGGTCGACCTTTGTCATCTGGGCCAAGAACACTTTTACGCTTGGGCGCGCAGATTATCAGCGCCAGTACGAGCCTATCCTCTACGGATGGAAAGAAGGTACTAAACATTTCTGGTGTGGTGATCGTGATCAATCAGATATCTGGAATTACAACAAGCCGCGCGTCAACGACCTGCATCCAACGATGAAGCCAGTTGAGTTGGTTGAGCGCGCGATCAAGAACTCTTCTAAGACTCGCGACATCGTGCTCGATTTGTTTGGCGGCTCGGGTACGACCCTCATTGCCTGCGAGAAAACCAATCGCCAGGCGCGCTTAGTTGAGTTAGATCCCAAGTATGTTGACGTCATCGTCAAGCGTTGGGAAGACTACACAGGACTCAAGGCCAGCCGAGAGTCGGATGGCCAAGCCTTCGCAGAGCTAACGCCTCAGGCTCTAAGTGAGGCGCAAACAGTTGTGATGGGTGAGACTCTGTAGACGCGCTCACCGCCCGTCTCTTTGACTGAGTCGATGAGCAGGCCAAGCTTTTTCTTTAAGGCCCCAGCTAAGCAGCCGCGCACCGTGTGTGCCTGCCAACCCGTGGCTTGAACCATCTGCGCAAGGGTCGCACCTTCGGGGCGGCTCATGAGCTCGATCAAGAGGGCTTGCTTACTCACCTCACGCTTGAGTACAACCGGCGGTTGAACACCGATCGCTTGCAGTCCTTCAGTGGTGATTGCAAATTGTGTGTTGCCAGAGGCAGTTTTGCTGTGGGGTTGGATCAAGCCCTGGTTGCCAAGGCTTGTGAGTACTTTGATCAGTGCTCCGCCTTTCAAGTTTGCTGGGAAGTCTGTCAGTAAGCGCTGCGGGTTACAGGCCGCGGCTTCAAGGAGTTGGCTTTGGCTCGGTGTCAGTGTTGTTAGTTTCATGGGGTGCTCCGGCAGGTTGATTGATAAGCGTCTTTGAGACGTCTGTATGAACGCTCTGAAGACGCAACAAGCCAAGCACTATCTGCAAGAACTTTGCTTGAATTTGATAAAAAGTTGGAATAAAGCGCTTATGCCACGAAGTGCCCCCACACCGTGCCGTCACCCCGGCTGCCCAGAGCTATTAGCAACGCCTGGCTCCTGCGACAGACACCTTGCGCTGGTGCACCGTGACTATGGCCGAGCTCGACGAGGCTTTGACTCCGAACGTAACTTTTATCAGTCGGTGCGCTGGCGCTCGGTACGCGCAGCCTTTCTGCGTGAGCACCCGACCTGCAAGGCTTGCAGTGTGCTTGGTTGCATCGCTCCTGCTGTGGTGGCTGATCACGTTCAGCCCCTCAAGGAAGGCGGCGATCGTTTTGGTTGGCAAAACCTACAACCGCTTTGCGTGTCATGCCACAACCGCAAGACCGCACGCGAGACTGCAGCCAAGCGCTACACCCCCTAGGGGGTCTAAATCTCTACGGTCTGAAAGTAGTGAGGCGTGGCCTTAATCAAATTTTTGCGCGTGCAAATTGAAACAAGGGGGGATCCCCCCAATTGGAATATTTATGGCTGGTCGCAAACCACTACCCACGACGGTTAAGAAAATCAGAGGGACGTTACAGAAGTGCCGCACCAATCTGAACGAACCAAAGCCTCAGGGTGAACTGGTTGACCCGCCAGACTACATGGCCGAGGGCGCGAAGTCAGCCTGGCGCTATGCACTTCAGTGTGCACCGCCTAATTTATTGAAACGCTTGGATATGTCTGTGCTCGAAGTCTGGGCCTGTGCCGCGGATCTGTATCGCAAAGCTCAAACGGGCATTAATAAGACCGGTCTGCTTGTAAAAGCCCCAAACACCGGTGTGCCAATGCAGTCACCGTACCTTGCGATTGCCAATAAGCAAGCTCAAATTATGACCAAGGCAGCAACAGAGATGGGGTTTACTCCTGCGTCGCGCTCACGGGTATCGCTACCCATGGAAGCTGCTGATCAAGGCATGGATCCTTGGGCCGACATTGCGGGCTAAAGCCAGCAGCTGAACAAGCGCATCAGTAGTAATCGTCTTCACGTTGATGACGAACCGCAGCGATCACGACTTCCTGCTCACCGAGTATCTCAAACAGGGCTACGTACCCGGTTGCACCAAAAGAGATGACCAGCTCGCGCAGAAACGGGCTGTCACCCGCCTTTCGACAAGTGAAGGGCATAGCGCGCAGCGTATCAAATACGGCACGGATTGCTGCTAGAGCTCGCTCGGCGATCTCGAGGTCCCCTGTGTGGCTTGCCAATTCACGCTCGATGATGAAATCAAAGAGCCGCTGCAGATCGGCCTGCGCCTGCCGCGTCAGTCGAACCCGATACGTCACTTGCGGCGCTTGGCGAGGGTTGCCTTGGCAGCGTCAAGCTTGCGTTGCAAATCGTCGATGACGACGACTGAATCGACGTAGTCCTCGGTTTGCCGCGCGGCATTGAGCGAGGCCAGTCCGCGCGCAACGAACTCGTTCTGATCGCATCGGCGTTGTATGGCTGAGCGAACCGATTGTTCGACGAATTCAGACAAGGTCTCGCCCTCACGTAGCGAAGACTCGACTTGCTCGCGAAAAGCGGGAAGAACCCGGATGGCTGGAATGGTGGCTGTTTTCATGGAAATTATTGTAGTGCAAATGAATTACAAAGTCACCTAATGGCAAACGAAACCTATTCGACTAAGGCACGTCGATACGCCGAGGCCGTGATCGCCGGCGATATTCTCACGTGCAGCTGGGTACAAAGGGCGTGCAAGCGCCAGTTAAACGATCTGGCGAAGTTCAAGGGTAAGGCTAGTCCCTACCGCTTTAATCCAAAACTCACAGATAAAGATGGCCGCAGCTTTGCTCCTGCGGATAATCTCTGTGGCTTTATTGAGCGACTGCCCCACGTTAAAGGGCCTCTCGCAGGAGAGATGATCAAGTTAGAACCTTGGCAGGTATTTATCCTGACCACGGTGTTCGGCTGGGTTAAACCGGATGGCAAACGCAGGTTTCGCAGATCCTACATTGAAGTGCCGCGCGGTAACGCCAAGTCAACCTTGTCATCGGCCTTGGCGCTGTATATGCTTGCTGCTGATCGCGAGGGTGGCGCTGAGGTCTATTCCTTAGCCACCACACGCGACCAGGCGCGTATTGTCTTTGGTGATGCGCAGACCATGGCGCGCAGAAGTCCGGGGTTTCGCAATCGCTTTAACGTAAATGTCGGCGCACACAACATGAACGTGCTGGCCTCGGGTTCTAAGTTTGAGGCACTCTCGGCCGAGGGCTCAACCCTTGATGGTCTGAACATTCACTTCGGTTGCGTCGACGAGTTGCATGCGCACAAAACGCGCACGGTCTACGACGTAGTAGAGACCGGTACCGGCAAGCGTGACAATTCGCTCTTGTGGGTGATCACAACCGCTGGCTCGAATCGATCTGGTATTTGTTATGAAGTGCGCAGCTTTGTGACCAAGCTGCTCGATGGCGTGTTTGAGGACGACAGTCAGTTCGGAATCATCTACGGGCTTGACGATGGTGATGACTGGACAAGCGCAGAGTCGCTCATCAAAGCCAACCCGAACTGGGGCATCTCGGTGCGCTCAGAGATTCTGGGACCCTTGCAAGCTAAGGCCATGCAGTTGCCCAGTGCGGTCAACAACTTTAAGACCAAGCATCTAAACGAGTGGGTCAACGCCGATACCGCCTGGATGGATATGCGGTCGTGGGACGCGTGCGCCAACCCTGACTTAGACATTGAATCCTTTGTGGGTCAACCCTGCTGGATTGGTCTGGACCTGGCCAGCAAAACGGACATTGCAGCGCTTGTGATGGTGTTTCAGCATCCCGAAATTGCCGACGCCTATGCCGTGTTTGGCAAGTATTACTTGCCCGAAGATACGGTGAACGCCGCCGGCAACAGTCAGTACTCGGGCTGGATGCATACCGGGCGCTTAACGGTAACGCCTGGCAACGTGATTGATTTCAGTTGGATCGAAGCCGATCTCTCTGATCTTGTCTCAAGGTTTGCGGTGCAGGCCGTGGCCTTTGATCCCTTTCAGGCCACGCAGTTATCCACCAGGATGCTTGCCGAGGGGCTGCCAATGATTGAACTGCGTCCGACAGTATTAAATTTTTCTGAACCCATGAAAACGCTGGAAGCCCTCGTGCTCCAGAAGAAACTCATCCACGATGGTGACCCGGTGCTTGGCTGGATGGCCAGCAACGTTGTGGCCCACCTGGATGCCAAAGACAATATTTATCCACGAAAGGAGCGAGCTGAAAACAAAATCGACGGCATCGTGGCACTGATCATGGCGATTTCGCGTGCGATCAAACCGGGAGACTCGGTGATGCTGGGTGCGGACTACGAATTGTTGATGCTCTGATTTGATGGGGATACTCAGTTTTTTTGATCGCTTCCGAGCCTCGAGCGGTGACAGGTCGCCCTGGGGGGACTTCTTTTTTGAACCCCTGTCAGCTCGTGGCAGCAGCGGCATGCGTGTCTCACCCGACAGCGCGCTTCGCTTAGCGGCAGTGTATGCCTGCGTGCGCGTGCTGTCGGAGACCATGGCCTCTTTGCCGCTGGTCGTCTACCGCGCACGCCCCGATGGTGGCAAGGATCGCGTAACCGACCACTGGCTCTACCGCCTGCTGGCCAAGCGCCCGAACAGGTTTCAAAACCCGTTCGAGTGGCGCGAAATGCTCCAAGGACACTTGGCGCTGCGAGGCAACGCCTACAACCAGATCATCACCAACCCGCGCGGTGAGGTGACTGAGTTGATGCCGTTGCACCCAGACCGGGTCCGGCTCGAGTTGCTGCCTAGCGGCGAGTTTCGTTATCGGTTCACCGACCGGTTTGGTTGCGAAAATATCCT
Source organism: Zwartia panacis (assembly GCF_030410395.1). Lineage (GTDB taxonomy): Bacteria > Pseudomonadota > Gammaproteobacteria > Burkholderiales > Burkholderiaceae_B > Zwartia > Zwartia panacis. The sequence goes on from NZ_JAUHHF010000002.1 coordinate 32,922, forward strand.
TTCACGTGGTCAGGTCTGGCACCTGCGAGGGCTCTCCTCTGACGGGCTAATGGGGCTAAGCCCGATCGATTTGGCACGAGAGAGCCTGGGTATGGCGCTCGCCGCCCAAGACTACGGCGCTCGTTTCTTTGCCAATGATGCCAAACCCACCGGTGGTTGGATTGAGTTCCCTGGATCCTTTAAGGATAACGAAGCGAAGAAAGTATTTCGTGATTCGTACCAGCAGGCCCAGTCAGGTGCGAACCGAGGCAAAGTACTCGTGCTGGAAAACGGTATGAAGTTTCACGAGGTGGGCGTCACCAACAAAGATGCTCAGTTTCTTGAACTTCGAAAATTTCAGATTACAGATATTGCCAGGCTCTTTCGGGTGCCGCCGCACATGATTGCGGATCTGGATCGAGCGACATTTTCTAACATCGAGCAGCAAAGTCTTGAATTTGTCATGCACACCATGACGCCATGGGCTGAACGCTGGGAGGCCTCGATCGAATCTGAATTGCTGCTTGAGGGCGACGAGTTGGAGGTCGAGTTTGATTTTACAAATTTGATGCGAGGCGATGCAGCCAGCCGCGCCGCGTACTACCAAAGCGGCATCCAAAACGGCTGGCTCACACGCAATGAGGCGCGTATCGCTGAAAACTTAAATCCGCTTGAGGGCTTGGATGAACCGCTCAGACCCTTAAATATGGTTGAAGAAGGTGACGCGGTCACGCAAACAACTGCCCCAGGCGCCGATCAATCAAACAATATGGAAACCAATGATGAAGACTGAGTTACTGATCGCCGAGTTTCTGTCTACCCCTTGGGCGCTGATGCCTGAGCGCTTGAACGCAGTATCTGCTGTGATGGCACGTTGGTCGAGCCATGCGCCTGCTACGACGGAGGTACTTGCCGGTATAGATGTCGATAAAGTCACCCGCGAGGCTCGCCGTCAGAATGCAACTTCAGTCTCAGGTGGCGGGATTGCGGTCTTACCTCTGTACGGTGTAATCACTCAACGTGGCAACATGATCGAAGATGTGTCTGGTCCGGGGAGCGTTAGCACGCAGAAGTTTGCAGCGGCCTTACGTCAAGCATTGGCCGATGAGTCGGTGAGTCAGATCCTCATCGACATAGACAGTCCAGGTGGCAGCGTCTACGGCGTTGCAGAACTAGCAGATGAGATCGTGGCCGCGCGTGCACAGAAACCAATTATTGCTATTGCCAATAGTCTCGCCGCCTCAGCCGCCTACTGGATCGGATGCTCGGCATCTGAGTTTTACGTGACACCGGGTGGTGAGGTGGGATCGATTGGGGTCTGGCAAGCGCACTTTGATTATTCGCAGGCGCTCGCCGCTGAAGGTGTAACTCCAACACTCATTTCGGCTGGTACTTACAAAGTAGAAGGCAATCCCTATGCACCGCTTGATCCTGAGGCACAAGCCTTCATGCAATCGCGGGTCGATGATTATTTTCTTGCTTTCTCAAAAGCTGTTGCAAAAGGACGTGGCGTGCCAATCGCTCAGGTGCGCAACGGCATGGGACAAGGTCGAGTGTTAGGTGCAGACGCGGCACTCGAACAGAACATGGTCGATGGGATCGTGACCTTGGACGAGACGATCCGAAAAATGCTGCTTAAGGCAAGAGCAAAGGCAAAGACAAAAGGCTCAAGGATTGGCCTGGCAGCCCAACGTCTTGCGCTTGCCGAACTGTGAACAATAAACTTAGCAGATACAACGTACGTTGATGTTACTCACACAGATATCTTGTAATTCGTGGACACGACTGCTGAGAGTTGCTTTTCATTTTGTAAGCATTGGTCTCCCAGAAGATGACATTAGACGAAAAATGTTTTTAATCCGCTCAGATGCGACGGCAGATTGGTCTAGGCTGATCATGCCGATTGGGATTTCATGTTTTAGCTGTTGCACCATGTTAGAACCTAGCAATAAAGCAATTTTTTGCTCTTCTTGGCATTCGCCGCGCAGTAAACGTCGAATGCCCCCTGCGAGAAGATCTGCTACTTGAACTCCAGGAGTAGTGTTCGAATCTACAAGTTTGAAGTCTTCTTGAATCATCTTGCCAATATTTGAGCCTTCTCCGCTTTTCATTCCGTACGTATCTTTCAAGTACGTTGGCTCCTCTCCAGGTTCATAATCAAATCGAGAAAAGTGACGATAGTTAGAACCCACCAACATGATCATTGGATCCGTCAATGACATCGTCTGAAGTACTGCTGGCAGGATTTTGCGAAATGCCTCTTCGTACGCAGTGGGAACTTTTGCTTTTCGATCTAACCGCCATCTAAAGTGGCCTAGTGCTGGAGGATGTCGTTGTACAAAATATAATGGCGCCCTTTTCAAGATATTGTGAAATAGTTCTAATTGACAAATCAACTGAGTGTAAAGCTGAGGTGGCAGATCACGAATTTCATGCGACAAGGCATCAAGACTTTGTCGTCCTGATTCATGAATCATCTTATCCCTGTGTTCAACGATCTTATCAGCCTGCCTATTCCTATGATGGATAAGTGCCTCTGGGCGGTGCAGTCCTACGTCGACCGCTACTGCGAATGCTAAGCCGTCCAGTTTTCGAATCTCTGTTAGAAACCAAATATATTGATCATCAGAAAGATTCTTTCGTTTAGTCTCCGCGCCGCTATTTCCGATAGATCTCGTTTGACGAATCAGTGCCTCAACTTCTTTCCTTCTATGTTCAGGTGTTACGTAAGCAGCAACAACACACCACGAGTCAAGTTTAGTTGAATGGGTAAAGGTTCCAGACTCATCAACAAATATATACATATCAAATCTTCTCCATTACCTCGCAGTAAGAATTATGTTGGTTTTAGGGGAGTTGAGATCAAATTTCAGTTATTAAAATTCATGTGATGTGCGCGACTAATGCATCTTGAGCTTTTAAGTAATGGGTAAGTAAGTTATCAATAGCAGCTTGAAATCACTCGTTGTAAAGTCGATTGGAGCGTATAAACCGTCTAAATTATCACAGCTCGCCCCGTCTTTGATTGCAAGCGATTCTCGAAATTTTCCCCTCGTTTAGATATTCAAGGACACCTCAACCACCCGTTGTGGAGGAATCCTCCACAACACTGACACTGCCACTAATTTTCTATCTGTATTACCCATTCACCCGCCTAGTGCGGGTTTTTCTTTTTGGAGATTCAAAAATGAGTAAACAACTTCGCGAGCATCAGGCCCGCAAAACTGCGCTCGTCAAAGAGGCTCGCGCGTTGACTGACCTGGTCGCATCCCAAGATCGCGACATGACCGATGAGGAGGTCACAGTCTTCGAAGCCTTGCGTGCTCGAATTGACGCTGCATCCACAGCTATCGACCGCGAAGCTGCATTAATCGCGGACGAGTCACGTATTGGTCTGGCAACAATCGCCGGGCCAAGCGTCTCGGATAACCGTGAGCTGGATCCTCTGCACGGCTTTCGCACTGCGGGGGAATTCATGCAAGCGGTCTACCAGGCTGAAAAACCTGGCAAATCACTCGACGAACGCTTGCTGATTGGTGGCGGTTCACGTGGCGCAGCCTTACCCGGTTCATTTAGCAATGAGTCCTCAGGTCAGGATGGTGGCTTTCTTGTGCCTCCCCAATTCTCACAAGAGATCTTTAAATTGTCTTTGGGCGAGGACTCCCTGCTGCCTCTGACCGACAATGTCGAGATCACCGGCAATAGCATGGCTTTCCCTAAGGACGAAACAACGCCCTGGGGTACCAACGGTATCCGTGCCTACTGGCAGGGTGAAGCCGGTGCAGCGGTGGCCACAAAACCAGTGCTCGGACTCTCGACTCTGCGACTGAAGAAACTAATGGCCTTAGTGCCAACGACCGATGAGCTGCTCGATGATGCCAACGCACTGACCAGCTACCTTCCTGAGAAAGTTGCGCTCTCAATTCGCTGGAAAACCAACGAGTCCATCCTCTTTGGTGCAGGTAATGGCGTACCTGTTGGAGCCTTAAGTGCAGGTGCCACAATCACTGTTGCTAAAGAGTCCGGTCAAGCCACACAAACCCTTGTACCGCAGAATCTGGCCAAGATGATTTCGCGCCTGCCTGCGGGTTCCTTCGCAAACTCGGTCTGGATTGTGAATAACGATGTGTTGCCTGCGCTCTTTACTCTGACCCTCGGCAATTATCCAATTTACATCCCAACGGGGTTGACCGTGGGTGGCATGCAAGTCTCGCCCTACGGCACGCTCTTAGGGCGTCCGGTCTTTGTCTCGCAGCATGCCAATACCTTCTCGGCGCAGGGTGACATCTTGCTGGTCGATCTCAAGTACTACCAGACCATCACTAAGGCGGGTGGTATGCAGACCGCGACCTCGATGCATTTGTATTTTGATGCCGATCTCACCGCGTTTCGCACAACCTTCCGTATGGATGGCCAGTCAAAGATCACGACTCCGATCGCGCCTGCCAAGGGAAGTACCACCATGTCGCCCTTTATTCAACTCGGTGCACGCTAAGCGTTCTGCAGTCTCTTCACCTCACAACCTAGGAGTTACATCATGTATCCCAATGCAAAAGGTAGCGAGTTACTCGCGATTCTTGCAACCCTTGACCCAGCCTCGCAGGCGGCTGGCACCGCCACAACTGAATGGGTGTCCATGACCGAGTTTCACGATCTCTTAGCGATCGTGCAAACCGGTAGCCTTGGCACCAATTCAACGGTTGAAGCAAAGTTGCAGCAAGCTAAAGACGCCACTGGCACAGGTGCCAAGGACGTCGTGGGTAAGGCGCTCACGCAAATTGTTAAAGCAACCGGTGAAAACAAGCAGGCGCTGATTAACTTTTGTCCTGATAACTTTGATCTGGCTAACGACTACGCCTTTGTTCGACTTTCCGTGACAGTTGGAGTAGCAGCCTCACAGATCAGTGCTCAGATTCTGGGTGTTAATCCGCTTTACAGCCCAGCTGACGCTGCCAACCAGGCTGAAGTTATTCAGGTTCTTTGAGCACTAAGTGATGGCTTTGCAATTACTCACTCCACCCTCAGAGGAGCCAGTATCTCTTGCTGAGGCAAAGCTTCACTTGCGGGTGGATTTTGACGAAGATGATGCGTTGATCCTAGCGCTTATCTCTGCAGCTCGTCAGGCAGCCGAGACCCTCACTGGGCGGCAGTTCATCACGGCGCGCTGGAGGCTGGTGCTTGACCGGTTTCCCGTGCCACACGGTATGGCGTGCTCGCCTGAGGATAGCTTTTCTCTGCCAGACCACGCGTTTCTATTGTTTAAGTGTCCCGTGCAAGCGGTCGTTTCCATTCAGTATCTGGATATGGGTGGTCTGCAGCAAACACTCGAATCCAATCTCTACACTTTGGATGCCGCTTGCGAACCAGCTCGCATCACTCCGATATTTGGTGCGACCTGGCCCGTGAGTTTGCCGCAAATTGGCGCGGTGAGGGTCACGTTCGATGCAGGCTACGGTTCGGCCTCGGACGTACCTGAAGGGCTTAAGAGCTGGATCAAACTAAGGGTGGGAAGTTTATATGCCCATCGTGAAGAGATGTCTGTGCTCAGTCGTGGGCGAATTGACCCGTTGCCATTTATAGACGGTTTGCTTGATTCCTTCAAGGTCCCCTTCGTATGAGCGTGTTGAGCGCAGGTCAGTTGAATTGTCGTGTCGTAGTCAAGCGCCCGAACACTGAGCTCGACGCATACGGTAGTGTCGTGCCAGGGTGGGTTGAGGTAATGACCGTCTGGGCAGGCATTCAGCCCCTAACTGGGCGCGAGTTGGTAAGCGCACGACAACTAGCAAGCGAAGTCTCGCATCAACTCACGGTGCGTTATCAGCCCTTACTTGCCGATATCAAGCAGGTCGTGGGCTATCGCGCCTGCTACAAGGGCCGTGTCTTTAACCTTCACGCGGTACTGAATGAAGACGAAAGCAACGTGCTACTCACGCTCCTAGCCTCAGAAGGACTAGACCGTGAGTAACCCAATGCTACAGGAGATGTTGAGATGGCTACCGAAACAACTCTAGAAGTTCTCGGGCTCAAAGAGCTTGATGAATTACTCAAAACCTTGCCTGCCAAAATTGAGGGTAATGTTATCCGCGGAGCGATGCGGGCGGGTCAAAACGTGATTGGCGCTGCAGCCAAGAAAACACTCGCCGCCAACGGAAACATTCATACGGGCGCGCTACAAAAGAGCATCCGTGTTCGTTTTGTTAGAAAGAGTGAAAAAAAGTATGGTTGGGTGCGTGCCAACCTGATCGCAGGCAATAAAGAGGCCTGGTACGCTCACTTAATTGAATTCGGAACTGGTAGCTTTTATGCTGGCCATGGCACAACGTCCAAGAAGCAACCCTACGAAATCAGACCCAAATACAGAAAGAGTCTATTTTTTTCGGGACTCATGCGAGAGGTCATCGTACACCCCGGGATCAAGCCACAGTCATTTATGCGTAGTGCTTTCGATGCAAATAATGAACGTGCAGTGCTTGCCTTTGCAGACTACATTCGTACACGATTACCTCGCGAGATCAAAAAGGTAAACCAATGAGCGCAGAGCTAATTGTGGCAGCCATGCTTGATACATCTGAGATTGTTGCCTTAGTTGGGTCACGCAGAGCTTTGGCGCAGCTACCCCAAAACACCGCGATGCCTGCGCTTGTCTACACCCTGATTGATAGTAAACCAGCACCCAATGTGGCCTATCACCTGGGCCCACAACGCGCACAAGCGCGAGTACAAATCAATCCGCTTGCCACAACGATTGGGAGTGTAAAAGCCATCCATGAGGCGGTGCGCGTAGCACTTGATTTTAAGCACCAGGTGAGCTTTAACGGGCAATTGGTGATTTCCTGTCGGCTCGAAATGATGGGGCCAGTCGAAAAAGATCTTGAGGCAGGTGTCTGGACTCAACCCTACGATTATTTGTTGCATTACATAGAAGCTCCTACTGACTAACACTACTAGTCAATATTTCAAAATTCCCCTTGTCCGCAGTCAGCATCTGGTGCGGAATTTTTTATTTCTAGCCCGCAAGTAAGGTTTTTTTATGAGGTCGTTACCATGACAGTTCGTACCAGTGCAGGGACCATTTTTAAAGTATCGGCGGCTATTCCAGCCTCTTTTGATGCAACAGGCTATGCAGCGCTTACCTATACCCCAGTGGGAGAAATCACAGATCTCGGTGAGTTTGGGCGCGAGTATTCGCTTGTTACACATCAGCCGGTTGGCTCGCGTGGCACACAAAAGTTTAAAGGCTCCTTTAATGAGGGATCAATCACACTATCGATTGGTCTGGATACGGATGACGCAGGCCAAATCCTAATGAAGGCGGCAAGTCTCTCGGATAACAACTACACGTTCCGTGTGGAAACGCAGAACGGTGATAAATATTTCTTTCAAGCCAAAGTCATGTCTTGGAAAGTCAACATTGGTTCGGTGGACAGCATCACGACAGCCTCATGCTCACTTGAAGTCACCACGAGCGCTAATGGTACGGGCATCGTTGAAGAACTCTCGGCCTGATGACTGTGCCCAAGGGTCAAGTTAGCGTTAGTTTGCAATTACCTCGCCAACCGAAGAACGCAGGCTTGAATCTCTCTCTAACCGATCAAGGAAAACTAATGACCAAAACCGAAGATTTCTCAGACTTCTTTCTTGCCGAAACCTCCGTCGTCGCACTAGACCTGCCCGATGGCGAGCCGATGCTCTACCAGGGTGAGCCTGTGCGCGTACATGTCTATGGCCCGGCTACCGTTCGCTTCACTAAAGCAAACGAGGCTATGCAAAAAGAGGCCGCCAAGCGAGTAATGGCTGCCATTGGCAATAAAAACAAAAAGGAAGCTGAGGATAAAGATGCCGACGCCAAGTTCTTAGTAGCCATAACAGAACGGATTGAAAACTTCCCATATCCCGGTGGGGTTGAGGCGGTCTATCGCGAGCCAAAGCTCAAGTACATCGCTGATCAGGTACGTACCTTCGTGGGTGATACGGGAAACTTCTTTGGACCTGGCGAGAAAGCCTGATTCTCTATGCCCGGCAATTGGGCTGGATGCACTCCACACCGCAAGAGAAAAATACTCAACAAAAAAATGTCCCACTACAAGACGAGGAACAGCCAAATCGTGCAGAGCGGATCATTGCTGTGGGTGGTGAACCTGTTTTGCCTGAGGTTGGCGAGTCTGTGTATCTACTGCGCTACTGGCAAGACCTGGGCCTAGTCGGGATGGGGGCCATGGGGCCTGTCAGATTAAGTGCACTCGAGGTTATTGCTTGGCAACAAGGCAGTGGCATTGCGCTAGCACCGTGGGAGTTTAGTGTCTTGCGTGAAATGTCTGCTCATTACATCAGTAGCCTTCGGGCTGGCGCCAAAGCCGAGTGCCCACCGCCTTTCGGAGATCCGGTCAGTCAGTTTGATCGAGACTTAGTTCAAAGGAAAGTTGTGAGCCAGTTCAAAGCATTCATCTTGTCTTCATCAGGTCCTAAAGGTTAATCATGCAAGTCGCAAATCTTGTCATTCAGATGGCAGCCGATGTCGCGCGGCTCAAGACTGACATGGACTCGGCACGCAGAACCGTTGATCGCGTAATGACCGACATTCGAAAGAGTGCCGACATGGCCACCAAGGCACTAGGTGCGATTGGTGTTGGTTTCTCAGTAATGGCCTTTGCGAATTGGATAAAGGGAGCCATTGATGCTGCAGACAAGATCAATGATTTGAGTCACGCCTCAGGGATTGCCGGTACAACCCTTTATGGTTTGCAGTATGCGGCCAAACTTTCAGGGACTACGCTTGAGGATACTGCGAGCGCAATCAACAAGTTATCTGTCTCAATCAGTGGTAACGCAGCCAAATATCAGGCGCTTGGCATTAGCGCCAAAGATCCGGTCGAAGCCTTTAAAGAACTGGCAACAATCTTTGCAAAAACAGAGGATCCACAGCAACGCGCGGCTCTTGCAGCCGAGGCCTTAGGAAAATCCTGGCAAGGAGTTGCTCCCTTGCTCGCCGAAGGTGCAGATGGTATCCAACGCCTCATTGAGGAAGGGATCGCCTTGTCAGGCGTCACCCCAGAGGTTATCGACAACGCAGCAAAGTTTAACGATCAGTTAGATATTTTGGCCATGCGCTCTCAGGGCGCGGCACTCACCCTTGCAGGCCCGTTCTTATCTTCTGTGGTTGATGCGATGGAGGAAATGTCCGCAGCCACAAAGATTGCCGGCGGTTTCTGGAATGCCTTAGTGACCTTTGGCACCATGAATCCCTTTGGCACGCTTGAGGAAGGTGTCAAAAGCTATACCGAAGAAGTCGCCTACCTGGAGCAAAAGATTCAAAAATATAACCAGTCAAACTCAGATACGAGAGCTCTGGAAGAGGCGTTAGCCACGGTTAAGAAAAAGCTCGAGTTCTCGCAATTCAGACTGAATCAGGAAATCTCCGCGCAAGCCAAAGCGAGCAAAGAAGCCACAGCGGCAACAGATAGCCACATCCTTGCTTATAACAAGATGAAAATGTCGGCTGATGAGCTCATCGCCAACATGGAGCATGAGTCGCTCCTGATGGGGATGACCAACGGGGAGCGCGAGAAATCGATTGCACTGCGAAAGCTAGAGGAAATTGGTATCCGAGCAGGTTCCTCTGCTTTAGATGAGTATTTACCAAAGATCGAAGCCATCGTGGCTCAAAACGAGGCGACGCGGGCGCGTATTAAAACCGAGCAAGATGCGCAGGCAGCAGCCAAACTCGCACAAAGCGAAGCCAAGCGTCTGGCCGAGGAAAGACTGCGCAGTATCAAAGCCATCGAGGATGAGATCGTACAGCTCAAGTTCGATACCGAGGCACTCACCATGGGCAACGTGCAGAAAGAACAGACTATCTTTCTGCAAAAGCTTCAAAATGCCGGCATCAAAGAGGGCTCAGAGGAATGGAAAAAATACGCTGATTCCTACAGCGCCGCTTTGCTCGATCAACAAGCCGTGCAGTCAATTATTGATAGCAATAAAAAGATCGAAGAAGATCGGAAAAAAGCTGCAGAGAAAGCGACAGCTGATCGCCTTAAGACCGAGCAGGAGTTTGCCGACGAGATCAAGAGTATTAACAACCAGATTGGGCAAAGCCTGACTGATGCACTTATGCAGGGGGGCTTAAACGCCAAAGAGTTTCTGGTCAATATGTTTAAGACTATGGTCTTGCGCCCTGTGCTGCAGCCCATTATCAAGGGATTTGTTGGCGCCTTCACTTCGAGCGCTTTAACCGCTGCCGCTGCAAGCGCAGATGGTACATCTGAGGTAGCCGTTTCAGGTGGATCCGTTTCAAACTCACTTGGGCTCACGAGTGCTGCGAGCACCCTCAAAACTGCTTATGAAATGGTTACCGGCGGCTTTACAAGCTTGGGGGCCACGGTCACGAGCTTTGTGTCTGAAGTCGGTGCTACCGCTTTTATGACGGCTGAAGCCGGGGGTGCCATGCAAAGCGCTGGGCTTTCAATGATGGAGGCGGCTGGCACGATCGGGAGCGTCGCTTCCTACGTGGGTGGTATTGGTGCAGGGCTTGGCCTTGGAAACCTAATCTCGGGCGGTAAAGCTGTTGGCGGAAGTTCGTGGCTGACGGTTGGTGGTGGTACTGCGATTGGTGCCATGGTGGGTGGGCCGCTGGGCGCAGCCATAGGTGGTGTCGTGGGTGGCCTGGTCAACGCGGCCTTCGGGACTGGCAAGAAGGAAGTCGAGGACACGGGTATTAGCGTGCGCTTTAACGCCATGAAAACCACCGTCGATGCCTACGAAGAGTGGAGCAAATCCGGCGGGTGGTTTAGCGGTGGCGATAGTGGTACCGAGATCACTCAGGTCGATGCCAAAATCCAGAAGTACTTTGATAACGCGGTGGGACTCACTGCCCTAAAAGTCAAACAATACGCAGATATTCTGAAGTTACCCGCACTAAACATTGCCGACTTTAGCTTTGAGGTCAAACAAAGTCTCAAGGGCTTGTCTGCCGAGGACGCTCAAAAGAAGATCAATGAAATTATTGCAGCCTACGGGAATGCGTTAGCGTCGTTTGCCACAAGCGAGATCGGTGCGGTGCAACGCGAGGGTGAGCAGGCGGGCGCAACACTTACCAGACTTGCAACGAGCCTAAATACCGTAAACAGTGTGTTTGATACGCTGAATATTAGTCTCATGGAGACGAGCGTCTACGGCGCCGATGCGGCAAGCAAGCTCGTTGAGCTATTTGGTGGTGTTGAGCAGTTCGTCAAAACAACAGACTACTACTATCAGAATTTCTACAGCACCCAAGAGCGTGTGGCAAAAACCACCGAGCAACTCACAAAGGTCTTTGCACAACTCGGGTTTGCTCTGCCTCAAACCAAGCAAGCTTTTCGTGCCTTAGTCGAGTCTGCCCGTGCCGCTGGTAACAATCAGCTATTAGCAAACCTTCTACAACTTGCCCCCTCGTTTAACGAACTGGTCACGGCAAGCGATCAGCTTGCACAACAAACGATCCAGGCCGCTCAGGCCAGCAGTAAACAAACAATCGCTAGTCGCGTACAAACTGCGGCAAGTCAGGATCAGGCCACAGCCATTGAAACCGTCACGCAGGCGATAAATAACTCAGTCATTTCCCTTGAACAACTCTCAAGCATGACGGATCAGGCTTTCGCAGGGGTGCAGAGTGCCATCAGTAATGAATTAGAGTCAACGCTCAAAAGACTCTCCGATAGATTCGATGCATTAAACAAGAATCTTGAGCAGCAAAAGAAGGCTGCTGAGGCGATCAAACAAGTAGCCTCAGAAAGCATCTCCGCTATTCAGGGGGTTTTTGATCTGCTGGGTGGCAAGATCAAAGATATTTTGCAGATCGCAGGCTTAGGTCAAACCCCTGCGCAAGGGGCAGCTTTTATCACCCAAGCGCTCGAGGCTGCCAAGAGCACGGGCTACTTGCCTGATCAGAATGCATTATCGGACGCTATTGACGCTGCGATGTCAGGGCTATCTGCCGATAACTATGAGTCAGCCTTTGAAATGCGTAAGGCTAATTTGAAGGTCGCAACTGATCTTCAGGCCTTGCAAGTCATTGGCGCAGAGCAGATGTCCTTTGCGCAACAACAACTCGTCATTGCAGAAAACCAACTTGCCACACTTGAGGCTCAAACCGCTCAGGCGCAAGCCCAGTATGACGCGGAGGTTGAGCGCACCCGATCCTATTACGACTCGCAGCTTCAGTACGCACAGCTGCAAATCAATGAGCTCAGAGGTGTAAACGCCTCAGTCATTTCTGTGGCACAAGCCATGGCGGTGCTCGGCGTATCTATTGCCGCAGAACGGGCTGCGGCAAGTGCTGCAGCAAATAGCGCGAGCGCTGAGTCACCCAATAACCGCGAGTCATCAATTACACAGATGTATCGAGATCTGTTGGGGCGCGAACCCGACTCAGGTGGCCTCGCAAACTGGGTAGGCAGCAGCTTAAGTCTTTCCGAGGTGCAGCAAGGCATTCTTGGTAGTCAAGAGTACCAAGCCCGCGGCTATGCAACCGGTGGCTTCTACCCAGGCGGTTTGGCCATGGTGGGTGAGCACGGTCCCGAACTAATCAACTTTAAGAACCCAGGCATGGTCTACACCGCTGAGCAAACTAGTGGACTGCTCACGGGGGGCAGCAAAATAGCTGAAGAACTGCGTAGTTTGCGTGAAGACAATCGGGCACAAGCCCGCTCAGTGGTGCAGCTTCAAGCTCGGATGACCCGGTTACTTGAGCGCTGGGATGGAGATGGGATGCCTGAGCAAAGGGTGGTGAGCGCATGAGTTCTGATCCTAACGCACTTGTCGTGGTCAACCCGATCAAGATAACCGATGCCATGGTGCATGTCGCAAGTAACGGTTCATCCACTACAGCTCCGATAACTAACGTCCCCGAGTCTGTGTACCCAGCGTGGGGTGCCTCCACCACTTACGCGCTAGGTGCGCGCGTCATGCTCACCAGCACGCATAAAGTGTACGAAAGCCTGAAAGCCGTCAATCTGAATAAGAACCCCTTGTCCGAACCTCTCTGGTGGATCGAAGTCTCACCCACCAACAGATGGGCGCTCTTTGACACCTCGGTCAGTACCTCTACTGCACAGCCAAATAACATCACCTATGTGTTGGAGCCTGGGCAGGTGATCAACACAATAGCTGCGCTAAATCTTTACAACGCGACCGAAATTAGAGTCACGATGTATAGCGCAATCTCCGGCGCACTTGAGGTGGTGTATTTCAAAAGCATTGATCTCTCGGCCCTTCCGACGGGCTCTGACTGGTGGTCCTGGTTCTATAGCGCTCGCACCGTTCCGACCCAAGATATTCAAACTGACTTACCTTCTTACGGCGATTGCGTGATCAAGTTTGAATTGCTCGGCGGCTCAGAGCTTTCTGTGGGCGTACTGCTCATCGGCCAAGAGCGCTCCTTTGGGCTGGGTGTTCAGCTTGGCGCGCGCGTTGGGATCCAGGACTATTCGCGAAAAGAAACGAATGACTTTGGCGACACGATTCTCGTGCGTCGAGCCTTTGCTAAGCGCGCCAATTTCAATCTGTTGATTGAAAAAAGTGAGGTCGATGCGTTTCAGTTATTCCTCACCGAAATACGGGCTACACCATGCTTGTGGATTGGGAGCACTGAATACGAGTCCACCACGATCTTTGGATTTTATAAAAACTTTGAGGCGCTGATTAGTTACCCCGACTACGCAGACTTTGAATTAGAAATTGAGGGTTTGACCTGATGTCTATCACCGCACTTCCATCCGCGCCGCTTCCGACAGACGGAGCCTCGGAATTTAACCGTAAGGCTTTCGCACTGATCGGTGCGCTAGATGCCTTTGTTTCTGAAACAAATGATGTTGCCGAGCTTGTTGATGCACAAGCAGCGGCAGCGGCTTCAAATCAAGCAACTGCTGCCACGAGTGCAACAAATGCAAACACCAGTGCAAGCTCAGCTGCGGCAAGTGCGACGCTTGCAACAACTAAAGCAACAAGTGCTACCGCCAGTGCTGCGAGTGCCTTGACCAGTGCGGCACAAGCATCACAAAGCGCAATCAACGCTCACACGAGTGAAACTGCAGCCGCACAAAGTGCACTTGAGGCAGCTTCAGCGGTGAGCGCCACGCACATGCCATCTTCGCTTATTGGGCAGGCACTCAAAGTGCTCAAGGTCAACGCAACGGAGACGGGCTACGCGCTCTTTGAGTCTGCCGCCTTACCGAGACTTTATGGATTTGCCCTTTCAGCAGATGGTTCTGAGCTCATGTTCACGGATGCCAAAACGGGAAGCTTTGCCGCCTCTAATTTTGTGAGCTGGCTTATTGCTGAAAACCTGACCTTCTCGATTAACAACAATGAACTGGTGATTGCCCTATGAATATAGAAATTAACAATTTGGGCTATCGCTGGAAAGGGGTGTACTCCCCGTACCTGAGCTACCTGAACAATGACGTGGTCTACAAAGATGGTGGTGCCTATGTGATGCGTAATGGCGTAGCAACCCCCTTTGCTTTAGGTCAACAGGATGCAGTGCTTGCAGGTCATGTTTTGACGGGCGGGGTTTCAGTTGGTGGGCTCGCCAATATGGTGCTGCACTCAAACGGCGCAAGTGGGATGGAGTTCCGATTCATGGGTGGTAGAAACGGCACTATTGCCACAGCACTCATGTCAACTGAGCGCGCCAGTTGCTCAGGCTATGGGGTCACGAACTACTACATGGGATCCATCATAAGCGATGGCTCGGTTCGGATGCTGGGCTTGCGCCAGTACGGTCAAACCGGTACGGGCGTCTACGGAGGCGATCCTGCCTGGAACTACACCTTTCCCTCAACCGTGGCTTTCCCTCCAGGCACCCCTCGCATTACGCAGGTGATTTCTGCCTTTAACGATACTTATTACCTCGATGCGAGTGGTGCAGTATGGCACTCCGGCTCCAATCAGGGCGACACGATGTCTGGTCGCAATACGACGAGCTACGTCCCGGTGCCACAGAAAATTAATGGGTTTGGTGATCTTGGTTCGAACACAATTGTTAAAAAGATTTATATCGGTCGCTGCTACCACGGCTACCCGTCAGTCTGGTTGCTAGACAATCAGGGGCGCGTCTACTCCTGGGGCTATAACCAATACGGCCAACTGGGCAATGGCAACAGCACGAACCAAAACGTGCCAAAGCTAGTCCCCATGTCTGTCACAACCCCAATCAAAGACATCTATGTCACAGGAGGCATTTACGCGGCCTCCTTTTTGATTGGTACCAACGGTATTTTGTATGCGGCAGGCGAGACGAACTCCTCGCTTCTGACCTCAAACGCATCTACCCATCAGCCCGTCATGCCTTGGGGTTGGAATAAAACCGTTAAAAAGATCTTCTCCTGCGAGACGCCAGGCACATGGGAAGGTGCTGGCACCTACCGTCGGTACGGTGCAGTGCTTGACAATGGCGAGCTCTGGATGTGGGGTGATCAGGGCGGTTATGTCGGAGACGGCTTTGGCATTGGCTACGGTCCTGCATCGTTTCAGGGAAATACGATATTTCCAATCAAGTGCCTGGATGGCGTCAAAGACGCGCAGGCCGTTGCTGCGGGTTATCACATGAGTCTTGCACTCATGAATGACGGAACAGTGAAGTGGACTGGATACAACGGTCAATACATTGGTGGCAGTTCCGGCATCTCTAGAACAACCTGGGAAACACTGGGTGCAAGTTACCTCACCAATGTCACAAAACTTCGTCTCTATGGCTATTCCACTTATCAGACCGCTGTGGCTTTGCGAAGCGATGGAAAAGTTGTGGTCTGGGGCTTTGGTGGCTCTGGACAGGTTGGCAATGGCAATAACCTCACGCCGAACGCGCCGAACTCCTTTTTGCTACTGGACAAAACGGTCGTTGACTTTAGCGTCTCAGGATATTTCGGTGCAGGCTCGGGTGCCCTTTATTGCCTGACCTCTGACGGTCAGGTCATGGTCAACGGGTACGGCGCGCACTCCATGGACGGCGATGACGATCAGGAAAGTCGTTTTGCCCCCTCACCCGTCATTTTTTAAAGGAATCGAGACATGACAACCATATCTCTTGGGAAAGTCGCCTTCACGTGGCGATCGACTTACAACGCCAGTAGCACCTATATGAAGCAAGATGTTGTTTCCTATAACGGAGACAGTTTTGTCTGCGTGCTGGATAACACGATGGGGGTGACACCCACGGACGCTTCGGCTGCCTGGGACCTCTTTGCGCAGGGAACCGCTGGGATTTCAAATAGTTCCGGGCAAATTATCTATAACAATGGCTCGGGACTCGTGGCACTGCCTGCGGGCGCACTTGGGCAAGTCTTAACGGTTGGCCCAACGGGTCTGCCTGTGTGGGCAACACCTGAAATCCGCTCCGGTACCAAGGCATTAAGGTTTCCAGAAAACACGGCCAATACCCAATCGAACCTGTACCGCACGATGGGTGTCATCATGACCGATGGGAGCGTGCGCGCTTGGGGGCAAAACTCAAATTTTAGGATTGGAGACGGAACCGAGTATTCGCGCTCTTACCCCGCGCGCGCAGCGTTTCCACCGGGCTTTCCCGGGGCATCCAAACTTTATTACACGGCACAGACTCACACCTACTGCATCGACAATAACGGTCAGCTCTGGATCTGGGGCTACAACGATTACGGGCAGTGTGCCAATGGCAACACCGCTGTGCAACGCGTGCCGTTTAACGCAAGCGCTGATTCAGCCAACTCTATTTATGGAAAAACAGTCACACAAGTAGCACTTGCGTGCGGCGAGCAAAATGCCAATAGCTCTCTGGTGCTGTGTAGTGACGGCACTGTTCACTCCTGTGGCTACAACGGTTATGGACAACTGGGTCACGGTGATACGACCTATCGTTCACGTTTTGTGCAACTGCCCGTGCTCTCTGGCATTACCCAAATTGCCGCTGGTCGCGAAGCGTATCAGTCCTGTTATGCAGTGAAAAATGATGGAACCCTTTACTCGTGGGGATATAACGGTGACGGACAATTAGGCGATGGCACGACCACCAACTCCACCATTTCCATGCCCCGATCGGGCGGATCACTCAGTGGGAAAGCAGTTGTCAAGGTGTTTGCCGGACAAAACTACGCCATGGCACTTGATAGCTTAGGCAATTTGCATGCGTGGGGAACGAACGCATACGGGCAACTTGGCAATGGCAATTACGCCCAACAGTTAACACCTGTTTTAGCGGTAGGTACTGGCGTTGCAGATGCCTACCTTGGAGGGTACGACTACCCGGTCACATACATTAAGAAAACAGACAACACACTCTGGGCATGTGGTTATGGGGAGTACTGGGCAAATGGCGTCACACCAGCAGGCACAAACTCTGCCACATTTACGCAAATCCCTCTCGGTGGAACCCTGGTCAAAGCAATCCGCGGAGGCTCAGGTACTTACAACTTTGGTGCAGCCCTACTTACCAACGGCCAAGTCAAAGTCTGGGGCTACAACGGCAACGGCGCGCTGGGAGTAGGCGACACCAACACCCGATCCTCTGTAAACATCATGCTGACGGGCAACCGTCTGGTCACAGATATCTGTGCACTAGGTACTAGTAGCCAGCAAGGTATTGCGCTACTCATGGATGACGGACAGGTCTGGCAAACGGGATACGCCGGTGGCTCTCAGTTGCCTGAAGATGATTCAGAGTCCACTTGGACGCCAATGCCTGTTGTGTTTTGAGTCAACGCGCACGACAGCTTTTTTCCCCCCTAGCCACTTCTTGTGAGGCGCAGCATGGCTGAAGAAATTACACACAAAGAGATCTATGAGCGCCTTGTCTCAGTTGAGGATAAGGTCGATCGCATTGATGAAAACACCAAAGAGGTCACCACAGCCTTTGCAGCTGCCAAAGGTGCCTTCATCGTTCTTGAACTGATCGGCAAGATTGCCAAGCCCATTCTCTGGATCGTTGGTGTCTGCTCAACAATTGCACTGCTCTGGCAGGAGTACTGGAAAAAATGATTACTTTTGATGAAGCCTTTGATCGCCTGATCTCTCACGAAGGCGGTTATAGCGATGACCCACGTGATTCAGGTAACTGGACGGGTGGCGCGCAGGGGGTCGGACAGTTAAAAGGGACCAAGTTTGGGATTGCTGCCTGCTCCTACGGCTACCTCGATATCAAGAACCTGCGCCTTGAAGATGCCAAGGCCATTTATCGGCGTGACTTTTGGGAGGTCTGTGGAGCGGCGCACCCAGCGATCAAGTTTCAAGTGTTTGATGCTTCGGTCAATCACGGTCGGGGTAATGCCATTCGCTTTTTGCAACGGGCCGTAAAAGTTGCTGATGATGGTGAGTGGGGCGTAAAGTCTCAGGCAGCGCTTGAGTCGATGGAAGCCAACGATGTCTTGTTGCGCTTTCTTGCCTATCGCCTGAAGTTTTGGGCATCACTGCAAAAGTTTGACATCTACGGACGCGGCTGGACCAATCGAGGTGCGGACAACCTTCTGTTTGCTGCCGAGGATAACTAGATGACCGAGCCCGCCGATCGGTGGCGCAATCGTAGAAAGATGGCCTGGCTCTCTATGCTTGCTGGGCTTCTTTTTCCGCTGCTTTTATTAGTGACGGAATCCGCTCAGCTCGGCCAGATTGCCACACCCTTTTATGTTTTCGTTGGAATGGTGGTGACGGCTTACATAGGTGGTGCTGTCGTCGATGATCACTGGCAACAGGAGATGAAATGATTTGGCTACTGGCAAACCGATATGTTTTGGTTGCAATTGCCCTTGTCGCGGCAACGTCGGGCCTTTGGGCCTACGGAAAGTATCAGTACCACATTGGCTACCAAGCCGCTGAAAACGTGCGCCACGTGGCCGACCTTGAGTCGTTTAAGTCCGAGTCCCTTCGCCTGCAGGGGCTCTCTCAAAACCTCGAGCTGCAGCTCACGGCGCTGCGCGAAGCTCAGCCAAAAATCATTGAAAGGTTTAACCGTGTCATCATCGAAAAGCCACTGCCTGCTGATTGCGTTATTGATTCTGACCGGCTGCGCGAGCTCAACGCCGCCATCTCGACCGCCAATACCAGCCAATCTGGCAAGTCCCTGCCCGGCGGTCGATAGTTTTACGTCGACGTCTTGGGATGAGTTGATGAAAAGCTATCTGAAGCTGGTGTTTCAGTATTCAGAGTGTGCTGGCAAACATGCTGCGGTAAGCGATGCCTGGGATTAGGTACGCTAAGGGATGATGCCTTTTAGATTTTGCGGTTTACTCAAAATTGCCTGAAACATCTTGAAGTGTAATTTTTCAAATTTTACTATTAATTATCTTGTTTGTTGGTGCCGGTGGCACACTAAGCCGTGGGCCAACAGGCCAAGCAAATCAAGCTCTTTCATACCATTGCTTAGAATTGTTCACTACATAAACCACCAACAGCATGATGGGAACTTCTATAAGCACACCCACGACGGTTGCCAGGGCGGCACCCGAATGTAAGCCAAACAAGCTAATCGCTGCTGCGACGGCAAGCTCGAAGAAATTAGAGGCACCAATCAACGCAGATGGACACGCTACGTTGTGTTTTTCGCCAAGTACACGGTTTAGCCAATACGCCAGTGCTGAGTTAAAAACAACTTGTATCAGGATGGGTACGGCGAGAAGCGCAATCACTAGTGGTTGTTTAAGAATCGCCTCGCCCTGGAACGCAAACAGCAATACTAAAGTGGCTAACAAGGCGGCGATTGACCAAGGTCCGATCGTTTCCAGTGCTGCATTAAAGACAGCCTCGCCTTTTTTGAGTAAGGCCTTACGCCAAAGCTGAGCCAGAATCACCGGCACCACAATATAAAGAACAACCGAAGTCAAAAGTGTGTCCCAAGGCACCGTGATGGCAGAGATACCAAGCAAGAGGGCAACGAGCGGTGCAAACGCAACAACCATTATTGAATCGTTTAGCGCGACTTGTGAGAGCGTAAATAATGGATCCCCACCTGTGAGCCGACTCCAAACAAACACCATTGCGGTGCAGGGAGCTGCAGCCAAGAGAATCAAGCCAGCGATGTAGCTATCGAGTTGATCAGGCGGCAAAAGGTCGGCGAATAAATGACGGATGAACAGCCAGCCCAGAAATGCCATAGAGAAGGGCTTGACGAGCCAGTTCACAAAGAGCGTGACGCCGATACCCCGGCTATGCCGACGCACTTCGCTTAAGGACGAAAAGTCCACCTTTACAAGCATCGGAATGATCATCACCCAAATCAACAACCCCACCGGTAGATTGACCTGTGCAATTTCGATTTGGGCGATCGACTGAAACACGTTTGGAAAAAGCTGACCCAGCGCAATACCCGCGACTATGCAGAGAAAGACCCAAATAGTTAGAAATCTTTCAAAAGTGCTCATCGTGTCGCCGACGGTTTTCTTGGCTCTGGTATTGGCTGTAGTCACCATTGTGCGCTATACCTCTTAAATTTTAACGGTGCCAATTGTGTCCAATTCGCGCTTTAACGAAAGACTATCAAGCTTATCAATTGGTAAAGAGGTGAACAAAGAAAGACGGCGGTGCAATATTCGGAACGCCGTAGAAAACGCCTTTCTCTTTTCCTCCTCAGTACCCTCAACGGCGGACGGCTCTTCGACGCCCCAGTGTGCAGTCATGGGTTGGCCGGGCCAGACGGGGCAAACTTCCCCGGCTGCTTTATCGCAGACCGTGAAAACAAAATCAAGCTCAGGTGCGTCTGGCTGAGCACACTCATCCCAACTCTTGCTTCGTAAGTGTTCATGAGGCAAGTCATTACTTTTAATAAGATCTAACGCGTAAGGATTTATTTTTCCCGAGGCATGGCTACCGGCGCTGTAGGCAATGAACCGGCCGTGGCCGAGGTTGTTAAGAATAGCTTCAGCCATGATGCTGCGTGCCGAGTTACCGGTGCAGATAAACAATACGTTATAAATTTTCGAGACCATTGATAGCTCCATTAGTGTGCACGAGTGTTAACGCAAATTTTGTGGTGTGAAATATCTTAGGGTTGATCTTTTTAGCCTTTGCAAGTTGTCTTCAAAACAAGGCAGAGTTCGCCCTGACAGCAATTTTCAGTCAAGTAGTCGATCAAGCTAGCCATATGATTGATGCGTGTGCTGTAAATCAGGCTTCGGCCCTCTCGGGTTTGCTCAAGTAGCCCAGCATTGAGCAGTTCTTTCAGATGGAAAGACAAGGTTGCTGGCGGTATGTCCAAGCTTTTGCCAAGCGCTCTGGGGGTCAAGCCTGAGTTGCCCACCTCGACGAGTTGGCGAAAGATGCGTAATCGGCTTGGCTGCGCTAGCGCGGCGAGTGCGGCAATTGCGTCTTTTTCTTCCATGATTCAAATAATTCCATATGTCTAGAATAATGGAATTATATTTCTGAATGATGACAAGTTGTCAGCGGTTATGCACCTTAGAGCATACGCCGAGGTCGATTTGTTTCTGCGGATCGTTGGCTCGTGCCTAAAGAGGCAATCGATGGGCCATCCACACAGAAATACTGCATCAGTTTGAATCAAGTACGTTTGATATTGCCCACCTTGAATCCTGGCGGCGAGATTTTGCTACGACTCGAGAGTAATAGGGTTAGTATCCCTCCCGCAGACCAAAAGCAAAAAATCTAAGATTTCAGCACCTCAGGCGGTTTGTGATGTTGTCAGTGTTGCCCCGCCAGCGCACAGTTCAACTCAACTGCCTAAAAAATAACGTTCCTCGAACTCCCTGATTTCCTGTGAGTAACTGAGCGTCATCCCCACGGCATCCAGCCCTTTCATCAGCATATCGCGTTGCCACGGATCGAGATTGATACCCAATGCAACGCCATCCCCGAATGAAGTCACAGTTTCTGTCGCCAAATCAACCTGAATTTCGCATCGGTCAGGATGTTGGACGAGCGCCATCAAACGATCAATTTCCTCGACTGGCAAACTGAGTGCCACCACGCCATTACGCAAACAGTTATCGCTAAAAATTCCCCCAAAACTCGTACCCAGAAACCCACGGATACCGAGCTCCCTGAGCCCCCATACCGCATGCTCTCGACTTGAACCGCAACCAAAGTTCGGTCCCACGATTAAAAAGCGGGCATCAGACCAAGGCGGCTGGTTCAACACAAAATCGGGGCGAGGTTGACATGAAGAGTCAAAACGAAGTTCATACAGAGCACCTTTGGACAACCCATGACGATCAATGCCGCGTAAAAACTGTTTGGGCATGATCTGGTCTGTGTCCAAATTTGGGAGCGGTAACGCTGCCGCAAAACCCTTGACGCTGACAAATGCTTCCATCATGGCACCCGCTTAGTTAAGAGCTTGCGTACATCCGTCAAGGCACCTTTGATCGCCGCTGCGGCCACCATGGCAGGACTCATCAAATGGGTGCGGGCGCCGGGACCTTGGCGACTCTCGAAATTACGATTTGTACTTGAGGCACATCGATCACCTGGCGAGAGGTGATCGTCGTTCATGGCTACGCACATCGAACAACCTGATTGACGCCACTCAAAACCGGCCGTTTTAAAGATGCGATCCAAACCCTCGGCTTCCGCCTGAGCGCGCACCGTGGAGGATCCTGGCACGACCAAGGCACGTACATGCGGAGCGACACGATGACCTCGCAAAACTTCTGCGGCTGCGCGCAAATCATCCATCCTACTATTCGTGCAGGATCCGATGAATGCATGACTGATGGGCAAACCGTCGAGGCGCTGACCGGGTTCAAGCGCCATATATTTCAATGCGCGCTCCATGCTGCTGCGACGCGTCAGATTTGCTTCATGTTGTGGATCAGGCACCACTCCATCGATCGCAACGCCTTGATCAGGACTCGTCCCCCACGTGACTCGGGGCAACAAGTTTGACGCATCAAACTCCACCTCTTGATCAAACACAGCCCCGGGCTGACTGCGAAGCTCCCGCCATCGTGCGACACTGAGATCCCATTGCGCGTCAGTCGGCACGCGAGGCTTTCCATGCAAATAGTTAAACAAACGATCATCCGGTGCCACAATACCGCCGCGCGCGGCGGCTTCCACGGCCATATTGCATAGAGTCAGACGTCCTTCGACATCCATCTGCTCGATGGCCGACCCCTGAAACTCAATCACATGACCTTGTGCGCCATCCGCACCAATGCGTGCAATCAACGCGAGAACGACGTCCTTGGCGCTCAAGCCCTGCGCCAGTCTTCCACGAACGGTCACGCGCATATTTTTCTGTGGACGATAGACGAGCGTTTGCGTCGCTAACAAATGTTCGATCTCGCTGCTGCCGATTCCAAATCCAAGCGCCCCCATCGCACCATGCGAGGTCGTGTGGCTATCCCCTGCCGCAATCACCATGCCAGGCAAGACAAAACCCTGCTCGCTCACGACGACGTGCTCAATACCCTGTCGAGGATCGAGCATATCGATGCATTCGATACCATAGCGTTTGCAGTTTTCAGCAAGCAAACTCACCTGACGGGCGCGCGCTTCGTCAACAATACGCATGGTGACCGCCGTCCTGAGCGGTGTCGTCGCATTGACATGGTCCACGACGGCAAGATGCGCTTCTGGCCTCCAAACAGGACGATCTTGCGCACGCAAGGCAGCAAAGGCCTGCGGGCTTGTATATTCGTTCAGGACTTGCCTGTCTATGTAGAGCAAGATCTGACCGCTGTTGCCGATATGTCGGACGGTGTGCGCGTCGACGATATGCTGGTACAGGGTTCGAGCGCTCATGAGTCTGAGCCCAAACCAGGCTGGCTAAAAAATGTATTCAGCTCCTGAAATGTTTGCTCAGGGGCCTGCTCGGTAGGGTAGTGGCCGCAAGTCAACTCAGCCATGCGCACGATGTTCGCACAATACTTTGGCCATTCCACGCGTGGATCATGATGATGCGCGGTGTGACTTTTCGCACCCCACAACACAAGCGCAGGCGGTTGCACTTTGCGACCCGCTTCAAAGTCAGCCGTATCCATGGGTAAATCAATCTTGAAGGCGGCTCTGTAATCCTCACAGACACTATGAATATTCTGAGGCGTACACACGCGGATGTACTCGAGTATTTCCGTTTCCGTGAACCCGCCCTTGCCAGGCCCCTGCTTCATCAGTTTGTCGCGGATGTAAAACTCCTCATGGCCTCGCAATAACGTTTCCGGAAAACCTTTACGTTGTGCCATGAACCACCAGTGATAGAGGTCCATCGCCATTTGAGCCTGAATATCTTTGAATACACAGTGCGTAGGCAAAATATCCAGAAATGCCACACGGGTGACTTTCTCGGGATGGTCCATCGCCAGGCGAAACGCGGTACGCGCACCGCGGTCGTGACCAGCGACTGCGAATCGTTCAAAACCGAGTTGCTGCATGACTTCGACTTGGTCTTGCGCCATGCGACGAAACGAATAATTACTGTGATCAGGCAGCCCCTCGGGTTTACTGCTATCTCCATACCCACGCAGATCAGTCGTGACAACGGTAAATTTTTCAGCCAAACCAGGTGCGATACGGTCCCAGCTCATCTGAGTCAATGGATTACCGTGTAACAACAATAATGGTGGACCCGAACCTCGTTTACGCCCAATGATGCTCACGCCTGGGTCAGACGTAGGGAGGAAAAAGTTTTCAACAAAGTCGGACATATGAGTCTCACTCAATACAAACAAGACCAACAATAACGTCTCATTACAGTTTTAACAATTGCGATTATCAGTTTGAATTGTGTGGATTAATCACATAAACTTTACGGATGGATATCGGTACCCACCTCAACTATCGCCTCCTGCACAATTTTGTTCAGGTGGCACAGTCATCAACCTTCAGAGACGCCTCCGGAAAGATTCATCGATCAACCTCGGTCGTGAGCGCCCAAATCAAGCAACTTGAACAACAAATCGGTGCCAAACTTTTTCATCGAACCACACGAAGCGTCGCACTCACCCCGGAGGGAGAACTTCTGCTGCAAGCCGTGCGCAATGGATTTCGTGAAATCGAGTCTGGACTGAGACAACTGCAGGAAACTCTTGATCTGCGGATCGGCCGCATTACAGTCGCCTCATCACCCATCATGGCTGCCACGCTGTTGCCGCCGTTGTTAGCGGAGTTCGAATCACACCATCCCAGCATTCGCATTTTGGTGCGCGAGCTGACACCATCTGAAATCGCCAACAGCATTAAAAATGGAGAGGCTGACTTTGGGATTGGTCCGCGCCCCGAAGACAAGGACCTGTCCTTTCAACCTCTTTTACAAGAAGAGGTCATGGCGCTCGTGCCAAAGAAATTTAAGTCCGGTGCCGCGGAGACGATCAGCTTGCGCGAGCTGTCACGCATCCCGACTTTGCAATTAAGTCAGGCGACAGCCCTCAGAAGTATCTTGCAAAAAGCTGCCGATCAACACGGCATCGAGCTCATACCAAAGTACGAAAGCACACAAGCCCAAACACTCATCGCCATGGCCGATGAAGAACTTGGCGCTGCGATATTGCCAGCCTCGATCATGCCAGCCCGTCCAGACAAGCGCGTGCAGGCATTACGTATCGTTCAACCAACGTTGAAACCTCCGATCGGATTGATCCAGTCACCTTTACGCGCGTTGTCTCCTGCTGCGGCAAGGCTTGCGGCCTTGAGCCTTAAAAAATTCGATGCAAAGTCATTGAGGCCAGCTTTAAACCGGTCTCAATGACTGACTCAAACAATCATTCAAACATC
Organism: Zwartia panacis; assembly: GCF_030410395.1. Lineage (GTDB taxonomy): Bacteria > Pseudomonadota > Gammaproteobacteria > Burkholderiales > Burkholderiaceae_B > Zwartia > Zwartia panacis. The sequence continues at coordinate 58,572 of NZ_JAUHHF010000002.1, forward strand.
AAAGCGATCTGCGTTCATGACTTTTGTCCATGCTGCGATAAAGTCCAGAACGAATTTCTCTTTATTGTCATCCTGCGCATAGACTTCTGCATAAGAGCGTAAGACCGAATTTGAACCGAAAACCAGATCGACGCGTGTTGCTGTCCATTTGGTTTTGCCGGTCTTGCGTTCGACGATATCGTAACTATTGCGACCCGTGGGCTTCCACGAGAAAGCCATATCGGTCAGATTGACAAAAAAGTCATTTGTCAGAGCGCCTTCTCGCTCCGTCAAGACACCGTGTTTCGTTGCGCCATAGTTCGTACCCAAGACGCGCATACCACCGACCAGGACTGTCATTTCCTGCGCAGTCAATCCCATGAGTTGGGTGCGATCGAGCATGAGCTCTTCTACAGTGACTGCATAGTGCTGCTTGCACCAGTTGCGATAGCCATCATGGATCGGCTCGAGGACATCGAACGACTCCACATCAGTTTGCTCTGGTGTTGCGTCGCCACGGCCTGGCGTAAACGGGACTGTTACGACGTGACCCGCAGCCCGAGCGGCCTGTTCAATGCCTACGTTGCCCGCCAAAACAATCACATCGGCAATACTTGCGCCAGTGTCTTTGGCGATGACTTCCAGTACACCAAGGACTTTCGCCAAACGCTTCGGTTCATTTCCCTCCCAGTCTTTCTGGGGTGCCAAACGAATACGTGCACCATTTGCGCCACCGCGTTTATCCGAGCCCCGGAAGGTACGTGCGCTATCCCAGGCTGTTGCGACCATCTCGCTGATAGACAATCCACTCGCGGCAATCTTTGTCTTGACTGCATTGACATCGTAGCTCTTGTTGCCTGCGGGGACGGGATCTTGCCAGATCAAATCCTCTTTTGGCACTTCGGGTCCGATGTAGCGCGTCTTGGGTCCCAAATCACGGTGCGTAAGTTTGAACCAGGCACGTGCGAACACCTCAGCAAAATACGCAGGATCTTGATAAAAACGCTCAGAAATTTTGCGATACTCAGGATCCATTTTCATGGCCATATCCGCATCGGTCATCATCGGCTTCACGCGGATCGATGGATCCTCGACATCCACGGGTTTGTCTTCTTCCTTGATGTCGATGGGTGCCCACTGCCAGGCACCCGCCGGGCTTTTTGTCAGCTCCCACTCATGGTTCAACAACATGTGAAAGTACCCGTTATCCCATTGCGTAGGATGCGTGGTCCACGCACCTTCGATTCCACTTGTCACCGTGTCACGACCCACGCCTCGGGAGGTGTGATTGATCCAGCCAAGACCTTGCTCCTCGACATCAGCGCCTTCCGGCGCGGGTCCCAGGTTTGCTGCGCTGCCATTTCCGTGCGCCTTTCCAACCGTATGACCACCCGCGGTCAGTGCGACAGTTTCCTCATCATTCATGGCCATCCGCTTGAATGTCAAACGGATATCTTGTGCTGTACGCAATGGATCAGGCTGACCATTCACGCCCTCGGGATTCACATAGATAAGCCCCATTTGGACCGCGGCGAGTGGATTTTCGAGAGAGGCACGGTTGTCACCATCGTAACGACTGGAGCCCAGCCATTCTTTCTCAGCACCCCAGTAAATATCGAGTTCAGGTGCCCAGATATCCTCGCGACCAAAAGCAAATCCAAACGTTTTAAAACCCATTGATTCATAGGCAACGTTGCCAGCCAGAATCATCAGATCCGCCCAGCTCAACTTATTCCCGTATTTCTTTTTGATCGGCCATAACAAGCGACGCGCTTTATCCAGATTGCCATTGTCAGGCCATGAATTCAATGGTGCAAAACGTTGATTGCCCGTACCGGCTCCACCACGACCATCTGCGATTCGATAGGTGCCCGCCGAGTGCCAGGCCATACGGATCATCAGGCCACCATAGTGGCCCCAATCTGCGGGCCACCATTCCTGACTATCGGTCATCAGCGCAGTGAGGTCTTTTTTGAGGGCTGCGACGTCAAGCTTTTTGACCTCTTCGCGATAATTGAAACCTTTGAGCGGATGGGTCTTTGTGTCATGCTGGTGCAAAATTTCCAGCTTCAGTGCATTGGGCCACCACGCCATAGGAGACTGACTTTCGGTGGTATTACCTCCGTGCATCACGGGGCATTTCGCTTGATTCGACATGATTGACTCCTTAATCTGCTGAATCCTTAGATTAAAGCTATTCGAAACATAATCCTAATTGTTTTTATTGATTTGGATCATAGTCAGAACAACGCATGAACTGTACTTGACAATCATACGCCTCGCAGTCGAAATACAAGGAAGTTTTTATCGTGTGAAGGCTTGACGCAAGAATGCTTGCATCAAGCGGTGTGCCTCATGAGCTGGTTTGAGTTGCTGCACAATCTCCTCAACATCCAGTCCATTTCGACGTAAGGCGTCAGCGCGTCTGGTGACACAAGCTTTCATCAGAGGCGGGGTGAACTCTGGATGAAACTGCACGGAAAAAGCCGTGGGTCCATAACGCAAAATCTGGTGAGGATCGTGGTCTGAGTGTGCCAAGACCACTGCACCGGGTGGCGGTGACACCACGGTTTGCTCATGAGACAAATTTGCTTCGAAGCTTTGGGGGAAAGTCGACAGCAAGGGATCTTGGAGAGCGGCGTCAGTTAATGTGACGGTTTTTAAACCAATTTCTCTGCCCCGAGGGTGATAATCGACGTGCCCGCCCAAGGCATCGGCCATCAACTGATGACCGTAGCAGACACCCAGCATATGTTTACCAGTTGGCAACACTTCAAGAATCCATTTTTTGGTGATCTCGCTCCAATCCTCCCGATCAGTCACCATTGACCACGAACCACTCAGGATCGCGAGGTCGAAATCCTCCACATTTGGCAAAGTTTGTCCATCCGCAGGGCTGACAACAGCGATCTCAACATTTTCCGAGGCAAGCGCACGCTTGAACCACTCGCCCTGATCACCAAACACCCGAGAAATATCCTCGGGTGCCCGCCCCATCTGGATCACCACAACCCTGCAGCGTGAAGTCATATTGTTCAGACCCTTTAATCGACTTTGAGACCTGCAGCTTTAACGACTGCGCCCCAATCAGCGATCTCCTTGTCGACCGTTTGAATAAAATCCGATCGAGCACTTGCCACGACTTGAGAACCACTTTGATTGACCTTCAGTTTCATCTCAGCGGACGCCATGGCTTTGCGAACTGCTGCCTCAAGGTAACGCACACGATCTGTAGGCGTCCCTTTTGGAACAAATACACCATACCAGTCCGTCACCCTCATATCCTTGATGCCTTGATCCTCAAGGGTCGCTACACCTTTAAACACACCTAGAAGGTCGCTATTGGTCGAGGCAATGACGCGTAACTTCCCGCTTGCAACCAGTCCTTCCACGGATGACGGTGATGTGACCACCATGGCAACCTGACCACCCATCAAATCGGTCACCGCAGGACCCGCGCCCTTATAAGGAATATGTGTGAGCTGTAGCTTTTCCTGCGTGGCCATTCTCGATGTGGTCAGATGCGACAGCGTTCCGTTACCTGGAGTCGCGAAGGTCAATGTGCCAGGTTTGGCGCGCGCATCCGCAATGTAATCCTTCATCGTTTGATAGGGGCTATCGGCACGGACGACAAACACGACCGGTGCGCTCGTCAATTGGGAAAGAGGCTCAAAATCCTCCTTGGGCTTAAAGCCGGCATTCGCGTACAGCGCTGGATTGACACCAATGATGCTAGTTTGCGAAGTGAGAATGGTGTAGCCATCAGGTTTGGCCCTTGCAACCGAAGAGGTTCCAAGATTTCCGCCTGCCCCGCCTCTGTTTTCAACCACGACTGGTTGCCCCACAATCGGCGCCAGCTCTGCCGCGAGCAATCGGGAAATCTTGTCATTCCCTCCTCCCGGTGGAAAAGGCGAAACGATTGTGATGGTCTGTTTAGGAAAATCAGCCAAAGGCTTGAGTTCCTGTGCATGACTCTTCGTCACAATGGCACAGGCCAAAAGAGCCGCTGAAAATATGCCAAAACCCACGTGATGCGTCTGTCTTTTGAAATCGATCATTGCTTGTCTCCGATGCTTATATTCATCTTCATATTTCGATTTAAAAATAATTGTTATTTTTTTTAAAGGTGTAATGTTTTAAAAGCCTGGTCTAAATCCTCAATCAAATCATCCGAATCCTCTAATCCGATGTGCAACCTCACCACGACACCTCTCTGACTCCAATCACTCAAGACCCGGGTACTGGCAAGATCAGCAGGAATCACCAAGCTTTCAAAACCACCCCAGGAAGCGCCTAATCCGAACATGGACAACGCATCGATCATACGCTCGACAGCATCCCGGGAATGCTCACGCTGGAGTTCAAAAGATACAAGACCATTACTCCCCGAACAATATTTTTTCCAAAGCTCATGATTGGTATCGCTTTCAAGCTCAGGAAAGAAAACGTGACGAATCTCTGGTCGCGTCGATAACCACTTTGCAACTTTCAAAGCACCCTCGCCATGCGCTTTGAGACGCAGAGGCATCGTACGCAATCCCCTCAGTGCGAGAAACGCATCATCAGGACTTGTGGTTTGTCCCAGACCCACCACTGATTTCTGAAGCGCTTGCCAGGTACGTTTGTTTGCAACCGCCGCCCCCATCATCACATCCGAATGACCACCGACATATTTTGTGGTGGCCATCACCGAGATATCGGCGCCCAGCATGAGCGGCTGATACAGCCATCCTGAGCCCCAGGTATTGTCCGCGACGATCACCAGATCGCGGCCAGCGACCAGCTTGGCAATTTGCGGCAGGTCAACCATGTCGTAGGTCATGGTGCCGGGTGCTTCGACATACAGGACACGTGTATTGGGACGAAGCTGGCTGTTGATGTCACTGCCATCTGGAGCATAAAAAGAATACTCAATGCCAAAACCCGCTAATTGATGTTTGCAAAAATTACGGACAGGTTCGTAAACAGCGTCGCTGAGTAACAAATGATCGCCAGGCTTCAAAAATGCCAAGAGCGTAGCCGCAATCGCAGCTTGACCCGTCGGGAATAAAAAACACCGATATCCCTGTTCGAGCTCAACAAGCGCATCCTCAAGCGCGTGTCCCGTATCGTTTCCACGAGCGCCATACGAGGGCAAGCGCTCAAGATCTCTGCGTGCCCGCGTATCTTTCCAGTCTGCGACTGTTTTAAAAACATATGTGCTGGCCCGAGTGGGGGGTACATTGACCCAACCGCTTTTGGGTCGCCCAGAACGCAACAGTTGGGTGATTCGCTTTTTATTTCTCATACATTACCTTGAGCCCTTGAGCGTCCATGCCGAAGGTAATGTTAGCTTTCTTTACCCGTTTGAGGAACGCGCCACCCTCTCAATAATTCCCTCGACCCGAGGACTCAAGGACTTTTGATGAACGCCACAGCGCTCGAGCTCTTTGACCAGACCGAGATAATCTCCGTAGTATTTCATAAATAATTTGTGAGAGATCTCTATGGACATCGCCTCATCATGAAGCGCGCCAAAAGGGGGGCGGGTTTTTTGAAGCTCCTCCCAGGCAAAGTCCACATAACGCTGCAACGTCGCACACGACTCATCATAACGAGAGACGACATCAGCTGCCGACAGGTGACTGAAATCGGTCACGGCCACTTGTTCGAGGGATGAACGTAAACGAAATTTGGATAGAAGGTTTTTAAGCACGCACGAGTTCCATGCACATCAGTTAAGTAATTTTTGGGACGGCATTTTACTTAGAGAATAACCTTAACCAAGCCGCACCCCCACCCCGTTTTTATACGTAGGCACAATGGCGTACGAAGATTGCAACTCCTGATAAAAATGCCGAAATACGCAGTATTTTCATCACAAGGCATGCATGTCTTTACATAGGGGGACACGCGAGATCTAATTGGCTGATACACGTTAGTCGGTGTACGCTCATCTGTGGAGACCTTATGAAAATCAAACAATTCCTTGCAGCGCTTGCGGCGATCTGTCTGACAAGCATCGCTGCTGCACAGTCTTATCCGAACAAACCCATCAAAATCGTCGTGCCCTATCCCGCAGGCGGAAATGCAGACATTACTGGCCGCGTTCTTGCCAAAAAAATGTCCGAGATCCTCAATGTAGCGGTTGTGGTGGAAAACAGAGCTGGTGCAAATGGCGGGATCGGGACAGATGCTGTCGCCAAAGCTGCGCCAGATGGCTACACACTCTTGCTTGCTGCAAGTGGCCCCATCGTGATCAATCCGGTGCTCTACGCAAAAGTCCCCTACGATCCGATCAAAGATTTACGTCCCATCAGTCAAGTACTGACGTTTCAATATGTCTTGGTGGTTCCCACGACATCTTCGATTAAAAGCATTCAGGATATCGTGACACAAGCGCGTCAGCAGCCTGGCAAGTTGAGCTACGGCTCGACAGGCATTGGAGGTGGCGGTCATCTTGCAGGCGAAATGTTTGCCATGCTGAGCAATACCCAATTCAATCACGCACCTTATAAAGGAAGTGCGCCCGCACTCGTGGATCTGATGGGCGGTCAACTCACATTCACTTTCGATACCGTTCTAACCGCTTCACCCTTGATCAAGGACAATCGTCTGCGTGCATTTGCAGTCTCTGGCCCCAAGCGGGCGAGCTCATTGCCAGAGGTCCCCACCATGGCCGAGGCCGGCTTCAAAGACTTTGACGTGACGCAGTTTGTTGGACTATTCGCCCCCGCAAAAACAGATACTGCCATTATCCAAAAGCTCAACGATGCCGTCGTCCAGGCCGTTAAAGATCCAGAAGTCATTCAGGCTTTGCAAACCAAGGGGGGCAATGATCTTGTCGGTAACTCACCAGAAGAGTTTGCCACGATCATCAGTCGCGAACTCAAAATGTACGACGCCTTAATCCAGAAAGCCAAAATCAAACAAGAGTGACGATATCCAAGCTTGCCTTCAGATCGTCCAACGAACGATTCTCAGGCATGAAACTTGCTTAAGATTTATTCACCCCCATCATCGGGGATAGGATTTCATTCAAAATTTTTAAGGAATGCGTGTGAAAGTTTTATCGAAAATTTTTAAACTGACGCTGGCTAGCTTTGCGCTGTCATCCGCGCTCACCGCGACGGCTACCGCTCAAGATGCTTATCCCTCCAAACCCATCAAAGTCGTTGTTCCGTTTCCTGCCGGTGGTGCCACTGACATCCTGACCCGTGCGATCACAGAAAAACTTGCGCAACGCATCGGTCAATCTGTCATCATTGAAAATAGACCCGGTGCGGGTGCCAATATTGGTGCAGCGACAGTTGCCAAAGCTGCTCCGGATGGCTACACCTTGCTGATGGGCTCGATCGGCTCGCATTCGATCTCGGTGACTTACCATAAAGACCCAGGTTACAGCTTTCAAAAAGATCTGCTGCCGATCTCCATGGCAGGTACGCTGAGTAACATCGTAGTAGTTGGCAACGAAGTGCCGGCAAAGAATCTGGCTGAATTGGTCGCCTACGCCAAAGCCAATCCAGGCAAGCTGAGTTGTGGCTCCTCAGGGACTGGTGGACTCATCCACTTGACTTGCGAAATGTTCAAATCAGCCGCAGGCATCGATGTGCTGCACGTCCCCTACAAAGGCACCTCTTTATTGATGCCAGACCTCATCTCGGGTCGCGTGACCATGGCGCTCGACACACTGCCTCCATATTTGTCCATGCTCAAGGACAAGAAAGTCCGGGCTCTGGCCATCACGACCGCCAAGCGCTCACCTTTGGTACCCGATGTACCAACAGTCGCGGAGTCCGGGTATCCCGGATTTGAGTCGGTGGCAAGCTATGGCTTTTTCGCTCCGGCAGGAACGCCCAAAGCAATCGTCGACAAGTTGAACAAAGAAATCAACGTTGTCTTACTTGATCCGCAACTTAAGGAAAAACTGCTGGCTCAAGGCATTGAGATCGAGGGCAGCACACCTGAAGCACTACAAGCATTTGTCAAGGGTGAAATTGACAAGTGGGCACGCGTGATCAAGACCAGCAACATCAAGCCCGAGTAACACTCAGTTTTTCAAGCTGAGCGACTCTGCATCGTGGAGTCGCTCTTTTTATTTCTGGCCAGCAATACAAGAGGTGGCAATACAAGTAGCCAGGCAATACGCGTCTGATAACGATAATGCGGCTTAGACAACGCACCCGTTGCGAAAGCATTTGCCAACAAACCAATCCAGACCATCATAATCAACGCGAGCACCGTCCAATCGCGTCTGCGCCAGGCCTGTAACAGGAGATTGATGCTCCATAAAAAGCCTATCACCACAGCAACGGCCCCAGTCGCGCTCACAAAGGATACGCGCTCGAGCATTGTTCCCTGTACTTGCCTGGATTGGTTGTACCGCTCCAGCTCAGCGGGTGTGAAAAACTTTTCGATGCTTTTCGCGACAGTGAGATCAAGCCAATCAGAGTTGACCGTATCCCCGAGCTTGACCATCCAAAGCTGAGTCGCCGTATTTTGTATGGCAGACCACAGTACCGGGAGTGGTCTGTGACGGACAGTCAGTGCCACAATTTCAGATGCCTCAGGCGCCAGACCAATCGGGCCACCAGGATGACTCCATACTGGACCATTCGCATCCCACATGAATGAGTCGCTGTCTTGAGCCAGACGCTCCGTCCATGCACATAAATGCCAGGATTTCTCAGGGCAGTATTTCTCCAGGATACTTTTAACGTTACCGTCCGCTGACATACGCGCCAGCATGAATACTGAACCAAAAGGAGAAACGGCAACCTTGTTGAAGGCATAAATGGTCGTTCCAACAAGAGCCGCCAGAGCCAACACGAGAGGGATCAGCGCATAAAGCAGACGGCGCCATTTCAGCATCAGCACCACGAGTAGTGAAGCTGCCGCAATCACAAGATGTGAAAGATGCACGGAGATGGCGAGTGCTCCAACCAAACTGATCCAAACCGTCATAGCCCGACTGAGCTTGGTCGAAAAGCCCAGCACGAATATGCTCAACACCACCATGCCAGAAAAAATATCCGGCATGACGAGGGAGACAAACCAGGAGGCGCCCGTTAAAAGCGATACAGCGAAACAAATCAGTAGATGTCGAACAGCTGATGCGGGACGAACAGCTTGTTGTGTCAACCAGATGAGCTGTGAAAGGAGGATGCCTTGAACGAGAACCACACCCCAAAGAGATTGCCAGGCATGAAAGGGAAGCATCCAGGGGCCGTAAATGAACGGCTTGTCCCAGTTAAAGTGGCCGGGAGTGGGCTGAGTGATAAAGACATGGGTATCGCTGTAGAGCAGCGGGTAGCCATTCCAGAGGGCGGGCCAAACAAAGAGCACGCCCCCGCACAAAACGGCCAGAAGGTTCAGGACACGGGAGGACTTGAAAAAGTCCACGCGCCTAGACCAACCGCTTGAGCCAACCGTGGCGATCAGGTAACCGTCCGTACTGAATATCAGTGAGCTCTTGGCGTAATGCCATGGTCAGCTTGCCGGCAGGTGCGGACTCATCGCCGGCGATAAACCCACGACCTTTGAGGGCGGCGATTGGCGCAACCACTGCCGCAGTCCCGCAAGCGAATGCTTCGGTAAACTCACCCGAAGCCATTCCCTGGCGCCACTCGTCAATTGAAATCTTGCGTTCTTCGACTTTGTGGCCACGGTCTTTTGCGAGCTGGATGATGCTCGCACGCGTCACACCCTCGAGGATGCTACCAGTCAACTCGGGCGTCACGAGCGTTCCGTCTTTTTTGACCAGGAAAATATTCATCCCGCCCAATTCCTCAAGATACTTGCCTTCTTGAGCGTCGAGGAACAGAACTTGGGAACAACCGTTTGCATAGGCTTCTTGCTGTGGCAACAAAGAAGCGGCGTAATTACCACCGCATTTTGCCGCGCCTGTTCCACCATGCGCCGCACGTGAATAATCCTCGACCAACCAGATGGAAACTGGGGCGACTCCTTTGGCGAAATAAGGACCTACAGGACTTGCGATGACGTAGTACGCTGCTTTTTGCGCCGCACGAACACCTAGAAAGTTTTCATTGGCAATGCTGAAAGGGCGCAAGTAGAGACAGGTCTCTGGTGCCGACGGCACCCAGAGAGCATCCATGGTCACGAGTTGTTTAATGGATTCCAAAAATAGTTCGGTGGGTAACTCAGGCAACGCGAGCCGATGGGCGGAGCGTTGCATGCGGGCCGCATTTTGTTCCGCGCGAAAGGACCAAATTGAACCATCCGCATGTCGATAGGCCTTCAGACCCTCGAAAATTTCCTGAGCGTAATGCAGCACTGAAGCAGCCGGGTCAAGAGAAAGCGGACCATACGCCTTGACCTGCGGGTCATACCAACCCTTCTCGACGGTCCAGTCGATCGAGACCATGTGATCCGTGAAATATTTACCAAAGCCGGGATTCGCCAAAATGGCTTCGCGCTCAGCTGTCGAGCGAGGATGCGATGAGCGTATTGCCTTGAAAACCAGAGGTGTGTTCGCAGTCATGGAATGAATCGAGTGGTTGGAATGATAGAGGTTGATTATAGCCACGCCCGAGCGCTTGAGCGGGCCGATGGCAAGCATTCGTAGCGCTTAGTCCTGACGCTCTTGCAAACGTCTCAAAAGCGCCTCTTGTTCGCGCCGGGTTTCTTCGATTTCATGCATCAGCCCTGCCATATCCACTGGGGTGGTATCCGCCTCAAATTGGCCAGTCAGGGCATATTCAGGGGTCAACTCCCCTGCTTCGTAGAGCTTCCAGATTTCTTTGCCAAAATCCGTGGCCAGCAACTCCGGGGCGAATTGCCCAAAGTACACCGCCAGGTTCTGAACATCCCGCAACAACATGGGACGGGCCTCATTGTTACCGGCCGCGTCAACGGCCTGAGGTAAATCGATAATGACCGGGCCGTCCGCAGCCATCAGAATGTTGTATTCAGAAAGATCACCATGAATGATGCCGGCGCACAACATGCGAACGACCTGATTGATCAGATAGGCGTGACATTCGCGCGCACGCTCCGGTGTCAACTCGACATCATTGAGACGAGGCGCCACATCACCCTCAGCGTCGGTCACAAGCTCCATCAGCAACACACCATCGGTGCAAATGTAGGGCTGCGGGACTCGGACACCCGCATTGGCCAAGCGAAACAGTGCGTCCACTTCGGCATTTTGCCAAAGTTCTTCTTGCATCTGCCGCCCGTAACGCGTGCCCTTTTCCATCGCACGCGCCTGACGGCTATTTTTGACCTTGCGACCCTCAGTGTAGGAAACCGCGTTTTTAAAGCTGCGCTGTTTCGCGTCTTTATAGACCTTGGCGCAACGGATCGAGTCCCCACTGCGCACAACATACACAGTCGCCTCTTTACCACTCATCAATTGGCTCAGCACTTCATCCACGAGCCCCTCTTCCACGAGGGGTTTGAGCCTCTGAGGAACTTTCATCGGTGCGCACGCAAGGCGTCTTCGACCGCCAAAGCGACTGCCGACAATCGTGCATCGTCTCCATGCACAGACGACAACATGAGTCCCACAGGTAACTCATCATCGCGATGGCAAGGCAAACTATATGAACAGCCATCAAGCAAATTGATGATGAATGTATTGCGAAGCATCTGGCCATTGGCTTTGAAAAAAACCTCATCGGAGGCGACGAGTTTTTCAATCTCCGGGGCCACCGCTGGAACGGTCGGACACAAGAGCGCGTCATAACCTTCCATGGCACGCTCCACGCTGGCAATCCAGGCACGTCGCTTGTCCAGCAAGGCAATGTATTGCTGCGCCGTGACAGACGCCCCCATCATCACGCGAGCTGCTACGCGCTGATCAAACTGGGCCTGTGCGCGCGCCAAACGCTCATGGTGCACAGCGTAAGCCTCGATCGGGGAGAGTCCGCCGGGCGAATTCACCTTGGGGATATCTGCGAACTCAGTCAGCGCAATCTCAATAATCTGCGCGCCCGCCTCGGACAATATCGACAAACTGCGATCGAAGGCCTGAGAGACGGTTTTATCCAGCCCATCGAGCACAACCGTTTGCGGGACGGCCAAACGCATTCCCGTGAGAGGACGGCGACGCACGGGCAACATGGCACCAGAGAGCACGGCATCGACAGTGATGCAATCCTGAACACTTCTGGTCATCGCGCAGACGGTGTCTAGCGAACGTGAAAGTTCGAGCGCGCCTTCCAGGGGCACCCGATTTTGCGTGCTCTTAAAGCCCACAATGCCGCATAACGCTGCGGGAATGCGAATCGAGCCTCCCGTATCGGAACCCAGACCTGCGACCGACAACCCGAGCGCGACTGAAACGCCAGCACCCGACGAGGAACCACCTGGAATACGCGCCACATTCGAATCGGAAGGATTGACGGGCGTACCATAGTGAGGATTGATACCGATGCCTGAAAAAGCGAACTCAGTCATGTTGGTCTTGCCGACAATGGCAGCGCCTGCGCTACGCAGCCTTGCGACGACCGGAGCATCCTGTTTCTGTGGTGGTTCACCCTGACACACGATTGAACCGGCCATTGTGGTTTCCCCGGCGACCCCATAGAGATCCTTGATGGAAACGGGCAAACCCGCCAAGGCAGGCTGGACCACACCCGCTTTTTGGGCCGCATCGGCAGCGCGGGCCGCCGCAAGTGCAGCCTCCGGATACAACTTTGTAAAGACACTTTTAGCAGCCGGCTGCGCAGCCGCTTCGAGAGCACCCGAAACAAGTGCCTCGCGAGTGGTCTCACCTCGCGCCAAACGCTGATTTAACTGGTCAATTGTTTCTTGAATATAGATCATCAGAAAGACTCTTTGTTGAGGGCGCCTGCGCGCGAAGCTAATCCGACAATGTAAGGAACAACAGCTCTCGGGGTCAAGCAAGCTTTTGCGGACTGTTTGACCTACGCCCGACTATCCCCTATCGAAACAGGTCTATTCAGGCTCCCGTCCTGCCGGAAGGGGATAAAATGAAATGTGCATCGTTGGGATGCAACCTCATACAGGATACGACTATGCAATCATCACGTCGCCAGTTCATCATCTACTCGACAGCCGGCCTAGCCTCCCTCACGATGGCAAGCCAGGCGCAGGCACAGGCCATGCTGGGCGAAGCTGAGCCAACAGCCGTTGCTTTGGGCTACAAGGCTGACGCCAAGACAGTCGACAAGGCAAAATTTCCCAAATATGCTGACGGTCAGCTTTGTTCGAATTGCCAACTGTACGCCAGCAAATCGGCTGATGCCGGCACCTGTACCATCTTCCCAGGCAAATTGGTTGCCGGTCCGGGCTGGTGCAACGCCTACATCAAAAAGGCTTAACGCCTAGCATTTAAGTGAAGTTGAGTCAGTCAACTGAGTCAGTCAAGTTCGTCAATTTCACTTGAATCATTAAAAAAAGCTGCAACAGGAAACTGTTGCAGCTTTTTCACTTTACCCGAATTCACAAGCCGCAATAGCCGGCTCGAGTCATTTACTGGGCAACGACACGTGCTTCTGTGCCAGAACCTTCGATATAAACCTTCTGACCCACGCGCAAATTGCTGGTAGGCTGAGTCACGCTGACCAAGACACCGCCGCTCGTGCGAACGAAAATCTGCTGACCCTCGACTGGTTTGTCGTAGTGTTTCTGGATTTCATTACCCGCCACCGCACCGCCGATTGCGCCGAGCACCATCGCCACTGTCTTACCTGTGCCCGCACCGATCAGGGCGCCAATCCCGAGACCGCCCAAGCCACCCACCACTGCGCCCACGCCAGTTTCATGACTGCTCTTAATCTGAGCGGCATTAATCTGCTCAATCACGCCAGAGCGAATTTCCATCGGGGCACTGGGTCCTGTCGGCGCGCACGCAACCAGTCCGATCGTAACCAAAAGTGATAGCGCAATTTTAGAAATCTGTCTTAACATGTCCATTCTCATTAAATTTGTTAATCTTTGTAAAAAGATGCAGTTGGAGTGTAACGCCAAGCTGGTCATTTTGACTATCTCATGTCGTATCAAAGCACTTTCAACCTCTTCACCTTCAGGAGACTGATATGAAATTGACCTTTGCCGCAGCAGGAGCCTGTGTGGTGTTGTTGAGTGCAACAGCCCCCGCGCAGGCACAAGTTCCTCGTGCCTCAACAACGACACAAGAGTATGTCGCCATGTGCGCCAAAACAACCGATGTATCGGCACAAAACTTTTGCCATGGTTTCGGGCAAGGTGTGTATGAAACTTATTTGATCACTCGCCATCCAAAGAAAGCCCCACCATTCATTTGCGGGGAAAACTCCAAGAGCACTCGCCAGGATTACATTAACGGTTTCATTAAGTGGTCTGCCTCCAATCCTAAATTCAATCAAATGTCGGCTGCCGACACGATTTTGCGTTATCTGGCTGAAACCTTGCCATGTAAAAAAGGCTAATACGTACTTAAGCCTTTGAGCACAATATCGTTTGAATTCAAGCACTTTAGGAGCTTTATCATGAAAAGAACGCTACTCGCACTTCCTCTTGTTGCCGCACTGACCCTGACGGGCTGTTCGGGCATGACAACCACACAGCAACGTGAACTCTCCGGTGGCGCAATCGGTGCCGCGGCAGGTGCCGGCATCACTGCAATCGCGGGTGGGAATCCGATTTGGGGCGCGATCGGCGGTGCCGCAGTCGGCGCTGTTGGTGGTTTTCTCTATGACAAACATGAACAGGGCCAATAAGTCCTGATTGTTTTGTCAAGGATGCTCCCCAGGCACTAGACTGGGGCAGATATCCAGTTTTGCTCAAAGCCCCGCTATCTACGGGGCTTTTGATTTTTCCAGCGACGGTGCACCCACCACCATTGCTCAGGATGCCGAACGATGGAGAGCTCAATGGCCTGGTTATAGGCTCGGGTATTTTTGATGATTTCCTGACCGACATCGTCATCAAGCAGCGGCTTGAGCGGCGCGAAAAATTTAAGGACATGCGTACCGTCGGGCTCTCGCCACGAAGCGGCAGGGATGACGGGTGCGCCGGTCGCCATGGCAATCACAGCCATGCTTTTATAGGTGCCCGCCGCTTGCCCAAAAAACTCGACTTCGATGCCTTCAGGTCGGCGTGCGTATTGATCAAAAGGAAACACGATCGCATCACCGGCCTCAATGGTCGAGACGATTTCTTCGAGCGATCCGCGCCGACCGACCACTCCAAAACCCGCCTGATTAAAACGTCTGGTGAGCAAGTCACTCAACCATTTGGGTTTGATCGGGCGTCTGAGAAAATGAATCCGCCCTTTGACCTGCGGAAAGTGCTCGATTCCCGCAACGGTGGAAACTTCGAAATTTCCAAAATGTCCGGTCAGAATCAAGATTCCCCGACCGGCTTCGAAAGCCTCGATCATCCCCGGAACACCCTCGACACGAACGATAGATTTTTTACGTGCCGCCGATAAAAATCGAAACTGGATAAGCTCTTTGAGTAGCTTGAGCAAATGGCCGTAGTGCGCCTGGGCTAGCAAGTCTATTTGAGAGGCCTCTACATTGGCGCCATACACGCGATTGAGGTTTTCTAAAATCACTTTGCGGCGATACGGTAACCAGCGGAAAATAAAACGACCGCCCCAGGATGGCTTGATCGTGCGCTGAATACGCAAAGCGACAGCTGTTGCCGTCGTTTCGCTATGTGTGAGTGATATTTTGATTTCGGCCACAAGGTGGCGCCCAAGCACGATTTCAGCTGCGGGCGTCACAGATATATGAGGAGCCCCATATTCATCCTTGACGACGGAGAAATCCATCGCAGTGATGGTGTTCAAAGCCGTCTCGCGTGGAAAGAGCTTCAGACAAGCTTCTTTTGCCGCGAATCGCGCGGCCAGACTAGCGATGCGGCCAGGCCCCTGTCCAGCATCCTCAATCTCTTGATGCGAGAATAGCTTGTCGAGCTCGCCCGACATGGCCTCAACCAGACGCGCGACCCGCGCAATTTCAACGGTGTCGACTGCGCAACGATCGGGTGCAGTATCGCTGACAGCCTCAGCAGCAGACAGGTGATTAGGTGTGGTCACGCCATTCAACGCGCGCGCGCAGCGCGCAGCAAGACAGCGGCATTTGTGCCTGCAAAACCTCTGCACAACACCAAGACTACATCACTACGCGCGGGACGATTTTCTTTGCTGACATTGAGACCTGCGCAGGCAGGTGCGAGCTTGTCGAGCGTTGCGATACCTGGCACAACATTACGACTGCAGGCCTCCAGCCCTAAAGCCACATCGATGGCGCCAGAAGCTGCAAAGAGGTGACCAATCGACCACTTGAAACCAGTGACGGGGGGCATGTCAGAACCAAATACGCGCAGAAGCGCAGCGGCCTCTGAACTGTCTGAGCCCTTTGTGCCATTGGCATGCGCAACGATCATGCCGACATCGGCAGGTTTCAAACCAGCATCGGCCAATGCACACTCGATCGCACGACTCAAACCATCTCCATCTGTGCGCACATCAAAGATGCCCTCGCCCTCAGATGCGTCACCGCCACCGAGATATTCGCCCAACACCTTGGCACCACGTTCTTGGGCGGAAGCTTCTGTTTCCAGGACGAGCGAAGCTGCACCCTCACCCAGCAAGCAGCCATCATGGCGCTCATCGTAGGGACGCAACAAATCATTTGAAATCAGGCCGACTTTGTCGAGATAAAGAAGCGTTTGAGGTTCGATCGGCGCATCGTGTCCAATAGCCACGACGCGTTGTGCATCGCCCTCACGCAACGCCCAAGCACTCTCGATCACGGAGAGCACGCCACTCGTGGTGTGGTTAGTGATGCAACCGTTGGGGCCTTTGAGCTGGTTACGAATACTCACATGGCAAAGCACGTTGTTCGGCAAAGAACGCAGGAGCCACATGGGATTGACCATGTTCGACAACTCTTGGCCGAACTTGGGCAAACTCCCACCCGTCTCAGCCATCAAGGGGAAAAAATCATAGTTGACTTCAAACGCGCCACCACCAGATCCAACGTAACAGCCTGTCTGGTCTGCATAGTCATTTGCGGCTGACTCATCCAGCGTTTCGCGCCAGGCCGGCAACCCTGCCTGCTCAATCGCCTGGGTACCCGCGTAAATACCAAATACATCGGAACGTCTGACCAGCTTGAGCAACTTGCGATCGCCCAGCAATTTGCCGCCGTTGTAGTCCTTGACCTCAGCGGCCAGCTTGCCCACCCAGGTCTGGGCATCCCAGGCTGAAATGGGAGCCAGAGCAGATTGGCCCTCAAGCAATGCATCCACAATGCTGGCTGGATCTTGGCCTGCGCCACAAATCGCACTATTTCCGGTGATTACGATACGGGTCATCACTATTACCGTCCTGCAGCGATCAACGCTGCGGTTTCTTCGGGGTGACGGAAAGCCAGACAACTATTGCTGCCACCAAAGCCGAGTGAATTAGAGAGTGCCATGCCGATGCGCGCTGGACGCGGTACGTCACGAACGATATCGACATCGCAATCGGGATCGAGTTCTCGCAAGTTCGCGCTGGGAGGCATCAAGCCATCCCGAATCGCCAGCGCACAAAAACCCGCTTCAACGGCGCCAGCAGCGGCAATCAGATGACCCGTCACGCTCTTGGTCGAGCTCACACCCACTTGTTTGGCGCGTTCGCCAAATACGGCATGAACAGCCGCGCATTCGCTTCGATCATTCATCGGCGTAGAAGTGCCGTGCGCATTCAAATAATGAATATCTTGCTCCGTGGCACCCGCATCGTAAATAGCGCGACGCATGGCCTGAATCGGCCCATCACCCGAGGGGTGTGAGTCCGTGATCCGGTATGACGACAGGGAGTTTCCATCTCCTGCCAGTTCAGCGTAAATGGTCGCGCCGCGTTGAACGGCGCTATTCCATTCTTCGAGAACGAGAAAGCCAGCACCTTCGCCTAAAACGAAACCATTACGCGTCAAATCAAAGGGACGGCTCGCACGCTCTGGAGCGTCATTGTCCGGCGAAACCGCTGATAGCAAACAGAAGCCAGATAAACCAACGGGCGAAATCATTGAATCAAAACCACCGGTTAGCACGCGGTCCGCGACACCTCGACGAATCAACCTCAGCGCCGTGCCAATGGCTTGACCGCCTGAGGCACATGCAGTGTGAACAGTCGAGGCATAACCCCTGATTCCGAAACGACGCAAGAGCAGCGACACGCCAGCGGTCGAAAGGCTGCGGCTAAATGCCATCACATCATTGGCGACCGGCTCGGCCAAAATAGCGGAAGGCTCAAACTCACCCTGAGGTGCCGCGGCTTGTTGAATGGCGGCGATCTCTTCGTGCGCGACAGTCATCATGCCCGCACCCACCACACACCCCCAGCGGGCGGCATCTTGCTGGGTTGGACGGATGCCGGCATCTGCCATTGCCTGGTCTGCAGCACCGATCGCGAAACGATGTGCCCGGCTCGCATATTTAAGGAGCTTGCGATCATCCAAGGGAGGAAGATCATCAAATCCTTTCACCTCGGCGGCGATACGCGTGGAAAAACCAGACGCATCAAAAATAGTGATCGGACCTGCGCATCCCTTGGCGGCTTTGATACGCGCCCAAGTTGATGCCACATCCAGACCGGCTGGCGTGACCAGCCCAATGCCTGTAATCGCTACGCGACGTCTTGCGGTCATGCGGTGTCTCCGGTGTCAGGCACAAAAAACATCTTGGCGCCTGCAATCGTGCGGCCCTCAGCCTGAGCGCCGACTTTGATCATAATAGGTTCGGATTCTGTCTGGCCAGATTCAGTGTGCTCGGCAAACAACGTGAGTGTCGCGCCCGGGGCTGTGAAGGCTCTGACTTTGACGTTCGTAATACTCTGGACGCGAACAGGCCCTGCAGCCTGCGCACTGGCCAAACGCTGCGCCAACTGAAGTTGAGCGTCGAGCAAAAGGGTGGCGGGAAAAACAGGACGGCGGGGAAAATGATCCAGGAAAAAATCAGCCTGCGCAGGCACAGATAAATGCGCCTCAAGACGCTGCGGAGTCGAACCCGGAATATCCTCAAGCACAGGACGCGGCACGCCCTTGAACGCGCCAGGCGCGCGACCAGCATGTGTCAAGAGGTCGAAATCCGCGCGTAGCGCATCGGGCGCGTCAAACTCATGAATATCGAGCATCGAGCCCAAGGTATCGCTCAGCTCAAGGATCAGATTTCCGTCAACCAAGGCGCGTCCACGATACTGGATCGACTCGGCATCGCAAGATTCAATCTCGACCACGAGTTCCAGTGTGTCGCCTGCACGCGGCAAACGATGCATCCTGGTATCTCCGGCCAAAGCAGCGACTGGACGATGCGTAAAATCGACCACCGACATCGCCACCCAGGCAGCGAGTTGTCCGATCGCTTCAGCAACCAGACTGACAGGAAAGTGGGAGACTTCAGGCGGGATAGTGTAGAGACCGCAAACGCGAGAGGTCCCTTCGATCTGGGTGATGCGATCAACGAACGAGAAAGCCGCGAAGCGACTCGAGCGACCCAAGCAACCCGAACCATCATTTGGCGAGGCCGAAGCGGCCTGCGCCATGGACTCAACCATATCAGCCAGCGGCTTGTGACTCACGCTGAGCGCGGATCACGAGCTTGCAGAACGTTTCGGGTGTGTAGAGACGGGCGATGTGATCCACACGCATCGGTGTCTTGAAGCGAGAAGCGTCAATCTCAGACAAATACTCGCGCAAACGGGCCAAGCCCTTTTCAGTCAGAACACCATTTTCCTCGAACTCGGAAACGGGCATGTCGCCGCGTACATCCTCGATGATCTTGCCACGTGGCACTTTAATCTTAAAGGCACGCTCAAGACGGAAAACCATGTCTAGAAAGTCGATCGATTCGGCATCGAGGCCTTCGATCAGGGAGACATCGAGTTTGATGTCATCAACGTCACAGCCAAGTGCATCGGCCATCGTTTTTTGAACGGTCGGGAAAACCGCCATGATTTCTTCTTTCGAGATGACTGCTTCAGCCATGATTTACTCCGTATGTGTATCAGCGCGCGCTATTTTAACCCAACTATCAGGGAAATCCCGCCCCGCGAAACCGCTTAGACAAGAGTGAATTCCCCTGTTTCAGCCCATTTTAAAACCGCCATCGACATAAAGAATCTGTCCGGTGACGTAGCCAGCCATGTCTGACACCAAGAATGCTACTGCATTTGCCACATCCTGAGCCGCACCATACCGTTTTAACAGAATGTTGCCCTTTACCTCGTCTTCGGCCAAATCCCTGACTTGTTGGGACATTTCTGTCTCGATCACACCGGGTGCCACCGCATTGACCAGGATCTTGCGCGGTGCGAGTTCAACCGCCATCGCACGGGTTAAGGCATCGACCGCACCCTTGCTCGCGGCGTAATTTGCCTGCCCACGCCCAGCTTTGGCACCTGCGACAGAGGAAAGATTGACAATTCGGCCGGCGCGCTGCGACATCATGTAAGGAATCACCGGGCGCGTGACGTTGAACACGCCGCCAACATTGGTGTTGAGGACAGAAGAGATTTCCTCGTCTTCCATCGCGGCCATCAGGTTATCGCGCACAATTCCGGCATTGTTGACCAGAATATCAATCCGCTCGCAGCGGTCAGCAACGGCCTCGACCGCAGCAGCGCAGGCCGCCGCATCGCTGACATCGACTTGCACAGCCGTCGCCTGGCCACCTGCAGCAGAAACGGCTGCCACGACCTCGTCGGCCGCGGCTTGATTGCCTTTGAAGAAAAAAGTGACATTGACCCCTTCAGCCGCGAGTGTTTCCACGATCGCACGGCCAATTCCACGAGACCCACCGGTCACAATCGCGACTTTTCCCGACAAACCTGATTTGAACGTCATGATTTTTAACCCGAAATGGCGAAACCGCCGTCGACAACCAAAGTATGTCCATTGACCCAGGCAGCCTCGGGCAAGCACAACAGATAGACCGCATCCGCGACATTGGCAGGCAATAAACTGGGGCCTGCTGGCGTACGCGCCGCGAATTCAGACAGCACTTGATCGCGATTGGGAAAATGGCTCAACGCATCGGTATCGACCACACCGGCAGAAACGGTGTTGACACGGATACCGCGTGGACCCAGCTCTTGGGCAAGCGTGCGCACCAGGGACTCCAGTGCGGCTTTCGAGGCACCAATAAAACCATAATGCGGCATCGCGCGCTGGGCGCCAAGACTGGACATAGCAATAATTCGACCTCCGTTTTTCATCAACGGCGCGGCGTGCTGGGCCAGTAAATTCACCGCAAAGGCATTCGTCTCGAGACACCAGCGAAAATGCTTGAGTGTCATATCCATCGCGGGTTTGAGCACACCCGAAGCTGCATTGCTGATGACGATATCGAGATGACCAAACTCTTTGGTGATGACCTCGAACATTTCCGCCACGCTGTCTGGCACACCAACGCTCGCCTGAACCGCGATCGCGCGTCGGCCCATGGCGCGCACCTCGGCGCACACCGCCTCGGCTTCGTCAGAGCTGTTGTAGTAGTTGGCAACGATATCGCAACCGGCGGAGGCCAGTTTCAGGGCACATGCACGACCGATGCCGCGTGCGGCGCCGGTCACCAAAGCCACTTTACCTGACAGAGGCAGACTCATCATGGGGGGGATCACTTGTAAGAGAAAGCAAAAGTTTAACCAAGATCACAAAAAGCGACCAATCAGGACCGCAGAGACGATCCAGCCATCTTACAATGGAGAATTGACTGATCACTTACGCTAAAGGAACATGCATGTCCAAGCAGCCTCCAATGCCCGCCATTCCCGCCATCGTCTCCCAATGGATTCATGGCCAATCCGTCACGCACCCAGGGGCACGGACTCAGGATGTGTTCAACCCGGCGACTGGACAGGCCACCCGCAAAGTTGAACTTGCGACGCTGGAAACCGTCAACGAGGCTGTCGCGAGCGCAAAAGCCGCCTTCCCCGCCTGGTCGGACACCCCACCCATCCGCCGCGCCCGCATCATGAACAACTTTCTGGCGCTGCTCAATACTCACAAGGATGAGCTCGCCTCGATCATCACCCAAGAGCACGGCAAGGTCTTTACCGACGCCCAAGGTGAGGTGATGCGCGGCATCGATATCGTCGAGTTCGCTTGCGGCATGCCCCAGTTGCTCAAAGGCGACTTCACGGATCAGGTGTCGACCGGCATTGACAACTGGACTTTGCGCCAGCCTCTTGGCGTGGTTGCGGGCATTACCCCTTTCAACTTCCCATGCATGGTGCCTTGCTGGATGTTCCCGGTCGCGATTGCGGCAGGCAACTGTTTTGTACTCAAGCCGAGCGAACGCGACCCTTCCGCCTCGATTTTCATGGCTGAATTATTTAAAAAAGCCGGTCTTCCAGATGGCGTTTTCAACGTCGTCCAGGGTGACAAGGTCGCGGTTGACGGTTTGCTCGAGCATCCTGATGTCAAAGCCATCAGCTTTGTGGGTTCGACCCCGATTGCACAGTACATCTACCAGCGCGGCGCCGATCTCGGTAAACGCGTCCAAGCGCTTGGGGGTGCGAAAAACCACATGGTCGTCATGCCAGATGCGGATATCGAACAGGCGGTCGACGGACTGATTGGCGCGGCCTACGGTTCCGCCGGCGAGCGTTGCATGGCGATCTCCGTCGCGGTGCTGGTAGGTGATGTCGCCGACAAGATCGTGCCCTTGCTGGCCGAGCGCGCTAAAAAGCTCAAAATTAAAAATGGACTGGAGCTCGACGCTGAAATGGGTCCGATCGTGACTCGCCAGGCTCTCGAGCGTATCGAGGGCTATATCGACATTGGCGTGAAAGAAGGCGCCAAACTGGTGGTTGACGGTCGCGGCCTCAAGGTCCCCGGGCACGAGCAGGGTTTCTTTACCGGCGGTTCACTGTTTGACCATGTCACGCCCGAGATGCGCATCTATAAAGAAGAAATTTTTGGACCTGTCCTGGGCTGCGTTCGAGTCAAGGATTTTGCACAGGCTGTCGATCTCATCAACGCCCATGAGTTTGGCAATGGCGTGTCTTGCTACACCCGCGATGGAAACGTCGCGCGTGAGTTTGGTCGCCGCATTCAGGTCGGCATGGTGGGTATCAATGTTCCCATCCCTGTGCCCATGGCCTGGCATGGTTTTGGTGGGTGGAAAAAGAGCTTGTTTGGCGACATGCATGCCTACGGCGAAGAGGGTGTGCGTTTCTACACCAAGCAAAAATCCATCATGCAGCGCTGGCCCGAAACCATCGGCAAGGGCGCTGAATTTGTCATGCCGACCGCCAAATAACAACGGAAACAGGCATGACAAAAAGAGCAGTATGTTTACTCAGCGGTGGTCTGGACTCGACCACCGTACTTGCGATCGCACAGGATGAAGGCTATGAGGTCTTTGCCCTGAGCTTTCGTTACGGTCAGCGTCACTCCGTCGAGCTTGAAAAGGCGACGGAGTTTGCGCGAGCCCGTGGCGTGTCTAAACACGTCATTCTTGATTTGGATTTACGCAGTTTTGGCGGGTCTGCGCTAACGGCCGACATTCCCGTACCCAAAGGGCACTCTGTTGACGATATTAGTGCAGGGATTCCCATCACATATGTCCCCGCAAGAAATACGATTTTTTTAAGTCTTGCTCTAGGTTGGGCTGAGGTGCTTGGCGCACAGGATATTTTCGTAGGCGTCAATGCGATGGACTACAGCGGCTATCCGGACTGTCGGCCCGAATACATCGAAGCCTTTGAACACTTGGGCAACCTGGCCACCAAAGCAGGTGTCGAAGGCCGTCAGCGCCTCAAAATTCGAGCCCCGCTAGTCAAAATGACCAAAGCGGACATTATTCGACGTGGTATGGAGCTAGGGGTCGATTATGCTGAAACCACAAGCTGCTATGACCCCAGTCCACAGGGCGCACCTTGTAAACAATGCGATTCGTGCCTATTGCGCGCCAAAGGTTTTGCCGAGTTGGGCCTGACTGATCCGCTTGATTTGAAATTCTCGGCCTGACACCAAACCGCTCGGGCTCTGGCGAGCAAAAATCTAGCGGGTCTGCAAGGCAAGCGAAAATTCTGGCACGTAGGTCACAAGCATCAACACCACCAGCATGATCGCGATAAAAGGCCATATTTTCGAGGCCACTTCGCCAAGCTTCAGTCCGCTGATCGCCATGCCGACAAACAAGCAATAACCGATGGGAGGCGCAGCCATTCCAATCGCAACGTTCGTCACAATGATCGCGCCAAAATGAATCGGATCGATCGCAAAGCTCTTTGCAATCGCAATTAAAAGTGGGCCCAGAACGACCATGATGGCAATTTCATCCATCACGGCTGCCAACAAGAAAAACGCGATATTCAATACCAGCAGCATTAACCACTTTTGCTGAATATTTTCTGACAGCCAAGCCGCCAATTTCGGCGCAAGTTGCTCCTGCGCGATCAAGATGCCAAAACCTGCCGAAAAAATCACAATCGACATCACGATCGCCGTGATTTTGAGAGAACGCCAGATAATGGGTGAGAGGTCTGCAAACTTCAGCTGCTTTTCAATCACCATTCCTACAAATAGTGCATAGACACAGCTCACAACAGCCGCTTCAGTGGGAGTAAACACACCGCCGTAAATACCACCCAGCACGATCACCGGTGCCAGGAGCGCCCAGACACCCTCGCGCAAAGCGAGTCGAATTTCCTTGAGACTCGCACGCTTTTGAGTGGGGATCTTATTGCGCTTGGCATACCACCAGCACACAAGCGTCAAACCAAACGCCATCACTAACCCGGGAATAACACCCGCACTAAAAAGTCTAGAAATAGATTGCTCGGCGATCACCCCCCAAATCACAAAGGCGATAGAGGGCGGGATCAGGGGAGCTAACACACCGGCACTCACCGCGAGCGCTGTTGCGAAGGCTTTGCCATAACCACGCTCCGCCATCGCGGGGATCATGATCGCGCCAATCGCCGCTGTCGTTGCGGGAGCTGATCCTGAAATCGCTGCAAAAATAGCCGCGGCCAATACCGTGACATGGCCCAGGCCACCTGTTAGATGCCGTACAAAAACATCTGCAACCCTGATCAGGCGCGCCGATAAACCGCCGGCCGACATCAACTCTCCGGCCAGCATAAAAAAAGGAATGGCTAATAATGAAAAAGACTGCGTGCCCGCCAATACCGACTGTGGCATCAACAAAGGTTCAATACCGGCCACTAACAAAGATACCGCAACGACAATACCGATCGCAAAAGCAAACGGGACGCCGAGCAGCATGAGCACACCAAATCCGGCCGACAACAGAAATGCCACACTACTCATTGAGGGACTCCGCCCAAGGCATCAGCCTCTCAAACGAAAACAAAGCGATCAGTACGCCAAAAACAGGTGCGGCGGCATAGAGTAGCTCGATCGGGAAACCCACCGCAGCCGAGGTCGATCCTCGCGTTTCCTGCAGGTAACCCCAGCCGGAGTAGGCGATAAATAGACCCAGCGCGAGCAAGAGCAAGGCAATCAGTCGCTCCAGCCATTTGTGCATTGACACCGGCAAGACATTGATCAGCAAGTCCATCCGGGCATGTGTCATACGACGCACCCCGATGGAGGTAGAAATCACAATGACCCACGCAAACCCGAGCAGGGCAAGCTCTTCGCTCCAGCTCAGAGACTTGCCAAAAACATAACGCAAAAACACCTGCGCCGCCAAGGCTAAAAGCATCAGCATCACGAGTGTGACAGCAGTGAGCTTTAAAACCTTTTCGAGCAAATCAAAATAGCGGCGCATCGGTGTTTCCTAACATGTGCTCGAAGATTACTTCACGGAGTCGAGAGCCTGATTCACCATGGACTCGCCCACAGTCTTTTTGGCCTTTTCATACATAGGCTGAACAGACGCGCGGAAAGCACTGACGTCACCAACAGTATTGACTTTCATGCCCTTCTTTTCGAGACCGCTCAACAACGCTTTTTCATTTTTATTCACGGCGATACGTTGCGCTGCCGTCGCCTGCTTGCCCGCCTCGATCACCGCCGCGCGCTGCTCTGCATTGAGCTTGTCAAAGCTTCGCTTGGACATAATCAGCTCAATCGCCGAGTAGGTGTGATTAGTCAGAGAAAGGAACTTTGTCACCTCGTACATTTTGCTGCTGTCGATCACAGCGATCGGGATTTCAAGACCATCGATTGTGCCTTGCTGGACTGCGGTGAAAGTTTCACCCCACGCCATTGGCACGGCAGCACCACCCATCGAAGTGAACATATCAATGAACACAGGGTTTTGCATCACACGGTATTTCACACCCGATACGTCAGCAGGTGCGCTCACTGGTTTTTTGTTATTGATCATCTGGCGGAAACCACCTTCCATATAGCCTAGCACCATGATGTTTTTCTTGGCGAGCAAGGCAGACAGGTCCTGTCCGACTTTTCCGTCCAGAGCTTTCTGTGCCTGTGCCTCATTTGAATAAAGGAAAGGCAGGTCATTGATCTGGAAAGCAGGCTCGATCTGCGCGATCACAGCGTTTGTAATAATCGCTGAATCGACCGTACCAAAACGCACACCCTCCATCATCTGCTTTTCGTCACCAAGTTGGCGATTGGGATAAAGCTGCACCTGAACAGATCCTTTGGTCAGCTTTTCAACAGCATCTTTAAAAGCGTGCGCACCCACGGCGTACGGATCGGTTGGGCTATCTGCGGTGGTCCAGCCCAGTTTGAGCACAGTTTGAGCACTGGCGACAGTCGGCATGGAAAAAGTGAATGCAGCTGAAACAATAGCGGATAAGGCCAGCAAGTGACGACGTTTCATTTTTTATCTCCTGAATGAATTGAAAGCAATGACGATATGAAATTAAGCACGCGCACCAGAAAATGGGGCGAAACCGTACAGCACCTCGGGATTTTTAACCAAAATCTGCTGACGCAAAGCCTCAGTCGGTAACCAAGTAAAAACAGTGTCCGCAATATCGCCATCATTGGGCATCGGCGCGGGAATATTCGGATGAGGCCAGTCTGTCCCCCACACTAACCGGTCGGTGCGTGTATCCAGCAAGGTATCGACAAAAGGCTGAATCGCTGACCATTTATTAGCGGGTTCAACGACTCGGTATGCGCCTGACAATTTCACCCAAGCTGTGCCTTCCCGCACGAGTGCGCACATATTCTGAAAGCCCGCATCTTTGACATCCGGTTTCGAGGGATGTCCAAAATGATCAAACACCACGGGCACACCCAGCTTGGAGGCCCAAGCGGGGATATCGGGCTGCGCGGCGACATCGACCAAAAACTGAATATGCCAGCCAAAAGGTTTGATCCGGCGCGCAAGTGTTTCGGCGTCGCTCAACTGATTGCCGCCAGCGAACAAAATATTGACTCGTGTACCACGCGTACCGGCCTGATGCAGCCGCTCAATCTCTGCATCAGAGCTATCCACAGAGAGAACTGCCACTGCACGCAAACGATCTGCATGGGCACGCATCGTGTCATAGAGCGTGCTGTGATCATGGCCATAAACGGAAGGATGCACCAAGACTGCGCGATCCGCGCCGATCTTGTTGTTCATCGCTTCGAAAGCCGCCCATGGAGCAAGGGTAGGCGTATAAGAACGATTCGCCGTGTGGGGATAAATCGCCGGATCTTCAAAAACATGGAAATGGCAATCGACTGTACCTGCAGGCAAACGATTCCTCGGCGCCACCACAGGATCGAAAG
Source organism: Zwartia panacis (assembly GCF_030410395.1). Classification (GTDB taxonomy): domain Bacteria; phylum Pseudomonadota; class Gammaproteobacteria; order Burkholderiales; family Burkholderiaceae_B; genus Zwartia; species Zwartia panacis. The sequence goes on from NZ_JAUHHF010000002.1 coordinate 86,165, forward strand.
GTAAATATTCTGAAGTCATCATGTCGCGCATTGTCCCCAATATATTTTTTATATGACTGATTTGTCTGTCCGTGATTTAAGCATTTCTAGCGCACAAATGCGATTGACACCTTCTTTGAACAGATCGAGAGGCTCTAAAACTAGGGTAAACGCTGAGATATTTTTTCTTGCATGCAAGCACCCTCCTCCGGATGCATAATCCACACATCATCTGCCCAACTTTGGAAAACATCATGAAAACTATGACAATCCGTTTACTGGCTGCCAGCTTGTTCGCTTTGGTTTTAAATTCGGCACAAGCCTATGAGGCGCCAAAAGTCACGCAGACCACGCCAAGCGTTCCGAAATCAGGCATCTTTATCGGAAATAGCTTTTTCTATTACAACAACAGCATGCATGGCCATTTACGTAACTTTCTCAATGCCGCCGACCCCAAGCTGCCATTTCGCGGCACCTCTGTCACGATCAGCGGCGCGGGTCTAGACTGGCATAACGTCGAGGCTTACTTTGCGCCTAATGCGATCGGTCGCTATTCCTTCATCGCCAACAACGAGGTGCGTTTCAACAAAAACGACAAGCTGTTCGACATTGCGATCATGATGGACTGCAGTCAATGCCCCGTGCATCCACAACTGAAATCCGTGTTTACCGAGTACGTTAAAAAGCACGGCGACACGATTCGCAAAAATGGGGCGGATCCCATTTTGTTCATGTCCTGGGCTTATGCGGACAAACCTGAAATGACAGAAACCCTCGCAGACGCCTACATCAAGGCCGGCAATGAAAACAACATGATGGTGATCCCGGCTGGAATCGCGTTTGCCAATTCCATCGCAGGTCGCAAGGACATCGATCTTTATGTCAAAGACAAGCGCCACCCCAGTCTCGCGGGCACTTACTTGGCCGCGGCAGTCACTTACGCATCGCTTTTCAAAAAATCGCCCATCGACAATAGCTACACTGCGGGGCTTGATCCTGAGGTGGCCAAATACCTGCAAACAGTTGCATGGAACACAGTAAAAGATTTTTATAAATTGCCATAAGCACTCAACGGACATGAAATATATCCTTGCGCTGGACCAGGGCACAACGAGCTCGCGGGCGATACTTTTTGATGCAAACGGTTCGCTGGTCGACTCTGCGCAACGCGAGTACGCACAACACTTCCCCCAGCCAGGGTGGGTCGAACATGATGGTCGGGATATTTGGACTTCGCAACTTGAAGTCGCACAAACGCTCATCAATCGCTGCCCAGATCCAGGCAGCATCGCCGCCCTTGCGATCACTAATCAACGCGAGACGACCGTGGTGTGGGACAGACTCACGGGGGAACCTGTGGGTCCGGCGATCGTTTGGCAAGACCGGCGCACGGCGGATCAATGTGCCGCCATGCGGCAAGAGGGCCTCACCGATCTGATTCAGACTAAAACGGGACTCGTGCTTGATGCCTATTTTTCTGGCACAAAACTGGCTTGGTTACTCGACAATATCGAGGGTGCGCGGTTTCGCGCCGAACGCGGCGAACTCGCCTTTGGTACGGTCGATACCTGGCTTGTCTGGAATCTGACTCGGGGCGCCTCGCATATTACAGATGTGAGCAACGCGTCACGGACGCTTTTGTTTAACTTGCACACCCTGGACTGGGACGACGATCTGCTGAGGTTGTTCAATATCCCTCGCGCCATTCTTCCAAAAGTTGTGCCAAGCGCTGGTCAGCTCGCTCAAACAAATCCTTCAGTACTGGGACGCTCTCTTCCAATCGCCGCAATGATCGGAGATCAGCAAGCTGCAACGTTTGGTCAAGGGTGTTTTCAGCCTGGAATGGCCAAAAATACCTACGGCACGGGATGTTTCATGCTGCTCAACACTGGTTCTGAACCGATCGCGAGTGGCCATCATTTATTAACAACGATCGGCTGGCAGCGCCCGGACGTATCGTCGGCCGGCTTACACACCACCTACTGTCTTGAAGCTTCAGTCTTTATGGGGGGCGCAACGATCCAGTGGCTGCGCGATGGTCTCAATATCATCCAAACCGCCGCGGAAGTCGAACCACTGGCGCTCAGCGTTCCGGATGTTGGAGACACCTATCTCGTGCCAGCCTTTACTGGCCTAGGCGCACCACATTGGGACGGACACGCGCGGGGCACCTTGATCGGCATGACGCGCGGCACAAGCAAAGCGCATATTGCGCGCGCAGCGCTAGAGGCGATCGCGCTGCAGGTCGCGGATGTCTTTGAGGCGATGGAAAAAGACGCGGGTCTGACTCTCACAGAACTACGGGTGGATGGTGGAGCATCGAAAAATAATTTGCTATTGCAAATGCAAGCCGACATTCTCGGCATACCTGTGACGCGTCCAAAAATTGTCGAGACGACTGCGCTGGGTGCCGCCTACCTTAGCGGGCTGGCGGTTGGCCTTTGGTCAAGCACCTCTGACATTTCTGCGCTGTGGCAAGAGGACAAGCGGTTTGAACCACAATGGTCAGACGCACAACGAAAGACTAAACGCGCACGCTGGCATCAGGCAGTCGAACGCGCCAAATCCTGGTCAGAGGACTAAACGATCACATGACCTCATCACAAGCGGATCTTTTTGACGATTCACCACTGGCGCCTTCAACGACCGAGCGGCGCGCATTACTTGCCAAGCTCGAACGGCCTGAGCCATACGATCTCGCGATTATTGGCGGAGGCGCGACAGGTCTTGGACTCGCTCTAGATGCTGCCGCACGTGGTTTTACGGTCGCCCTAATCGATGCCACCGATTTCGCCAAAGGCACTTCTTCGCGCTCAACCAAACTTGTTCATGGTGGAGTACGTTATCTCGCTCAGGGCAACATCTCACTGGTCTACGAAGCCCTGCACGAGCGCGCTACGCTTTTGCATAATGCGCCTCATCTCGCACGAGCGCTGTCTTTCGTGATGCCCTGTTATCGTTTCTGGGAAATGCCTTTTTACGGTGCAGGCCTGCTTTTATACGACTTGCTGGCTGGTCGCCGAAGTCTGGGCCGCACACATTTCCATGGCGTAGCTGCGACACAAACTGCACTTCCCAATCTCAATTCCAATCGACTAAAAGGCTCAATACAGTATTGGGATGGACAGTTTGATGATGCGCGACTCGCTTTAGCCTTGGCGCGAACTGCCGCCCAACACGGTGCCACGCTGGTGAATTATTGTCGCGCGGTCGAGTTACTGCATGATGAAAACAATCACGTATGTGGTCTCTTGGCCCAAGATGTCGAGAGCGGACTGCCCTATACGATTCGCGCCCGCTGCGTCGTCAATGCCACAGGGGTTTGGGTCGATGAAATACGCCAACTCGATGATGAGGCGCGCGGTGAGCCGAGCCAGTCAATCGTCTCGCCCAGCCAAGGTGTTCATGTTGTGGTTGACCGGGAGTTTCTTCCGGGCGATCAGGCATTGATCGTTCCCCACACAAGTGATGGCCGTGTCTTGTTCGCCGTGCCCTGGCTTGGCAAAGTCATTCTGGGCACGACAGATACGCCACGCCATGACTTGAGTCAGGAACCGGAGCCTTTTCACGAGGAGCTCGAGTTTATTTTGCGAGAGGCCGCAAAATATTTGCAACGTCCACCGACCAGGGCCGACATCAAAAGTATCTGGGTTGGACTCCGCCCTCTTGTCAAACCACCCACCGATGCGGCGGGTAATACTAAAAAAATCAGTCGCGAGCACACCGTACTGGTTAGCCCAAGTCAACTCGTCACGGTGACGGGTGGGAAATGGACGACCTATCGCGCCATGGCTGCCGATGTCCTCAAACACTGCTATGAAGCAAAACTGCTGGTCGAAAAAGCGCCCTGCACGACCGAAAATCTCTTACTCATCGGTGCGCAAACTGGTCAAGCCGTTGAGCACTCGCTGCATGAGATGCCGGGTTTGGCAGCCTATGGTGATGAAGCCTCTTTTGTCCAGACACTGCCTGGCGCAGGACAAGTACTCGGTGCGGGAATCACTGCCGCAATGGTCAGGTTTGCCGTACGTTACGAATATGCGCGTACCGTCGAAGATGTGTTGGCCAGGCGCTCAAGGCTACTCTTTCTCGATGCGCGTCTTGCCGCTTCGATTGCGCCCGCAGTCAGTCAAATCATCGCCGAGGAAACTGGTCAAGATCCAGGCCTTGCAGCTTTCTTGGCACTTGCATCACACTACACAACTTTGCCGTAGTGGATCGTTCAGGCTTTTGCAGCATCCTCAAGAATGAAATCCGCTGCACGCTCAGCCACCATCATCACTGGAGACTGGGTATTACCCGACACCATCGCGGGCATGACCGAGGCATCGACGATCCGTAAACCTCTCAAGCCTTTAAAACGCAATCTGACATCCACAACGGCTTGCGCATCAGAGCCCATGCGGCAAGTGCCGATCGGATGATAGATAGTCTGACCATTGGCACGTCCAAATTCCAACCATTGCTCATCGGTCTGAACACCTGGTCCAGGGCTCATTTCAAAATCAATGTAGTTGGACAGTGCGGGCTGCCCCACGATTTTGCGGGCAATCTTCATCCCGTCGATCAAAGTTTGACGATCCTCTGCTGTCGCTAAAAAATTAGGCCGGATCGCAGGTCCCTGGGTTGGATCTTTCGTTTTGCTGTGGATACTACCCTGTGAAGTCGGTCTTAACCCCGCAACACCTATCGTCATGCCGGGCGCATTGTCGAGCTTGCGGATTGCCGCATTGGCATAACTCGCATGCATGAAAAAATACTGTACGTCCGGCGTAGGCATGTGTGGTTGTGTTTTGACAAAACCATGTACCAGACCTGTTCCGAGAGTCAGCAAACCTTTGCGGCGAATAAAGTATTGAAGCGCTGCGACACCCACGCGCCAGCCCTGAGCAAGCTCGTTCAATGTCTGTGTGTTTTTGACACGCCAGTTCATCCGAGTGGCGAAGTGATCAATATAGTTTTCTCCGACTCGCGGCGCCGCACATACCAGCTCGATCCCTAAACGCTGCAACAGCGCAGGATCCCCTATTCCTGAAAGCTCGAGTAACTGCGGTGTTTGTACGGCACCCGCTGAAAGAATGACCTCACGATGCGCTCGCACAGTGAAAGTACCGGACGCAGTCCGATATGTCACACCGTCGCAGACGCCCTCGGTGACATTCACTTTTGTGACCATGGCGCCGGTACGGACAGTCAAATTTTTACGCTGCCGGACAGGCTTCAGATATCCCTCGACCACACTCCAGCGTTGTCCGTCTTTTTGAGCGACCTGATAGTAACCAAAACCTTCTTGCGTGCGACCGTTGTAGTCGTTCGTCAAAGGCTGACCGTCTTGTGCAGCCGCCTGCAAGAGAGCATGCGCCAAAGGATAACGCTCGCTGACTTGATGAATATGCATCGGACCATTTTTGCCGCGCATCTCATCACCAGGCAGGTAGGTTTCCATTTTTTTGAAATAAGGTGCGACATCCTGCGCGGACCAACCTGTCGCGCCAAGACGGGCCCAATGGTCGTAATCCTCTGGCTGACCATGCACATAGATCATGCCGTTGATCAGGCTTGATCCACCCAATCCTTTACCGCGCGGAATCGCGATTTTGCGTCCAAGCGTATTGTCTTCAGGTTCAGTTTCAAAACGCCAGTTGTAAACCGGATCGTTGAGCAATTTGGTAAAACCTGCCGGGATTTTGATCCACATGCTTTTGGGCTCGCCACCTGCTTCGAGCATCAGCACGCTCAAGCGTCCACTGGCCGTCAAACGATTGGCTAACACGCAGGCCGCCGTGCCCCCTCCGACAATCACGTAGTCGAACTGTTCCATTACTTCGCGACTCCCATAAAGTCCGCCATCAATTCGATCTGACACTCCAGCATCGGCAAACCATACTGTATCCGACAACCCATCTCCCGGGCAGCCGCCAGCAAAGGTGTGAGTGCAGGTGTCATAATGATTTCAGCCACCGTCTGCTGCGCGCTTAAACCCTTTACATCAAAGGGCATTGGATCGTCAGACTTCATGCCCAGCGAAGTCGCGTTGATCACCAAATCATAGCCAGTGGGACTCGCGCCGACTGCCGACATCGGCACTGACGGATAAACGCCTTGTAGACGGGTAATGATGTCTTGGGCTTTGCTTTGCGTACGGTTGTACAAATCCAGACGTGCAACACCCGCATCAGCCAGTGCAAAAGCGATCGCTTTCGCGGCACCTCCCGCACCACAGAGAAATACACTCAACCCTCGCGGCTCGATGCCATGTTGACGCAAACCGCCCACAAACCCCTGTCCATCCAGAATATCCCCTGACAGGGTTCCATCCTCATTACGTCGAACAATGTTCACAGCACCCACCAAACGTGCTGCGGGCGTGACGTCATCACACAGATCCAGCATGGCGGTTTTATGCGGAACCGTTGCGATCATGCCACCGAAATTCATCACTCCCCTTAACCCTTGCACAAAGACAGCCAAGTGCTCTGACCTGACATGCATCGGCACCAGTACGCCGTCGGTTCCTCTTTTTTCAAATACTTTGCGCATCGTCTGCGGGGTCTTGACCTGTGCAACGGGGTCGGCCACGATGCCATACAGTCGCGTGTGTCCTGTAATTTCCATCATAATGTCTGCTAGTGATTGTTTTTTTCAGGCTTAGATGCTGAAGTGTACCTATGAATCGTCTTAAAAGACTCGCTCGCATTCTGTCTATCGCACTCTGGCCGGCACTCTGGCCGGCGCTGGGATTGACTGCCCCTGTTCAGCACCATACTTTTAAAACCTCTGACGGTGTTCGACTCCACTACATCGAGGCAGGTCGTGGCGACAAGACAATCGTGCTGATCCCTGGCTGGCTGATGCCAGCCGCGGTTTTTGAAAAACAATTCGAAGCTTTGTCCAACTCGTATCGGGTGCTCGCCCTTGACCCAAGGTCTCAGGGGCTCTCTGAGGTCACCAAACGATCCCATGCACCCAAAAGACGCATTCAAGACATCGCGGAGTTTTTAAAGGCTGCTCAAGTCAAGGATTTTGTTCTGGCTGGCTGGTCTCTGGGCGTGCTGGAATCGCTGGACTACATTGCAAACTACAAGCCTAAGGGTTTGCGCGGCCTGATTCTGATCGACAACTCGGTCGGTGAGGGTCGGCCTCCCGCCTCGCGCCGCTCGAACTTTGCGCAAACCATGAACGATCCTGTCAAGCGTGAACAATACATGCGCACATTCAGTCAGGATATTTACCGCAAACCACCTCCACCTCTGGTCGCACAAGCAGTGCTCGACTCAGCCCTTCAGGCGGCGCCAGACGTCGCCATTCAGCTGTTGAATCAACCCTATCCTCGCACGTACTGGAGCGAGACCCTCCAGAAGCAGCAGATTCCGGTGCTATACGCCATCAGACCTTGGCTCAAAGAGCAAGGAGATGCCCTTCAAAAGAAACGTGCCCGAGACCTGATCACCGTTGAGATGTTTGACCAGGCAGGGCACGCTTTATTCGTGGACGAGGCTGAAAGCTTTAACCAGGCCGTTCTGAAGTTTAGTCAGCAAGCCTTCGCTCGCAAGCAATAGACAGCAAACCTTTAATTCTGACGACGCACGATCTGCACGCTACGTCGCTCATTTGTTTTGTTGTAACTGAATGCAAATGGCAACGGTTTGACGTTCTTGGATTCACGATACGCCTGCGCCAGGGATTCCTGCTTTTTGCGATTGAACAACTCATGGGGATACAAGAACCCGCCATAGAGGTCGACAGGGCCAATTTGAGCGAAATAGCTATAGTTCAAGCCTGTTTCATCTTGAACCACCATCGTTGCGTGTGCGACCAAAATGTCACGCAAAATTGAAAAGTATGTTTCTTGAAGCAAATGTGAAGCCGCTTTGATCAATACAGGATTGCTCGCTTCGCGTGCCAGCCATTTACGCATGGGTTCGTTTTTGCTCAGACTTGCATCGGACAAGTCCAGGCTCACATAGTCCAGCGTGACAGGCTTGCCCGCCTTGCTGAGTACCAAACGTACCGATTTCCAGGGACCTGTTTCGCTCTTGATGAAGTCGTCCGTCTTTTCGTCATAAACGATAGGATAGATTTCCATCACATCAAAACCAGAGTACAACGCGAAAGTGGACAGAATTGTGGTGACACCAATCGGTGCGAACTGATCACGCTGATCTTCGTTCAGATCATCCGTACGAAAAAAGGCAAGACGGCTGAATTTCATCCATTCGCGAATAAATTTCGACTGAAAACCCTGAACTCGGGCGGCAGGCATGGTCGCCAGTGTGACTGGAGCGCCAGCTGCCTGCATCGCGACCATTACGTAACGATCGGCATTCGGAAACGCATGCGCAACCGTCACAAAGTCAGGACCAGAAAAGGGATAAAAGACCGTGCCACCGGCTTTAGGAGCAATCTCTGCAGCCGCCCAAGTCGACAACGGCTGTCCGATCGTCTTTTGATAGAAGCCCCAGGCATCATCAGCCTGTGTTTTAAGCGCTCCCTGTAAAAACGGAAAGGCGGGCGCTGGCTGTTGCGCGGTCGGCAAGTAGAGACCTTGCGACTGAGCTTGCGACTGACCTTGAGATTGGGTCGTTGATGCAGCGCCGATGACCGGAAGCACGCTCAAGACCGTCAGTGCCGCAACAGCCGCTAGTTTGTTTGCAATACTCGTCGACCAAGACTTCATGACGCTATAGACCTTATTCAAACCACACTAGAACCAAAAAAAGTGACCCGGCTTATTTGAGCAAGCTCAAACCACCCATGTAGGGACGCAACACCTCGGGCACGACGATGCTTCCATCCTCTTGCTGATAATTTTCAAGCACAGCAACCAGCGCACGACCCACAGCCAGACCCGAGCCGTTCAGCGTATGCACGTACTCTGGCTTACCGCCATCGACGCGAGTGCGAGCCTGCATGCGACGCGCCTGGAAGGCCTCGCAATTGGAGACCGAAGAGATTTCACGCCAGGTATTTTGAGCGGGTAACCACACCTCGAGATCATAGGTCTTGGTTGCGCCAAAACCCATGTCGCCGGTGCATAACAACATCACTCGGTAAGGCAGTCCTAGAAGCTGCAATACTTTTTCAGCATGACTCGCCATTTCCTCAAGTGCTTGATAGGAGGCGTCAGCTGCGACTATCTGCACCATTTCAACTTTATCGAACTGATGTTGACGAATCAGTCCACGGGTATCGCGGCCACCGCTACCGGCCTCAGAACGAAAGCAAGGGGTATGTGCCGTCAGACGAATCGGCAACTCCGCAGCAGGCACAATGGTATCCCGCACCATGCTGGTCAGGGTGATTTCGGATGTCGAAATCAAGTACTGCTCCTCTCCAGCTACGACATTGCCTTGCTCGTCGAGCGTCGGTTCGTCACCACCACGCGTCACCCAGAACATGTCGTTCTTGAACTTTGGAAGTTGTCCGGTTCCCATCAGGGTGGAGGCATTCACAATGTAGGGCGTGTAGCACTCGGTGTAACCATGCCGTTCAGTTTGCAGATCAAGCATGAACTGAGCAAGCGCCCGGTGCAAACGCGCCATGGGGCCGCGCATGAAACTGAAACGCGCGCCGGAGAGCTTGGCAGCGACATCGAAGTCCAGACCAATCTTTTCGCCAAGCGTGACATGGTCGCGCGGCTCAAAGCCCAGAGGCTGAGGATCACCCGAGACAGGATCGGGGTGAGGCACCCACCGACGCACCTCGACATTACCCTCGCTGTCCGCACCCACAGGCACATCCTCGTGAGGCATGTTGGGAATCGACATCAGCATGTCGCTGAGTTGTGACTGAATGGTCGAGAGATCTTGCTCCAACGCTTTGAGTCGACCCGGAATCGCCTGAGACTCTGCGAGCACGGCTGAGGCGTCCTCGCCCCGCGACTTGAGCGCGCCAATCTGCTTGGCGAGCGCATTGCGCTGGGCCTGAAGATTTTCTGTTTCGGTCTGAACGGATTTGCGACGGGTTTCGAGACTGTTGAAGTCGTCCATCGGGAAGGCAAAACCGCGGCTGGCTAGTCGGCGAACAACGGAATCGAGGTCTTTACGTAACAACGCTGGGTCAAGCATGATCTTGGGGGAAAAAGACTAGTGAATTGCATATTGTATCCGCCGCAGCACCCACGCCACAGCCGATAACGCCCCCACACTTAATAACCAGATCAATAACAACCAGCCCCAGCGTTTCATGAATGTCCTAGTGATAATCGTGTGTCGGACCCACTTTGCCCCGGAACACCCAATAGGCGTATGCGCTGTAAGCCAAAATGATGGGGATCAGAAACACCGCGCCGACCAATAAAAATTTCAGACTATTGTCGGGCGCGGCAGCCTGCCAAAGCGTGACGGACGAGGGCACCATATAGGGAAAAAAGCTAATGACAAGTCCGATATAAGACAAAATGAACAGACCCTGAACCGCTAAAAATGACATCAACGGCCGATCCCGATGGATCCCGCGAAACAAAGCGATCGCACAAACGAGTACCAATACAGGCACTGGCGCGACAATTAGCATGGCCGGCCACGCGAACCACTTTTGCATGAAATGTTCGTGCAAAAAGGGAGAAATGAGGCTCACCAGAGCAATGAGGCCCAGCATCACGACGCCTAAATAAAAAGCTGAACTCTTGGCCCGTTTTTCAACGGACCCCTCAGTTTTGAGCATCAGCCAGGTCGATCCAAGCAAGGCGTAACCCACCACCAGGGCGACACCGGTCAGCAAACTAAAGGGGGACAACCAGTCCCACCAGCCACCGGCATAGGCGCGTCCGGAAACCTGTATCCCTTGCACCAAAGCACCCAAGGCAATACCTTGGGCAAAGGTTGCCACCAGGGATCCGCCGGCGAATGCCCAATCCCACAGGTATTTGCGGTGCTGACTTTTCCAGCGAAATTCGAAAGCCACACCCCGAAAAACCAGGGCAAGCAACATGATGATGATCGGCGCATACAGGGCAGGCATGATGATGGAATACGCCAGCGGAAAAACAGCGAACAATCCTCCGCCGCCAAGCACAAGCCAGGTCTCGTTGCCATCCCACACAGGGGCGACAGAATTCATCATCAGGTCGCGCTCTTGCTCAGTGCGCGCCCAGGGAAACAGTATGCCGACCCCTAAATCAAAACCATCGAGGACGACATAGGCCAATACTGCAAAAGCAATCAGTCCGGCCCAGACCAAGGCGTAATCGATTGTCATGTCCGATCTCCCCGTGAACCTGTCACACCTGTTTGAGTGGTTTTCGCAGCCAACGTCGACCCGGGCACAATACCAGCAGCGCGAACGGGCTCATGGATGGAAAGATCTGCCGCACCTGAGCCCACGCCAGGTGCGCTCCTCATCAAACGCAAGATGTAGTAGACCCCTGCGCCAAACAATGAGAAATACACGACGACAAACGCGGCGAGCGAAAACGCGATGGCCGTCGCATCAATCGGCGAGTGTGAGTCCGCGGTTCGCAGCAGGTTGTACACGGTGAAGGGCTGTCGACCGACTTCGGTCACAATCCAGCCAGACAACACTGCAATAAAGCCGGAAGGCCCCATCAGGACAGCCAATCTATGCATCAGCGGGGTGTCGTACAAGCGTCCGCGATAACGCAACCACAAACTCCAGAGCCCCACGCACAGCATCAACATGCCGATGCCCACCATCGAGCGGAAGGCGAAAAACACGATACCTAAAGGAGGACGGTCCGCCACAGGAAACTCTTTGAGACCTGGCACCACACCATCGAGTGAGTGCGTGAGAATGAGACTGCTCAGATAGGGAACCTTGACTGCGTAATCAATTCTCTCTTCCTTGGCGTTCGGGATGCCAAATAAAACCAGCGGAGCACCTTTTTGAGTTTCGTAGTGTGCCTCGATCGCCGCGATCTTGGCAGGCTGATGCGCGAGGGTATTCAGTCCGTGGGCGTCGCCCGCCATGATTTGAATAGGCGCCACGATCGCCGCCATCCACATCGCCATCGAAAACATCACGCGGGTCGCCTCGTGAGAGCCCGGTGAAGGCACTGCACCAGGCTCGCCCATGCGCTTGCGTTCTTTGAGTAAATGAAAAGCCGCGACGCTTCCCACCACAAAAGCAGTCGTCAGATAAGCCGCCAACAACATGTGGACCAGTCGATAGGGGAACGACGGATTAAAAATGACTTTGAACCAGTCTTCGACAATAAATTGTCCGACATCGTTGATCGCATAACCAGCAGGCGTTTGCATCCAGCTATTGACGGACAGAATCCAGAAGGCCGACATGAACGTGCCCAGCGCGACCATTGCGGTTGCGAAGAAATGCAGCTTGGGCCCTACCCGCGCCCGTCCAAACAGCATGACCCCCAGAAATCCAGCCTCCAGAAAGAACGCCGACATCACTTCGTAACCCATCAGGGGACCCAGTACAGGTCCGGTCTTGTCCGCGAAGACGCTCCAGTTAGTGCCGAACTCGTAACTCATCACGATGCCGGACACCACACCCATCCCGAAGGCTACGGCAAAGATTTTTTTCCAATAGTTGAAAAGAGTCAGGTAGACCTCTTTTCCAGTCCAGAGATGGAGACCATTCAAGACGGCCAGATAGCTGGCCAGCCCGATTGAAAACGCTGGAAACACAATATGAAAGCTGACTGTAAACGCAAACTGAATTCGGGCGAGCGTGACCGCATCTAACCATTCCATCGCACTACTCCTTGGTTTTCTTCCGAGCTTGTCGATCCATTTCACGCAGATGCGAAAGCTTTTCTGCAATCTTTATTTCCAGGCCGCGAGGGACTGGCTGATACCAGCCTGGTTCGCGCATCCCCTCCGGCAAATACGTTTCACCTGCCGCATACGCGTCAGGTTCATCATGCGCATAGCGATAAGCATGACCGTGACCAAGTTCTTTCATCAGTTTGGTCGGGGCATTTCGCAGATGAATGGGCACTGGCAAAGAAGCACTCTGTTTAATGAAAGCGACAGCTTGATTGTAGGCTTGATAACCCGCGTTACTCTTGGCTGCCACTGCTAAATATAAGGTCGCCTGCGCCAATGCCAGCTCTCCCTCGGGAGAGCCCAATCGCTCATACGTTTGAGCGGCATCATTGGCGATTTGCATCGCACGGGGGTCAGCCAGGCCGATATCCTCCCAAGCCATTCGTACGATCCTGCGGGCGAGATACTTCGGGTCGGCTCCACCATCAAGCATTCTCGTCAGCCAATACAGCGCTGCGTCAGGATTGGAGCCGCGCACGGACTTGTGAAGCGCAGAAATCTGGTCGTAAAAATTATCACCTCCCTTGTCGAAGCGACGCGCACTCATGCTCAATGCATTTTCAACAAGGCCGGCATCCACCCGAGTCGTATGTGCATTCTCTGCGGCAACGCTGGCTTGTTCTAGCAAGCTCAAAAACCTGCGCGCATCACCATCTGCGTAACCAATCAACGTATCAATCGCGGCATCTTCAAAGCTGAGGTCTTTGAGAACGGTCTGCTGCGCGCGCGCCAGCAACTCGCGCAACTCAGTTTCATTGAGCGATTGCAAAACATACACCTGAGCCCGCGACAGCAAAGCCGCATTCACCTCGAACGAGGGATTTTCCGTTGTAGCACCAATAAAGGTCACCAAACCCGACTCGACAAAGGGGAGCAAAGCGTCCTGCTGCGCTTTGTTGAAACGATGAATTTCGTCGACAAACAATAGTGTCCGACGATGATATTGGTCCAGGGTGAGTTGTGCCTCGTCCATCGCCGCTCGGATTTCTTTGACGCCGGCAAACACGGCGGAGATGGCGATAAAGGCACAATCGAAAGCGTTGGCGGTCAATCGGGCAAGGGTTGTTTTTCCCACACCTGGCGGGCCCCACAAAATCATTGAATGCGGACGACCGGACTCGAACGCGACACGCAAAGGTTTACCGGGTCCTAACAGGTGCTTTTGTCCAACCACCTCCTCAAGAGAGTGGGGACGCAGCGCCTCCGCCAACGGGGGTCTGGGAACGGCTTTAAATAAATCAGCCATCGTAAGAAATACAAATCTTGAACTTGGCTGAGCAAAACATCATTGCATCCTGACGACATCCGCCCCTTTGGGGGGAATGAAGTCGAAATTGCTCGTAGACAGTCCGGGATTACGGATCAACGCGGACAACTCGACATGCGTGGTCTGACCAAAAGCATCCAGCAAAATGATCCGGTGCGGAATACCGTCTCTAAATCCAAGATCGACGTGTACAAAACCAGCATCGGCCTGTTTGGGTTTAGCACGCAGCCAGACCAGCATATCTTTGTCCGGAAGTGGCATGACTTCGAACGACTGCTCAAGTGAACCTGAGCCGAACAAGATCGCAGCGGGTGAAGCCCCGATCGCCTGGTCCACCTTGCGCACGGTCACCTGGTTAAGATCAGGGTCAAACTGAAAAATTTCTTTTCCGTTCGACACGATCTGTTGTTCATAAGGCTTCAACACATCCCACTTGAAGCGACCTGGTCGCATGAATAAAAACTTTCCCCGTTGAGCAGGTTTGGTTTGCCCTTGCGGCCCAACGGTGTATTGGGAAAAGTCGCCACTGGCCACTTGCACTTGTTCGACAAATGCCCTGAGCTGTTCTCGGGCATTCTGCGCATGCGCAGGCAGCGACGCAAAGACCCCGGCCAAGGCAAGCGTACCCGCCATCGCAAGTCGCCGCACTTTAGAGAGCTGAAGCATTCGCGTTACTCCTCACGAGGAACGTTAGGGGCGAGAATTTCGCGATTTCCATTAGACTGCATCGTCGAAACCAAACCGGAATTTTCCATTTGCTCAAGCAAACGGGCCGCTCGGTTGTAACCAATACGCAAATGACGCTGCACCAGAGAAATCGAGGCACGGCGATGCTTGAGCACCACTTCGACTGCCTGATCGTACATCGGATCTGCTTCGGCATTCGCCATCCCGGTCACACTCCCCAGGCCGTCCCCGGTTTCACCCTCGGAACTTCCCTCAAGCAAACCATCGATATAGTCGGGCTCACCTTGTGACTTGAGTGATTCCACCACGCGATGGACTTCTTCATCCGAGACAAAGGCGCCATGCACGCGGACAGGTAATCCGGTACCGGGTGGCATGTAAAGCATATCGCCTTGTCCCAGCAAAGTCTCTGCACCCATCTGGTCAAGAATCGTACGCGAGTCGATCTTGGAAGAGACCTGGAAAGCGATCCGCGTTGGAATATTGGCTTTGATCAAACCGGTAATCACATCCACGCTTGGACGCTGTGTCGCCAGAATCAGATGGATTCCGGCGGCTCGCGCTTTTTGAGCCAAGCGCGCAATTAATTCCTCTATTTTCTTGCCGACGACCATCATCAAGTCTGCCAACTCATCGATCACCACGACAATCGTTGGCAATTCTTTCAGAGGCTCGGGGGCATCGGGGGTCAACGAGAAGGGATTAGGGATAGGCTCTTCACGTTTGATCGCCTCGCGGATCTTGTTGTTATATCCGGTCAGGTTACGCACCCCCAGTTTGCTCATGAGGCGGTAGCGTTTTTCCATTTCGCCCACGCACCAGTTCAGTGCGTTCGCCGCCTGCCGCATGTCTGTCACGACAGGGGCAAGCAAGTGCGGAATACCCTCGTATACGCTCATCTCGAGCATTTTCGGATCGATCAAGATCAGACGTGTCTGCGAAGCGTCTGCTTTGTACAAAAGAGACAAAATCATCGCATTAATACCCACAGATTTGCCAGAACCCGTAGTACCCGCAACGAGCAAGTGAGGCATCTTGGCCAGATCTGCCACGACAGGATTGCCGGCAATATCCTTACCAAGCGCCATCGTGACCACCGAAGCGCTCGAATGGTAAACCTGGGAGCCCAAAATCTCCGAAAGCTTGACCATTTGGCGACGCGGGTTGGGCAATTCAAAACCCATCAGATTCTTACCAGGTATCGTCTCAACGACCCGAATACTGACCAGGCTCAAGGCACGGGCCAGATCCTTGGCCAGATTGACAATTTGGCTACCCTTGACGCCCGTCGCTGGCTCAATTTCATAACGCGTAATCACTGGGCCAGCCTGAGCCGCCACGACCTGGACCTCGACACCGAAATCGGCCAGCTTTTTCTCAATCAGTCGGGAGGTGTATTCGATCGTTTCATCGGAAACCGTTTCGAAAGCTTCGCCCGGCTGATCAAGCAAGCTCAGTGCGGGCAAATCACCCGTCACAGTCGGCTCGACGAACAATGACTGTTGCTTTTCTTTTTGCACCCGCTCGGATTTTGGAACCGCGACAATCGCGGGTTCAATGCGAATAGGTTGCTCATGAACAATTTTTTCATGCTTGGCTTCGACCTGTTCGTGCCGCACGGCTTGCGCGACCTGACCCGCGCGACGATCCTGTCGGGCTGTCCTGCCCTCCTTGAGTTTGAACCACACCCACTCAAGGCCGGCGCCTACTTTTTCAGCGATGGCCAGCCAGGAAAAGCCAAAAAACAGACTGCATCCAAAAAGGATTAAAGCCAACAAAATCAATGTACTACCGGAAAAACCAACGGCTGCGGACAGGAAACTGGACCAAGCATGTCCAATCACACCACCCGCTCCGCTGGTGAAGTCCGTGCGACCAGGTAACTGCATTCCCCAGGAGCTCAGGCGGTAGGCCTCCAGACCGACCGAACCCAGCATCACCATAAAAAAGCCAATACCCTGCTCCCAGCGAACCCGGGCAAGTGTTTCCGGCTCTCCGCGAGTACGAATCTGATTCGCCAACCTGAGATAACCCGCGCGGACCCGGTGCAGCAATAAAATCACCAGCCACCAAGCGGAAAAACCAAATAAATACAACAAGACATCGGAAATGTAGGCACCAATCAGACCGCCGCGATTATGCAACTCGGTCGCATCACGTCCAAAAGAGTGCGACCAGCCAGGATCGCTCCCATTCCACGTCGCCAGGACGAGGGTTAACCAGGCGGCCAGGGCTGCAAAGACGATCCAGCGCGCCTCTCGAAGGATCGAGAGAATCCGGGTTTGCATCACCGAGGGCCCGTTTCGGGTATTTCGGGTCGTTCGCGAAGTCCGCGTAGTGGCTGGGGAAAGTCTAGGCATAGTCGCCATTATAATTTGCTGGTCAATCTAGAGGGAAAAACTGATGTCAACGCCAAAACATGCCAAAGTTCTCATTCTCGGCTCGGGACCTGCAGGCTACACCGCCGCAGTCTACGCTGCTCGCGCCAACCTGAATCCCGTCATGATCACAGGACTTGCCCAGGGCGGTCAACTCATGACCACCACAGAAGTTGACAATTGGCCTGCGGATGCCGCTGGTGTCCAGGGTCCGGAGCTGATGCAGCGCTTCGCAGCCCACGCAGAACGTTTCAATACTGAAATGGTGTTTGATCATATCGCCAGCGTCGATTTCACGTCCCGCCCCTTTCGGCTCACCGGTGATGGCGGCGCGCAATACACCTGCGATGCCTTGATTATCGCGACAGGCGCCTCCGCCAAATACCTCGGTTTACCCTCTGAACAAGCGTTTATGGGCCGTGGCGTCTCTGGATGCGCGACTTGCGATGGCTTTTTTTACAAGAACCAGGACGTGGTCGTTGTCGGTGGCGGCAATACCGCTGTCGAAGAGGCCCTTTATTTATCCAATATCTGCCGCTCAGTCACCGTCGTACACCGCCGTGACAAGTTCAGGGCCGAACCCATCATGATCGACAAGATGATGGACAAGGTCGCAAACGGCAACATGAAACTCGCGACCTTTCGCGAGCTCGATGAAGTGCTCGGCGATGACACCGGCGTCACCGGTGTGCGGTTGCGCGCAACGGATTCTGGCAAAACCGAAGAATTGTCTGCGACCGGGGTTTTTATCGCGATCGGACATCAACCTAACACCTCTATTTTCGAGGGCAAACTTGACATGGCGAACGGCTATATCGTCACACGCAGCGGTTTGTCCGGTCTGGCCACCATGACCTCGGTACCAGGTGTGTTTGCCGCAGGAGACGTCCAGGACCATGTCTACCGTCAAGCCATCACCAGCGCAGGCACTGGCTGCATGGCTGCGCTGGACGCCCAGCGCTGGCTGGAGAATGCGGAGCAATAAAGCCGGGCTAGCCGACCTCAAACGCCTTCACCAGAAAGCTATTGAGGAGCAGCGCGCCCGGCAAGCTCAGGAACAGGCCAGACTTCAGTCTCAACACAGGACTGTCAAATCCGGTCCTGCCTCAGTCATCTCAACTGAGGAGGCCAAACTGTTCTCGCGCGCGACACAAGCTGTCACGCCGCTGAGATCTGAGTCGCGCGTGCCACACCGCCCGACTGAGGCGCGGCAAAGCGATCTGATGGCACAACGCCGTCTGCGAGCGCTGGGTCAGGATCAACCACCCGCTCCTGCCCTGTCTGATACGTTCTCTCCTTTTGCGGATCATGAAGCAGAGCTTGCATGGCTTGCGCCGGGCATTGGCCCGGAGGTCCTGAGACAACTTCGCCGCGCCTTTTGGCCAGTTGGCGCGCATCTCGATTTGCACGGACTCAACAGCGACGAAGCAAAGCTTGCGCTGACCCGTTTCATTGACACCAGTCGAACCCACGGGACACGCTGCGTACGCATCGTCCATGGCCAGGGTTACGGTTCAACAAATGGGCAGTCTGTTCTAAAAGCCCGCGTCGCTCAATGGCTCACACAAATGAATGCGATCAGTGCTTTTGCGTCTGCTCCGACTGCTCATGGAGGGCGCGGTGCACTGCTGGTGTTGCTCCGACTGACTCAGGCTGACGCAAATAATCAACCAACTGATTAGTCAGGGCGACAGGTTTTGGGGTCAAGTACGACACCAGCACGATGACGATAAAAGCGACAGGCGCACCAAACACGCCCGCAGCGATTGGCTGAATTCCCCACCATAATTCGACGGGGGTGCTGCGCGGCACACCCAGCACGAGTTCGCGCAACCAAGCCTGGGTTTGCACCATATAGAAAACAGTCATCAACAAACCCGAAACCATCCCGGCGGTAGCGCCCCACTGATTGGCGCGTTTCCAAAAAATACCCATCACAAGCACTGGAAAAAAGGTCGAGGCGGCGAAAGAGAAAGCAGCGCCCACCAGGAACAAGATGTCAGCGGGTGTGCGTGTCGCAGCCCAGGCCGCGGCAAACGCCACCACCAACAACAAGACCTTTGACAAAATCACCTGTCGTCCGCCCCCCATGCGTGATGACACCACACGCAACAGCGTGTCATGAGACAACGCGTTGGAAAGCGTCAACAACAAACCGTCTGCAGTCGACAGGGCAGCCGCCAACGCGCCCGCAGCCACCAGCCCGGAAATCACATAAGGCAAACCACCAATTTCAGGTGCGGCCAGCACAATCACATCGCCACCGATTTGAATTTCTGAAAGTTGGACAATGCCATCATGGTTGAGATCCAGGATGCTGATGAGCGCCCGATCCACCGCCGACCAGGCACTCACCCAGGCCGGCAGATCAACAAACGGCATACCGACAAGATTGTTGTATATCTCCGACTTCACCAGTATCGCCAGTGCCGGAGCCGTCATATAAAGAAGCAAAATGAATAATAAAGACCAAAACACCGATTGCCGCGCCGCCCCGACGGACGGTGTCGTCAGGGAACGCATCAGTATGTGTGGCAAACCCGCTGTCCCCAGCATGAGACAAAGGACTGTCGCGAGAAAATTGTTTCTGATCGCCTGGGGTGACTCTTCTGTTTTGCTGGAAAAGGGTTCCGCTTGCGGCATGGGCGGTGCAGCTCGCGCCGCGAAATCATCTCGCGCCTTGGTCCAGGCAGTACGCGCCGCTTCCACAGATTTTGGATAGGCGGCGTACTCACGCTCAAGTGAACGAATCTCAACCATCGGCGCATCGTTGGCACGCGCACGCAGTAACTTGACGCTCAGCTGCTGCTTTTCAAACTCCCAAGACTCAGGCAGTTTGGAGATCCTGGACTGCATCAGATCAGCGCGACTTTGCCAGATATTTCTGACTTCCAGCTCAGCGGCGTCCTGGCTTAACACTTGCTCCCGTTCCACGACTTGGGTCAGCACTGAACTGGCGGCAAATTGCGGTATCGGATCGCCAGTTTGTTTGACGGCCAGCCAGATGACTGGAACGAGATAAGCGATGACAAGAATGATGTATTGCCCAACCTGCGTCCACGTAACCGCCCGCATCCCCCCGAGAAACGAGCAAACCAAAACGCCACCCAAACCGATAAAAATCCCAAGCTCGAATGAAATGCCAGTCATCCGTGTCGTAATGATGCCCACTCCATATATTTGGGCGACCAGATAGGTAAAAGAACAAAGCACTGCGCACATCACCCCCACCAGGCGCGGCATATTTCCATCAAATCTTGCTCCCAGGAACTCGGGGATGGTGTAGCCACCAAACTTACGTAAGTAGGGTGCCAGCAACAAGGCGACAAGCACATACCCGCCTGTCCATCCCAATATGTAAGCCAGACCGTTGTAACCGGACAGATAAAGGGTTCCGGCAACACCGATAAAGGAAGCGACGGACATCCAGTCCGCCGCGGTTGCCATGCCGTTGAAAATGGCTGGAACACGGCGGCCTGCAACGTAATATTCGACTGGATCGGAGGTGCGGCACATGATGCCAATACCTGCATACAGTGCGACCGTCGAAAGCAAAAAAGCGTAGCCAATCCACTGCCGCTCGAGTCCGAACACTTCGAGCATTGCCAGAAGGAGGACCAGGACCACAAAGCCCAACGTGTAGGCGGCATAACCGCGAAAGAGCTTCGCGTTAAACGCCTTTTGCCGACCCAGTCCGGTCGTGTCTGAAATCCGATTCAATTCTCTGCCGCCTGGGCAGCTCTGCGCTGCTGGTCCACACATTCCATCTTCCAGGCATACACACCCACAAGAATCAGAAATGCAGACGGCGCACCGAAAGCAGCCGCCCAAAAGGGAAACGGCCATTCTAAAAACGTGAAGTCAGAAAACGACAGGGCGTAATAAGCCGGTAGAAAAGTGACAAGCGCCCAGATCGCAAGCAAAATACCGACCAGTCGCAGATTACTGCGCCAGTAGGGTGTCGATCTGCCAGAGTCGGGCTTAGCAATCATGAAGTTGTCAGGCACGTAAAACTAAAGTCTGGGCCGCATGCGACAACGGCCGACACCTGAAGTGCCAGCCGTTGTGCGTTTCTTTTTTATTCTGAGTACTGCTTTTAACACTGCTTATTTTTATAATGCCGATGATGCTGGCGCGCCCTTTTTGAGCTTTGTCTCCTCACCTGCATGTCATGGATTCTGCACCACAGTTCAACACACCGCATCAGGGAATGCCCTAATTCAGGGCCAAAAGTATCATTTTCTTTTCACTCACAGAGGTTTTAGCCCCATTTATGTTCAATCCCTCGCGCGATCAGGTCCGCCAATTTTTCATCGATACATGGCGCAAACATCAAGAACTGCAAGTTTTGACTCCGCTTGAGGACATCGCACTGAATTGGATCGAACAACATCCCGAATACCACGACGTCCTCATACAACCGGATGCCATGACCCGCGAATTTAACGTCGAGGAAGGTCGGACCAACCCCTTTTTGCATTTATCCATGCACTTGGCTATCGCAGAACAACTATCGATTGATCATCCGAGGGGTATTCGTCAGGCTTTCGATAAATTGGCATCGCGCACCGATCCACATCATGCAGCGCATGAGATCATGGAGTGCCTGGGGCAAGTGGTTTGGGAGTCTCAACGCCTGGGGACCGCTCTGGATAGCGAGGCGTATATAGAACTAATCAGACAAAGGGTCAGCCGAGACTGACCCTCAGAGCGATTTAGCGACGGACGGACAACGGGCCTGGCTGGGCGGCGAGCCAAGCTGACACGTTTTTGATGTCCTGTGGGGACAATTGCTTGGCAAAAGCACCCATGATGGCATTTTTACGAACGTTGGCCGAAGCTGGAGCGCCAGAGGCGCCGCGCTGGTAGGCTTTGAGTGCGTGTACCAAAAAGTCGGCGTGCTGACCTGCCAGAATCGGGTAGGCGGGATCAACTGATTTCACTGCATCGGCGCCATGACAGGAGGCGCAGTTCAGCTTTTCCCAGACAGCTTTTCCAGCAGCCAGATCAGCAGCCTGTGCCAGCGTAGCCGAACCGAACAAAAGGGCCCCGGTGAGGGCGATCTTGATGTATTTCATATAAGCCCCCGATTATTTGAGATTTGCGTAGTAAGCAGCCAGATCGGCGATGTCCTGATCCGACAAGCTCTTGGAAATCGCATCCATCGTGGGATGAGTCCGCTCGCCTGTTGCATAGGCACGCAAAGCAACCTGAATGTACTTGTCATTTTGCCCGGCGATCTTGGGGACTGAATACACCTCAGGGAAACTGGCGCGGTAGCCAGGGATCCCATGGCAACCAATACACATTGACACTTTGGCCTTGGCGGCTTCGATGTTGCCTTTTGGGGGGTCTGCTGCGAGGACCGGAAAGGCCACTGCACAGGTGCCTGCAAGGGCCAATCTGGCGACCTTGGCCGAGAACGGCAGATGCATCGAGGCGCGCTTGGTCGTCGCACCAACAAACAGAGACTTCAAATTGTTCGGAAACTTCATAATCGACTCTTGGTCTGGCAGGGAAAAGTCCCGGGATCATCTCCCGGCCGCAAAACGTTAGGATTGTACGATAATTGGGAAAAATAGACTTTAAATATGTACTGCGACCGACCCTGATCACCTTCATTTTGGCAAATAATGACTTCCCAGACCCCTTCTCAAGCACAAACCACCCGCTTTGACGGTACCGAGCGCTATGTGGCCACAGACGATCTGAAACTGGCCGTCAATGCCGCACTCACTCTGCAACGCCCCTTGCTCATCAAGGGCGAGCCGGGAACTGGCAAAACCATGCTGGCCGAAGAAGTCGCCCAGGCACTTGGACGCCCTCTCCTGCAGTGGCATATCAAGTCCACCACCAAAGCTCACCAGGGCCTCTACGAGTACGACGCCGTCTCAAGGTTGCGGGATTCGCAGCTGGGCGATGAAAAAGTCAAAGACATCCGAAACTACATCATGCAAGGTGTCCTGTGGCAGGCGTTCGAATCACCCGAACCTGTCGTGCTCCTGATTGATGAGATCGACAAGGCTGACATCGAGTTTCCGAATGATTTGCTACGCGAACTCGACCAGATGGAGTTTCACGTTTACGAGACACGCTCGACGATCAAGGCACGCCATCGTCCTCTTGTGATCATCACATCGAACAACGAAAAAGACCTCCCCGATGCCTTCCTGCGTCGCTGCTTTTTCCATTACATCCGGTTCCCCGATCGCGACACCCTGCGCAGCATTGTCGAGGTGCATTTCGCCAATCTGCATGCCGACGTCCTGCGCGCAGCACTCGATACTTTTTTCGCCCTGCGCGAAGCGCCTGGTCTGAAAAAGAAACCATCCACCTCTGAGTTTCTCGACTGGTTGCGCCTGTTGATTGCCGAAGATGCGACCGCCGAGCAAATTGATGCCCACGCAGCCACTTCAATCCCGATGCTGGCCGGTGCGCTACTGAAGAACGAGCAAGATCTGCAGCTGCTGGAACGCCTTGCCGCAGTGACGCGCTCCACCCGCCGTCCTCCAGGATCCCCCAATGGCGCCTAATCAAGGTTTTTTACACCCCCCAAAACCCTGCACGCTGTCAGGGCATGGCGTGCGCCTGGAGCCTTTATCACTGAGCCACGCCGAGGCACTGACCCGCGCAGCCCGTGATGGAGAGCTCTGGAATTTGCGCGTCACCTCTGTGCCAGAACCTGACCAGACCGCAAATT
The DNA here is from genome assembly GCF_030410395.1 of Zwartia panacis. GTDB lineage: Bacteria > Pseudomonadota > Gammaproteobacteria > Burkholderiales > Burkholderiaceae_B > Zwartia > Zwartia panacis. The sequence continues at coordinate 109,925 of NZ_JAUHHF010000002.1, forward strand.
ACATTCAAGCGGCACTCGATGGGTATCAGGCCGGACACATGTTGCCTTTTGTTGTGATTCACGCGGGCACTGGGCAAATCATCGGCTCCACCCGTTATCACGACATCATTACCTCGGTCGCGCGGCTTGAGATTGGTTACACGTGGTATGCCAAAAGCCACCAACGCAGCCATGTCAACACCGCCTGCAAGCTTCTTCTCATGGAACACGCGTTTGATACGCTCGGCGCAGCGGTCGTGGGCTGGAGGACAGACAACTACAACTTCGCCTCGCAACGCGCCATTGAGCGACTGGGCGCCAAGCGGGATGGTATCTTGCGCCATCATGCGCTGCGACGGGACGGCACGGTCAGAGATACCGTGATGTACAGCGTGATCGCGGGCGAATGGCCCGAAGTGCGGGAGCACTTGAACTATCAACTCAAACGCCATGCTTGTTGACTTCTTCTATCACCTGCGCTCGCAAAAACTCCTGGTCTCCGTCAAGGAGTATCTGACATTGCTCGAGGCGCTGTCGAGTCCGATCATGCCACCCACGCTTGAGGATTTTTACTACCTCGCGCGCACCACACTGGTCAAAGACGAGACGCTATTCGACCGCTTTGACAGGGCTTTTGCCAGCTACTACCGCAGCCTTGAACAAAAGCTTCCCCCGGGCAAAAAAATCCCACTCGACTGGCTGGTAGCTGAGCTTGAAAAGCGCCTCACCCCGGAGCAAAAAGCCGAGTTGGAAAAGCACGGCTGGGACAAGCTCATGGAGATGTTCAAAGAACGACTCGAGGAGCAAAAAGGTCGCCACCAGGGGGGGAACAAATGGATCGGCACAGGCGGCACCTCCCCATTCGGCAATAGCGGCGCACACCCGGAAGGCATCCGTGTGGGTGGCTCGGGAGGCAACCGTTCTGCGGTTAAAGTCTGGGATGAGCGTAATTTCAAGGATTACGACGACTCGATCGAACTTGGCACACGCAACTTTAAAGTGGCTCTGCGCCGGCTCAGACGATTCGCGCGCGAAGGCTCAGATCTGGAACTCGATCTGGGCGACACGATCAGCAGCACGGCGCGCAATGCCGGTTACCTCGATATCAAAATGGTGCCCGAACGCCACAACAACGTCAAAGTCCTGATGTTGCTGGATGTTGGTGGCAGCATGGATGACCACATTTCGCGCGTCGAGGAGTTGTTTTCGGCAGCCAGCAGCGAATTCAGGAATCTCGAGGTTTACTATTTCCATAACTGCCCCTACGAACATCTCTGGAAATCAAATCGACGTCGACAGATGGAGCGCTTTGAGACGTGGGATGTCCTACGTAAATTCAACACTGACTGGCGACTGATTTTTGTGGGAGACGCCACCATGAGTCCCTACGAAATCCTGCAACCCGGCGGCTCTGTCGAGCATTACAACAAGGAACCCGGTGCGGAATGGCTGCAGCGCATGGTCAATGCCTGGCCCAAAGCCGTATGGCTCAATCCGGAACCACAGGCCTCCTGGCAATACCGTCAATCAATATCCATCATCCGCAATATTGTCCAGAACAAAATGTTCCCAGTGACCGTTGCCGGCATTGAACAGGCCATGCGTTTGCTTTCCAAGTAGCTTGTCAAAAGTGAACCATTTCGGGCGTCCGCGCTCCAAATGGTTCGTTGTTTCTTTCAGGACTCTCAAATGTCGCTGTTCACTGATGCCCTGAAGCGCGCCTTTCTAGGTGTCGCATTCGCCTTTATTGGAAGTCAATCAATGGCCTCTGCCATTCCAGCAGGTATCACCCAAGTCACGAGCGTCGAAGGCATCACCGAGTACCGACTCGACGCCAATGGCCTGCGCATTTTGCTCGCGCCCGATGAATCCAAGCCAACCACCACCGTCAATATGACCTACCTGGTGGGCTCTCGCCACGAGAATTATGGTGAAACGGGAATGGCTCACCTGCTCGAGCACATGCTGTTTAAGGGTACGCCCACGATGCCCAATGCCCTGGGTGAGTTCTCCAAACGCGGACTCCAGGCCAATGGTACGACATCGGTCGACCGCACCAACTACTATGCGAGTTTCGCTGCTAATCCAGACACACTGGCCTGGTATCTGAACTGGCAAGCCGATGCCATGATCAACGCCACCATCAAGCGCGAAGATCTCGATACTGAAATGACCGTTGTGCGTAACGAGATGGAGAGCGGCGAGAACAATCCTTTCCGCATCTTGTGGCAGAAAATGCTCAGCATCGCCTATGAGTGGCATAACTACGGAAAAACTCCGATTGGTGCGCGCTCCGATGTGGAAAACGTGGATATCGCGCAGCTTCGGGCATTTTATAAAACCTATTATCAGCCCGATAACGCGGTCCTGATCGTGACGGGCAAGTTTGACACGTCCACCGTCCTAGCCGATGTGATGAAGTCATTCGGTAAAATCCCTCGCCCCACACGCACCCTCCCACCCGAATACACCGTAGATCCTGTTCAGGACGGCGAACGCAGTGTCATTCTGCGACGCGTCGGTGGCGCGCCTTTGGTCGCCGCGATGTATCACGTGCCCTCCGCCGCCCACAAAGACTTTGCGGCGATCGATCTGGCCAGCATGATTCTTTCGGACACGCCATCCGGGCGTCTTTACAAAGCCATGGTTCCTTCCAAGCAAGCCGCAAGCGTGTTTGGTTTCACAATGGACCGCACCGCACCTGGTACCGTGATGTTCGGCGCAAGCTTGCAGCCCGGAATGGATCAGGCAGAATCGCTCAAGACGTTGACGAGCACGCTCGAGTCCATTTCCAAACATCCTTTTACTCAAGAAGAATTGGATCGAGTACGCAATCAGTGGCTCAAATCCTGGGACCAAATGTTCAGCGACGCCCAGAAAGTCAGTTCTGGTCTGTCTGAAGCAGTCGCAGTGGGCGACTGGCGCCTTTGGTTTCTGGCACGAGACCGTATTCGCGCGGTGACGCTCGCTCAGGTGCAACAAGCCGCTGATCAGTACCTGACCCAATCGAATCGGACTGAGGGCCAATATATTCCGACTGAAAAGCCGGTGCGCGCACCCGCTTTCAGCAAGCCTGATCTCGCCGCCGAGCTGAAAGATTACGTAGGAGACACTCAGCTCAAGCAGGCAGAAGCTTTTGATCCGGATCCGAAAAACATCGATCAACGTACACAACGTAAAACGGTCAAGCTTTCAAATGGCACGCTCAAACTGGCTCTGCTGCCTAAAGAGTCGAGAGGAGAACGCGTGCAGACTGTGATCCAGTTGCAGTTTGGTGATGTGGATTCACTCAAAGGTCAACGTATCGCCTCAATTGCAACACCTGATTTGCTCTTGAGCGGTACGGAAAAACTGACACGCCAACAAATCAAAGATCAAATTGACGCGCTGGGTGGTCAAGTCGGCATCTCCGGATCTGGCGGTTCTGTCAACATCAGCTTATCCACGACTCGCGCCAATATCGACTCTCTGGTGAAGCTCGTCCTGGACGTCGTGCGTCAGGCAAATTTTCCACAAACAGAAGTGGATGAGTACAAAGGCAAGTTGCTGACCTCGATTAAAAGTTCAATGACCGAACCCACGGCGATTGCCTCGCGCATGCTTGCCCGCCACGACAACCCGTGGCCCAGGGACGATATCCGATATCAACCGAGTTTCGAGGAATCGATCGAGGCTGTGTCAGAACTCAAACGCGAGACTCTTTTGGCATTTCACAAAAAGTTCTATGGCGCCAATCAAATCATGACTGCCGCAGTCGGCAGCTTCGATCCGGTCAGCCTGGAAAAGACGCTCAAACAATCGCTTGATCAATGGACCGAGGGTGTCGCCTACAAACGCATTCCCAATCCTTACCGTGACATCAAGCCTGCGCAAATGCAAGCACTGACACCGGATAAAGCCAATGCGTTTTATACAGCAGCCATGCCTCTGAAAATGCAGGATACCGATCCAGACTATGCTGCGCTTTCACTCGCGAACTTTTTACTGGGTACCTCAGAGACTTCCAGACTGTGGATGCGTGTGCGCGAAAAAGAAGGGCTGTCCTACAACGTCCGGACACGACTGAACGTATCGGCTTTTGAGCCCAGCGGCTCCTGGGGCGTGTATGCGATCTTTTCACCTGAAAATCGCAGCAAAGTCGAAGCTGCCATTCGCGAGGAGTTTGAGCGCGTGCTGAAGGAAGGCTTTGGTGAGGCCGAAGTGCAAGATGGCATCAAAGCGCTACTCAACTATCGCAAGCTCGCACGGGCTCAGGATAGCGGTCTGTCAGGCGCATGGATCAACTATCTCGATACCGGCCGCACATTTGCCTGGGCCGCGGAGCTTGATCACAAAATGTCCAAGCTGACTGCAGACCAGGTCAATGCGGTGGTTCGCAAATACCTCAAACCCGCAGAGTTCAGCAGTGTGGCTGCGGGAGATTTCGAGAAGAAAAAGTAATCATGAGAAAAAGTCCTTGACGCGATCCGTCCAGGACTTGCTCTGAGGAGAATGACGTTCACCACCCTCGCCCAGCGAAGCCTCGAACTGGCGCAGGATTGATTTCTGCTCATCCGTCAGCTTGACGGGTGTTTCCACCACGACGTGGCAATACAAGTCTCCTGGGTATGCGCCTCGTACACCCTTGATACCTTTGCCACGCAGTCTGAATGTTTTACCCGACTGTGTGCCTTCGGGAATGGTGATCTCGGCTTTGCCATTCAAGGTTGGCACCTGAATATCGCCGCCAAGCGCAGCGGTCGTAAACGGAATGGTGAGCTCGCAATGCAAGTCATCATTTTCACGCTGGAAGATCTTGTGCTCCTTGATGTGGATTTCCACAAACAAGTCGCCCGGGGGGCCGCCATTGATGCCGGGCTCGCCATTACCCGAGGAACGGATACGCATCCCGTCATCGATTCCCGCAGGTATCTTGACTTGCAAAGTCTTGTTGCGGCGTGTGCGTCCGACGCCATCGCAAGACACACAAGGATCAGTGATTTCTTTGCCGCTGCCGTGACACGTCGGACATGTCTGCTGCACGCTGAAGAAACCCTGTTGCATGCGGACCGCACCCGAGCCACCGCAAGTGCGGCAAGTTTTGGGCGTTGTCCCTGGCTTGGCGCCACTGCCTTTGCAGACCTCGCAATTCTCCCAGCTCGGTACGCGAATTTCAGTATCGAAACCGTTAGCCGCCTGTTCAAGGGTGATTTCCATCGCGTATTTGAGGTCAGCGCCACGATAAACCTGAGGTCCACCGCCGCCACCACGACGACCACCCCCGAAGATTTCACCGAAAATATCGCCGAAGGCATCGCCAAAACCAGCACCACCCGCGCCACCCATTCCGGCCGCGTTGGGATCGACACCGGCGTGCCCATAGCGATCGTAGGCAGCACGCTTGCTGTCATCAGACAAAATCTCATAAGCCTCTTTGGCTTGTTTGAATTTCTCTTCGGCTTCTTTGCTGTCCGGATTGCGATCCGGATGGTATTTCATCGCCAACTTTCGGTAGGCTTTTTTAATCTCATCATCCGAGGCATTTTTAGCAACGCCAAGGATTTCGTAAAAATCACGTTTTGCCATGATCTCAGGCTCTTTAAGTCAAACAGAAGGAACTAAGGCAAAAAAATGCGCCCGGGTTGCTCTGAAAGAGTCCCGGGCGAATCGCTTTGAAGGCTAGGCGATCACTTCTGATCGCGCTTGACTTCTTTGAACTCAGCGTCGACGACGTTGTCATCGGCTGGCTTGGCACCAGCTTCTGAACCTGCGCCGCCTTGCGCTGCAGCCTGAGCGGCCTGGGCATCGGCATACATCTTCTCACCAAGCTTTTGCGAGGCAGTCGAAAGTGCTTCAACCTTGGCATCGATGGCTGCTTTATCGGCACCGCTCTTGAGCACTTCTTCAACCTCGGTAATCGCAGCTTCGATGGCGGTTTTTTCAGCCGCATCGAGCTTGTCACCATACTCGGTCAAGGACTTGCGGGTGGCATGAACCAAAGCGTCCGCGCCATTTCGAGCAATCGCCAACTCAGCCATGCGGTGATCTTCCTCGGCATTCGCCTCGGCATCCTTCACCATACGCTGGATCTCTTCTTCGGTCAGACCAGAGTTTGCCTTGATCGTGATCTTGTTTTCCTTGCCTGTGCCCTTGTCCTTGGCGGACACATGCACGATACCGTTCGCGTCGATATCGAAGGTCACTTCGATCTGGGGTGTGCCACGTGGTGCTGGTGGAATACCCTCAAGATTGAACTCACCCAGCGTCTTGTTACCGGCGGCAATTTCACGCTCGCCCTGAAACACTTTGATGGTCACGGCCGGCTGATTGTCATCGGCCGTCGAGAACACCTGCGAGTGGCGTGTCGGGATGGTCGTGTTCTTGGTGATCATCTTGGTCATCACGCCACCGAGCGTTTCAATACCAAGCGACAAAGGTGTCACGTCCAACAACAACACGTCTTTACGATCGCCAGACAAAACCGAACCCTGAATCGCGGCACCTGCAGCCACAGCTTCGTCCGGGTTCACGTCTTTACGCGGATCACGACCAAAGAACTCTTTGACCTTCTCCTGAACCTTGGGCATGCGGGTCATACCGCCCACCAGAATCACGTCGTCGATGTCGCTGACCTTGACGCCTGCGTCCTTGATCGCGATGCGGCAAGGTTCGATCGTACGGGCGATCAGTTCCTCGACCAGCGACTCAAGCTTGGCACGTGTCATTTTCAGGTTCAAGTGCTTGGGACCTGAGGCATCCGCTGTGATGTAAGGCAGATTGATTTCAGTCTGCTGGCTGGAGGACAACTCGATCTTGGCCTTTTCAGCGGCTTCTTTCAGGCGCTGCAGCGCAAGGACATCCTTGGACAGGTCCACGCCCTGCTCTTTCTTGAACTCGGCGATCACATATTCGATGATGCGTTGGTCGAAGTCTTCGCCACCAAGGAAGGTATCGCCGTTGGTGGACAATACTTCGAACTGCTTCTCGCCATCGACATCCGCAATTTCGATAATCGAAATATCGAACGTACCACCGCCCAGGTCGAACACCGCGATCTTGCGATCGCCCTTTTCCATCTTGTCCATACCAAAAGCCAATGCGGCAGCGGTCGGCTCGTTGATGATGCGTTTGACATCCAGACCCGCGATACGACCAGCGTCTTTGGTTGCCTGACGCTGGCTGTCGTTAAAGTAGGCAGGAACCGTGATCACAGCCTCAGTGACCTCTTCGCCGAGGAAGTCTTCCGCTGTCTTTTTCATTTTGCGCAATACATCGGCTGCGACCTGCGAAGGCGCGAGCTTTTTGTTCTGTGCCTCAACCCATGCATCACCATTGTCAGCCTTGACGATTTTGTAAGGCATCAGGTGGATGTCTTTTTGCACAGCATCTTCAGTGAACTTGCGACCAATCAGACGCTTCACGGCGTAAAGCGTATTTTTGGGGTTAGTGACTGCCTGTCGTTTAGCAGGCGCGCCAACCAGCGTCTCGCCGTCTTCCATATAGGCGACGATCGAAGGAGTGGTGCGGGCGCCTTCGGCGTTTTCCAGGATTTTGACCTGACCGCCATCCATGACGGCCACGCAGCTGTTGGTGGTGCCAAGGTCGATACCGATAATCTTGCTCATGGTGAAAGTACCTTTAAAGAATCAGAATTAGATGAAATGCTTGGTTGAGGAACAGATGGGGCACAAATTGATGATTTCAAGCCCAAACCACCTGTTTTCTTCCTGAAATCAGGCCGCAACCGTAACTAAAGCAGGTCTGAGTACGCGGTCCGCGATGAGATAACCCTTTTGCAAGGTCGCCACCACCGTGTTGGCTTCTTGCTCGGCCGGAACCGTAGCGATCGCCTGATGGTGATGCGGGTCAAACTTAGTGCCCGGTGCTGGTGCGATTTCCTTAAGATGGTTGCGCTCAAAGCCGCTGACCAATTGCTTAAGGGTCATCTCGATACCCGCACGCATGTCCACTTGGGTTTGCTCGCCCTGGGACAACGCGGCCTCCAGACTATCCTTGACCGGCACCATGCTCTCGGCGAAAGACTCGATTCCGAACTTGCGCGCCTTGGAAACCTCTTCCTGAGCGCGTCGTCGGACATTTTCCATTTCGGCGTGCGCACGCAATACCTGGTCTTTGTGCTCGGCAACCTGAACAAGCGCTGCGGCCAACTCGGCCTCCAGTCGAGCGACAGGATCTTGATGTTCGACACCTTGGGTGGCTGAGGGATCGCCCGCAGGCTGTTGATCTTGAGGGGCTGTGTCGGGCTTAGAATCAGCCGAACCGTTTTGAGCCGTCATTGTGAACTTCTCCAGAAAAGTGCTTCATTAGCTATGCACTTGGGGACAAAATCCCCACTTTCAAGAGAAAACTGGAAAAATTTCACTCACTCCGGACGAATCGGCCAACCTTGCAAGTGTTCCTGGACCAGGTCGGCCAAACCGCTCAGCCAGGCTGGGTCATCATTTAAGGCCGAGATATAACGAAACTGCTTTCCACCGGCGTGTTTAAACGTTTCACCCACCTCGATTGAAATTTCCTCCAGAGTTTCCAGGCAATCCGCCAAAAAACCGGGACAGACAACATCGACCTCAGTCACGCCCTCTTTGGCTAAACGCTCAAGCGTGGGCTCGGTGTAGGGCTCCAGCCACTTGGCAGGACCAAAACGGCTCTGAAATGTGACCAGATACTGGTCATCAGAAAGACCTAAATGGGTGGCAAGTGCACGCGCCGTCTCGTAAGAGTCCCTGCAATAAGGATCACCCATGTTCACACATTGCTGAGGCAACCCGTGAAAACTCATCACAAGCTTCTGTGGTCGACCATGTTGAGCCCAGAAAGCTGCAATTTTGTCACCAAGCGGCTGGATAAAAGAAGCATGCGTGTGAAATCGCTTGATGAACCGCATGGCGGGCTGATCACGTAATCGGGCCGCCACCTGCGTCACCGCATCCACGACCGTTGCGGTCGTACTGGATGCGTACTGAGGATACAACGGCACGACCAGAATGTGTTCGCACCCTCGATCACGCAGGGATAACATGGCGTCCTTGATGGACGGATTGCCATAACGCATCCCCGTCTCTACCTCGACCTCAAGACCGCGCTGCGCAAATATCTTTCGCAAACCCTCTGTCTGTCGCTGGGTATAGACTAGGAGTGGTGAGCCTTCTTTCATCCAGATACTTTGGTAACGCGGCGCGAGCTTGCGGGGCCGTGCCAACAAAATGGGACCGTTCAGAATCGGCCACCATAGCAACTTGGGGATTTCGATCACACGCGGATCGGACAAAAACTCACGCAAATAACGCTTGATTGCAGGTGCAGTCGGCTCGTCAGGGGTACCTAAATTGACGAGTAACACCCCTACGCGGGCTGTTGTAAAAGGCTTTGGCCAAGGCACAAAACGTGTTGCAGGAGCGCTTGCACGCTTGGGTTGAGGCCAAAATCGCATGTTAGGAACGCTCGGAGGAGTTGTGGCTGAGCGCGTTGGAAAGCAAGCGCGCTGTAATGTCGACGATCGGAATCACACGTTCATACGCCATACGGGTCGGACCGATGACGCCAAGCGTCCCGATCACATGACCATCAATACTGTATGGTGCCGTGATGACGGAAAGATCGGAAGTGGGAACAAGGTCGGAGTCCCCGCCGATGTAAATCTGCACACCCTGCGCGCGGCTAGAAACCTCGAGCAACTGCAACAGGTCGGTCTTTTTTTCAAACAAAGAAAAAGTTTTACGTAAACGATCCATATCGGAGGCGAGCTCATTCACATCGAGAAGTCTGCGCTCACCGGAAATGACCATTGTTTCGACCTCGTCCGCAGCCTGCGCGCCCGCCTCGACGGCAGCCTGCATGAGCCTGGACATGTCTTCCTGAAGGCGGGCCAGATCCTGTGAAAGCGTCTGACGCACCTCCGCGAAAGACTTGCCCGCGAAGTTGTGATTGAAAAAATTAGCCGCTTCGATGAGTGCGGTGCTGCTGTAATCACGCGGCGTCAACAAGATACGGTTCTGAACGTCACCGTCCGGCGTCACGATGATCAGGAGAATACGCTTTTCAGAGAGCCGGATGAACTCGATCTGGCGAAAAACCTGAGCGCGCCTAGGGGATAACACCACGCCGGCAAACTGGGTCAAATTGGAGAGCATCGATGCCGCGGCATTGACCGCGCGCGATGGATCGGAAGCAGACTGGAGATCCCTGACGTTGGAAGTGGAGGCAAGCTCGAAAGGCTTGGCTGTCAGCATCGTATCGACAAATAAGCGGTAGCCCTTGGGTGTCGGCACACGGCCAGCCGAAGTATGGGGGCTGTGGATGAGTCCGAGTTCCTCCAGATCGGCCATGACATTGCGGATCGTGGCAGGAGACAGGTCGAACAACTTTGAAAGCGTACGGGAGCCGACGGGCTGGCCGTCATCAATGTACCGCTCGATTAAAGCTTTAAGAAGCGCGCGCGCACGATCATCCATCATGACCCTATTTTACCTTCCTCACCTCTATAATCGAATAGTTTTTCGTCGATTGGGCTTTGCATGCATTTTCCCATAATTGCTTTAGTAGGTCGTTATCAAGACTCGGGCTTGCATGCTCCGTTACGGGCGCTTGCCACCCTGTTGAGCGAAGCTGGCCGACAGGTCCTCATCGAAGCCGAAACCGCACGCCACACTGGGGTATCCGAATACCCTGCCGCCGACTTTGCCGAAATCGGCCAGCGAGCGGACCTCGCGATTGTGATGGGAGGCGACGGCACGATGCTGGGCGCGGCCCGGCATCTCGCGCCTTTTGATGTCCCTGTCGTCGGCATCAACCATGGCAGACTCGGATTTATCACCGACATTCCCGTCCACGATGCAAACGCGGCGCTCACGGATTTGCTTGAGGGCCGCTACGATACCGAGGAGCGCATGCTGCTGAGCGCGACCGTATGGCGTGGTCAGGAACAAATGTTTGCCGCGACCGCTCTCAATGACGTGGTGCTCAACCGTGCAGGCCGAGGCGGCATGATCGAGGTCCGCGTCGAGGTCAATGACGCTTTTATGTATACCCAGCGCGCTGACGGGCTCATCGTTGCCACGCCGACAGGTTCGACCGCCTACGCGCTCTCAGCGGCAGGGCCGATCTTGCATCCCTCCGTCAGTGCGATGCTCTTGGTCCCTGTCGCCCCCCAGACGCTTTCGAACCGACCGATCGTGATTCCCGCCGACAGCGTGCTCAACATGACGCTCAGCTCGATGAGCCGTGTCGAACTTGGCGCAAGCGTGCACTTTGACATGCAAACCTGGTCGGACCTGACATCCGGCGACCGGATTGTGGTGCGCCGCGCACCTCATACGATCCGCTTTTTGCATCCGGCTGGGTACAGTTTTTTTTCCACGCTACGACGCAAGCTTGACTGGAATCGACTCCCGCAGTCCGGCAACGAAGGAGAGTAAGCCATGCTGCGCGCGCTTCACATCCGGGATTTCGTGATCGTCACCGAAGCCGAAATCAATTTCGAAAACGGCTTTACTGTCTTTTCGGGCGAAACGGGCGCGGGCAAATCCATCCTGATCGACGCACTCGCACTGACTTTGGGTGAAAGAGCGGACTCCTCTGTACTTCGCAATGGGGCAGCGCGCGCAGAAATCAGCGCAGTGTTCGACCTGCCGCCTGAATTGACGAAATGGCTTGACGAGCATGACCTGAGCGGCGAAGGCGAGCTTGTCTTGCGACGCGTTGTCGATGCGCAGGGTCGCAGCCGGGGATATATCAATGGCTCGGCTGTCACCATTGCCCAGCTTCGCGAAGTCGGGGAATATCTGGTCGACATCCACGGCCAGCACGCCCATCAAAGTCTGTTACGCACCGAAAGTCAGCGTGACATGGTTGACGCGCATGGCGGACACCAGACGTTGAAACAGCAAGTCGCGCTGGCATGGAAGGCCTGGCGCAAAGTTGAAAAACAACTCTCCCTTTCCGAACAAGATGCGAGTGCCCTGAACGCTGCCCGCGAAAAACTCGAGTGGCAGCTCGCCGAGCTCGACCGCCTCGCGCTCGGTGCGAACGAATGGGATGAAGTGTCAGCCGAACAAACACGACTGGCAAACGCGCAATCGTTGCTGGATGGTGCCGCGCATGCTTTGGGGCGTCTGGACGAAAATGAAGACTCGGCCCATCACCAGATAGTCGGCGCACTCCAGAAAATTTCCCAGTTGCTGCGTCACGATCCCGCTTTGCAGGCAGTTCACGAATCTCTCGAATCCGCGCGCATCTCCGTCAGCGAAGCCGTGTCCGATCTCAATGCTTACCTTTCACGCGTCGAGCTGGATCCCGAACGACTGGCGGTTGTAGACGAAAGAATGCGCACTATCTTTGATCTCGCGCGCAAATTCAAAACTGAGCCTGAACAACTCTACGCATTGCATGCTTCCCTGCGCCATGAGCTGGAAGCACTCAGCGCATCGGCCGATATCGAAACGTTGCGCGCCACTGCGGCAACGCTCAAAGCAGAATACCAAGCCCATGCGAAAGCACTGACAACCGCGCGACGCAAGGCCGCTCTCGATCTTGGCAAACAAGTGACCAAAGCCATGCAGACTCTCGCGATGGAGGGAGGACAGTTTAGTGTTGCACTTTCCGAAGGTTCTGCCTCAGCGCAAGGTCAAGACAATGTCGAGTTTTTAGTTGCTGGACATGCAGGCACCTCGCCCAAGCCACTCGCAAAAGTCGCCTCGGGTGGCGAGCTTGCCCGTATTTCTTTGGCGCTGTCCGTCATTGCCAGTCGTGCCGCACGTGTGCCCACTCTGATTTTTGATGAGGTCGACAGCGGAATTGGTGGCGCCGTGGCGGAAGTAGTTGGCAATCTTCTGCGCGAATTGGGCGCACGCCATCAGGTTCTGTGTGTCACACACCTTCCTCAGGTCGCTGCGCGCGGGCAACATCACTTTCAAGTCAGCAAGCAGCAATCCAAAGGCAGCACCGAATCCTCCATTGCAAAACTGGATACTGAAGCACGCATCGAAGAAATCGCCCGCATGCTCGGGGGAATCAAAATCACCCCGACCACACTCAAGCATGCCCAGGAGCTGCTTGAAGCTTAAGCTTAAAAAATCGATTTTTGACTGCAATTTCAACTGCAGTTCTTACAGACACCGTACAAGACCATGTCATGGCTTTCGAGCGTAAAGCCGTTGTCGCGGGCGATTTTGTGCTGGCGTTTTTCAATCTCGGCGTCCGTGAACTCTGTCACTGAGCCGCAATGCGTGCAGATCAGATGGTCGTGATGATCGCCATCGTTGAGTTCAAAAATCGACTTGCCACCGTCGAACTGACTCCGCGCAAGAATCCCCGCCTGTTCAAACTGAGTCAGAACACGGTAGACGGTTGCCAGACCGATATCGATATTTTCAGCGATCAAGGAACGATAGACATCCTCGGCACTTAAATGTCGCTCATCCGACTTGCGAAAAATGTCCAGAATCTTCAAGCGCGGAAACGTTGCTTTCAAACCGACGTTTTTTAAATCACTCTGATCGTTTTCGAGATCCACGGATTGTCCTGTAGGGTGAAGACTTCAGCTCTGTAAAGCTTTATGATAACGTCTTTGGTCCTTTACCCATCAGAGGTTTGCATTGTTTATGCTTCGTCGATACACCTCTCCTTTGCGCGCCGGCTTGACTGTAGTTGCCCTGGCGGTTGGAATGGTCGCACTTACAGGTTGCACCTCCAGCAAATGGGGCTTCCCCTACAAGGTAGGGGTTCAGCAGGGTAACTGGGTCACCAAAGACCAGGTTGCACTTCTTCGTCCCGGCATGACGCGTGAACAGGTTCGTTTTGCGCTCGGAACACCGACACTGACCAGCGCTTTGCATGCCAACCGCTGGGACTACCCTTACTACTACCGCTCCGGAAACGGCAAAGTCGAGGAGCGCGTCTTCACCGTATTGTTTGATGGCGGACAACTCGCAAGCTGGAAGGGTGACGAACAACCGGATCTTCAACCGTTCCAGATCGCGAAAGATGAAGTCGGCATTTCCAAGCGTGAAGCCGCCCAGGACGCCCTCTTCAAAGAGCGTCAGGCGAATGACGCTGGACTGGGAGCACCGATTGAAGTGGCGCCAGGTTTAAGCCTGGGCCAAACAATTGGCGACACCTCGATTTCCGACCCGGCAGCGATTCCTGGCGCGCCAGACGACGCTCCCGCCCCACTGCAATAACCACTGTTTACAACTTAGAAAGAGTCCATGATGCGAATTGCAATTGCAGGAGCCAGTGGCCGTATGGGGCGCATGCTCATTGAAGCGGTCTCCCAGTCCTCTGATCTGAAACTCACCGCTGCGCTTGATATCGCTGGCGCCCCGATGCTGGGTCAGGATGCATGCGGCTTCCTGGGACAAAACAGCGGCGTACTCATCACGGATCAATTATCTGCCATCCAGCAGGCTGATTGTCTGATTGACTTCACCCGCCCGGAAGGCTCTCTTGAGCATCTGGCGGCCTGCGTACAGTACGGGGTCAACATGGTGATCGGCACAACGGGTTTCGACGAAGCCGGCAAAGCTGCCATCACCCAAGCATCTGAGAGCATTGGTATCGTTTTCGCACCCAACATGAGCGTGGGCGTCAATGCCACTCTCAAACTGCTCGACATGGCTGCGCGCATCCTGAATTCTGGCTATGACGTCGAGGTTTTTGAGGCGCACCATCGTCACAAGGTCGATGCCCCCTCGGGCACTGCCCTCAAAATGGGCGAAACAATCGCCCAGGCCTGGGGTAAGCCACTGGACGAAATCGCCACCTGGACACGTCACGGACATACCGGTCCACGCAAAACAGGTGAAATCGGCTTTTCAGTCGTGCGCGGAGGGGATATCGTGGGCGATCACACAGTATTCTTTTGTGGCACAGGGGAACGCATTGAGATCTCCCACCGGTCAAGCAGCCGCGCGGGTTACGCTGAAGGGAGTCTGCGGGCCGCTCGCTTTCTCGAGGGCAAGCGCAAAGGTCTCTTTGATATGCAGACTGTTTTAGGTCTCTAAACTCGCGGCCCGCTTACTCCGGGGACTACAACGGGTTCTATTTCGAGTTTGACCCCAAAAAGCGCCTCTACCGAGGCGCTTATTTTTTGAGCCAAGTCCAACAGCTCTGCAGCATTCGCTTGGCCATAGTTCACTAAGACGAGAGCCTGACGTTCGTGAACGCCAACATGTCCAAGACGTCTGCCTTTCCATCCGCAGCGCTCAATCATCCAGCCGGCTGCGAGCTTGAAACTTCCATCATTTTGGGGATAGGCAATTAAATCGACAAACTTTTCCTTGAGTTGTTGATGCAACGCGGCCGAGACAACTGGATTTTTAAAAAAGCTTCCTGCATTGCCTAACACCTCAGGATCCGGTAATTTGGCTCGACGAATCTCACATACGGCATCCAGAATATGCTGTCCCGTGACACGCTCGAGCTCCATTGTCGAAAGAACCGGATGATTTCTTAAGTCCGGGTAGGTCAATACGGGCACCCACCGCTTGGGTAACATAAATCGTACCGAGACAATCAGCCATGTTCCGGGTGCTGCGCGTTTAAAGATGCTGTCACGGTAAGCAAAAGCGCAGTCCTGGGCAGGCAGAGTGATCAACCGACCCTCCGGAATATTCCAGGCTGTCACGGATTCGATTCGATCCTGTAACTCGACACCATAGGCACCAATATTTTGGACAGGCGCGGCACCCACCGTCCCGGGAATCAGGGCAAGGTTTTCCAGTCCGAACCAGCCATGTCGGGTTGCAGTCTGGACCCAGTCATGCCAGTTCTCACCCGCGGCAACGTCAATTCGCCATGTCTGGGCAGAACTGTGATCAGGATCTTCAACTGGAGTCATTCCCTTGAGGGCAACACGTACAACGAGTCGGTCAAGCACCTCTGGCAAGATGACGTTACTGCCGCCACCCAGCACCACCACTGCTCCTCTGGTACGTGACCACTGCGTCACTTCGGGACACTGCTCGAGCGATGACAAGGTCAATACGTGCCGGGCCTGACAGACCAGACCCAGCGTATTTTGTCGGGTCAATGCCATTGAACATGGCGAATGGCCAAATTGAGGGGAAATCTGGGTTGGATTTGACATGCAGGTGGGTAGTTATGATATAGTTTTGGTCTTCGCACAAAACAACGTTTTTTGTGATGACCAAGCGGGAGTAGCTCAGTTGGTAGAGCGCAACCTTGCCAAGGTTGAGGTCGCGAGTTCGAGACTCGTCTCCCGCTCCAAATTCGGCAAAAAAAGCCTGACACAATGAAATTGCGTCAGGCTTTTTTCTTTAGTGCATGAATTAATCAAGCTTGGCACCAGAAGTTTTCACAACATCCGCCCAGCGCTTGATTTCACTGTCGACAAAGGCACCGAACTGCGCACCAGTCAAATCTGGAAACTCGGCGCCGTTTGCAGCCCAAACTTTCACGATCGTGTCATCCTTGGCGAGCTTTTTGATTTCGTCGATTAGCTTGGCCTGAACAGCTGGTGGTGTGCCCTTAGGTGCCCAAATGGCGTACCAGGTGCTGACTGTGTAATCAGGCAGGCCAAGTTCGGCAGCGCTCGGGACATCCGGGATAGCGGGATTTCGCGAGGAGCCCGCCACCATCAATGGCTTGATGCGACCGGACTTGATATGCGCAGACGAAGAACCCAGGCCATCGAACATCATATCGACATCACCCGCCATCAGGCCCTGCAAGGCCGGGCCTGCGCCACGATAGGGAATGTGCGCAATGTCGGTTTTGGACTGGATCTTGAAGAGCTCGCCCGCGAGATGATGGGAGGTACCACTGCCAGCCGAACCGTAATTCAGCTTGCCTGGATTTGTGTTGACCTGATTCATGAAGGCTTTAAAGTCGCCTGGAACCTTTTGAGGATTGACCACCAGCACTTGCGGGACGCGCGCGACCAATGCGATCGGCACAAAATCTTTTTGGAGATCGTAGTCGAGCTTGGGGTACATCGAAGGCGCGATCGAATGATGAACTGCGCCCATGAATAAGGTGTATCCGTCCGGAGCCGCCTTGGCTGCGATGCCCGCGCCAAGATTGCCGCCCGCGCCACCCCGGTTATCGATCACGATTTGCTTGCCGATGGATTTACTCAGTACGGCCGCCAATGGTCGAGCGAAGGCATCTGTACCGCCGCCAGCCGGAAAGGGCACGATTAACGTCACCGGCTTGGTCGGCCAATCGGTCTGAGCATGCGTGACCGTTGCGCACAATGCCAGCGCACACGCACCAACTTGCATCAGTATCCGACGCTTAATGATTGTTTTCATGGATGTCTCCAAATTGAATGATCAATTGAACCGTTGCCACGGGTCTGCTCGACACAGACACAAAGCGACAGGCGTGGGTGCGAGTATAGTTTGTAGTGGCGGCTAATAAAAAGCGCTTTTGTAGTATGATCTGCGCCTGCGTAAGCTTCGTGTTGGCGCAATGGCAGAGTGGTTATGCAGCGGATTGCAAATCCGTGTAGCTCGGTTCGATTCCGGGTTGCGCCTCCAACACACATAAAAATGACCCTCCCCCCCACTGATCCTCATCAAACTCCCAAAGGCTTTGCCGCCTTCAGGATCATCCTAGTATTCGCCTGTGGATACTTTCTTTCCTATGTCTTGCGCTCCGTCAATGCCGCAATCGCACCCCTGCTTGCGGATGATCTGAAACTATCGGCAGGTGAGCTCGGCTGGCTGACTTCGGCATATTTTCTGGCTTTTAGCGCGGTTCAAATTCCTGTCGGCATCTGGCTTGACCGCCACGGTGCAAGAAGAACGGAGTCCTCCTTACTATTGGTCGCCGCCCTAGGGGCGTTATTAATGGCCACCAGCGAAGCGCTTTGGTTACTGTCCGTGGGTCGCATGCTGATCGGTGTTGGTGTGTCGGCCTGTCTGATGGCTGCTTACTCCTATTTCAGACGCTGCTTCCCTGCGCATCAACAGCCACGGCTGGTGATGTATATGTTGGTCGCGGGCACTTCGGGTGCGCTTGTGGCGAGTCAGCCAGCTCTGGCACTGGCCGAGTGGATCGGCTGGCGTCATTCCTTCGGATTGATCGCGCTTTTGCTCGTGTTGAGCGCCTTGGCGATTTTTCTGTTTGCTGGCGATCTTGACCGAGCGCAGTCCACACCTGCGAACGCCAATCAACGAGAGGGGGGATTTTTAACCCTTTGTAAAGATCCTCTCATGGTGCAAGCAATCCCACCGACGATTTTCATTGTTGGCGGTTTTGGCGCCCTGCAAACACTTTGGGCAGGACCTTGGTTTACAGGTGTACTCGGTATGACGCCCGACCAGGCAGGTCAAACTTTGCTTTACCTGAATGCCACCATCCTCGTTGCCTACATTTTGATGGGCACCATTAGCCCCTGGCTGATCAAAAGAGGGGTGGCTCTTCTCACGCAATCACTTTGCGCGCTGATCTGGATTCCGATTTGCTTTGCCATCATCGTATTCTGGCAGGGTTCGCTATCGTGGATCGTCTGGCTGATTCTTTCGCTGATGGTACCTGCGATGTTTTTGCTACAGACCCAAATCGCGCTTGCTTTTCCCAAACACATTTCCGGCCGCATCCTGACAACCTATAACCTGATGGTTTTTGTGGGAGCGTTTGCGGTGCAATGGGGGTTTGGTTTAGTCACCGATATGTTTGTCGCCTTTGGCTATGAACAGTCCCAGGCACTGACCGGCGCGATGAGTTGCCTGGTCATTCTGCAATTTATAAGCGTTTTGTGGTTTATAGCGAGAAAACCTGATGGATCAATCCGTACTTGACGCAGTCAAGCGCTGGCCAAATGTGCCGGCAGTTTACGGCTGGCTCTCGCTCAGTGCTCGAGGTGAATGGAAACTCCATCCCCTGGGCGATGCTCAGCTTGGCGGTCCGGGTGAAGGCATCAGCAACATCCAGATTCTGGGATTCATCAATCGCAATTATGCGGATCAGCCCGACGGCGCATGGTTTTTTCAAAACGGGCCGCAGCGTGTCTATGTCCGTTTGGATGCGGCGCCCTTGATTGTGCATGTTGACCCGACCTCGCACACGCTCGCCACTCACCATCAAAAGACTGTTCATCGCGTCCTGGAGTGGCTATGCGACGAGACCGGGCAACTGTATGCCAATACGGACTGTGGTCCTGCTCGCATCGATGACCGTGATCTTCACACACTGGGCGAGGCGCTCCTGAGCCCCGAGGGCTCATCCTTGCTTGACTTGTTTGATCAGTTTGGCTCAAGCATTGTTGAAAACGCAAACCATCTCGAGACGGGCATCGCGCTCTCCGACCCCCATGAGTGCTATCCCGCTCTGACTCAGCCCGCACCGCTGAGTTTTAGGCGCTCAACGACAATTGCCCAAGCGATGCACTTTATCCCCAACCCTGGGCCCCCTTCTGTCGATCCCTCCTCGCTTGGCCGTAAAATAGAGCCATGAGCCACGATCCAAGTTTTTATTTTCCAGCGCCCCGCGAACAAAAGTTCTGCAGTCAATGCGGGACCCTCAACACCAATCGTTTACTCGAGGGTGACAACCGCAAGCGCGATGTTTGCGAAAACTGCGGCGCTGTTCATTATCAAAATCCCAGAATTGTGGTTGGGACACTTCCTGTATGGGGCGACAAAATACTCCTTTGTCTGCGAGCGATCGAGCCGCGCGCCAATACTTGGACACTGCCGGCTGGTTTTATGGAGCTCAGCGAAAGCATGGCACAAGGTGCCGAACGCGAAACACAAGAAGAAGCGGGCGTCAAAATTGCGCTCGGTAAACTCTACACAGCGATCGACATTCCTCAAATCGATCAGGTGCATGTGTACTTTTTGGCCGAGGCCTTAGGACCCGAACTTGATCCTGGTCCAGAGACACTTGAGGCCCGTTGGTATGGTCTGGACGATATTCCCTGGGATAACCTTGCCTTTCGCTCAGTGTCCACCACGCTGAAGCACTACATTCGCGACCGCTCCCATGGGCATTTCGACATGCACCATTACTCTCTTGCGTTTAATCGCTAGACGTGACAAGCGGCGCGTGACGCGGGCATCCTCGTGAAGCTAACCTGGCTCGACACTGATACCCCTTTTCCACCGGTCTCGCAGGCCCTGACGGATCCTCCTGGTTTACTCGCGGCTGGCGCCGATCTCTCTGTCGAGCGCTTACGTGCCGCCTACTCCCGGGGAATTTTCCCCTGGTTTTCTCAAGACGAACCTCCTTTGTGGTGGTCACCCGACCCCAGGATGGTGTTGAAGTGTGACGAACTTCATGTTTCACACTCACTCGGAAAACGTTTGCGTCAAATATCCCGCGCTCAGGCATCCGGAGATTTTTCGCTGGCAGTGACCGTTGATACGGCTTTTGGATCTGTGATTCGCTCTTGTGCCAGATCCGCGATCAATGGTCAGCCTGGCACCTGGATCACAGAGGAAATGCAACTCGCTTACGAGACATGGCATTTATTGGGGCAAGCCCACAGTATAGAAACCTGGATCAATGGAAAGTTGGCAGGTGGACTCTACGGTGTGAACCTGGGCAGGATGTTTTTTGGTGAATCCATGTTCAGCCGTGCCAACGATGCCTCCAAGATTGCGTTTGTTCATCTGGTGGCTTTTTTAAAACGTCGTGGCGTAGAGTGGATTGACTGTCAAATGCAAACGAATCATCTCGCCTCGCTAGGGGCTCGGACCGTTCCGCGTTCGGAGTTTCTCCAGCATGTCGAGGCACGTGTCCAAGAGCCTGATGTGTCATGGCAACCTGGACTGCTCGATCAGGAAGGTGGGTTGCACCCATTACCTGTTTGACATCCCTGACCACTGTAAAGTTTTTGGAGTCAGTCCTGTGGGCTCTCCCCTACTTCGCCCGGATCTGTAATATTCTCGGACAAATATATTTTGTTTTAAAACCGGGTGGCATCTATGAGCCAAATCAAGGAACTCCCTTTCGCCACGCTGCAGTTTTACGCCACGGCACCCTACCCTTGCAGCTACCTGCCGGGCAGACTGGCGCGCTCTCAAGTCGCAGCCCCTGGCAACTTGATTCACTCCGACACCTATTCGCACCTGATCGACCAAGGCTTTCGTCGCAGCGGATTGTTTACCTATCGTCCCCATTGCGATGACTGCAAAGCCTGCGTTCCAGTCAGAATTAATGTGGAGCAATTTGCCCCATCCCGGACGCAGCTGCGCGCGCTGAAGCGTCATCAAAATCTTCGCCCTCTGGTGGCTGAACTCGCCTGGTCAGAAGAGCATTACGACTTGTACACGCGTTATCAGGCACGACGCCACCCCAACGGGGGAATGGACGAAGACAGCCGCCAGCAGTATGGAGAGTTTCTCTTAGCCAGCAGGGTCAATACGCGGCTCGTCGAGTTTCGAGATCAAGAGGGCCAACTGCAAATGGTGTCTATCATCGACGTTCTGGAGCAAGGCCTCTCGTCCGTTTACACCTTTTACGATCCTGACACCCGAGGCAGCCTGGGCACCTACGGCATCTTGTGGCAGATCAATCAATGTCGACAACTGAAGTTGCCTTGGCTGTACCTGGGCTATTGGATCGAACAAAGCGAAAAAATGGCTTACAAAGCTCTTTTCAAGCCTGCAGAATACAGAGTTGACGGGCAATGGCAAGCAGCCCGTTAAAATGCTGCTGATTTCACTTTTAATCTTGTCCTCGACCCCAGTCGCGACACCTTTCGAGTAGCCACCGTCCCATGTCCATTCTTTTTCAAGCCTACCCTCTTGCTCGTCACGCGTTATTCGCGATGGACGCAGAAGCTGCTCATGAAGCGACCCTCGGCGCTCTTCAGCGCGCGTATGACTGTTCTCTGACCCGCGGCCTGATGCACAGCCAAGTTTTAGTGCCCACAAAGCTCATGGGTCTGTCATTACAAAATCCCGTGGGTCTTGCAGCCGGATTAGACAAAAATGGCGCGCATATCGACGCGATGGGCAACCTCGGTTTTGGCTTCATCGAAGTCGGTACGGTCACTCCACGTGCTCAGCCCGGCAATCCCAAACCGCGCATGTTCCGCCTGCCTGAATCTGAGGCGCTGATCAACCGGTTAGGTTTCAACAATCAAGGGCTTGACGCTTTTTTGGCCAATGTGCAACGCAGCACCTGGCGAAAGCGTGGTGGAATCATTGGTCTGAACATCGGGAAAAATGCGGATACACCGATTGAACAAGCGGCAGATGACTATCTGATTGGCTTATCCGGCGTTTATCCGCATGCAGACTACATCACAGTCAATATTTCCTCGCCTAACACCAAAAACCTGCGTGCACTGCAAGGCGAACACGAGCTGGATCAATTACTCTCGCAGTTGGCCACACGCCGTCTGGCGCTTGCGGAACAACATCAAAAACGCGTACCCCTTGCTGTCAAAATCGCACCGGATTTGTCTGAAGAACAAATAGACATCATTGCCGAGGTCTTACCGCGGCATGGGATTGATGGAGTCATTGCCACCAACACGACGTTGGCGCGTGACGCTGTGGCAGGTCAAAAACACGCCGAAGAAGCGGGTGGTCTTTCGGGCGCCCCCTTGCATGCTCGCTCGCTCGAAGTCATCAGACGACTTCGGTCAAAAATGGGGCCTGATTTCGCGATTATCGGTGTCGGCGGGATCATGTCAGGGCAGCATGCGGCAGAAAAGATTGCCGCGGGTGCCAATGCTGTCCAACTTTATACCGGTTTGATCTATCGCGGCCCGAGCCTAGTCGGCGAATGCGCTAAAGCGATTGGTCGACAGCGTACCTAAATTCGCACCTATTTCGAGCAAATTTCGAGCAAATAATGTGAAAAACCGCCTGGATGTTCTCCATCCAGGCGGTCTTTTTTTTAAACTGAACTGCGTGAGCGAGAAGGCTTAGGCAGCGCGTCGGCCACGTGCTGCTGACTTGGCGACTTCAGCGGCTTCACCAGCTGCTTTGAAAGTTGCGCTCGTAGCAGCTGCCAAATTCTTTTCAGCGACTTCTGCTGCCTGCTTGGCGGCTTTGGTCATCGAATCGAAGGCGGTATTGGCTTGTGTCAAACCACTTTTGAGCATGGCAACAGCGCTTTCCGAACCAGCGGGTGCGTTTTTAGTCAGTTGCTCAATCGCGTCCTGCATATGCTTTTGACCTTCAGCAAGCTGAGCTTCGCCGAGCTTGGCTAAATCAGCCTGGACGGCAGACACGATGTCATACACGTGCTTGCTGTAAGCCATTGCTTTTTCAGCGTTAGGCTGAACCAGACTCGAAGTCATGGCAACAGCTTCTTGCGCGTCTTTGACAGCGGCGACTTGTTGTGACTTTTCGGAAACTTCGTCGAGAGTGGCTTTGATCGCCTTGAGGTTCAAGTCGACCAGCTTTTCAAAGCCGCCGAAGACTGAGCCCTGGATTGAAACCAGTGCTTCGATTGCTGCTTTCTGGCTATTTAAAACTTGCTGAGGAATCGCTGACATGGTGTTCTCCTGAAATGGGTTGGGCATCTCTACATCTAGATTTGCTGCACTGCACAAGTTCTATTGTAGGCCCCTAAAACCCTATGTCAACACTTTTTTGTTGCAACGCACCAAAAAAGCAACAAAATCAGGTCGCCAGGCCCGCATCATAGCCAAGCGCCTCGGAAATCTTGGCTGCGGTCTCCACTAGCTGGGGAATCCAGGCATCCTCCAGCCGACCGGAAGGCGCCGAAATGGAAAGACCCGCCACAAGTTTGCCGGCATCATCATAAATACCCGCAGCGATACATCGAACACCGAGCTCAAGCTCCTCGTTATCGCGGGCATAGCCATGTTGACGCACCAGGGACAGCTCGCGTTCCAGCGCTTCGAGAGAGGTAATACTGTTGACGGTGCTGCCGACCAGTTGCGTACGTGCCGCGTAGGCCCGGACTTGGCGCGTATCGACGGCGGAAAGAAAAAGCTTGCCTGTCGAGGTCAGGTGAAGAGGTGCCCGGCCACCAATCGCGCGCACAACTTGCATCCCCGAGCGCTCACTCCAGGCGCGATCGATGTAGACAATTTCGTCACTTTGCTGGACGGATAAATTAACTGTCTGCCCGGTCAAGGCGTGGAGCGCTTGCATCGCATCCTGCGCGGCTTCACGCACATTGAGGCGACCTTTGACGAGTGAGCCGAGTTCGAGAAGACGCATCCCGAGCTGATACAGACCACTGTCCACGCGATCGACATAGCGCCCAAGGACCAGATCATTCAAAATACGGTGCGCCGTCGAGGCATGAAGGCCCGTGGCTTTGGATAAATCTTTCAACGCGACAGGATCAGGCTGTGCAGCCAAAGCGTCAAGCAAAGCCGTTGCGCGCTCGAGCACCTGGATCGCCATACCCAAACCGGCGTTTGGCTCCAAGGGCGACGGCGACTGACTCGTTGAAGATGCCTGCGGCCGTGCGGAATGAGATGCACTCATGGAACAAAAAACCTCTATTGCAATGCAACAGAATTTATTTTATCCCATATCGTGAAAAATCACTGACCCGGTGGGTCAAACCGAGCACCAAGCCTCAAAGCCTCATCCCGCAGAAACTCAAGCGCCTCGGCAGCTGCAACAGGTTCGCCCTTCACACCAAGTTCAATATGTGGAACGCCACCCCCGTCTCCAACCGAGGGCAAACTAAAGGCTTTCACGCTGGGCCACTTCTGCTCGAGTGCTTCGAGCGCTGGGGTGATCCGGGATTCAGGCATGCTGTAGACGACAAAGGAGTGCTCAGTACGAATTTCTTTGTTGTGCAAATGCGCATAACGCGTATCGAGAGTGGCCTCGAGCATCGGCCAAGCCATCACGGGAAAACCAGGCACGAACGTGTGGTTTTTAATAAAAAATCCGGGAATGCGATTGAAAGGATTCACCACGGCCTCACAACCCTGCGGGAAAAATCCCATCTGCAGGCGTTGCACGTTTTCGGGTGCGGTCATATCTGCCGTACCCTGACCTTTTGCGGCATTTTCCGCACATATCAAGGTGATTTGCTCTTGGGCAAAGGGATGGAGCACCAAAGGAAGGCCGAGAGCCGCCGCAGCGGCCTGCCGAGTGTGATCATCTGGCGTGGCACCAATCCCGCCACAACAAAACACGATATCGTTGCCGGCAAAACTACGCGTCAGCGCCTCGGTCAAAGCCGCGCGATCGTCTGACAGGATTTCGACCCAGGAAAGCTGGAGTCCCCGGGCGCCAAGTAACTCCACAACCTTGGGAAAATGCTTGTCCTGGCGGCGGCCGGACAAAATTTCATCACCGACGACAATTAATCCAAAACGGGCTTTTTCTTGAGAAACCGACATGTGTTTTCCATTAAAAACAGAGAAGTAATCCGACATTTCAGCACAAAAGAGGCTGGCTATCGAGACCGAACAAAGTTTAAAAGCCTAAATATCGAGGGTTCTTTCGGCACGCAGTTTTTGCAACGCCTCCAAACCATAGTGCGTGTATACCAATCCTGAAAAAACGGGCAGAAAAATCCACGCCGGCGGGACTAAATTCAAAACAGCGCAAATCATGCCGATCGTCCAAAAACCAGTGCTGTGACGTTGAATCAGCAAGGTTCGCTCCAGTGTCGTTGCGTGTTCGACAATCGCATCGATGCGCATGATGCGAGAGAAGGCGAACGTCCACCACAGCAATGACACGAGTAAGCCAAGCGGGGGAAACAACCAGAATGGCAGGGTCAATAGCCAGCCCAGAACAAACACCACGCTGACCCAAACTGCGTTCCAGACACTCACCACCAGCGCATTTTGTCCTTGAAGTGCAAGGCCGGGAAAATGTTGTCTGGAAACATGCGTCACCACCATCGGCATCACAAAAATCGCCGCCACCGTCAAACCCAAGATACCCGAAACAGGGAGCAAGACGATCGCGACAGCAAAAGGCACGAGCCAGGCCTGGACACCGTCAAGCGAAAACAAGCCTTTGGAAATCATCCACTCGTTGACTGTGATCAACGTCGCCGATTCGCTCAATTGTTGATTGAGCCATTGCGTCAGGGGACTGAGCGCAAATAAAAGTAACAGAATGGCACCGGCCAGCATGATTAAAAAAGGCAGCAATAACGCGAAGAGCATCCGCGGGTGCAACTGTGACACCAGTGCCCGCCAGAAGGCCTGACCGACGCCAGAAAGTCCGACAGACGTGACGGCAGTCGAGTGCGTCTGAGAAACTGAATACTGCTTTTGCATGGCGCCCATCCAATAAAGATCTGATCCAAGTCAACATGAAATTTGAATAATCCCGGCTATCATAGACAAACATTTTGTCTCATGCTGACATGACTTGTTATTTTCCTGATACCCCAGCCCTGACTGAACGCCTGACACGCGAAGATCTGACGCTTGTGCTCTGTTTTTGCGCGGCGTGGTGCGACACGTGCAAAGAGTATCAACCCAAGTTTGAAGCACTTGCCACGCAACATCCCGAGACTTGTTTTATCTGGATCGACATTGAGGATCACCCGGAGTTGTTAGGCGATGAGGATGTTGAAAACTTCCCTACGATCGCCATTATTCAGGACAGAGACGTACGCTTCATGGGGACGATTTTGCCGCACATCGAGCACCTTGACCGCTTGATCGCTGCCATGCAAGCTCCTGGAAAGGCTCAGCGTACGGAATTGCCTGACGACTTGTATGCGCTGTTGAAAGGTGCGCCCCGCTGAGGGCGCCTCGCTCAGGGCCCCATGCTCAGGGCATACGCCTGAATTCACAAATCACAAATCACATCACCAGACAACCAAAACTTATTCAGGCTTTTTAGATTTTCCACCAAGCAGCAACCCAACGGTTCGCTTGGTTTGAATCGCCGGCTTTTTCTCGGTTGAGGCGGAAGTGGACGCTGCAGCCACTGCAGCGGGGGAAGGCTCATAAGGCTTGAGAAAAAACTCGTCGATGGGTTTAGCCGGAGCGCTGTAGCGACTGGGACGGGCACTGCGCTCAGACCCGCGATCACCACCGGAACGTTCATTGCTATTGCGTTCGCTGTGGCTGCGGACATGACGCGCGGGGCGCGCCTCATCTCTGGACGATGCGCGGGCCAACAACTCGCCAGGGACCTGCAAGACTGCGCGCGTCACTGGCTTCTTGGTCAGTTTTTCAATATCAATCAGGTATTTCTCTTCGGCAGGCGAAAACAGTGAAATCGCCTCGCCGCTCGCACCCGCGCGACCCGTCCGGCCGATACGGTGGACATAATCTTCGGCGCTATGTGGCAAGTCGTAATTGATGACACAGGGCACTCCCGCGACATCGAGACCGCGGGCAGCCACGTCGGTCGCCACCAGAACTTCAAGTTCACCAGCTTTAAAGGCCTCGAGCGCTTTCATGCGATCAGCCTGCGACTTATCACCGTGTATCGATTCAGCTCGCACGCCGTCAAGCTCAAGCTGACGGGCTAAACGGCTGGTACCGATTTTGGTGTTTGAAAAAACAATCACTTGCTTGAGGCCGCGCGACTTGACCAGATGCACAACCGCCGCGCGTTTAGCTTCGCCAGACATCGCGTAGGCGATCTGGGTCACCGTATCAGCCGTCGCGTTGCGCTTGGCCACTTCTATTTCGACCGGATTTTTCAAATAGGTGCGACCGAGTTTGCGAATCTCGTTGCTGAATGTGGCAGAGAAAAGCAAAGTCTGACGTTGCGCAGGCAACATGCGCATGATGCGATCGAGATCGGGTAAGAAGCCCATGTCGAGCATGCGATCTGCTTCGTCGAGGACCAAAATACCGACTTGACTCAAATTCACTGTGCGTTGCTCGACGTGGTCGAGCAAACGACCCGGCGTCGCGATCAACACCTCACAGCCGTTTCGCAGCGCTTCTTTTTGAGGACCGATATCGACGCCGCCAAATACCACCGTTGATCGCAAAGGCGTTTTCAATCCGTAGCGCTTGACACTTTCGTACACCTGGTCGGCGAGCTCACGGGTAGGCGTCAAAATCAAGGCGCGTACAGGATGGCGGGCGGGCGAAGCACTGGAATTGGCCATTGGCATCAGGCGATGCAAAATTGGCAACGTGAATGCCGCGGTCTTACCTGTTCCTGTCTGAGCCGCACCCATGACGTCGTTACCTGCCATCACACTAGGCAAGGCCTGGGCCTGAATCGGTGTCGGAATGGTGTAGCCCGTATCGGCTACTGCTTGCAAAATAGACGGATGAAGTCCGATCTCGGCGAAGCTAGGAATGACCGCTGGAGAGACATCGTCTGCGGGTACCGCAGCGGTCTGTTCCAACTGGGGTTGAATTGTAGTTTGAGTGTTTGAAGTCATTGAATTATTTAAAGAAATCACCCACCAGTGTAACGCAGCCCGGCATCCTTCAGGCATTTTCGAACGAAATGAGAGGATCTTTCGGTGCTCAATCGGGTTAAAGCCCAAAAACCCAGCGGGAGATCCACAAAGCCGCCATTCCGGAGACGATGAGCAAAAAACCATTGCGCGTCCACAAAAAGACCCCGGTGGCAATCGCGGCGGCAAGCAAACGCAAATCGACTTGTGGTCCTTCTACTGGATGCCAGGGAAGCAACTCTGGAATCACGATTCCCGTGAGCGCCGCAAGTGGGGCGTACCGCAACGCGCTGCGTAAACCCTCGGGCAACGTGATGTGATGCCCAAACACAAAATACCCTGCCCGGCATATCGCCGTGCAAATCGCCAGCAAAATAATTGCGGTATAGAGGTATTCGGTATTGTCCATTAGCTTTTATCCTTGACCTTGAGGCGGCGCTCAGTCCACATCCCTGCTGCAATTCCAACTATCACGGCGGCAAGCAAGCCCAGCCTGAGCGGCCACAACTGTGTCAGCCAGGCTGTCAGACCCGAGGCCAGCACCGAAACAAAAACAGGCCAGGATGTGATGTGAGGCAACATCATCGCCATCAGCGCCAGCACCGCCCCGAACTCCAATGACCAGGAAACCGGTACGATCGCGCCAAGCGCAATACCGACCATTGAGGCGGCCTGCCAGACAATCCAGGCGGGCAGGATCGTGCCAATAAAAAACCAATGCTGCTCGAACGTCCCTTTTTTAGGAGCGTCCGCGAAACGTGACATGAACACGATAAAAGAGACATCGACGCTCAAGTACCCCAAAAACAAGCGCTTGCGCCAAGAGAGGTCGCGAAAAAAAGGATGCAGGGCTGCGCCGAAAATAAGAAATCGCAGGTTCACGATGATGCCCGCCGCGAAAATCAGCCAGATGGGTGCGCCCGCGGCCATGAGAGGCAGCGCGGTGAGCTGGGCTGAGCCTGCGTAAACAAGCAGTGACATCACAATCGCCTGGAACTCTGTCAGACCGGCTTTAACCATCGCCACGCCCGTGACGACTCCCCAGATCCCAAGTGCGATCAAGCCCGGACTGACGGCCTTGAGACCTTCGCGCATTGCGGCTTTACGCTGCGCGCTCAACGTGGGGGGAATGGGGGGAGAAGCAGAGGAGGAAGACAAAGTAATGACTGTCGGAAAAAGTGATGCGAATGGTCAGTAGAACTTCATGAAATTTTCACTATTGTAGACCTCGCGCATTGGTACAATGGAAAGATCAAATTCGAGTTTCGAGAAGACTGATGACACAAGCATCCAACGCTGGCAAAACTCAAGACCCGGTGATCGTCACCGCCGAAGATTTACCGCTTCACTGTCCCGGAGACAAGGCACCTCTCTGGAGCATGCACCCACGTGTGTTTCTTGACGTGGTCGATACGGGGTCGGTCAAATGCCCTTATTGCAGTACGGAGTACAAACTTGCCGAAGGGACCGTGGTCCACGGCCATTAAAAGCTTTAAAAAGACATCCTGTGCCCAATATTTTTGCCACCGCCGAAGAAGCAGAGCTCGCTTTTTATGACGCACTCGAACGTGCGGACTTGACGCGTCTGATGCAGGTATGGGCCGACGACGAGGAAATCGTGTGCGTGCACCCGGGCGGCCTTCGCGTCGTAGGTTTACATGCCGTCAAAGAATCCTGGCAAGAAATTCTGGCCAATGGTGGCTTGGCTATCCGCCCCTCCTCTCCAACCGTGCTGCACAGCATGATGGGGGCCGTCCATTCTCTGGTTGAACAAATCACTGTTCATGGCACGGAAAGCACAGAAGTCGCCCACTGCTATGCCACGAACATCTACCACAAAGGTCCAACGGGCTGGCGTCTTGTGATGCATCACGCTTCAGCTGCTCCAGCTCAGGTAGACGCATTTGAATTGCAAGACAGCCCGGGGCTTCTACACTAAACCTCAGCCTGCCGTGACCGTAGCCAAGCTCGACCTTGCCGCCTGCCCCGTACCCGCCTGGTTGCCTGAACGGCAAACACAAACACTGTTTGGTGCGCTCGCAGCCCCTGTCAATCGCATCAGATTTATTCGCGAGCGTGTCGATACGCCCGATGGCGACTTCATTGACCTAGACTGGAATGCTCCGGCTTTGCAGTTACGCTCTCGTCGCAATCAAGATCCAACGCTGGCGCATACGGCTGCCGTGCGCTGGATGACGCCCGCAGACCAGGCACTCCTCAATTCGGATACGCAACAGCCCGCACTGATTTTGTTTCATGGCCTCGAGGGCAGTAGTCAAAGCCGCTATGCGCAATCCATTACCCAGTATTTTCTTTCTCTGGGATGGCTTGTCGCCGTTGCGCATTTCAGAGGCTGTTCGGGATTTCCTAACCGTTTGGCACGAGCCTATCACTCCGGTGACTCAGAAGAAATCACCTTTATCCTGGAAACCGTTCGCCAACGCGCACCCCTCGCGCAGTGGTGCGCGGTCGGTGTCTCCCTGGGGGGGAACGCCTTGCTGAAAAGGCTGGGCGAAGCACCTGACCAATATCACTGGCTTCATGCCGCCGCCGCAGTATCCGCTCCAATTGATCTGGTGGCAGCTGGTAACCATCTCTCTGACAATCTCTTTAATCGTGAAATATATTCACGGCACTTTTTGCGCACGCTCAAACCCAAAGTGCTTGAAAAATCTCGCAGATTTCCCGGTGTGATCGATGTCATGCGCATCAATCAGGCCCGCGATTTGAGGGACTTTGACAATGCGTACACGGCGCCGATGCATGGATTCAAGGATGCCGCGGACTATTGGTATCAGTCCTCAAGCAAGCCCTGGCTCAAAAAGATTCAAATCCCGACGCTTGTTTTGAATGCCCGCAATGACCCGTTTTTACCGGAGCAAGTCTTGCCTGGACCGGAGTATGGAAGTCCAAGCGTT
This sequence comes from Zwartia panacis, assembly GCF_030410395.1. Classification (GTDB taxonomy): domain Bacteria; phylum Pseudomonadota; class Gammaproteobacteria; order Burkholderiales; family Burkholderiaceae_B; genus Zwartia; species Zwartia panacis. Next base: position 141,076 of record NZ_JAUHHF010000002.1, read on the forward strand.
GTTTTTCATCAGCCTGCTCAGGGTGGCCATGTCGGTTTTGTCACGGGCATGTGGCCAGGCAATCTCACATGGCTGCCAAAGCGTCTAGCCCGGTTTTTTAGCGAATCGCAAAAAACGGAAACACTCAGGACCTAAAGCGCTCGAGCAATTTGCGATCCTCCGCAATTCGGCTGGAGAGTTCCCGCATCCTGACATCAATCTGGGACTGCACGTAAAAATCCGTAGAAATTGTTCTGGCCTGTTGCAGTTGTGTAAACGCCGAAGGCAAAGCGCCTAACTTCTCATAATAGGTTGCCATCGTTTGACGGGAATCGACGCGATCCCCCAAGCGATCCTGACTGATCGCCAGCATCTTATACAGTTCGGGCTCCTGGGTGGGCCAGCGCTTGAGTTGCGCCTTCAGAAACGTCACGGCTTCAGCATCCCTCCCCAACATTTGCTGACTCTGCGCGATTTTCAACACAAAAGAACGTCTTTGTGGCCAGCGTTTGTGCGCGGCTTGCGCCAGTCCCAGCGCGCTCGCCACCTGACGACGAGCCAGCTCAATGTCCACGCGCTGTAATTCAATGTAGGGTGAATTGCCCATCAGCCCCTGTGCCTGATCGAGTGCCTTGGAGGCGGCTGCAGGATCCTGGCGCGCGAGCGCGGCAAGGGACACCCCATACCAAGCTGCAGCGCGGCGTGCAACTGACGGTGGCGGGCCCTCGCGTTGCGTCGGCGCCCGCGCCTCGTCTTCCAACTGTTCGTGCGCTTGGCGCAGCGCGCGTGGATCCAGGGCCTGCAGGACACGCGATTTCGCACGGATAAACCAGTATTCGTCCTCATTCTGCGCTCCCGCCACGCCATACTGACGAATCCGGTTTTGCATATCGCTCATTCGTTGAAGACTCAGCGGGTGCGTCGATGCGTAGGCGCCCCCGCCCCGCCCTTCATTGAGACTCGACGCTTTGGCGAGTCTGCCAAACATGATGGCCATACCGTTCGGGTCGTAGCCGGCCTTGCGTAACATTTCAATTCCATTGCGGTCGGCTTCCTGCTCCGCCTCGCGGGAGAAACCCAACTGACGATCAATGGCGGCCGCTTGTCCAAACACCGCAATCCCCATTGCAGCCTGACCGGAACCTGGTATCAAAGCAGCCAACAACGCTGCAGCAATCGAAGCTAAAGCGATGTGCCCGCTCTGGCGCTGTTGCGTCAGTCCCCGGGCGATATGTCGCTGTGTCACGTGCGCGATTTCGTGGGCCACGACACCTGCCACCTCGGACTCGGAATGCGACCCAACAATCAAACCTGTGTTGACACCGATAAAACCACCCGGCATGGCAAAGGCGTTGATTTCAGGATTGCGCACGCCAAATACCTCGATCTGAGGCGCACCACCGGGTGCAAATGCACCCAGTTTTCGACCCATATTCTCCAGATACTGGCTCATATCCGGATCACCAATGTATTCGGGATCACGTCGACCCTGAACCATGATGGCTTCGCCCAGCTTTCTCTCAAGCGCAGGGGATAATTCAGCGGAAGAGGAGGAGCCCATGGAAGGGGCCGCGGAGGGCTGAGCCGAAAGTGGTGAGCAAGCAATGCTTAGTGATAGGGCACACACCACACTGCGTTGCAGGACGCTCATCCGGTGTCCCAGCCGAGGAGTCGAGGTCAATTTTGGATATTGTCTGGCCATACGCTTATGATAGCGGCAGTTGAGATTGGTTCCACCCCAGTCGTGGAATGCTTCAAGGATGATTCATGCGCCCCGTTCGTAAAGCTGTATTCCCCGTTGCCGGTCTTGGTACGCGTTTTTTACCCGCTACCAAGGCGATGCCTAAAGAAATGCTCCCAGTCGTGGATAAACCTCTGATCCAGTACGCGGTCGAAGAAGCCATCGCCGCGGGCATTACTGACCTGATTTTTGTCACGGGACGGCACAAGCGTGCGATCGAGGATCATTTTGACAGCGCGCCTGAAATGGAGGCCGAGCTGGCCCGCAAAGGAAAAAAGGAATTGCTGGCAATTGTTCAGGAAGTGCTGCCCTCAAATGTCAGCTGTATTTACATCCGACAATCCGCCCCCCTCGGTTTAGGTCATGCTGTATTGACTGCTGCGCCGATTGTGGGCGACGAGCCTTTTGCGGTGTTGTTGGCCGACGACCTGCTCGACGCGGACCGCCCCGTCATCGGACAGTTGATCGATGCTGCGCTCACCCACCAAGGCAGTGTGTTGGGTGTGCAAGAAGTGCCTCTGAATGACACAGACAAATACGGCATTGTCGCAACCGATCCAGTCTCCGCGCTCACCGAGCGCGTGCGCCATATCGTCGAAAAGCCTAAACCCGATGTTGCGCCCTCTACCCTTGCGGTGGTGGGTCGCTATGTACTGGATGCGAGAATTTTCGCGCATTTGCGTCAGACGCAGGCGGGTGCTGGAGGAGAAATCCAGCTGACAGACGGAATTGCATCGTTATTGAAAGAGCAGTCGGTGTTTGCCCACCGTTACGAGGGCATCCGCTATGACTGCGGCAATAAGGAAGGCATGTTCAAGGCAACCGTTGCGCTCGGCCGCAAATATCACGGCTTGATTCCTTGAGCGGTTCGCCCAGGCTTGAGCACGCGGGGCTTGGGTGAGCCCCAGCGTCCTTTTGCTGAAAGCCGCATCAGCGTCCGTAACGCGACAAGCAAGCCAATCACTTCTGTCATCGCGGCGGGAATCCACATCGTCAAACCGCCAATCATCTGATCAGTCTGGGGGCTCATGGCGATGGCGCGACCGCACAAATCAAAAAGCGGATAGAGATCACGTTCAGTGAACGCAATAATGGCCCCTGCCACCATCTGTGGCGCCATCGTCAGGATGGGTGAAATGACGCGCCCGCCGGGTGTCATCGCCGCAGGTGGGTTGGGGCGACGATCAAGAATCAGATTCCAATACATGAAGCCTGTGATCACGACCGACCAATTCATCAGTCTGTAAAGACGCCAGTCGAGCATCGAATAAAACTGGACAGAGGGCACCAGCCAGATCACGACCAGAAACACAAACAAGGTCGGCACGATAATCGGGTTGGTGAATACAGAGATCAGCGCACGACCCGCCGTGGTCTGATTGAAACGATGCAGGCGTACACGCCAGGAAAGAGGTAACCCCGCCCGCATGACAGAGCCGGGATAAGCGGCCATGATCACCAGAGGTCCCAGGTGATGCAACACAAGATGTTGCACACGGTGAATAAAAAACATCCGTTCAGCGTAGTAGTCCAGCAAGGTATGCATGGACAGATACAACATCACCCAGCCGAGCCAGAAAAACGTCTGACGGGTGCGAGAAACGGCGTGCACACGCTGACCGCGCACGAATAACCAGGCGCTGACGATAAAACACGCCACGAGCACTGGAGAAAATTCCCAAGGCTTAAACCAACCGAGCCAATCCATCGATACAGCCTTTTAGTGAATACGCTTTTCCGAACAAAACCACTTTTGAATTGTAGTATGTTGAGGATAGTGCGAATCAGATTCCCCTTGCCTGTCCTGACATTCAATTGACTTTTAAACGCTGCCAAACCATGCAAACCCCTGTTCAAACGCCTCAATGCTTCAAGTCACGTCGAGATCGGCTCTTGGACTGGATGAGCGACCAGGATATCGGGATTGCGATTCTACCTACGGCTATCCCGCGCAATCGCAATCGGGACAACTATTACACCTTCAGGCATGACAGTGACTTTTTTTATCTTACGGGTTTCAAAGAAAGCGAGGCCTGGCTGATACTTGTCGCGGGTGATACACGTCAAAGCATTCTGTTTTGCGAAGAAAAAAATCCCGAATATGAAATCTGGAACGGCAAGCGCTGGGGACCTCAGGCGGCCGCCGAGCATTTTTGTTTCGATCAAGCCTTTGACGTCGCAGAACTGAACGAGCGTATGCCTGAACTCTTGATCGGGCATCAAAAACTCCTGACGCCTCTTTCCAATTTTTCAAATCAACAACTGATCCAAAAAGTGCATGACTGGGTGGCTGCAGCTCAACGCAAAGCGCGCGGCGCGCGGGCCACGCCAACACAGTGGCTGGATCTGTGCGAGCCTCTGTCTGAAATGCGACTGATCAAAGATGCGACAGAAATCGCGATGATGCGCGAGGCTGCCAACATTTCTGCGCAGGCGCATGTACGCGCGATGCAAGCGACCCGCCCGGGGATGCGAGAGTACGAACTCGAGGCGGAGCTTCTCTACATGTTTCGCAAAAAAGGAGCACATGGCGTCGCATATGACAGCATTGTTGCGGCCGGAGCAAACGCCTGTGTCTTGCATCATCCCGCCGGCGACAGCATCATGCAAGAAGGCGAACTGGTTTTAATTGATGCGGGTTGCGAACTGGAAGGCTATGCGTCTGACATCACACGCACCTTTCCAGTCAACGGGCGCTTCAACGGGGAACAGCGCGCGCTCTACGAAATTGTCCTCGAGGCTCAGCGACAGGCCATTGCCCACACGTCCCCGCAACACCACTGGAACGCGGGACATGAAGCCGCAGTGCGCGTGTTGACGCAAGGTCTGCTGGATGAGGGTTTACTGAAGGGCACGCTTGAGCAAGCGCTGGACGCGAGCGCATATAGTCGTTTTTACATGCACCGCACCGGACATTGGCTGGGCATGGATGTGCATGATGTCGGCACCTATCGCACACCACCTCTGGGGGCTCAAGAAAAACCGTGGCGGATGCTTGAGCCCAATATGGTGCTCACTATTGAGCCCGGATTGTATGTTCGCCCGGCGGATGATGTGCCAGAGGCTTTTTGGAATATTGGCATCCGTATCGAGGATGACGCTGTCATCACTCCCCAAGGTTGTGAACTCATCACGCGCGGGGTGCCTGTCGAAATCGCCGAGATAGAAATGCTGATGAAACCATGAAGTTGTGGCTTAAAAATCAGCCTTGCAAGTTCAACCCTTCGAGCCATCCCAGTGCCGACCAGATGTAAATCACAATCATCGCGATCCCGAACATAAATGCGACGGTGCCGATCAACAAGGTAAATGAAGCCACCAAAATGGCACCCCAGCCGCTGGGATGCTCGCGCGTGAGTCCGGGATTGAAACGCGCATCGAACTTGGCGTCACTCATCAAACACCAGACAATCGCTTCGATAAAACCATTGAGTATCGGGATGAACAGAAGAAAAAATGCGGGATTTTCCCACCACACCTCGGCAAAAGCGCTTAGCACCATGAGCACGACACTGTAAGTGGTGACGAGCCAAGCGTAAGGTCTTTTGAGATACCACCATTGCGCGCCCACGACACCAAGCAAGGCGGCAAGCAATCCGACTGTGACTTTGTGGCGAAATTTAGGGGCAGCGTGTGTTGTTGTCATGGCGCGTGATCGATCAAATATTTCGAGCATACCCGATTCAGGGTCATCCTCCGGGCCGATTCGCCCCAGCGCTAAAATACCCCTATGTCTCGAACAGATTTCGATGTTGCCATTATTGGGGGCGGGCCAACAGGCTGCGTACTCGCTTTGCTATTGGCGCGCTATACCGCGCACCCTGAACGGATCGTACTGCTTCAATCCGGCACGGCTTCCCAGTATGGCTATGCCCCCGAAAAGGATCCCAGAGTCTTGGCTCTCAATCACGGGAGTCGGGTGCTGCTCGAATCACTGATGGCATGGCCCGCACACACTGCGCCGATCCAGACCATTCATGTTTCGCAAAAAGGTCGCTTAGGTCGAACCATCATCCAGCACCGAGACTTTAACGTCCCGCAACTGGGCTCCGTCGTACACTATCCCAGCCTCTACCAAAGCCTGATGCAGGCTGTTGAGCTTTCGGGCATCGAGATTCTTTCGGGACGTTCGGCCCAGGTCAGCCTACAAGACGACCATGGCGTCAGCATTGTTCAAGACGGGCGACTCATTCGCACTGCGCTCGCTGTCCAGGCGGATGGTCATCCAAATTCACCCGTTCAACGGGAATACCCACAGATGGCTCTGCTCACACGAGCCCGAGTCAGTTTGCCACGCAGAGGCTGGGCCTTTGAGCGTTTTACCCGGGAAGGCCCTTTAGCTGTGCTGCCGCACCCGCATGCCACCGATGCCCAATCGATTGTGTGGTGCTGCGCCCCCGAACGGGCACGTGCACTCTGTGCAATGTCGCCTCAGGATTTTTCAGCGGCTCTGACGGACATGTTTGGAACGCGTTTAGGCAAGTTCACGATCGACGGCACGCCTACGCCCATCCCGCTGCGTTTGAATGTGCGCGGCAGCACGGTAGAGGGTCGCTGTGTCGCGATTGGCAACGCCGCTCAAACACTGCATCCCGTCGCGGGTCAAGGTCTGAATCTGGGATTCAGAGATACCGCAGCACTCGCGATTGCTCTTCGGGACTGGATCGCGCAACCTCAACATGATGTCAGACCCGCCTTGAATGCCTTCCAAAACAGCCGCCAGGCGGATCGCCAGCTGACCGCCATGCTGACTGACAGCATGGCCCGTACGTTCACGTCCGGAATGGCGCCTGTCGAGCATCTCGCAGGGTTGGCGCTTTTAGGCATGGACGCTATTCCGTTGGCGCGCGCCCCCCTCGCACGCCACCTGATGCAAGGATTAAGACGCTAAACGCGTAAGCTTGCGGCGAACGATTACAATTTCGCCATGAAAATTGGCGCCTGGTCTCTTCCGAACAATGTCTTTGTCGCCCCAATGGCTGGGGTGACGGATCGCCCGTTTCGCCAGCTTTGCAAAAAGCTCGGCGCCGGTTATGCCGTATCGGAAATGGCGGCCAGCAACCCTCAGCTTTGGAAAACGGTTAAATCCTCGCGCCGTTTGAATCACGATGGCGAAATCGATCCCGTGGCCGTTCAGATCGCGGGCGCAGACCCCGAGATGATGGCGCAGGCCGCTGTTTTTAATATCGGCAAAGGCGCGCGCGTGATCGACATCAATATGGGCTGCCCGGTTAAAAAAGTCTGCAATGTCGCTTCTGGCTCAGCGCTGCTGCGCCACGAGGATCTGGTCGCACGCATCCTGTCCGCGGTCGTCGAAGCGTGTCTACCTCACGGTGTCCCAGTGACTCTGAAAACCCGTACCGGCTGGGACAGGGAACACCGTAATGCGCTGCGTATTGCCAGACTCGCGCAGGAATCCGGTATCGCGGCGCTCACCCTGCACGGCCGCACACGCGCAGACCTGTATCTGGGCGAAGCCGAATACGACACCATCCGTGAAGTAAAAGCCAATCTGTCCATACCCGTTGTTGCCAATGGCGACATCGACAGTCCTGCCAAAGCTCGCGATGTACTTGCCTACACGGGAGCCGATGCCGTCATGATCGGCCGGGCAGCGCAAGGTCGGCCCTGGATCTTTCGCGAAATCGATCATTTCCTGAAAACCGGAGAATACCTACCTCCCCCAACCTGGCTCGAAATGCGTGATTTATTACTGGCCCATTTGGCGGATCATTACCAGTTTTATGGCGAGCTCCCGGGTGTACGCACCGCACGCAAACACATTGGTTGGTATGTCAGCAGCTTGCCCGGCGGCAAAGAATTCTCGGACTTTATCAACACAATCGAGTCCACTCGCGCCCAATTTGATGCTGTGGATCAATGGTTTACGCATCAACACCATATTTCGCCAGACATCCCGGCAGCAACCTGCGACAATCAGATTCTTCGCGCAGGCCACCTTCAGGCAGCCTGAGTGCCTTATACCTGTCAATCCATGAAAAAAAACAATATTCTCGAAGAATCTGTCCGCCTGAGCCTGGAGCAGTATTTCAGCGACCTCGGCGACACAGATCCGAGCGATATGTACGAGATGGTCATTCGCTGCGTCGAACGCCCCATCCTGGAGGTCGCGATGGAACGGGCGAACCAGAATCAGTCAAAAGCCGCACAAATGCTTGGCATGACGCGCAATACGCTACGTAAAAAACTCATTTTCCATAAACTTATCCCTCAAGACTAACTCAGCAATGAATATTCAAACCGCTCTGCTTTCCGTTTCCGATAAAACCGGCATCGTCGATTTCGCCAAAGCGCTCGCCGCGCGCGGCGTGCGCCTGCTTTCCACGGGCGGGACCGCCAAACTTTTAGCCGAGTCGGGACTCGACGTCACTGAAGTGGCGCAGCACACCGGATCGCCCGAGATCCTGGATGGTCGAGTGAAAACCTTGCATCCAAAAATTCATGGCGGTTTGCTCGCACGACGCGACAGCGCCGAGCACCTGAAAACAATCGAACAGCACGGCATCGACCGCATCGACTTACTGGTCGTCAACCTCTACCCCTTTCGTCAAGCTGTGGCCAACCTGGATTGTTCATTCGAGGATGCGGTCGAGAACATCGATATCGGCGGCCCCGCCATGCTGCGCGCTGCTGCCAAAAACCATGGAACCGAAGCCGGCGGTGTCACGGTCGTGATCGATCCAGCCGACTATGCGGCAGTCCTGGCTGAAATGGATCAGACGGGCGGCACGTCATACGGCTTGCGTCTGCAGCTCGCCACCAAAGTTTATGCACATACCTCCGCCTATGACGGTGCGATTGCCAACTATCTCAGCAGCCTGAACGTCGCCGAACCTGCCCAAGAGACGGCGCCAGCCCGCAATACATGGCCCAATATCCTGACTTTGCAGGTGTATCAAAAACAGGTCCTGCGTTATGGTGAAAACTCGCAACAACGTTCGGCGTTTTACGTGGATCCCTATTGCCCGGCCGGACTACTTTCGAACTTTGTGCAACTTCAAGGCAAAGAGCTTTCCTACAACAATATCGCCGACTCCGATGCGGCCTGGGACAGCGTACGCAGCTTTGAGGCACCCGCATGCGTGATCGTCAAACACGCCAATCCATGCGGTGTCGCAACTGCCGAGGGTCCGCTCGAGGCGTATCTCAAGGCCTTCAAGACAGATCCAACCTCGGCTTTCGGTGGCATTATCGCCTTTAACCGCAAGGTCGATCTCGCGACTGCCCAGGCTGTCAGTGGTCAGTTTGTCGAGGTTCTTCTGGCGCCTGCCTATGATCAAGACGCGCTCGCCCTTCTCGCAAGCAAAAAGAATGTTCGTGTCCTGGAAGTCCCCATGGGCGACGGCCAGAACGATATCGATGTCAAACGCGTCGGTGGTGGCTGGCTTGTACAAACCCCCGACTTCGAGACCGTCAAGGCAGAAGATATGCGTGTTGTCACGCGTAAACAACCGACCGCCGAACAAATGCGCGATCTGATGTTCGCCTGGAAGGTCGCCAAATACGTTAAATCCAACGCGATCGTCTTTTGTGGAGACAGCATGACGCTCGGCGTAGGCGCCGGACAAATGAGTCGTATCGACTCCGCGCGCATCGCCTCGATCAAAGCTGAAAACGCTGGCCTGACCCTCAAGGGGTCGGCTGTCGCGTCGGATGCGTTCTTTCCCTTCCGTGACGGGCTTGATGTTGTTATCGATGCAGGCGCGAGTTGCGTCATCCAGCCAGGCGGCAGTATGCGAGACGACGAAGTGATCTCTGCCGCCAACGAACGCGGTATTGCGATGGTTCTGACGGGCATGAGACATTTCCGTCACTAAACCACATCACAACATGTCACGACCAACGGAGCAAAGCTGATGCGCATTCTTGGGGTCGATCCCGGACTTCGCCGAACAGGTTTCGGGGTCATCGACGTCAAAGGCGCAAAGCTGAGTTACGTTGCGAGCGGCACGATTGTCGTGCCGACTGATATCACCCTGCCCTTGCGTCTCAAGGTTATCCTGGACAATCTGCGCCAAGTCGTCCAGGACACACAGCCCGATGTCGCCGCGCTTGAAATCGTCTTTATGAATACAAACCCGGCAACCACGCTACTGCTGGGTCAAGCGCGCGGAGCGGCTCTTTGCGCCTTGGCCGACCGAGATCTGGCCGTGCATGAATACACGGCGCTGCAAATCAAAAAATCAGTGGTAGGTGCTGGTCGCGCCGCCAAAGAACAAGTGCAGTTGATGGTGCAGCGATTACTCATGCTTGATGGTGTCCCTGCGCCAGACTCCGCAGATGCCTTGGCTTGCGCGATCTGTCATGCGCATGTTGCACCCTTGACAGAAAAACTTGGTCAAATGAACTATCAGACGCGCACGTCGCGTGGCCGCACACGCGTGCGCGCAGGCAGATTGCTGGGCTAGCCCCAAAGGACTCAGAATGATTGGTCGCCTCACCGGTACATTGTTTGATAAAACGCCTCCTCGCATCGGACTCGATGTGCAAGGCGTCGGTTACGAGATCGATGTTTCAATGACCACGTTCTATGCCCTGCCGGAAGTAGGGGCGCAGGTCACGCTCCTCACGCATCTCACTGTGCGTGAGGATGCGCATATCTTGTTTGGCTTTTCCACTACCCAGGAACGCGCGACGTTCCGGGAGCTGATCAAGGTGAGCGGCATTGGCGCGCGAACAGCATTGGCGGTTCTGTCCGGCATGTCTGTCGAAGAGCTCTCGCAAGCCATCACACTGCAGGAGCCAGCCAGACTGATGCGGGTACCGGGCATTGGCAAAAAGACCGCTGAGAGACTGCTCCTCGAAATGAAAGGCAAACTGGGTGCGGACCTGGGGCACTCCCTCAGCGCCAATACTGCGGCCAGCTCCAACACACAAAGCGATGTCATCCATGCGTTGACTGCGCTGGGCTACTCTGAACGCGAATCCTTATCCGCCGTGAAAGGATTGCCAGAAGGGCTGAATATCTCCGATGCGATTCGTCATGCGCTCAAGGGGCTCTCAAAATGACTCACATTATTCATCGTTCATTGCGTCATACACCCTTGGTCGCTGCGCGCTCGCAAGGCATTCACATTATCGACGCGCATCATAAAAAATATATCGATGCCAGCGGTGGTGCCGCGGTTTCCTGTCTGGGGCATGCCCACCCTGATGTGCTCGCCGCCATGCACGCACAAATCGATCAGCTGGCCTATGCGCACACTGGTTTTTTTACATCGGAAGTCACGGAGGCGCTCGCCGATCACCTGATCGAGCACGCCCCAGGGGATCTGAGCGACGTGTATTTTGTTTCCGGCGGATCCGAGGCTGTTGAGGCTGCGCTCAAGCTTGCCAGACAATATTTTCTCGAAATCGGACAACCTGAACGTACGGTATTTGTTTCAAGGCGCCAAAGCTATCATGGCAATACGCTGGGTGCACTCGCCGTGGGCGGTAATGAATGGCGGCGTCAGCCCTTCGCGCCACTCCTCATGGATGTCCCGCGTGTGTCGCCTTGTTTTGAATACCGCGATCGGCTCGCGCACGAAACACAAGACGCATATACCCATCGTCTGCTGACCGAGATCGAAGAGACATTTATCGCGACAGGACCCGAACGCATTATTGCTTTCTGCGCGGAGACCGTCGTGGGTGCCACCACGGGTGCAGTACCGCCAACCCCCGGGTATTTGCAAGGCGTGCGCCGTCTGTGCGACAAATACGGAATCCTCTACATCGCAGATGAAGTGATGTGCGGAATGGGTCGGACCGGAACGCTTTACGCATTTGAACAGGACGAAACCCTGCCAGATATCGTGATCATCGCCAAAGGCTTAGGCGGCGGATATCAGCCCATTGGCGCGCTGCTTGCACGTGCGCACGTAGTGGATGCCTTGCGCCGCAAAAGCGGGATGTTCCAGCACGGTCATACCTATCTGGGTCATCCCATCGCATCTGCCGCCGCCCTGGCCGTGCAGCGCGTGATTCAGCGCGATCGACTGCTTGAGCAGGTTCGTGCGCGCGGGGAATATCTGAGGAAAGCACTCGTTGCCGCGCTCGGCGATCACCCCCATGTCGGTGATATTCGGGGACGCGGCTTATTCATGGCTGTTGAACTCGTGCAGGACCGCGCGACTCGCACCCCCTTCGATCACAACAAAAAACTTCATGCCGTGATTAAACAGCAAGCCATCGACAATGGTTTGCTGGTTTACCCAATGGGTGGAACGATTGATGGAAAAAGCGGCGACCACGTCCTCGTGGCGCCGCCTTTCATTGTGAGTGAGGCCGAGATCGATCAGATCGCTCAATTACTCAGACAATCGATCAATCAGAGCTTGCGTCAAATCGCTTAGTCGATACGGGCACCCGACAAACGAACAGCTTCGGACCAGTTTTTGACCTCAGCATCGATCACTTTCTGAAAACCCTCTGGGGTACTGTTGTTGACCTCGCCCCCCATGTCACGCAAACGCTGCGTCATCGCAGGTTCAGCGACGATTTTCTGGATATCCGCAGATATTTTCTGACGGAGCGCTTCGTTCATCGTGCCAGGGCCGTAGATCCCGAACCAGGTTGCTGCGCTGAAGTCGGGAACACCCGCTTGAGCCATGGTGGGCACTGAGGCGATCGCGTCCACACGCTTGGGATGGGCCAAGGCGATAGGCTTGAGCTTGCCAGAGTTGATATAGGGCAAAGCTGCAGAAAGGGTCACGAACGCCACTTGTACTTGACCACCAATCAAATCCGTCAACATTGGCGTATCACCCTTGTAAGGAACATGGGTGAGTGGTGTACCTGTTTTGGATTTGAACAGTTCACCCGCAAGATGTTGCGGGGTACCGTTGCCAGGCGACGCCATGGTCAATCCGTTTTTTTGTGCCTTGGCATATTGGATCAACTCAGGAAGCGTATTGACAGGCAGGCTTGGATTGACCAGCATCACCAAAGGAATCGTGGAAATCAGTGTGATCGGGGCAAAATCTTTGACAGGATCGTATTTCAGCTTGCCGTATAAGCTCGCGCTAATCGTATGTGCCGCTGTAGTGATGTAAAGGGTGTAGCCATCTCCAGGCGCGCGGGCAACCCCTTCGGCGGCAAGCGTTGTTCCAGCTCCGGGGCGATTGGTCACCACGACTTGCTGTTTCCACTGCGCGGGGAGTTTTTCAGCCACCATCCGGCCAATCACATCCGTCGCACCGCCGGCAGGATAAGGCACCACAAGTGTGACCGCTTTTTCAGGAAAATTCTGAGCGAGGGTTGGTACAGAAAAGCTTGCGCCCATCAGCAACGCGGCACCGATCAGTATGCGATTGATTTTCATTTTGTCATCTCCTTTTTTTCCTGTGCTTCGCGCCACGCGAGCAGTCGTGTCACACCTTCGCGCATCTGGACTAGGGGTTTCCAGCCGATCGCTTCACCCGCCTTGTCGTGCGGGATATGAAAGGCTCCGCCAGAGGTCAATCGAACCTTGCCTGGAGGATCGGGTCGAACTTCGGGCTTGAGGTCGCTCTTGCAGTACTCAAGCACCAATTCCACGAGTTCGCCAGTCGTGATGGGGGCAGGACCCGAAACGTTCACAGCCACATCAGTCGCCGTGCTTTGCAGAGCCGCCAGGTTGGCACGCGCGACGTCCGAGACATGCACGAAATGCTTGGTGTCCTTGCCGTCTCCAGGCAAAACCGGCGCCTGTCCTTTCCGCACCAGATCATAGGTCTCCATGATGTAGAGCGAATTCGCGGCGCGATAGTGTTGTCGTTCACCATAGACGGTCGAATAACGCAGGACGACATAATCCTGACCGAAGGTCTGGTGATAATGACGGCACAACTGTTCGCCCATGATTTTTGAAGCGCCATACAGGATCGCAGCGGGTGGCGCACCTACGGAATGGAAGGGGATTTCTTCGGACAACGCGCCCTTGATCCCTGAGCCATAGCCATAAACAGCATTCGAAGAGGCAAAGATCATTTTCTTGACCTTGTTCACACGGCAAGCTTCGAGCATATTTTGCGCGCCGCGTATGTTCACATCCACCGCTTGCCATGGCGTTTGGGAAAAGCCCAAGGTCATATAGGCGGCAAGATGCACCACGCCATCGACACCTTCGGTTGCCATCAATAAATCGGGCAATCTCATTAAATCCGCACGCACGATCTTGATGCGCGGATCGTCCTGGAGATGCTGGATCGCTTCCATCGAACCAAAGGAAAAATTATCCAGCAGTAAAACTTCTCGGGCGCCCTCCTTGAGCAGCAGATCCGCGGTATGCGAACCAACCAGGCTCGCGGCACCGGCGATCAAAATACGTGAGTCTCTAATGTTTAAGGCTTGACCTTTTTTTATCGTTGTCATCGTGCATCAACTCAGGCAGTGGGTTTCAAATAAACGGGCGCAATCGACTCCAGGGCCGTCGGCACAATACCGAGCATCGGATTGATGGGTGCCGAACTCGTATTGTCTACGGACAGTGAGGCCAGGTTGTCGCGAGACATCAGTGGCTCTCCAGGCAGACACTCGAAAAAGAATGCCTGCACGCGACCAATCGAGAGTGGCAGATCAATGACCGAACGGGGATGACCGCTCCACAAAGCCGCGAGTTCGACGAGCTGTCCAAGGGTATACACCCGCGGACCGGCCAAATCGAAAGTTTGACCGCACGCCCAGGGCTGCGACATCGCATTGAGGATTGCCTCGGCAACATCCATGACAAATACAGGCTGCATTTTGGCTTTCGCGCCCGCGATCGGCAAAACCGGGAAAAAACGGGCCAAACGCGCGAACATGTTCATGAACTGATCTTCAGGGCCGAACACCACTGAAGGCCTGAAAATCGTGAAGCTGTTGCTCTGGGCTGCGGCGTAAGCATCGTGGATAGCCTGCTCGCCTGCAGCTTTCGAGCGCAGATAGCCACTCGGCCCCTGAGCGTCGGCACCCAGGGCACTCACGTGGACAAAGCGCTTAGTGCCATGTTTCAAGCAAGCTTGAGCAATACGCTTAGGTAACTGGACATGCGCCCGGTCGAAATCAGGCCCATAAGGCTGACCGGATCGGCTGTGCAAAATACCGACCAGATTAATCACCACGTCACAACCGGATACCAAGCGATTCAACGTCTCATCGTCATTGATGTCAGCCTGCATGACCGTCACGGTAGGATGCACCAAGAGGGCTCGACCGTGTTGGTATTGTCTCGTCGGCACATGTACGACATGCCCTTGGGCAACCAGACGACCGACGATCTGTCGGCCCAGAAATCCTGCACCACCAATCACCAGTACACGCATAGGTCACTCCAAAAATACTTAAACTTGCGTCAAAAATCCTGCATAAGCTTGCAAGTCTACATTACCGCCACTAATGATCACGCCCACGCGCGCGCCCTGTTCGACTGGCAAAACACCCTGTAACAGTGCAGCTGCGCCCAGACAACCCGTCGGTTCGACGACAAGCTTCATGCGCTCGGCAAAAAACCGCATCGTTGAAAGCAACTGTGGATCCGTCACGGTCAAAATGTCCGTGACACGCTGTTTGATCACTCCAAAGGTCAATTGACCTAGATAAAGTGTCAGGGCGCCGTCGGCGATGGAGCGTGGCGGATCAATATGCACAACCTCGCCCTTGCGAAGCGATTGTTGGCCATCGTTCCCGGCTTCGGGTTCGACGCCGTAGACTTTGCATTTCGGGCTCAATGCCTGCGCAGACAACGCGCTACCCGCGAGCAATCCGCCCCCGCCCAGGCAAACGAGCAAATAATCAAGCTCGCCGACATCTTCGAGCAATTCCTTGGCGGCAGTCCCCTGTCCGGCAATGACGTGCAAATGGTCATAGGGCGGGATCAGCGACATACCGGTCTTTTTTTGCATTTCACGGGCGATGTCGTCGCGGTTTTCCTTGTAGCGATCGTAATTCACCACGGTAGCGCCATACTCTTGTGTCGCGGCCTTTTTAGCTGCGGGCGCGTCCTGAGGCATGATGATGGTGGTGGCGACTCCAAGCAATTTGCCTGCCAGCGCAATCGCCTGGGCGTGATTGCCAGAAGAGAATGTCAACACACCCGCGCGTCGTTGCTCCGGGGTCAAGTTGGCAATCGCGTTGTACGCCCCGCGGAATTTGAACGCCCCCATGCGCTGAAGGTTGTCGCATTTGAAAAAAACCCGCGCTCCAGTCATCCGGTCGGCTGTAGCCGAGGTCATGACGGGTGTGCGGTGGGCGACGCCTTTGAGCGTCTCGGATGCGCGGATCACATCTTCATATGTTGGCAACACGATAGACATTGCTTTCCTCTCATTATCAGATCCAAGATGCCGGATAGTGTACGATTGTCCGGGCATCATTGCGCAGTCCCCGCTTTTAATGGATTAAATTTTTACTTTCATGGCCATTCAGTCGGATTCCCTAAATTCACGCGCCGAGGCCTCGCGCCTCGTCACGCCCCAGGCCACGACGCCCAACGAGGAAACCATCGAACGGGCGCTTCGCCCGCGGGCGCTCGAGGAATACGTAGGTCAGCAAAGGGTGCGCGAACAACTGCAGATTTTTATCGCTGCGGCGCGCAATCGTCAGGAATCTCTGGACCATGTGCTGCTCTTTGGACCGCCGGGACTCGGTAAAACGACGCTTGCACACATCATCGCCCATGAAATGGGAGTGAACATGCGCCAGACTTCCGGCCCTGTTCTGGAGCGCCCGGGCGATCTTGCGGCCTTGCTGACCAATCTCGAACGAAATGATGTGTTGTTTATCGACGAAATCCACCGTTTATCGCCAGTGGTCGAGGAAATCCTTTACCCCGCGCTCGAAGACTTTCAAATCGATATTCTGATCGGCGAGGGTCCTGCAGCGCGCAGCGTCAAACTAGATCTGCAGCCCTTTACGCTTGTGGGTGCTACCACGCGGGCCGGCATGCTCACCAACCCGCTTCGTGACCGTTTCGGTATTGTGTCCCGTCTGGAGTTCTATACGCCCGACGAGCTCACGCGTATCGCCACACGCAGCGCGGGTTTACTCCAAGTCCCCATCACGCCGGATGGCGCATCCGAAGTGGCCAGACGCTCCCGTGGCACGCCGCGAATCGCCAACAGACTCTTGCGTCGCGTGCGCGACTACGCTCAGGTCAAGGCGAAAGGCACGATCGATGCGACAGTCGCCAACGCCGCCTTGTCCATGCTCGAGGTGGATCCGCAAGGTCTCGATCTGATGGATCGCAAATTGCTCGAAGCAATCGTGCACAAGTTCGACGGCGGGCCTGTCGGCGTTGACAGTCTGGCCGCGGCGATTGGCGAAGAGCGCGACACGATCGAGGATGTGATCGAGCCCTACCTGATTCAGCATGGCTACCTGCAGCGTACACCGCGTGGCCGAATGGCCACTCAAACAACCTGGCGACACCTTGGCTTGACGCCACCTAAGACACCCCCGACAGACGGACCGCTATTTGCCGAATAATTGTCGAGGCGCGAGCTTCGGTCCGTGCTCAGCGATCCTGGTGCTCTGCAATGCACGCCAGGATCGACTCGCCATATGACTCGAGCTTGCGAACACCCACGCCATTGACATGTCCCAGGGACGCAAGACTATCCGGTCGAGCCATCGCGATTTCACGAAGCGTTGCATCATGAAAGATGACATAGGCGGGTACACCATGACTGCGTGCGATCTCGGCGCGCCACTGGCGTAAAGCCTGAAAAATCTCTTGTGCACCCTCAGGTAAATCAGGCTGCAACACTTTGGATTTTGGCGTGGCGGTACGCGCGGTGCGCTCAGCCTCCCGGCGCAGCATCAACGTGCGCTCGCCTTTGAGCACCGCACGGCTTTCTTCGGTGAGCGCAAGCGTGCCATACCCCTCCTGATCCACCACCAGCAGTCCATGTGCGAGCAATTGTCTCAGCACACTGCGCCAGGCCTGATCAGACAAGTCCTGACCAATCCCAAAAACAGTCAGTTTTTCGTGTTCATTTTCCAGCACGCGAGGCGTGGCT
This sequence comes from Zwartia panacis, assembly GCF_030410395.1. GTDB lineage: Bacteria > Pseudomonadota > Gammaproteobacteria > Burkholderiales > Burkholderiaceae_B > Zwartia > Zwartia panacis. The sequence goes on from NZ_JAUHHF010000002.1 coordinate 158,779, forward strand.
TTACCGCGCAAGATATCGATCAGATGACCTGCGCCATAGCGTTGACCACGTTCTTTCATGAGACGATAAATCGCCGACAACATCTTTTGCGCAGCGACGGTTCCATCCCAGGCCTCGGGCGGTTGCAAGCAATTATCACAATTGCCGCAAGGCTCGATCCGCTGTCCAAAATATTGCAGCAAGCGTTGCCTGCGGCACGCAATCGCCTCGCACATTGCCAGCATGGCATCGAGCTGGGCACCCAGCCTGCGTCTGAAAGCATCATCGCCAGCAGACTCGTCAATCATGCGCCGCTGTTGCACCACGTCTTGCAAACCGTATGCGAGCCATGCTGTAGCGGGCAAACCATCCCGGCCCGCGCGGCCCGTCTCCTGGTAGTAGCCTTCCACGGACTTGGGCATATCGATGTGCGCGACGAAACGCACGTCAGGCTTATCGATACCCATCCCGAAAGCGATGGTCGCCACCATGACGATGCCGTCTTCACGCAAAAATCTGGACTGATTTTGCGCGCGAACCTGCGCGCCCAAGCCCGCGTGATAAGGCAAGGCCTCGATGCCGTTCGCACATAAGAATGCCGCAGTTTCCTCGACCTTGTTGCGCGACAGGCAATAAACAATGCCGGCATCGCCTGCATGCTCTTGTTTCAGGAGCTGTAGCAGCTGCTTTCGAACATCTTGTTTTTCAACGATGTTGTAACGAATGTTGGGTCGGTCGAAGCTGGCGACAAAATGCCTTGCATCGTCTAGTGAGAGACGCTCGGCGATTTCGCGTCTGGTGACATCGGTCGCGGTTGCCGTCAGTGCGATACGCGGGACATCCGGCCAGCGTTCGTGCAGCATGGACAAACCAAGGTACTCGGGCCTGAAGTCATGTCCCCATTGCGACACGCAATGGGCCTCGTCGATGGCGAACAGCGCGATTTTGCCCCGTTCGAGCAACTGGATACACCGGTCAGTCAGCAAACGTTCGGGGGCGACATAAAGCAAATCGAGCTGACCACTCAGAAATGCCTGCTCGACTTCTCGGGTGTCTTGCCAATCCTGAGTCGAATTGAGAAAGGCCGCACGCACGCCAAGCTCGGTCAGCGCATCGACCTGGTCTTGCATCAGCGCAATGAGCGGTGAAATCACTATCCCTGTGCCAGGGCGCACAAGCGCGGGGACCTGATAACACAGGGACTTGCCGCCTCCGGTCGGCATTAGCACGAGGGCATCGCCTCCCTGAATCACATGCTCGACAATGGCATGCTGATCGCCGCGAAACGATTCGTAACCAAACACCCTCGCCAACACGTCACAGGCGTCCGGCTGATGGACACCATTGGATACGCTGCGTGGGAGAGTGGGTTCTGAAGCGAAAGCGCTTGGCTTAAGCATGAGAGGCTTTTATTAACAACATGCCGAGATTGTAGAGGAACAAATTGGGGGTATTTCCATCTACCGCAGGTGATCGGGTGCTCCTCATGGCAAAATATGCCCTTATCGCTCGCAATGGCCGACCCAACATTCTTGTATGACCTCTGAAACCAACGCCCCCGTTACGACTAATTTTCTGCGCAACATCATCGAGTCCGACCTCGCCTCCCAGCGATTTGCGGGCAAGCGCTGGGCAGGTCACCCCGGTCCGGCACAGGTGCAAGCGACGGGGGCACTCGACTCCGCACGGATTCGCACGCGCTTTCCGCCCGAACCGAATGGTTACCTGCACATCGGACACGCCAAGAGTATCTGTCTGAATTTCGGTCTGGCGCGTGACTATGGCGGTATTTGTCATTTGCGTTTTGACGATACGAACCCCGAAAAAGAAGAGCAAGAGTATGTGGACGCCATCATCGATGCCGTCAAATGGCTCGGCTTTGACTGGACCGTGGATGGCAAAGAGCATCTCTATTACGCCAGCAGTTATTTTGAGGACATGTACGCCTTTGCCGAGGCGCTGATCGAAGCCGGACACGCCTACGTCGACGAGCAAAGCCCAGAGGAAATGCGCGCCATGCGCGGCACTCTTACCGAACCTGGTCAAAACTCGCCCTACCGTGATCGACCCGCAGCCGATTCAGTGCGCCTGTTGCGCGAAATGCGCGCAGGCAAGCACCCCGATGGCAGCATGGCGCTGCGGGCACGCATCGACATGGCCTCGCCCAACATCAACATGCGCGACCCCGTGCTCTATCGAATCCGTCATGCCGCGCATCACCGAACTGGCACGCAGTGGTGTATCTACCCCATGTACGCCTTTGCGCATCCGATCGAAGACGCCCTTGAGGGCATCACACACAGTATTTGCACACTTGAGTTTGAAGACCAGCGGCCCTTTTACGACTGGACACTCAACCGTCTGCAGGAGTTAGGCAAGTTTTCCTTGCCTTTGCCCCACCAGTACGAGTTCGCCCGTCTCAATATCAGTTACATCGTCACCAGCAAGCGCAAGTTATTACAGCTCGTCAAAGAAGGTCACGTGAATGGCTGGGATGATCCGAGGATGCCGACACTGGCGGGCCTGCGCCGGCGTGGTTACACTGCGGCCGCGCTCCGCCTGTTCTGCGAGCGCACGGGCGTCTCCAAATCCAATTCACGCATCGATTACAGTCTGCTGGATCAGGCTTTGCGCGAGGATCAAGACCCTCTGGCACCCCGTTCCGTGGCGATCCTGGATCCCCTCAAACTGGTGATCACCAATTTTCCCGAAGGACATGCGGAAATCTGCCATGCGCCTCGCAACCCGCATGATCCCAACGCCGGTCAGCGTGAATTTCCACTTACCCGCGAGGTCTGGATTGAGCGTGAAGACTTTGCCGAAGTTCCACCTAAAAAGTACTTTAGATTATTCCCCGGCAACTCGGTCAGATTGAAATATGGTTATGTCGTGACATGCACAGGCTGCGTCAAGGATGCCGCGGGCAATATCATCGAGGTTCACGCTGAGTACAACCCGGAGACCAAAAGCGGTACACCGGGCTCGGATGCGGTCAAGGTCAAGGGCAACGTCACCTGGATTAGCTGCGCGTCGGCTGTACCCGCGGAAATCAGGCTGTATGACCGGCTGTTCTCTGAGCCCTTCCCGGACGCCGGAGACCGGGAGTTTCTGGACTACCTCAACCCGCTATCTGTCCAAACCGTTCAGGCGTGGCTTGAGCCAGGCACTTCCCTTGAACCCGGCATCGTCTCCCAATTTGAGCGTCTGGGGTATTTTGTGATCGACACCAAGGACTCGACGCCCGAGCGTCCGGTCTTTAATCGCGTGACGACCCTCAAAGACACCTGGGCGAGCGCCAGCTAGGTAAGGTATGATCCTCGCCAATGACGACTGAACTCTCCCCCCTCGAATTTAAAAGCGCCACACTGTATGCGATACGTGTGGTGCTTCAGCACTCCGACACAAAAGTACTGATCAAAGCGCTCAAAAAACGCATGGCCGATGCGGGTGCGTTTTTTGAAAACGAGCCTGTCGTGATCGACGCCATGCGTGTGGAAGAATCGATCGACTGGGCGCCGCTCATCGAGGCGTTCAAAAAGCACAAGCTGCCCGTGATTGGTGTCGTGGCCCAAGGCGATAATTTGGTTCAGGCACAAGCCTGCGGCCTCACGCCCGTGGACCTATCCGCAGCGCCGGCGCGGCATGCGTCCGATACGCAAACCGCTGCCTCTGTAGCCGAGCCTGTTACAGCGAGCTTGCCCACACCCGCGGCATCTGCTGAACCGACCGATTCAGCCGATTCGCAGTCCCGGACTGAGACAAAAGCCACTGTGGCGAGTACCACTGAAGCGAGTACCACTGACTCAAGCACCGCTGAGGAAAGTACCGCTTCAGCCAGCACCCCACATGCGGCAGCTACGCCGCAAGTTGCCCAAAATGCCTCGGCTGCGCCCACCATGGTCATCAAAGGACCATTGCGCTCCGGACAACGGGTCTACGCACGCAACAGTGACCTGATTGTGATGGGTGTGGTGAGTCGCGGCGCCGAAGTCATCGCCGATGGCAATATCCACATTTATGGCCCACTGCGTGGCAAAGCCATGGCAGGTGCGCGCGGTGATGTCGCCGCAAGGATTTTCACGACCGGCTTTGATGCCGAACTCGTCGCGATCGCTGGTATTTATCGCGTGATCGACACTAAACTTTCAGCCGAACTGCATCAAAAACCCGTTGTGATCCAACTGGAAAAAGATGCGCTTCATATCAACGCCCTCGGGCAGTAAAATTAACATTTCCATTTAAAGGTTCTCGCGTCATGACTCGTATTGTGGTGGTGACTTCAGGCAAGGGTGGCGTCGGCAAGACCACCACGAGTGCCAGCTTTTCCTCTGGTTTGGCCATGCGTGGTCACAAAACAGCTGTGATCGATTTTGATGTGGGTCTGCGTAACCTCGACCTCATCATGGGCTGTGAGCGTCGCGTGGTGTATGACTTTGTGAATGTGATCCAAGGTGAAGCCACCCTGAATCAAGCGTTGATCAAGGACAAAAACCTTGAAAACCTTTTTATCCTCCCCGCCTCGCAGACGCGCGACAAAGACGCGCTGTCCCTCGAAGGCGTAGGCAAGGTCATCAACGATCTGAAAGAAATGGGTTTCGAGTACATCGTGTGTGATTCGCCAGCTGGGATTGAGACGGGTGCGCTGCTGGCAGCCTATTACGCCGATGATGCGCTCGTGGTCACCAACCCCGAAGTCTCCTCTGTACGCGACTCCGACCGGATTTTAGGCATCTTAGCGTCCAAATCACGCCGTGCCATCGAGTCTGACGAGCCCATCAAAGAATATCTGTTGCTGACGCGATACAACCCCAAGCGTGTCGAGGACGGCGAAATGCTGTCGCTCAAGGATATCGAGGATATTTTGCGGATCAAACTGATCGGCGTGATTCCAGAGTCCGAGTCGGTGTTGCAGGCCTCCAACCAAGGCTTGCCTGCCATTCACATTGAAAAAAGCGATGTTTCCGAAGCGTATCGCGATGTTGTGTCACGCTACCTCGGCGAGGAAAAGCCCCTGCGTTTCGTGGATTACGAAAAGCCAGGCTTACTCAAGCGCTTATTCGGAGGTAAATGATGTCATTTCTGTCGTTTTTGCTTGGTCAGAAAAAAACCTCCGCCAACGTTGCCAAAGAGCGTCTGCAGATCATTCTGGCCCACGAACGTGTCGGTGGCGGCAACAACTCCCCTGACTACTTGCCCGCACTCCAAAAAGAGTTGATGGCCGTCATTTCCAAGTACGTGCAGATCAACCCCGAAGACATCAAGGTCCAGTTCGATAGACAGGATAGCCTTGAAGTCCTCGAGGTCAAGATCGAGATGCCTCAGCGTTGATCGATTAACGCAGCGCCTTGTAGCGGATTCGCTTGGGCGCTGCGCCCGCCTCGCCTAAGCGGCGTTTCTTGTCCGCTTCGTATTCCTGATAATTGCCATCAAAGAACACCACCTGGGAGTCGCCCTCGAACGCGAGGATATGCGTGGCGATACGATCCAGGAACCAGCGATCATGACTGATCACCATCACAGAGCCTGCAAACTCCAGGAGTGCGTCCTCGAGCGCGCGCAAGGTTTCCACGTCCAGATCGTTTGACGGTTCGTCCAGCAGCAACACATTGCCACCCGTAATGAGCGTTTTGGCCAAATGCAGGCGCCCTCGCTCACCACCCGAGAGCTGACCGACCATCTTGCCCTGATCTGCGCCTTTGAAATTGAAGCGTCCCAGGTAGGCACGCGCAGGCATTTCAAAACGTCCAACCGTGAGCAGATCGGCACCGTCAGAAATCGTGTCAAACACAGTTTTGCCGTCAGGCAACGCGTCACGAGACTGATCCACAAAAGCGATCTTGACGGTCTGACCGATTTTGACCTCGCCACTGTCAGGTTTATCCTGGCCCGCGATCATGCGGAACAAAGTCGATTTACCCGCGCCGTTTGGACCAATGATGCCGACAATCGCGCCTGGTGGAACACGGAAACTCACGTTATCCATGAGCAGCTTGTCACCAAAGGCCTTGCTGACGTTCACGAACTCAATCGCCTCGTTACCCAGGCGCTCGGCCACAGGGATAAAGATCTCCTGGGTTTCATTGCGCTTTTGATATTCGTGCGAGGAGAGCTCCTCAAAACGCGTCATACGCGCTTTGGCCTTGGCCTGACGTCCTTTAGCGTTTTGGCGCACCCACTCCAGCTCTTTCTTGATGGTTTTCTGACGCGCCGACTCGCTCGCCTCTTCTTGCTTGAGTCGGTCGTTCTTTTGTTCGAGCCAGGAGCTGTAATTGCCCTTCCAGGGAATGCCGTGACCACGGTCGAGCTCGAGAATCCACTCTGCGGCGTTATCCAGGAAATAACGGTCGTGGGTAACACCCACTACGGTTCCGGGGAACTTGGCCAGAAACTGTTCCAGCCACTCGACGCTTTCGGCATCCAGGTGGTTGGTCGGCTCGTCTAGCAGCAGCATATCTGGCTTGGAAAGCAACAAACGGCAGAGCGCCACACGACGCTTCTCACCACCGGAGAGCTTGCCAACATTGGCGTCCCAAGGAGGTAGACGCAAAGCATCGGCGGCGATTTCCATTTGTGTTTCAGTATCGTCTGAGCCGCTTGAGGCCGCAGCGGAAATGATGGCTTCGAGCTCAGCCTGTTCGGCTGCAAGCGCATCAAAGTCTGCATCAGGTTCCGCATATGCGGCGTACACCTCGTCGAGACGCTTTTTAGCCGCAACGACTGGGCCCATGCCCTCCTCAACCGCCTGCCGGACAGTGTGATCGGGATTGAGTTTGGGCTCTTGCTCCAGATAGCCGATATTGAGCCCCGGCATCGGAACGGCTTCGCCCTCGATTTCCTTGTCCACACCCGCCATGATCTTGAGCAAGGTGGACTTGCCTGAGCCATTCAGACCCAGCACGCCGATTTTGGCACCCGGGAAAAATGACAGGGAGATATCACGAAGAATCTGGCGCTTGGGGGGAACAATTTTGCCCACGCGGTGCATGGTGTATACGTATTGAGCCATAGGTCCATCAAAGAATAAAAGTCAATGCGCTATTGTAGGGCTTGGAGGGCGCTATGATGACGGCTGGATCGATTTTTACCTGGCCTGAACTGCCCTGAACTCCACTCCTATGACGACACCTGACCACGCGCTTCGCTTTACCGAACAAGAACTCGCCATGCTGGGTAAAACCGCGGACGGCCTGAGTGCCTATATGGGCAAGTCTGTTTTGGCTGAAATCGGGATGGATGACGATGCTGAATGGGTCATTTTTGCCATTCCGCTCGGTGTCGACGAAACCCCCGATGAAAAAGCCACGCACGTTCAAATGGGTGGGCCAGGTGCGCGCTTTGTCGGAAACCGGGGCGGGCTCGATCTTGATACGGAAGTCTATGACTGTCAGTATCTCTGGGCCATCCAGATTACCGAAGATCCCGAAGCACGTTTTGTGCGTCTGGACCAAAACGGCGATGAGTTTGACTTTGCTATGGAGCTTTCAGAGCTCTTGCCGTTTGACCTGACGGACGAGGCGCTGCCGGACCCGGACCTCGAATTGCTCGAGGATCTGGACGATGATGAAGATGATGAGCCCTCGAACGACTCAAACGATGCCCCCCCCTCTATTCACTGAGTCGTCATCAATCATGGATATCCTGGCTCTTATCATTACAGGCCTTTTTATTTGTTTCATATTATGGGTTACAACCGCATCCTTGGGGTTCCCTCTTGGAACACTCGTTGGTGTCGCAGCTGTGGCCATCATTGCTGGTGGGTATTTCTTATTTTTTTCTTCTCTATTTTCACTAGCAAAAATATTAGGTCTTCAATAATCAGATCACGCCCTTTACTTTTAAGCGCTGGATATCGTTCGCGGACAAACCGAGCGCACCAAAAAACGATTCGTTATGCTCTCCCACTGAGGGGCCACTGCGATGCGCTTGGGGCGCAGCACCACTGACTCTCGGCACCACGCAAGGCGCGGGGATTGTCCCCAAGTCGGGATCCTCGATTCGCATCACTGACTGTCGATATTTCACCTGTGGATCAGCCAGCACATCTTTGATATTGAACACCTTGGTGTAGGGTACGTCGGCCTGACCCAAAATCTGCTCAATTTCACTGAAGTCGTGACAGGCGAACCATTCAGAAATGCCCTGATCGATCACCTCGACATGACGACATCGTCCCGGATTTGTCTCAAAGCGCGGATCAGATAACCACTCAACATGACCGATCGCGTGGCAAAGACGGCTAAAAATGGGATTGGAGGAGGCCACCAGGGTCACCCAGGTATGATCTTTACTGCGATACATGTTGGATGGCGCGGTGTAGTCGGCGCGATTTCCGACATGACTGCGGGTGTAGCCCAAGACTTCTTGCTCAACCGCGAGTGGATCGAGCAAGCGGAAAATCGCCTCAGTCGCGGACAAGTCAATTTCAAAACCGCCCAACTCAGGACGCGCGCGAAGTGATGCCATCGCGGACGCGATACTGAAAGCGCCGAACACACCTGTGATCAGATCACCAATTGGCAAGTTGGGATGCTGGGGACCACTTTCAGGTGTACCAATCAGATTCGTCAAACCACTCATGGCTTCAAATATCCTGGCAAAGCCCGGACGCTTGGCATAAGGGCCCGTTTGACCAAAGCCCGTGATGCGTAACACGACTAATTGAGGGTTGGCCGCATGCAATGTCTTTAAATCCAACCCCCACTTGTCCAGCGTGCCGGTGCGAAAGTTTTCGACGAGCACATCGGTGCGGGCAATCGCTTTGAGAAACAATTCGCGTCCCTCTGGCTTGCGCACATCGAGCGTGATGCCCCGCTTGTTGCGGTTGACGACTTTCCAATACAGCGCATGCTCAGGCGTCGTGGGCGCCAGCCCTCTCAATGCATCCGAGCCATCGGGCAATTCAACTTTGGTGACATGCGCGCCAAGATCGGCACAAAGTGTCGCGGCAAAAGGCGCAGCAAGGACAGTCGACAGGTCCAGGATATTGACACCCTCAAGCATGGGGCGGCGGGCGGGCGAATGATCAGTTTCTGGTTGCATGAGGATATTTGAGCAGATTCGCAGGCATCTGAGACGGCTGTTTCGCACAGCGAAACACTAGTAAATTTAGGTTGTTCCCCATTCGACAATCCCTCAAGATATGAACATGAACCAAGCGCCCCAATCGATGGAGACCGATCGTCAGTTTGCAATCAACCTGAGCCGCGGGCTACAGGTGTTGCGCGCCTTTACGCCTTCTGACTACCTGCTTGGCAATCGGGAACTCTGTGAAAAGACGGGATTGCCCAAAGCGACGATTTCGCGGCTGACCTATACCCTAGATCAGCTGGGCTATCTCACGCGCATCGATCGTTTGCAAAAATACAGACTTGGACCCGGCGTCCTGATGCTGGGTTATCCGATGCTGGCCAGCATGGAAATCCGCCACCTGGCGCGACCCCACATCGAAAAACTCGCTGCCCAGACAGGATGGACCGTCAATCTGGGCATGCTCGGTAAGCTAGAGGTGGTGTACATCGATGCGCTGCGTATTGATCGGGGAAATTTTTTAAAACCCGATATCGGAAGTGCGCGACCTTTACTCACCACCGCGCTTGGGCGAGCGTTGCTCTTCGCAAGTCATCCCGCGCAACGCGACTCGATCCTGAATCGATTGAAAATCGAAGATTCCGCACAATATGCCGCTGACTTTCCCTATTACGAGAAAGATCGGTCGTTCTACGAAAAAAATGGCTTTTGTCTCAGTCGTGGTGACTGGAAACGCAATGTACTGGCGGTTGCGGTGCCGCTCAATGTCGCGTCTGACGACCACCTGCAGATCGGTATGAACTGCACGATCAGTACCGCTCGACTGACAAAAGCTGAACTTCTTAAAAACATCATTCCCTATTTATTTGAAGCCCGTCACAACATTGAGCGCGACAGCGGAAAAATTGTGACCCCTGCTGGAACATCATCATGATTAATGACTCGACATTGAACGCCAAACGCCTCGAAGATATACGACAGTTTGTACGCGACATCGCCATTCCCGCAGAAGCCCAGGTCGTCAGAGACAACCAGATCCCCGAGGACATCGTGCAAATCATGCGAGAGCGTGGCTACTTTGGCTGGAGTATCCCGCTTGAGTATGGCGGTGCGGGCATGACAACAGAAGAGCTCGCACTCGCCAACATGGAACTTTCCAAGGCAGCGACAGCCTTTCGCGCCCGGGCGGGCACCAACACGGGTATTGGTGCCGAGTCGATCATTCAGGACGGTACGCCAGAGCAAAAACGCGAGTGGCTACCTAAACTCGCCAGCGGTGAGGTCACAGGCTGCCTTGCATTGACCGAGCCCGATGCAGGCTCGGATGCAACGGCTTTGAAAACTTCCGCGATACCCGTCGCGTCGGGGGGCACTCAGCAATGGCGGATCAATGGCACCAAACGCTACATCACCAACGCACCGCTTGCCGAACTGTTCACGGTATTTGCCAGAACCGATCCCGATGACTTGTCACACCGTGGCATCAGTGCGTTTTTAATCCCGAGACATACACCAGGCCTGAGCACCGGTCCTGAACATCGAAAAATGGGTCAATCAGGGTCTCCCGTATCCGAGGTTTATCTCCACGATGTGCTGGCGAGCAGCGAGCAAATTGTCGGCGGGATTCCTGGCAAGGGGTTTGCGACCGCCATGAAAACACTGAACAAGCAACGCATCAATCTGGCAGCGCTTTGCATCGGTCCCGCGATGCGGCTGCTTGATGAAGCACTTGTCCATGTCAAGAAGCGCGAGCAGTTTGGCAAACCCATCGCGGAGTTTCAGCTTGTCCAGGCCATGCTGGCAGAAAGCCAAGTTGAAATCTCGGCCGCGCGCAGTCTGGTGCTGGAGACCGCACGCGCACGTGATAACGGTGAGGATGTGACGACACAAGCCTCAATTTGCAAATACTACGCCTCAGAGATGTGCGGGCGTGTCGCAGATCGGGTTGTGCAGATTTTTGGTGGAGCAGGTTACTGCGCGGATATCGGCGGTCCCATAGAAATGCTGTACCGGGATGTCAGGCTGTTCCGCTTGTACGAAGGGACCAGTCAAATCCACTTGCTGAACATCGCCAAGCGGATCATGAAGTAGTTTTTCTTTCAATTAGCAGAATAACGAGTTTTCTGGAGGTAGACATGAAAATAATGACCCGTATCGCCTTAGCTCTGAGTTTGACCTTGAGCGCGTCAGGCTTGGCGCTTGCTCAAGATTGGCCTGTCAAACCCATCAAACTGATCTCCCCCTTCCCGGCGGGTGGTTCAAACGACATCGCCACACGAGTCATTGGCGAGCATCTGGCGACCCGACTCAAGCAACCCGTGGTCGTGGAAAACAGACCAGGAGCGAATACACGGATCGCGTCCGCACAGATCGCGAAAGCCGATCCGGATGGCTACACCTTGATGATGGCCGCAGCCCCACACACGACCAACCCCGCTTTGTTTGGACAACTGCAATACGACACGCTTAAGGACTTTACGCCCATTATCCAAGTCGTTCGTGCGCCTCTTTTCTTGCTGGTGCCCGCATCCTCACCGATTAAAACGACAAAACAACTGCTCGAACTCGCCGCCAAACCCGAGGCTGTGAATGTCTCAAGTCCTGGTAATGGAACAGGTCCACATTTGGCGATCGAGTTGTTTAACTATCTGGCCAAATCGAACATGACGCATGTACCCTATAAAGGCGATGCACCCGCGATGACAGATCTCGTGGGTGGTCAACTGACTGCGGGTGTACATCCAATCGTCGCGCCTCTGCCCTTCATCAAAAATGAACGGCTTCGTGCGATCGCCGTGTTTGGCTCACAGCGCTCGGCCTTGTTACCTGACGTGCCTTCGCTTGGCGAGCAAGGGTTCAAGGACACAGATGTCTATACCTGGTTTGGTCTGGTCGGTCCGGCGAAACTGCCAGCGAATATCGTGACGCGCCTGAACAAAGAGATTAATGAAATCCTGGCGCAGCCCGATGTGAAAGAGCGCTTTGTGTCGATTGGCATGGAGCCTGTCGGCGGTAGTTCAAAAGAGTTTGAACAATACATCGAAACAGATATCAAGAAATGGAACGAGCTCGTCAAGGTACGTAATATCAAGACGAACTGATTTTCCGTTCAGGCTGACCGGTGCATGGACTGAACACCACGTTTAGACCTGCATCGGCCAACCTTCTGCGACACCATGACAGGCGATTTCCACACCTTTGAAGTTCTGTGTAGCAGGTGCTTCACTTTTGCATCGTTCGCGGGCAAAGGGACAGCGTGGATGAAAGGTGCAGCCTGAGGGCGGATTCAGCGGATTGGGCACTTCACCCGCGACAGGGGTGCGCTTGCGTCCCTGCCCGGTCATATCGGGGATCGCCGAGAGCAACATCCGCGTGTAGGGATGCTGGGGATTGGAGAATAAAGTGTCCCGATCCGCGATTTCGACAATGCGACCGAGGTACATCACACCCACGCGGTCGGCGACATGGTGGACCACCGCGAGGTTGTGTGAAATGAACAGATAAGTCAGGCCAAGATTTCTCTGAAGATCTTTCATGATGTTCAGGACTTGTGCCTGAACTGAAACGTCGAGTGCGGAAGTCGGTTCATCACAGACCAGAAACTCAGGATTGACCGCCAAAGCTCGCGCAATCGAAATGCGCTGTCTTTGTCCGCCAGAAAATTGATGCGGAAAACGTGACTTGTCCGAGGCGTGCAGTCCCACCTGGGTCAACAACACATCCACGCGGGCATCGCGTTCCTGCTCGGTCATATTCGTGTGTGCCAGCATCGGCTCGGCAATAATGCGCCCGACCCGCCAGCGCGGATTCAGACTCGCATACGGATCCTGAAAAATCATCTGCAGACGCTTGCGCAAAGCCAGACCCGAGCGACCCTGCATGTTTGAAATCGGCTGGCCATCAAAAGTAATGGTCCCACGCGTGAGTGGATAGAGTCCCACCAGCATGCGGGCAATGGTCGACTTTCCGCAACCGGACTCGCCTACCAGTGCCAGGGTTTCGCCCTTGCGGATGCCGAAAGAAACACCATCGACTGCGCGCAAGATACTACGGGGCTTGCGAGACAATACACGCTCGAGCCATGGCGCCGAGACATCAAACCATCTGGCAGCATCGTGAACTTCAACCAAAGGACGCTCTGTGCTCATGACGCCTCCTGGGGTGCATGTAACCAGCAGGCGGCTTGCGACGTCCCGACCTGGATAATTTCAGGGCGCTCTTCGCGGCAGCGATCCATGACTTTAGGACAACGCGGATTAAACGCACAGCCCTGTGGAATGGCCGTCAATCTTGGCATCGAGCCATCAATCTGCACCAAACGCTCAACATGATGATGAATCGAAGGAATCGAACCCATCAAACCGACAGAGTATGGGTGTTTGGGGGAGTGAATCACATCACGTACTTTGCCGATTTCGGCCACACGCCCCGCGTACATCACGACCACGCGATCTGCGGTTTCAGCAATCACGCCCATGTCATGCGTGATCAGCATCACAGCGGCACCTTGTTCACGGCACATCTTTTTCAGCAATTCGATAATTTGCGCCTGGATGGAAACATCCAGCGCAGTGGTGGGCTCATCTGCCACGATTAATTTTGGTTGCGCGGCAAGTGCCAGCGCGATCACTACGCGTTGGCGCATGCCACCCGAAAATTGGTGGGGATAATGATCGATACGCTCACGCGCAGCCGGAATGCCGGTCGACTCGAGCAGTTCGATGGCGCGCTGACGTGCCTGCGACCACGTCATGGGCAAGTGCGTCACAATCGTTTCCGCGAGCTGATGACCCACGGTGTAAAGCGGATTTAACGAGGTCAGCGGATCCTGAAAGATGGCACCGATCTCGCGGCCACGAATGGTGCGCATCTGATCGTCGGTCAGGTTATCGATCCGTCTACCCTCAAGCAGGATCTCCCCGCCTGAGACACGACCAGGAGGTTCAAGCAAACCGATGATGGCTGCGCCTGTCAGGGATTTTCCCGCCCCTGATTCGCCTACCACGCCAACCACCTCGCCCGCAGCAATTGAAAAGGAGACGTCGTTTAGAGCTTTCAAAGTACCGCGTCGTGTCGGAAACTCGACACTGAGGTTTTTGATTTCCAGAATATTAGACATGTCTGTGCCCTCAACTCAAACGGGGATTCAAGGCATCACGCAGCCAATCCCCAAGCAGGTTGACAGACAACACCAGCAACACCAGCGCAGCACCCGGGAAAATGGTGATCCACCACTCCCCGGAAAATAGAAAATCATTCCCGATCCGGATCAGCGTGCCCAAAGAAGGCGAAGTCGGCGGCACACCGACTCCCAAAAAGGACAGCGTCGCTTCGGTAATGATCGCGGTCGCCAGATGAACTGTTGCCAACACCAATACAGGACCCAGGACATTCGGCAACACATGACGGAACATGATGACAGGCGAGGAAATGCCGATCACTCGCGCAGCCTGGACGTATTCGCGATTTTTTTCAACGAGTGTGGAGCCTCGGACAGTACGGGCATACTGTGGCCATCCCGCCAGTGCAATCGCACCGACCAGTACAGGGAAAGCGATCACCTCATGCATATCACCGGGGACGACTGCGCGTGCCACGCCATCGATTAATAAGGCGATCAAAATAGCAGGGAACGACAGTTGCACGTCGGCCACGCGCATGATCAAGGCATCGATGCGACCACCTGCGTAACCCGAAATCAGACCCAGCACAACGCCCAGCAGCATGGCTCCAGCGACAGAGGCCAAACCAATCAACAACGAAACCTTGGTGCCGTACATCAGGGCTGATAGCAGATCGCGACCCTGACTATCTGTGCCCAACAGGTATTTGGCGGTGCCATCCTCATGCCATACCGGTGGCTTGAGCGCATCGAGCAAATCGATGGTTGCCAAATCAAAGGGGTTGTGAGGTGCGATCCAACCCGCGCCAAAAGCAGCGATCAGCATGACCAGCAAAATAATTGTGGCAATAATCGCGACTGGCGTGTGACGCCATGACCACGCAAGATCACCGTCCCAGAATTTCGAGAATGAGGCGCGCATCAATGTCCCCCTCCCGATTTGCCAAGTCCGACGCGCAATCTTGGATCAACGGCGAAATACAACAAATCAACGATCAGATTAATCACCACAAAAATAAATGAGATCAGACATAGGTAGGCGGCCATCACCGGGATATCGGCGAACTGAACGGCCTGGATAAACAACAACCCCATACCCGGCCACTGAAACACCGTTTCCGTCACAATGGCAAAAGCGATGATGCCGCCGAGCTGCAAGCCCATAATCGTAATCACAGGCACAAGTGTATTTTTAAGCGCATGACCAAAATGAATCGCTCGCTTGGTCAGACCTCGGGCGCGCGCGAACTTGATGTAATCGGCGCGTAACACCTCCAGCATCTCTGAGCGCACCAGGCGCAAGACGAGGGCAACCTGAAAAAGCGAGAGTGTGATGGCCGGCAAAATGAGATGTTTCCACCCGCTCGCCGTCAACAAGCCCGTCGTCCACCAGCCCAGACGGACCGTTTCACCCCGACCGTAACTCGGTAGCCAGCCAAGCTGGACAGAGAACACCAGAATCAACAAGATGCCGATGAGAAATGTCGGTAAAGAAACGCCGAGTAATGAAAACGCCAGAAAAGCTTGCGATAACTTGCCGTTTCGCTTGAGCGCAGTGTAGACACCCAGTGGGATGCCGACGACCAAAGCAATCAACGCAGCAGCGATGGACAGCTCTAGTGTGGCCGGTAGTCGATCGCTCAAGAGTACGGAGACCTTTTGCCCTTGGCGCAGTGACAAACCAAAATCACCCTGCACAGCATTAGCGAGAAAGTGATAGAACTGCACGATGATCGGATCGTTCAGCCCGAGATCCTGGCGCAATTGCTCACGCTCTGCGGGCGTACCCTCTTGACCCAGCATGATCATGACAGGGTCGCCGACATACTGAAACAGGATAAAAGCCAGCAGCGCAACGGTCAACATCACGCCTACGGCCTGAAGCAACCGTCGAATAATAAAAGCGAACATGCAATCTCACAAAGATGCGAGCCTCTGCTCAGTTGCTCAGAGGCTCGCTTTAAAAACATCGATTAATCGATGCGTATCCACTCAATCACGGGACGATTGTCCGGACGGTGGATCATCTTGACGTTTTTCTTCATGGCCCATGGAATGATCTGATCATGCAGAGGAATCGCGCCAAACTCCTTGGCATGAATGCTCAGGGCTTCCTGAATCATGGCAGTGCGCTTGGCATCATCGGTTTCTGTCTTGATCGCATCGATCAGGGCATCAACCTTGGGGTTGGAGTAACCGCCATAATTGAACGCGCCACTTGCGCCGGTACCCTTTGTACGAATCAGGGACTCAAGCGTGTAGTACGCATCAAAGGTTGGAACGCCCCAGCCAAAGAGATAAATGCTGGTGTCGCCATTGGCCAGCTTCGGGAAGAATGTCGCGCGCGGCATCGCATTGAGCTTGGTTTTCACGCCAATCTTGGCCCACATTGCCACAACAGCCTGACAAATCGCTTCGTCGTTGATGTAGCGGTTGTTCGGGCAGTCGATTGTGAACTCGAGGTTGTTGTCGTAACCCGCTTCTTTGAGCAACTCGCGAGCCTTGACGGGGTCATAGGGAACCCGCTTGCCCAGTGCCTCTGAATATCCATTCACCTGAGGGGAAATCATGGCGCCTGTTGGCAAAGACATGCCACGCATCACAGACTTTTTGATCGCCTCGATGTCGATTGCGCGATAGAGCGCCTCACGCACGCGCACATCGGCGAGAGGATTTTTACCTTTGATGTTGCTGTACTTCAGCTCAGGACTTTTAACATCCATCGCAATGAAAATCGTACGGTACTCATTGCCGTCCAGCACGTTAACTTGTTTGCGCAAACGGTCCAGATCCTGTGCAGGCGGGTCGAGCACAAAATCTACTTCGCCAGAGAGCAACGCGGCGGTACGTGTCGCGTTTTGCTTGATCGGTGTGTAGACAATTTCAGTCACGTTGCCGGTTTTGGTGGGCTTGCCCCACCAGTCTGGATTTTCGACATATACCGTTTTAATGTCGACTTCGCGTGACTTGAGTTTATAAGGGCCTGTTCCCATCGCATTGCGGGCAGAGAAGCTCTCTTCTTTCTTGTTGAAATCCTGGGGTAATGCGGCGTTGTTCTTTTCCGCCCAGGCTTTGCTCATAATGCCGAGTGAGGGCAACTGACGCAGCAAGACAGGGTTAGGACCGGCTGTAATGACATCAACAGTCAGAGGATCAACGGCGACCACATCACTGATGCCCGCTACGTATGACTTGAACTGCGAAGAAGGCGCCATGGCGCGCTTAAGCGAAAACACCACGTCATCCGCTGTGAAAGGCGTGCCATCCTGAAACTTGACATTCGGACGCAACTTGAAACGCATCGTGGTGGGATTAATACGCTCCCACGAGGTTGCCAGCGAGGGGACAACTTCGTACTTTTCGTTGTATTTGACAAGAGGGTCATACACCCACAAGTTGGCCGCAATGTTCAAGCCTTCGTTTTGTGAATGAGGATCCAGTGTCAGGATATCGCCCTGACTGGTCCATTTGAATGTTTTGGCAAAACCCAAACCGGGCAACAGCATTGCCGCTGAGAGCGCGGCAGCAATAAAGGTACGGCGCATGGCACGCTCCTGAAATAGTGAAATAACTTGGTCATATTGCCCCACTCGCGATGCGTGCGTCAACCATAAGCTTATTCAAGCTTTCGTCAAACTTACAACATCGTCGAATAGGGTCTTGAAGGCATACTTAAACTGTTGCGACTGCCGTGGCGGGTGAGCCCACGGCGCCAGGTAAACGCAGTGGGGGCGCGGTCAGCAAGAAGCGATTACGACCATTTTTACGCAACCATTGCGCCAGCGGTGTCAGATAAAACATCTCACCCAGGTGAACACCCAGCTTGAACAAGCAATGCTCGTGCAAGGGCAGTGTCGCGCAACAACCAATGTGGCTGGTCGCTGGGTAAGTTTCCACCGCATAGTTGTCGGCCATCAATACAACCAGCTGGCTGTCGGTAATCCACTTGAGAAGCTTTTGATCTCGACCGTCGAGCGCCGCGCAGCTGTTTTCAAGCGTATGCAGATCTGGGTTGCCCTTCATGTCCATCAGCAGCTGTGCGAAACCTGTGTGCAGACACACCATGTCGCCAGGCTCGACGACGACTTTGTCCTGTTCCATCACCCGCATCAGTGTGTCGTAACCGATGATTTCACGCTTGTTACCAAAGTGCGCATGGAAATCAATCATGACGCCTCGACCTTGCACACAAGACTCGGCCATGTTTTGGATCCCAAGGGCCATGGCATTGGAAGTGGATTTATTTTCACCCGGTCCCGGTACGCCAGCATCTTTGCCATCGGTGGGTCCGATGATGTGCTCTCCTGCACGATAGCCGTTGTAATACACCGACTCTGGAATTCCGTCGCCATTGGCATCAAATCTTGAGCCCACGTGAGCCAGACTGTCCCATTGAGTGGAGTACTGAAGATGCATCACGACCAGATCATCGCTGATCACGTCGGTTTGCTGGTCGTTGTCACGAAACAGACCGTAGTTCATGTTGGGGCGATCGCCACGCAAGGTGGGACGGATTACAGGTGGAAATCGCCGTGGATTCAACAAGTTACCGCCTGGTAGGTCAAGTGGCAGGCTGAGGCAGAAAGGCTGAAACTCTTTAACCTCGGCAATACCTTGCTTCAGTTTTTCAGGAGTCAGCAAATTAATCCGACCGCGTTGGTCGTCCTCACCAAAATCACCCCAGGTCGATCCCTCTGGACGGTTGACCCAACGTTTATTCCCACTCATATTTGTTCTCCTGATGTTATTGGTGCATTCAATGATTTCAATCATAAACGAGTGCGACGGACGCCTCGGTGCAAAGGGAGTATCTGAAAAAGTAAAAGGGCCGCAAACCTAATGGTTTGCAGCCCAGTACTTGATTCAACTACTTTGATTCAAGCGCTCAGAGTAAGCGGTCAGAATGCCAAAAACTCAGGCTTTCTTGACTTTTTCCAGCATTTTGAACACGCCTTTTGGAGCGTTGACGAACAGGCGCTTAAAGGCCTTGCCCAAGCAACGACGCTCAAGTGTGTTGCGACGCGTACGTTTTGTTTCTGAAGCCATAGCAATTCTCCGGTAACGAACCTCGTATATTACCCTATATCCGGCCAGAGTATTCGTCTGGTTTTCCATGTTGCCTGCGGGCCGCCGCTCTATGATTACGGTATGAACCCAACCATTCGAATCACTGGCGCACGCCAGAACAATCTTAAAAACCTCGATTTGACCCTGAATACGGGCGAATTGACCGTGATCACGGGTGTCAGCGGCTCAGGCAAGAGCTCTCTGGCGTTTGACACTCTTTATGCCGAAGGCCAGCGACGCTATGTCGAAACCTTCTCGCCCTATGCGCGGCAATTTCTGGACCGGATGGATAAGCCTGTTGTCGATCGCATAGAGGGCATTTTGCCCGCGATCGCCATCGACCAGACCAATCCCGTGCGCAGCTCTCGCAGCACAGTCGGCACGATGACCGAGCTGAACGACCATCTCAAGCTGCTGTTCGCGCGAGGCGCTCAGCTCATGTGCCGCGGCTGCGGTCAGGCCGTCTGCCGAGACAGTACTTCTTCTATTTTTTCTGCCGTGAAAGAGCGCGCTGAAAAAGCGGGAGATCCGCGACTAGTCGTGACTTTCCCCGTGCAAGTACCACTGAACTTTACCGAGGAAGAGGTACGCGGCTTTTTAGAGCAGCAGGGTTACACGCGTGTCCACGCGGATGAAAGCCCGCTTCAGTCCACAACCTCCGACACCGCGTCCGCTGCGCCTGCTGCCAAAGCCTCTAAAAAGAAAACAGCGACCCTGTCACCACTGTTACGAACCTTGCGCGTGGTGCAGGATCGCTTTCGTTTTTCCAGCGCGGAGCCCTCTCGCGTCATGGAGGCGTTCGATATCGCCCTCAAAATGGGCAACGGCCTGATCTCTGTGCATGCTGTCGATCAGGATGGAACGGATACGGCTGTCTGGAAATTTAGCGACAAGCTGCACTGCGCGGATTGCAACATCAGCTACAGCGACGCTCTGCCCAGCACGTTTTCTTTTAACTCGCCCCTGGGCGCTTGTGAGGCGTGTCGAGGTTTTGGTCGGGTCATCGGCATCGACTTTGGCTTGGTGATCCCTGACGAGAATAAAACCCTCGAAGGCGGTGCGATCAAACCCTGGCAAACACCAAGCTACAAAGAATGTCAGGTTGAAATGGAAAAGTACGCCAAGCGTGCCAACGTTTCGATCAATACACCCTGGAAATACCTGCCCCCCGAACATCAAGAGTGGGTGCTGCATGGTGACCCGCTCTGGAAAGGCGGCAATCAGGCCTGGAAAACTCAGTGGTACGGCGTACAGCGCTTTTTTGACTGGCTTGAAACCAAGTCATACAAAATGCACGTGCGGGTCTTGCTCTCCAAATACCGCAGCTACACCCCCTGCCCGACCTGCAAAGGTGCACGCCTCAAGCCAGATGCCTTGCTCTGGCGTATTCAAGGCAAGTCAGTGCAAGATTTGATGCTGACCCCGATTGTTCAGTTACGAGCCTTCGCCGATCAATTGACTTTTCCGGGCGCGATGGATGCGGCCATGGATCTGGTGCTGACCGAAGTGCGGGCGCGTCTGAAGTTTCTGTGTGATGTGGGGCTGGGCTACCTGACACTTGATCGGCAGAGTCGAACGCTTTCCGGAGGCGAGGTCCAACGCATCAATTTAACAACGGCTCTGGGCACCTCTTTGGTCAACACGCTGTTTGTCTTGGATGAGCCCTCTATTGGTTTGCACCCGCGCGATATTCACCGAGTAGTCGAAGTCATGCATCGACTGCGGGACGCAGGCAACACCTTGGTGGTGGTTGAACATGACCCTCAGGTGATGGTCGCCGCCGACCGTGTCATCGACGTGGGACCGGGTCCAGGCGAACGCGGTGGTCAAATTGTGTTTGACGGAACACCCACCGCACTGAAAGACGCGACGACATTGACGGGTCAGTACATGGGCGGTCGCCTCAAAGTCGAGGCGCCGCGCCCGATGCCTGTCGCGGACAATACGCCACGACTGATCCTCGAGGGTGTCACCGCGAACAACCTGAAAAATGTCTCGATCGAAATTCCTTTGGGTCGTCTGGTATGCGTCACGGGTGTTTCTGGCTCGGGCAAATCCACCCTTATTCAAGACGTCCTGTATCCGGGTCTGCTCAAAATCATGGGCAAGCCCACCGAAGCGCCCGGCGCCTTCGATCGCATTCTGGGCGCCGAACAACTTGCCGATGTCGTCATGGTCGATCAGGCGCAAATCGGCAAGACCGCACGCTCCAACCCTGCGAGCTACGTGGGTGCGTTTGATCCAATCCGTAAACTCTTTGCGCAGGCACCGGTGGCGCGCGAGCGCGGCTACACGGCAGGCACCTTTAGTTTCAACAGCGGTGATGGCCGCTGCCCCACGTGTGGCGGCACAGGCTTTGAGCACGTCGAGATGCAGTTTTTGTCGGACGTCTACATTCGCTGCCCGGATTGCGATGGCAAACGTTTCCGCCCCGAAGTGCGAGAAGTTCAAATTGAGCACTTGGGACGACGTGCCTCGATTGATTCCGTGCTCGACATGACCGTGTCAGAGGCTCTGGAATTTTTCAAAGGCTTGCGCGATGTGCAGCTGGGACTCGCACCGCTGGCCGATGTCGGTCTGGAGTACGTCAAGCTGGGTCAACCGGTCCCGACGCTCTCGGGGGGTGAGGCCCAGCGCCTGAAGCTGGCGGGTCACCTCGCAGAAGCCGCCCGCAGCGGGATTTCCACAGCCAAGGTCGCTAAGAAAGGCAGTCTGTTTTTATTCGACGAACCCACAACAGGCTTGCACTTTGACGATGTCGCGCGCCTGATGCGCGCGTTTCGCAAGCTGCTGGGGGCCGGGCACACTCTGCTCATCATCGAACACAACCTCGATGTGATTCGCGCGGCCGATTGGGTCCTCGACTTGGGTCCTGAAGGCGGCGATGGCGGCGGCGAGCTCGTGGCGGTCGGCAGTCCGGAAACCGTGATGGCGAATCCACGCTCTCATACTGGTGCGGCGCTGCGTGAGTATGCCGTCGCCATGACCCCCGACGCCATCAGTGTCAGCACCACGGGCGTGCAAGCTTCAGAAGGTGGGGGCCGTCCGTTGCAAAGTGTCCTCAAGGAAAGACGTCGTGCGCACAGCATCGATATTTTGCATGCGCGGGAACATAACCTCAAAAACATCAGTGTCAGCATCCCGCACGATAAATTCACTGTCATTACAGGCGTCTCGGGTTCGGGCAAGTCCACGCTCGCTTTTGACATCTTGTTCAACGAAGGCCAGCGTCGTTATCTCGAGTCGCTCAACGCTTATGCCCGCGCGATCGTGCAGCCCGCAGGCAAACCCGATGTCGATGCGATTTTCGGCATTCCACCCACCGTGGCCATCGAACAGCGCACGAGCCGGGGCGGTCGCAAATCGACAGTTGCGACCATGACCGAGATTCACCATTTCTTGCGACTGATGTACATGAAGCTTGGCACACAGATGTGTCCGACATGTCAGGTCAGCGTCGAACCGCAGAGTGCGGATCAGATTGTCGCGCGCATCATGCGAGACCACAAAGGCGAGCGTATCGGCCTGATGGCGCCTCTGGTCACTGCAAGAAAGGGCTTTTATACCGATCTAGCCAAATGGGCCTCAGGCAAAGGCTTTACCCACCTGCGTGTGGACAACGCGTTTATCGGGACGGCCAAATGGCCGCGCCTGGATCGTTTCAAAGAGCACACGATCGAGTTGCCAGTCGCCGATCTGGTGGTCAACACCAAAGATGAAGCGCCTTTGAGAGAAGCGGTCCGCAGTGCGCTCGAATATGGGCAAGGCGTGATGAGTGTTCTCTGGCCGTTGGGCAAACTCGAAAGCGATATGTCTGCGCCACTTGAACAAACGCACTTCTCCGTCAAGCGCGCCTGCCCCAGCTGCGGCACCAGTTTTCCCGAACCTGATCCAAGGATGTTTTCGTACAACTCCAAACACGGCTGGTGTCAGAGTTGCTATGGAACAGGTTTGCAACTGCAAGGCTTCGATGGCGAACAGACGGGCGAAGAAGCCGCCTGGAACGCGTCCTACGACGGTGAGACACAGACCTGTACGAGCTGCCATGGCGCGCGCCTTAACCCGATTGCGCGAGCGGTGTTATGGCGCGACAAGTCAATCGCCGAACTCGCCTCGCTACCTGTATCGGATGCACATACGTTTTTTACGGGTCTGGTCTTGCGCGGTCGCGATGCGGAAATTGCGCGCGACATTCTGAGCGAAATACGTGGACGTCTGCAATTTATGCAGGAAGTCGGCTTGGGTTATCTCGCACTTGATCGGGCCGCACCCACACTGTCCGGGGGAGAAGCGCAACGCATTCGTCTCGCCGCCCAGCTCGGTTCAAATATGCAAGGCGTCTGCTATGTGTTGGATGAGCCCACTATTGGCTTGCACCCACGCGACAATCGCATCCTACTTGGTGCGCTCTCCAAACTCGAAAAAAATGGCAATACGCTTGTGGTCGTTGAGCACGATGACGACACGATTCGTCGCGCCGAGCATGTGATCGATATCGGTCCCGGAGCCGGTGTGCGTGGCGGGCGCGTCGTCGCGCAAGGTACGCTCGAAGACCTGATGACGGCGCCTGAATCCACCACAGGCCATTATTTACGTCACCCCTTGGCGCATCCGCTCCAGCCCAGACGCCCAATCGCCAAAGACACGCCCATGATCACGGTCAAAGGCGCGTCCTTGCACAACCTGCGTCACGTGACCGCGCATTTTCCGATCGGACGGCTCAGTGTGGTCACGGGCGTCTCCGGCTCGGGTAAGTCGACGCTGGCACGCGAGGTATTGCTCGACAATCTTTCTACCGCGATCGCCGCGCGCGGCGCGCAGCCGTGGCATGGCTGCGATGACATCACGGGCTGGGATGCGCTGGATCGCGTGCTTGAGGTTGATCAGACACCTATCGGCAAAACACCGCGCTCTTGCCCGGCGACCTATATCGGTTTTTGGGATGATGTGCGCAAGCAGTTTGCCGAGACCAACGAGGCGCGTATTCGTGGCTGGGGCGCTGGACGTTTCTCCTTCAATACGGGCGATGGTCGCTGCCCGATATGCGAGGGACAAGGTATGCGCACACTGGAGATGAGCTTCTTGCCAGACGTCAAGGTTCCTTGCGATGCCTGTCACGGCGCGCGTTTCAATACCGATACGCTGGGCGTGCGCATGCGCGAAAAACATGCCGGCGAAGTACTCTCGATGGAGGTCGATGATGCGATTGATTATTTCGCGGCACATCCGCGCATCCAGCATCCCCTGAAACTGATGCAAGATGTGGGACTCGGCTATCTCACCCTGGGTCAACCCTCCCCCACTCTTTCCGGTGGCGAAGCGCAACGTATCAAGCTGGTGACCGAACTGGCCAAAGCCCGGATGACCGAAGGCGTCATCACAACTGGTCGCGCCTCGCGCTTGCCGCATACGCTTTACGTCCTTGACGAGCCCACAGTCGGGCTGTCGATGGCGGATGTGGAAAAGCTGATCCGCGTCTTGCATCGACTGGTCGAGGCGGGCAATACTGTCGTGGTGATCGAACACAACCTCGATATCATTGCCGAAGCGGACTGGCTCCTGGATCTGGGTCCCGAGGGCGGATCGGGCGGTGGCCAGCTGGTCATTGAAGGGACGCCCGAACAAGTCGTCGCCGCGCGCAACAAGTCGCATACAGGTGAAGTACTTCACGAATTTTTGAATCGCTCATGAGTCAATGTCGCTTCGAAGATCGACTGTCGCAACATGCCCGCGTGTTAACCGGGCCGTGCGGGCGGATCGTTGCCCACACAGCCAGCGAACTCGAGGCTGCTTTCTCACATATCGAAGCGGCAAGACGGGCGGGGCACTGGGTTGCTTTAGTGCTGGAATATGAGCTGGGTGAGTGGTTAGAACCTGCTTTGCTGCGAACAGCGCCACAACAACCTGCTTTAACCGGACGCAGGCACCCACGACTTACTGCACTGGTGTTTGAGCAGATGCAAGAACAGAGTCCCTGGACGCTCGGCACTGAAACAGCCAGCGAAACAACAGCATCAGTGACTTCCGTTCAAGCTGGCATGGATAAACAAGCTTACCTCTCGCGCATTCATCAAATTCGCGAATGGATTGCGCAGGGCGAGGTTTATCAGATCAATTCGACGTTTCCTTTAATCGTCGAAACAGAAGGCGATCCCGCTCAACTCTACCGGCAAATCGCCACGCGACACCCGGTCGCGCATGCGGCCTTCATCGAAGACGAAGGCAGGACAATCCTGTCGTTCTCTCCGGAGCTTTTTATTCAGCGCACCGGCAATACGCTGATCACTCGTCCCATGAAAGGAACGGCGCCTCGCTCACCTGATCCTGAAACCGATCGACGACTCGGCGAAGCTTTGCATGCGAGCGAAAAAAATCGTGCTGAAAATCTCATGATCGTCGACTTGCTCAGAAACGATCTTGGACGTCTGGCACTTCCCGGAAGCGTCCGCGCAGAGCCGTTATTCCTGCTGGAAAAATACCCCTCGGTCTGGACGATGACCTCAACTGTTCAGGCTGAAATCGCACCCGAAACGTCCTTTGCTGAAATTTTGAGAGCGCTTTTCCCCTGTGGATCAGTCACTGGCGCGCCCAAAATCGCTGCCATGAAACGGATTCAAGAGACCGAACCCGAACCTCGCGGCATTTATTGCGGAAGCTTGGGATGGCTCGCGCCGAACGGAGACTTTTCCCTGAACGTGGCGATCCGCACCCTGGTGCTGGATGATCAAGGACATGGACGCTACCATGTCGGCGGAGGAATCGTCTACGACTCCGACCCTGAGCAAGAGTGGGACGAGTGCCATTGGAAAGCACGTATTTTGAACACTCGCCTATGACCCAGACCGCATCACCCAGCTTGATCGAAACCATGAAGGCGGACGCGCAGGGGCGGATTGCTTTGTTGCCCTATCATTTGCGGCGCTTAAAACAATCGGCCCAAGCGATGGGCTATGTCTACCCTGGCGATGATGTGGTCAACGCAACGATTCAAGGGGCCTTGAACGCAGCATTAAACGATACGGCTTTGCGCATCAGACTCTTGCTGAGCCCTTCAGGCACGCTCAGCATTCAGACGGCGCCTCTTCCCGATTTGCAAGGCATCCCTTTTATCGCTCTGACAAACCTAAGACTCGAAAGCCACGAACCGCTCCTGCAGCACAAGACCACGCATCGTCCCTGGTATGAGGCGGCTACTGAATGGCTGACTCACCATCCCGATTTTTTTGATCTGATTTTTTTGAATGAGAAAGGTGAGCTTTGCGAAGGCAGTCGCTCGAATATCTACGTATTGAAAAATGGCGAATGGCTGACACCACCGCTGTCCAGTGGACTGTTGGGTGGCGTGCTTCGCACCCAACTGCTTGAGACCCATCAAGCCAGGGAGGCGATCCTCACCCCCACCGACCTGTATGCCAGCAAGGTTTCAATCAGGTTATCGAATGCCTTGCGTGGCTGGTTTGACGTACAAATGAGCCCCTCAGTCCTTCCAGGGCATTTCCTTCCATAACTGGCGCAACTGCTTGTCAGTATTTTCCAGTTCGATCGCATACTCTTTCGGTGCGAGGTAGCGGATCGGTGCGAATAACTCGCCCGCTTTCTTGATGTACTCCGGATCTGCAGCGGCTTTGGCAACTGCGGTGACGAGCTTTTCACGCACGTCTGCCGGCAGGCCTTTAGGTGCTGCCAATCCGCGCAAAGAAGCGCTCTCGATGTTGTATCCCTGTTCGGCGAAAGTAGGCGTATCGGGCGCCAGGACCGTGCGCTTGGCCGACATCTGGCCAATCATTTTGATCGGTGAACCGCCCTTGATATAAGCAAGCGCTTCGCCCACATTGATCGCGCCAACCATGACTTGACCACCCACAACAGCGGCGCGCGTTTCGCCCGAACCTTTATAAGGAATGTGTGTCATTTTGACGCCAGCCGCACGCTCAAAAAAGAGCATGGCAATATGGTCATCAGAGCCGACACCTGTTGAACCGACCGTCACTTTGCCGGGATTCGCCTTGGCGAAGGCAGCGAGCTCTTTCAGATTATTAATCGGAGAGGAAGTGTTCAGCGTGAAAGCACCTGGGTCATCAATCAGATTGCCAATCAGATCGAAGCTCTGCCAGGTGTAGTTGGATGGACGTTCGATTGGAATGGACAACATATTGGGCGTGTTCACAAAACCAATGGTGTATCCATCAGGCGTCGCCTTGGCGATCTCAGTAAAACCTATGCCGCCACCCGCACCTGGACGATTGGTCACAATGATGCGCGCATTGTTGCCTAGGTGTTTTTCAATATAAGGGGCGATCAAACGCGCGATCAGGTCGGTACCTCCACCTGGCGCGAAGGCGATGATCATCGTGATCGGTTTGGTCGGGTACTGGGCTGCCGCAGAGCCAGACCAGGCTGCCGCGGCTAACAAGGCCACGCAGCTCAGACGACCCAACTTATCAATGATTTTTTTCATACTCCCTCTCCTCGGTTTAGTGCTGTTTGAGTGTTGTTATCCGAACATCTTTTTGTATCTTTCCAAAAACACTGGAAATACTTCTGGGTTGACCAAACGTGGTGGACGCTCTCCACGCAAGATCACTTCAATTTGAGCCGCCCCCATGGCGGCAGCATTACCACGTGCCTCGTGTTTAACACCCGCCGTGTGATAAGTCGCCGTGACGTTGGGAAGACTCAATAGAGGATTGTCAGGAGCGGGGGGTTCGACAGACCAGACATCGAGCCCTGCCCCTGAAAGATGTTTGTCTCGCAGCGCCTCGTAGAGCGCCGTCTCGTCGTGAATCCCACCACGCGCGGTCGCAATGAAGACAGCGCCTTTTTTCATGGCGCGGAACTCTTTTGCACCAATCCAGTTCAAGGTTTCAGGTGTGCGGGGACAGTGCACAGTCACCACATCCGAACGGGAGAGCAAGTCTTCGAAGCTCACAGGTGTAGCGCCACGTCGTTTGATTTCCTCATCGGACAAATAAGGGTCGTAACCCAGTACGGTCATGTCGAAAGCTTTTGACAGCTCTGCCATCCGCGTGCCGATATTGCCCACGCCAACGATGCCAATGGTGAGGCCGCGTATGTCATTACCCATGAGGTCTTCACGCGTTGTGTAGGCGTTCGCGCGCATGACACGGTCAGACTCGGTGATCCGATGCTTGACGGAGAGCAACAAACCCATCGCATGCTCGGCAACAGAGTTGGCGTTACAGCCTGACTGGTTGACCACTAATACGCCATGGCGATTACAGGCTTCGACATCGACTGGATCGTAGCCGGCACCTGAAGTCGACGCGCACAGCAGATTGGGCATTTTGCTGAGAAGCGCCTCGTTGACCCACCATTGTGAAGGCACCTCGTCGCGCGCCGCACAGATGTGATAGACGTGCGCCTCTTTGAACAGGGCAAGCGTTTTTTGTTCGTCATCCGAGTACTGACAAACTGAGACATCAACGTCCTTGAGACCGCTCATATGGCGATCGAAAGCGGGATTCAGCCAAAAATCAAACCGCACAACCTTTTTTTTCATTGTCTCCGTCCAAGAATGAACTGCCCACCGTAGTGGGCAGTGTGTCTGATTTTTATTGATTCAGCGCATACTGGGTATCAGGGTATGCGCTTATAGCGGTGATGGATTACTTCAGAACGCCTTTGGCGCGCAAAGCCTGATCGACCCAGCTGCGATCCAGCGTGCCCTTGGCGATTTTGGCGAAAATCTCTTTTTCTTTCTTTTCGATTTCGGCGACTGTTTTTGCGAGTTGATCGGCGATTTCAGGACGAATCGCGAACACCCCATCGTGATCACCCACAATGATGTCGCCCGGATGCACCACCATGCCATCGACACAGACGGTGACATTGATCTCGCCGGGGCCTTCTTTGTAAGGACCGCGATGGGAGATTGAACGCGCGAAAACAGGGAATTTACCTTTGCTCAACGCGTCATAGTCGCGGATGGGGCCATCGATCACAAAACCAGCGATTTTGCGACTTTCTGCGAGAGTCGACATGATTTCACCGATGATGGCGTTGCGCTGGGGACCGCCTGCGTCCACCACGATCACGTCGCCAGGCGCCGCCATATCGATCGCTTTGTGCACCATCAGATTATCGCCAGGCGCAGTCTTGACAGTGAAAGCGCGGCCGAGAATGCGGCCACCTTTGTGGATCGGACGCAGATCAACCGTGCCGTTCGTGCGACTCACCGCGTCACTGATGTTTGCGACTGCGAATTTAGCGAATTTCTTCAGCGTGGCATTGCTGACGGTGTGCTTGTGTGTATTGACTGCGAATCCTAGATCTGCCATGTTGACTCCGTTTTGAAAAAATGAATACCGTGAAAAAACGACAAAAAATTTAATACCTTTAAAAGTCTAATGCATCAGCGTGATGCTCAAGAGCGTCCCACATGAATCAGTGAGGCTGGAGTCAGCTCATCAAGA
The DNA here is from genome assembly GCF_030410395.1 of Zwartia panacis. GTDB lineage: Bacteria > Pseudomonadota > Gammaproteobacteria > Burkholderiales > Burkholderiaceae_B > Zwartia > Zwartia panacis. Next base: position 188,407 of record NZ_JAUHHF010000002.1, read on the forward strand.
CGATTCACACCCATCATCGCCATGTTTCGCGAAACTTCTTGCGACAGCAAGGAGATCGCATGATCAACACCCGCCGGTCCTCCCACTGCGGCAGCATAATTGAAAGGACGACCTAAAAATACACAACGCGCGCCGAGCGCCAAGGCCTTGAGCACATCCGTTCCGCGTCGCACTCCACTATCGAGCATGACAGGACCGTCTTTAAATTGTTCGAGGATTTGCGGCAGCATCCTTAAAGGGGCCACGGCGCCATCCAACTGACGACCACCATGATTGGAAACAATCACACCATCCATGCCGTACTGACGGGCAAGCGCTGCATCTGCCGGATGAAGAATGCCTTTGATGACCATCGGTCCCTTCCAGCGCGCCCGAATCTCGCGCACATGATCCCAGTTGAGATGACCACGCGAGGAAAAGTCGCGCAGTACATTTTTAGACATGATGGGTGCACCGCGTGTCGCAAAAGAGTTTTCAAAATGCGGCATCCCATGGCGCATCAGGGTTTTCAAAAATGTGCCGAACAACCAGCGTGGATGGCTGATGCCCTCCCAGGCCAGTCGCAAGCTGGGGCGCAAAGGCGTCGAAAATCCTGTGCGAACATTATTTTCCCGGTTTGCCGATGACGGCGTGTCGACCGTAATCACCAGTGTTTTGAAACCCGCGGCGGCGACGCGATCGATCAATGGGGCGATCTGATCGACTTTGCCAGGCAAGTAGGCTTGAAACCATGCATCTGGTGCCACAGCGACAAGCTCTTCCATTTTGATGAGGGAAGAACCACTCATGATCATTGGAATGTTGGCGCGCTTGGCAGCCTCAGCCAGCACAATATCGCCGCGATATGCGGACATCGCGGTAATACCCATCGGTGCCATCCCAAACGGCGCATCGTACTGCTTGCCAAAGACCTCAACGGTCTGGGTACGCTGGGAAATGTCAACCAAAATACGAGACACAAACTCGTACTCGGCGAACACATCGCGGTTGGCCCTCAAGGAATGACAATCCTCGCAAGCACCTGAAACATATCCATAAATCGGTTTGGGTAATCGCTTGGCTGCAGCCCGCTCAAAATCCGCTAAGGAGAGAATCTTGGATAAAGCACGTGTTTGAGTCATGATTTTTATTTTGATTTTCTGTGAATAATCTTGTTGACGGCCTCCGCTGCCGCCGCAAGGCCCATGGATGCCGTGACAGTAACGCTTGAGCCGTACCCAGCGCAAGAGAGGCCTTGCAAGGCAGCGTCGGAATCCTTCTGGGGAGACTGCCAGGCTTGCGGCAAAATCGTGGGCTGATCCAGCCACAACACCCGTACGCCCATTTTTGGAACGCGTTTGCGCGGTTTGCCCGCCTCGGCCGACGCTCGCGCAAAGCCATGCTGCTTTCTGAGCATATTGCGTAAACGTGCCAGCAAGGCATCATGGGTCGCCTCGGACAAATCTCCCGCCCGTAAAGCAAGCAGATCGGTTTTGCCTCCTGCTCCCCCGCACACGACAAGATGCTGACGACGGGCGCGCGCCTGCAACACCATGGCCACTTTGGCGCTCATCTGGTCTGTGCAATCGATCACCACATCCAGTGATTCAGGTAAAACTTCGGACACATTGTCTGGAGTCAGGAAATCGTCTACCAGGGTCAGTCGACACTCGGGGTTGATACCCCGAATCCGGCTCGCCATGGCCTCGACCTTGGCTTGACCAAGGGTCTCGGAGAGCGCGTGTACTTGTCGATTGATATTTGATTCGGCAACATGATCAAGGTCGATCAAGGTCAAAGCGCCCACACCATGACGGGCCAAGGCTTCAGCCGTCCAGGAACCGACGCCGCCGACACCGACAATCGCCACTTGGGCATGACGCAAAGCATCACAAGCCAGAGGGCCAAACAGTCGAGCTAGACCACCAAAACGGCGCTCCGTCTCGCTTTCATTTGCTTGAACATCTGCATGAAGACCTTGCATTGAGTATCCCGGGGTCTGCTGAATGATGCATTTTTGCATGATCCGGCAAAAAAACTGCCAATCGCTCTCGACAAGAGCCTGGTAGAGGAACACAATTTACCCATAACACCGTGAGCATGTCGTCCCCACCCGCCCCATCTTCTGCCAAATCGTCCGCTTTCGCCGGGCCGATTGTCCTGTGTCTGCTCGTCTTGCTGATCCACATGGCGATATCGGGCGGTCGCGTCGCAGTTTCCCTGACCGCTCTTGAACTCAAACGCTCGACTTTCGAGGTCGGTATTCTGATCGCCGTGTTTGCCTTGTTGCCCATGTTGCTCTCGGTCAAGGCGGGTCGTCTACTGGATCAGATCGGCCCCTGGCGTCCGATGCGTGCCAGTGCTTTTGTCGTGATCTTCGGCACCATCCTGCCTTGGATTTGGCAAGATTTTGCAGCACTGGTCATTTCTGCCGCCTGCGTCGGTATCGGTCACATGATTTTTCAAATCGCTGTGCAGCGACAAATGGGGATGAGTGCCGGCGAAGAAAGGCTGCGCAACTTCTCCTGGCTGTCCCTTTCCATGGCGACCTCAGGTTTGCTCGGCCCCTTGCTGGCGGGGATCTCCATTGACTACCTTGGCCACCGGGCCGTGTTCGCGCTACTGGCCATTTCTCCGGTGATCTGTGTGTTTGGGCTCTATCGCGTTCGAACATATCTTAAAACCTCCCACAAACCACCCGCAGCAGTGAGTGAAACTAAACAAAGTGTCACTGATCTGATATCCAGCCCAAAACTTCGCCGTGTCTATATGGCGAATATGCTGCTCTCGAGCGCCTGGGACACGCATATGTTTGTCGTGCCGATTTTTGGCGTCATGGTGGGTCTGTCTGCCACCACGATTGGTTTGATTCTGGCCGCCTTTGCCGCCGCGACTATCGTGATTCGTTTGGCCCTGCCTTTGCTGCAACATCGCGTCCGACCCTGGCAACTGATCCATTTTGCGTTGTTGGCAACAGGTCTGAACTTTGTGCTCTATCCTTTCTTCGAGCAAGTCTGGATTTTGATGACGCTGTCTTTTGTCCTGGGACTTGGCTTAGGTTCAACGCAGCCAAGCATCTTGGCGCTGCTACAGCAAAACGCTCCGGCTGGACGAGCAGGCGAAGCCTTTGGTTTACGGATGGCTTTAATCAACGGCTGTCAGGTCACCTTGCCTCTTGCCTTCGGAGCGCTTGGCGCGATCATCGGGATCATGCCGCTTTTCTGGCTCACTGCAGTAGGACTGGGTGCCGGTCGCTGGTTCACCCGCCATGCTGAAACAGACAAGAAATCCGAGGGTGGCCCACCCTCTTCGGCGCCCCCGCCACCCCCGAACCCAACCACAACGACTTAGTGCCCTCATGAGCATGTCCTCGCACATCCCTGCCGCACCGCCCGCCAGCACGTTTGCACGCTGGTCGGACGAACGACTGAAGGCGTCGCGCGACGCCGCACTCAAGGACTGGAGCCACACTCAGGATGTTTGGGTGTTTGGCTATGGCTCACTGATCTGGAAACCTGAGTTCGACTTTATCGAACAACGCCCAGCCTTGCTGCCTGGTCATCACCGGGCGCTCTGTCTGTGGTCTCGCATCAACCGGGGTACACCCGAGTTACCGGGACTGGTGTTCGGGCTCGAGTCAGGTGGTGAATGCCATGGCATGGCGTTTCGCGTCGCCGCGGAACGGGTGAATCCAATTTTTGAAACTCTCTGGCGTCGGGAAATGTCTACGGGGGCCTACCACCCCAGCTGGATTGATTGCCAAACACCTCAGGGCACCGTCAAGGCGTTGGCTTTTGTCATTGATCAAAATGGACCCGCGTACGTTCCTGAGCCTTCCGAAGAAGCCTTGATCGACATTGTCCTGAGAGCCTCGGGCATTTACGGCTCTTGCCTCGACTATGTGACACAAACAGCGGATGCGCTGCATGCAGTGGGCATCCATGACGCCAGACTGTCGACGTTAGTGACCCGGCTCAAAGAAAGACTTGAGCAACAGCGGCATGATAGACAACAGCACTCCCTTTCCTGACGACAGGTCTATCGAAGCAGCACACTCGATGTCACGGTACACTCAGAATTACCTTTAACACCAGTTGGCGGCTGATTTCGGCGCGCCGTATCGGATCTGAATCATGTCTATTGCCGATATTCGACAAAGCTACGAAAAATACACACTGCTCGAAAAAGATGCGAAAGCTTCTCCCTACGATCAGTTCTCTGTTTGGTTCGACGAGGCGCTACGCGAGAATGTGCCGGAACCCACCGCGATGACACTCGCCACTGCCGATGCACGAGGACGCCCGTCTGCGCGTATTGTCCTGCTCAAAGGTGTGGACGAGACAGGTTTCCTGTTTTTTACCAACTACGAGTCACGCAAAGGCAATGAACTCGCGGTTCAACCCTGGGCCAGCCTGTTGTTTTTCTGGCAACCGCTTGAGCGGGAAGTTCGGATCGAAGGCATTGTTGAAAAAGTCTCCGAAGCCGAATCCGACGAGTATTTTCAGACACGTCCCGTTGGCTCACAAATTGGTGCCTGGACCTCTCCACAAAGCAAACCCATCACGCTGGAGCAGCTTGCTGCGACAGAAAAAGCGCTCAAAGAAAAGTACGGTGATCGCAAACCGCCCCGCCCTCCTCACTGGGGAGGCTACAGGCTCAAACCCGAATACTTCGAATTCTGGCAGGGACGTCCTTCGCGCCTGCACGACCGTCTGACTTATCAAGCCACGGGTGCAGGCCTGTGGAAGATCGGACGCATCGCACCCTGACATGAATACGACCCCACCTTCGTTTGATTCAACGTATTTCAGAGCAGCACTCGGCAGGTTTCCAACAGGCGTCACGGTGATCACCGCTGCGGCTGAAGGTATGGCGCCTGTCGGGCTGACTGTCAGCTCGTTCAACTCAGTGTCTCTTGATCCACCTTTGGTGGTCTGGAGTCTTTCGCGTCGCTCATCCTCACTCAAGACACTTGAGCAATGCGAGCGTTATGTCATCCACGTGCTGAGCTCGGAACAAATGTCTGTCTCGCAACGTTTTGCTAGCGGAACGGCGGCTGAGCGTTTTAACGGCATGCCAATGACTCACGCACCCAACGGCTCACCAAAACTTGACCTGCAGTGTGCCGCTTGGTTTGAATGCGCCAATCATCGTCGCTACGAAGAAGGTGACCACATCATTTTTATCGGTGCGGTGGAACATTGTGCACGCACTGAATCTCTCCCCTTGGTTTACCACGCTGGAGGCTATGATCTGACCCCCGCAGGCGTGGGCAAGTAAAAGCTAGAGCACAAAGAGACATCATGAGTACAGATATTGATTGCATCGTTGTTGGAGCCGGTGTCGTCGGCCTGGCGATCGCACGCGCGCTTGCGCTTTCGGGACGCGAAGTCATGGTGGTCGAGGCCGCAGAAGGCATCGGTACCGGCACTAGCGCGCGCAACTCCGAAGTCATTCATGCAGGCATTTACTATCCTGCTGGCAGTCTTAAAGCCAAGCTCTGCGTCAAAGGTCGGCACATGCTTTATGCCTACTGCGCAGAGAAAGGCGTGGCTCACAAAAAGATCGGCAAACTCATCGTGGCGACCAGCGAAGAGGAAATCCCCAAGCTCACGGATATTCTGCAAAAAGCGCGTGTCAACGGCGTCGATGACATGGAGTTGTTGACTGCCGCTCAAGCCCAGGCGCTCGAGCCTGCGCTCTTTTGCACCGCTGCGCTTCTCTCCCCCTCAACAGGCATCATCGATAGTCATGGCTTGATGCTCGCCTATCAGGGTGATGCGGAAAATGCAGGTGCCCAGTGCGTATTTCATACGCCACTTTTGTCAGGCAAGGTTCGTCCCAACGGTGGTTTTGAACTGGAGTTTGGCGGCGCGGACGCCATGACCCTGTCTTGCAACGTGTTGATCAATGCTTCGGGTCTGCACGCCCCAACTCTGGCCAGACGAATCGAAGGGATCCCGGAATCTTCCATCCCGACCGAATATCTATGCAAAGGAAGTTACTTCACCTTGCAAGGTCGTGCACCTTTCACGCGACTCATTTATCCCACCCCGCATCATGCGGGGCTCGGTGTTCACCTCACACTCGACCTCGGCGGACAAGCCAAATTCGGGCCCGATACAGAATGGATCGACCGCGTCGACTATGACATCGACCCCAGCCGCTGCGATGGTTTCTACGAGGCGGTGCGCAGTTACTGGCCAGGCATGAAAGATGGCACATTGTCCCCTGGCTACACCGGCATACGGCCCAAGGTTTCTGGTCCCCACGAACCTGCAGCCGACTTTATGATTGTCGGACCTGCCACGCATGGCATTCCTGGCTTGGTCAATTTATTTGGTATCGAATCCCCAGGCTTGACCTCCAGTCTTGCCATCGCCGAGGAAACGCTCGCGCGCCTGAACCCTTAAGTTGGAGACTTCCCATGTCGCACCCCGTTCCTGATGCTCATGGACTGAACCTTTTTGCGGCAGACCCGGGGCGCGATTTGCTGGCCTGTTATTTGCCTCAAGACCTGCATGCCCATCTTTTGCCTCACCTGGAAAGGCTAGGAGGGCTTGCCGGATCGTTGCTGGACGATCTGGCGGGAGTCGCAGACAAACATCCACCGAGCTTATCTGTGCGCACACGCGCAGGCATTGACACCAATCAAGTCTACAAACACCCTGCTTATGTCGAGCTTGAGCGCTATGCCTACAGCGAATTTGGCCTGGCAGCGATGTCCCATCGAGGAGGCGTTCTTGGCTGGCCCACACCGATGCCTCCTGCAGCAAAATATGCGTTGACCTACTTATTTGTTCAGGCTGAGTTTGGACTCTGCTGTCCGGTGAGCATGACGGATTCTTTGGCACGGACTTTGCGCAAGTTTGGCGCACCGGACCTGATCGAGCGCGTGCTTCCCATGGTCACGACCCAGGATTTTGACGCGCTTCATCAGGGGGCCATGTTCATGACTGAACAAGGTGCGGGTTCGGATGTAAGTGCGACAGCGACCGAAGCTTCTCTCGGCGCAGACGGTCAATGGCAACTCTCTGGAGACAAATGGTTCTGTTCAAATCCCGATGCGGGGTTTGCAATGGTGCTGGCGCGCTCCGAGCCTGTCGACGGACTCAGAGGTGTCTCGCTGTTTCTCTTGCCTCGCACCAAACCCGATGGCTTACCGAACAACTATCGCATTTTGCGCTTGAAAGACAAGCTCGGCACACGCTCGATGGCGAGTGGTGAAATCCGTCTTGAAGGCGCGTTCGCTTGGCTCGTGGGTGAGCGCGGCCAGGGGTTCAAGCAGATGGCAGACATGATCAATAACTCGCGGCTGTCCAATGGCGTGCGTGCGGCAGGTCTGATGAGACGTGCCCTGACCGAGGCCCTGTATGTTGCCAAGCACCGTCAGGCTTTTGGAAAGAGTCTGAACCAAATGCCCCTGATGCAACGACAGTTGAGCAAAATGGCGATGCTGACCGAGCAAGCCCGCACCATGGTCTACCAAACTGCGCAGGCCTTGGCCGCTTCGGATGAAGACGCGTCCAAGCGTCCCCTCATGCGCATCATGACGCCACTGATCAAGTTTCGCGCCTGCCGCGACGCACGTAAAGTGGCGGGTGACGCCATGGAGGTGCGCGGAGGATGCGGCTATATCGAAGAGTGGAGTGACCCAAGAGTCTTGCGCGATGCGCATCTGGGATCGATTTGGGAAGGCACCAGCAATATCGTGGCGCTTGATGTGATCAGAGCCATCCAACGAGAGGATTCGCTTCCCGCTTTGCGCAACCATGTGGAAAAACTACTTGCGCAAGGCGCACCCGTGGCTCATCACCTCGCGGCACTTCAGGCCGAGCGAATCGAACGCGTATTTGCTTTTGCGGAGTCAGCAAGTACATCCAATACCTCCGAGCAAGCACGCCAAGTCGCCACGGCGCTCTACAACGTGGTCACCATGGCCGGTATGCGCTGGGAAGCCAAACGCGCAAATATGCCTATCCGCAGCCTTCTTGCTGACATTGTCTTGCAACATCGCCTAGCGCAACGGGATCCGGTTGCTGATCCGCTTTTGGCAGACCCTCGCTTGGTTGAATGGTTGTCCACATCACTTTAGACAACTCCTGCCTTCAGGAAATCATCCTCTCAACGGGATATGATTAGACTTATCCCTGTTCTCTATGAAAAGAAACGAAAAATGAGCCAAGCACCCTCTCCCAGCCAGCCACGTACGGGCGGTCAGATTCTCGTCGGTCAACTTGTCAGCCATGGCGTCAAGCACGTATTCTGTGTACCCGGCGAAAGCTTTCTCGCGGTGCTCGACGCACTGGTCGATGTCAGTATTGACGTCACGGTTTGCCGTCAGGAGGGTGGCGCCGCCATGATGGCGGATGCTTACGGCAAGCTCAACGGCGCGCCCGGCATTTGCATGGTCACTCGTGGTCCCGGCGCTTCCAACGCCCTGGCTGGCATCCATATCGCCAAGCAAGACTCCACTCCAATGATCGTCTTCGTTGGTCAGATCGAACGCGGCATGCGCGAGCGCGAGGCCTTTCAAGAGATGGACTATCGCGCGGTCTTTGGACAGGCTGCCAAATGGGCCACCGAGATTGATGATGCAGCGCGCATTCCCGAGATCCTGTCTCGCGCCTTTCACGTGGCGACCTCCGGTCGCCCGGGTCCCGTCGTCATTGCGTTACCTGAGGACATGCTGGTCGAGATGGCTACTGTCCCCGATGCTCCACACTACGAAGTCATCGACTCGGCCCCTGCCGCTGGTCAAATGGCTGCGCTGGCAGAGCGCCTCGCCAAGGCAAAAGCACCCGTCGCCATCTTGGGTGGCGCACGCTGGAACGCCCAAGCAGTCGAGCAATTCGCCAAGTTTGCCGAGCGTTTCAAGCTGCCCGTGGCAGTCTCATTTCGCCGTCAAATGCTTTTTCCGGCCAATCATCCCTGCTTCATCGGTGATGTCGGCATCGGCCTGAATCCAGAACTCCTCAAGCGCGTCCAAGACGCTGACCTCGTGCTGCTGGTGGGTGGCCGCATGTCGGAAATGCCCAGCCAGGCCTACACGCTCTTTGACATCCCAGTTCCTAAACAAGATCTGGTGCACGTCCACCCTGACAGTGGCGAACTCGGTCGTGTGTATCGCGCCTCGATCGCGATCAACGCGTCGCCGATCGCCTTTGCCGCCGAGCTTGCTGCACTCCCCACTCCCGCAGCGACACCCTGGGCAGCAGGCACCGAGGTCATGCATAAGAGCTACCTCGCCTGGAGCGATCCAGCCCCCATCAAAACCCCTGGTGCAGTTCAAATGGGCGGCGTGATGGAATACCTTGAGGCGCACTTGCCTGGCGACGCGATCATGACCAATGGAGCAGGCAACTTTGCGACCTGGTTGCATCGCTTTCACCGCTTTACCCAATACGGGACGCAGCTTGCCCCGACGTCTGGCTCAATGGGTTACGGATTGCCTGCCGCAGTCGGTGCCAAACGCTTTTCACCTGACAAACTTGTCGTGTGCTTTGCGGGTGATGGCTGTTTCATGATGCATGGCCAGGAGTTTGCGACAGCCGTGCAGTACAACCTTCCAATCGTCGTTGTCATCATCGACAACGGGATGTATGGCACGATCCGGATGCATCAGGAAAAACATTACCCTGGTCGTATCTCTGCGACACAGCTTAAAAACCCTGATTTCGCGGCCTACGCGCGCGCTTTTGGCGGCCATGGTGAGCGCATCGAAAAAACCGAGGAGTTCGGACCCGCGTTCGAACGCGCAGTCGCAAGCGGCAAGCCCGCCATCTTGCATCTGCTGATCGACCCCGAGGCAATCACCCCGACCACAACCATTTCCAAGCTTAGAGCGGCTGCCCAGAAAGCCTAAGGCTTTCTGGCTCGCCAGAGCAGGTATTTTGTACAATTTTGAATAGATTTTAATTTGGAGCATGACATGGCTGAAGCCTCTTTCAACTGGGAAGACCCACTATTGCTGGATAGCCAGCTGACCGACGAGGAGCGCATGATTCGTGATGCCGCGCGCTCCTACTGTCAGGACAAGCTGGCTCCGCGCGTCCTCGAGGGTTTTCGTCACGAGAAAACTGACGTCAAGATTTTTCCTGAAATGGGTGAACTCGGTCTCTTGGGCCCCACCATTCCTGTCGAATATGGTGGCTCTGGATTGAACTACGTCAGCTATGGTCTGATTGCCCGAGAAGTCGAGCGCGTAGACTCTGGTTACCGTTCAATGATGAGCGTGCAGTCCTCGCTTGTCATGGTGCCGATCAACGAATTCGGTAGCGAAGCCCAAAAGCAGAAATATCTCCCCAAGCTTGCGCGTGGCGAATGGATTGGCTGTTTTGGCCTGACCGAGCCAAACCATGGTTCCGACCCCGCAGGTATGGAAACACGCGCAGTCAAAACTGCCAATGGCTATTCACTGACCGGCAACAAGATGTGGATTTCCAACTCCCCTATCGCTGACGTATTCGTCGTCTGGGGCAAGTGTGTCGGTGGCGATCATGACGGCCGCATTCGCGGCTTCATCCTTGAAAAAGGCATGAAAGGTTTGTCAGCTCCGGCGATTCACGGCAAAGTCGGTTTGCGCGCCTCGATCACGGGCGAAATCGTGATGGACAATGTCGAAATCAGCGATGAGCAGATGCTGCCCGGCGTGACTGGCTTGAAAGGCCCCTTTACCTGCCTGAACTCCGCACGTTTTGGTATCGCCTGGGGTGCGCTCGGAGCGGCTGAGTTCTGCTGGCACATGGCGCGTCAGTACACTCTGGATCGCAAACAGTTTGGTCGCCCACTCGCAGCCAACCAGCTGATCCAGAAAAAACTCGCCGACATGCAAACAGAAATCACACTCGGCCTGCAAGGCTGTTTGCGTCTGGGTCGCATGAAAGACGAAGGGACTGCGGCTGTCGAGATCACCTCGATCATGAAGCGCAACTCCTGCGGCAAAGCGCTCGACATCGCTCGCATGGCGCGTGACATGTTGGGTGGCAACGGCATTTCGGATGAGTTCGGTGTTGCACGTCATTTGGTCAACCTCGAAGTGGTGAACACTTACGAAGGGACTCACGACATTCATGCCCTGATTCTGGGTCGCGCACAGACGGGGATTCAGGCGTTTTTCTGATTTTTAAACGTCTTGTCAGTCTGAATTCATACGCACTCTTCGGGGTGCGTATTTTTTTTAAAAAGCTGCTGCCGCTCGACCCAATCGATCTTTGATGCCCAGCCATTCAAGGCTGTCGGGAACGTTCTCCCACACCATTTCAGCATAGCCGCCCTGATCAAGCGCACGTAAAGTTGCATACAGCGCATGGCTATACGCTGCGGGTTGTGCGGACATTGCAACCCAATCCACTCCCGGCTGGCGCGGCAATTTGTCTTGCGCCAACGAATGAGACACAAAAACAATAGGCTTGGATGGATGACGAAGGGATTGAGTCGCCGCGGCTAGCATCTCTGCTGCCGTCGCCAATCTGATGGGAGTATGCGGTGCGTAATGGGACTTCAATGCACCAGACACTCTGGGAGCGTTTGCATCGGCATCTTGAACAGCTCTGTTCAATACTGCGGCGATTTGTTGCGCCGTGATCTGTCCAGGTCGTAACAGCACAGGACCAACGCCCTGATCCAGGCGAGACAAATCCACAATCGTCGATTCGATCCCGACTTCACTCGCACCACCCTCCAAAACAGGCATCCCCTGCGCGACCAGCTCGGGGAACTCATCGCGTACATGTGAGGCTTGTGTGGGCGAGACTTGACCAAATTTATTCGCAGAGGGACCAGCGATACCGCCCTGCCCCGAGGGCTTGGCAGCCGCGAAAGCACGAATCAAACGCTGAGCCACTGGATGCGAAGGACAGCGCACACCCACGCTATCCTGGCCACCACTGACCACATCAGAGATATGCGCCGCGCGTTTGAGTATTAGGGTCAAAGGTCCTGGCCAAAAGGCATCAATCAGCGCATGTGCTTCGTCCGGAACGTGTGCGGCCCAATAGGACAAATCCGCCTCTGGTGCGATATGAACAATCACGGGATGATTGGAGGGGCGACCTTTGGCCTGATAGATCCGTTCAACGGCTTCGCGACTTTCTGCATCCGCCCCCAGTCCATAAACCGTCTCGGTCGGAAACGCCACCAGACCACCCTTGAGCAATACTTGAGCGGCCTGATTGATTTCTTGATCTGAAGAGGTGGTCGCTGAAGAGGTGGACACAGGAGTGGTCGTCACTGAACCATCGACTCAAAGTGTTGCCGAAACAGGCAATCGCAAAACCTGAACGACTTGATTGGCATGACTGACGGCATCGGCAAGCGTTGTTCCCGTGCAATTCACGTGCCCCATCTTCCGGGCACGTCGGGCCTCGCGCTTGCCATACAGATGCAAAGACGTACCGGGCACAGCTAATACGCCCGCCCAGTTGGGCTCGGCTTGCGTATCGTCGACGCCTGGATACCAGACGTCACCCAAAATATTGAGCATCACAACGGGAGCGAGTAAACGCGTGCTGCCAAGTGGCAAACCAGCCATCACCCGCGCCTGCTGTTCAAACTGACTGGTCACGCACGCGTTCATGCTGAAGTGTCCGCTGTTATGCGGACGAGGTGCGATCTCATTGACGAGCAGCTGACCATCACCCAGCACGAAAAACTCCACACACAACACACCTTCGTACTTGAGGCCGCGCGCGATCGCCAAAGCGGCTTCGGTCGCACGCGCGGTCATTGGGGCTGCCTGCATATCGACTGTCGTCACGGCGAGGATACCTTGTTCATGCACATTACATGCCACGGGAAACACGGCGCACTGACCATCGAGTCCACGCGCCAATACAACCGAAAGTTCCTGTTTGAGATCAAGCATGGCCTCGAGCACGCAAGGCACGCCACCAAATTCAGCGAACGCCTTCAAAGCTTCGTCCAGCGAACGCACACGCGCCTGACCCTTGCCGTCGTACCCCAGTCTTGCGACTTTCAAAATCCCGGGGAAAAGATGCGGTCCTGCCGCACGCAAGTCAGACTCCGCGCGAATCGCTGCATAGGGCGCCACTGCGACACCCTGACTCACGATGAATGCCTTTTCCGCAATACGATCCTGAACAATTTCGACCGCATGCGAGCCTGGTGTCACGCGACAATGCGCCGCCAGCGTCAGCAAGCTTTTCGCTGGAACATTTTCAAACTCTGTCGTCACGGCGCGGCAACGCTGCGCCAACTTGATCAGCGCGGTTTCATCATCGTAATCCGCCTGAATGTGCATATCGGCCACCGAGGCTGCCGGCCCCTCTGGCGCAGGATCCAACACGGCGACACGATAGCCCAGAGATTGCGCGGCGTGACAAAACATGCGACCCAGCTGGCCACCGCCCATCAAACCCAACCACTCACCCGGTGCGATCACAGTGGCACCCGCATCGCGCGCGCAGCCTCAGTCTGTCGTGTGCGGAAAGCGATGAGCTTTTCGCGCAACACGGCATCGGTTGTTGCCAAGTTTGCGATCACATGCAAAGCGGCATTGGCTGCGCCGGCCTCTCCGATCGCGAAAGTGGCTACGGGCACCCCCTTGGGCATTTGAACAATGGAAAGCAGCGAGTCTTCGCCACGCAAATATTTCGAAGGAACAGGCACTCCAAACACCGGCACCTCAGTGAGCGCAGCCATCATGCCTGGTAGGTGGGCAGCACCACCCGCACCTGCAATAATGCCACGCAAGCCACGTGCGGCAGCCTGGGCGCCATACTCCGCCATATCCTGCGGCATCCGGTGCGCGGAAATGACGCGTGCCTCACAAGGCACACCAAAGTCTCCCAGCATATTGACAGCATGCTGCATCACATCCCAGTCACTGGATGAACCCATGATCACGCCGACAACCGGCGCACCAGCAGAAGATAAAGAGGTCATGACAGAGCCTCGCAAATTAAAAATGGGCGGTCTGGCTGTTAAGCGGTTAACCGGTCGAGAGCTTCGCGATACTTGGCCGCGGTTTTAGCGATCACGTCCGCAGGCAGACGTGGTGCAGGCGGCGTTTTGTCCCAGACTTGCGTTTCGAGCCAGTCACGAACAAATTGTTTATCAAAAGACGGAGGACTGATGCCCTCGCGATAACCATCCGCAGGCCAGAAGCGCGAAGAGTCGGGTGTCAGCACCTCGTCCATCAAGTGCAGCGTACCATTCGCATCCAAACCAAATTCGAATTTCGTATCCGCGATTATGATGCCTTTGGTCGCGGCATAGGTTGCGGCCTCGGAGTACAAACGCAAGGTGACGTCACGAATCCTCTCGGCCATCTCCTGGCCAACTTCTTTGATCACGTGATCAAAGTCAACGTTTTCATCATGCAGTCCCATTTCAGCTTTGGCAGCTGGCGTGAAAAGCGGCTGAGGTAACTTACCAGCTTGCTTGAGACCGGCCGGTAAGCGAATCCCGCAGACCGAGCCGGTGGCCTGATAATCTTTCCAGCCAGATCCGATGAGATAGCCACGAGCGACAGCTTCGACCATGATAGGCTTGAGGCGTTTAACGACCACGGCACGGCCGATCACCTGGTCACGCTCATTCGGCGCCACAACATCCTCAGGATTGACACCTGTTGAATGATTGGGCAAAACGTGCGCAAGCTTTTCAAGCCAGAAATCGGTGAGTTCCTTGAGAACCTGGCCCTTGCCAGGAATCGGATCATCAAGGATCACATCAAAGGCAGAGATACGATCAGTCGCGATGATTAAAAGCTTGTCATCGCCTACGGCGTACATATCGCGGACTTTACCGCGCGCAAGCAACGGCAGAGATTGGATACTGGATTGATAAAGCGCTGCAGTCACAGTCGGGCCCGTCTTAAAAGGCGGGCCCGAGGCCCGCGATGAACAGAGAAATGTTTATTGCACAACCTGGGACAACTTGCCGGCTGCGTACTGAGCCGCCATGTCCTTCAGTGGCACAACCTTGATTTTGCTTGCATTGCCAGCCGTACCGAACTGCTGGTAGCGCGCGACACAGATCGCCTTGGCGGCCTCGCGTGCAGGCTTGAGGTATTCGCGTGGATCGAACTTGCCGGGATTTTCAGCAAAGAAACGGCGAATCGCACCCGTCATTGCCAAGCGGATATCGGTATCGATATTGATTTTACGCACGCCGAATTTGATGGCTTCCTGGATTTCTTCGACAGGAACACCATAGGTTTCCTTCATGTCGCCGCCAAACTGACGGATCTCAGCCAGCAGTTCCTGAGGGACGCTGGAGCTGCCGTGCATCACGAGGTGCGTATTGGGCAAACGCTTGTTGATTTCCTTGATGCGGGAGATGGACAGAATATCGCCTGTGGGCTTGCGTGTGAACTTGTAAGCGCCATGGCTCGTACCAATCGCAATCGCCAGTGCGTCGAGCTGCGTGCGACGTACAAAGTCAGCAGCCTGCTCAGGATCTGTCAGCAGCTGATCCATGGTCAGCTTGCCATCGGCACCGTGGCCGTCCTCTTTGTCGCCTTCCATGGTCTCGAGCGAGCCCAGACAGCCCAGCTCACCCTCGACTGTGACACCGAGCTTATGCGCCATATCCACGACCTGCTTGGTCACTGCGACGTTGTAGTCGTAGTCAGCAATCGACTTGCCGTCTTCTTTCAGTGAACCGTCCATCATCACACTGGAAAATCCCAGATCGATCGCGCCCTGGCAAATCTTGGGGGACTGGCCGTGATCCTGGTGCATCACAACAGGAATATGTGGATAGGACTCGACAGCAGCCTGAATCAGATACTTCAGAAAGCCTTCGCCCGCGTATTTGCGCGCACCTGCGGAGGCCTGCATGATGACAGGGCTGTCGGTCTGGGCCGCAGCTTCCATGATGGCCTGCACCTGTTCCAGGTTATTCACGTTAAACGCGGGAATGCCATAACCATGCTCGGCGGCGTGGTCCAGAAGCTGGCGCATGGAAACTAAAGCCATGAGAGATCCTTTTTTAGAGCAAAATGTCGGGGTTGTTAGGAATTTCCTGAGTATTTTACGGCAGCACGGGCGTATTTGCCCCATGCCCCGCAAAAACTCGGGTCCAAGCTCTTTTGCCCCCCTTTTGAGAAGCCTCCATGCCCCACGGCCAACCCGCCACCAGCAGTTCACCTCCAATGATTTCATGGGTCGCCGGTGAGCAAACGCTCACCTCATCTTGGCGGTCTGAAAACGGCTGGGCACCTCCAAAGAGAACCGTCTTGGCCGACGACACGCTGAGCGCTGACAGTGCTTACAGACTCGCCAGCGAAGGGGTCGGCCTGATCTGGACGGGTGATTTTCAAAACGCCAAACAGCTACTGCATGCGCTGGCTCGACGGACTGCCAAACGCCGCACCAAATACCTAGACCTGCCGTACCCGGAACGTTTCCACCAAGTCAGGCTGGCCCGCGCGCAACGCGCCCGCACCCTGGGCATGCTGTGCCTGCCTGTTGATCCCCATCACGTGCTCAAACACCGTCGCGCCCCCGATGTGAAAGCGGCCTGCCTGGCCGCCCACGGCGACACCAACAACAGCTATGTACTGCCTCTGACCGAACTGCTGGGTCTCATCAGCGCCTACGAATGGCGCAAAAACGGCATTGAGATTCCGGCATTGGGTACCCGCATTCACGCTCATTACGGAGTGTTTGCCCCAACGCGCTCCGAATATCTGGAGCTCATCGCACAAGCCCCTTTACCGCAAGGTCCAGGGATGCTTGGGCATGCTTTTGATATTGGGACAGGCACGGGCGTCATCGCGGCGCTGTTACTTCAACGCGGCCTCACCCACGTGACTGCCACCGACACACAAGTGCGCGCACTCGACTGCGCCCGAGAAAACATCGAGCGACTAGGATTGTCCTCAGGCGTGACATTCAAGCAAACGGATTTGTTTCCCGAAGGACAGGCAGATCTGATCGTGTGTAATCCGCCATGGCTGCCGGGCCGGCCGTCGTCCGGGTTGGAACATGCGATCTACGATCAAGATCAGCATATGCTCAATGGCTTTTTAGAAGGTCTGCGAGCACATCTCACCCCGCAAGGCGAAGGCTGGCTGATTTTGTCAGACCTCGCAGAGCATTTGGGTTTACGCACGAGAGAAGAATTACTGGACAAGATCAACGCCGGCGGGCTCCGGGTAAAGGAACGTCTGGATATCCGCCCAACGCATGCCAAAGCTAAAGACGACGACGATCCACTCGCCGATGCGCGTCGCCTGGAAACCACTTCGCTGTGGCGCCTGCGCGCCGCTTAAGCCGCAGGTGGTCGGCGGGCGGACTTCGGTCTGAATGCCTTGACCACAGCATCGTTGGTCTCGATATACGGACCACCAATCAGGTCGATGCAATACGGTACCGCGGCGAAGATGCCTGATGCGACCACGCTACCATCCTCACGCTTGAGCCCCTCGAGTGTTTCACTGATTGCTTTAGGCTGACCAGGCAAATTAATGATCAGCGCTGCGTGATCGTCCGTCTCTCTGAGCACAGCGACCTGGCGAGACAAAATCGCCGTGGGTACAAACTGTAAACTGATCTGTCGCATCTGCTCACCAAAACCTGGCATCTCGCGCGTCGCGACCGTTATGGTCGCTTCAGGCGTCACATCGCGACGAGCAGGTCCTGTGCCGCCTGTCGTCAGCACCAAATGACAGCGCTCCACATCAACCAACTCGACTAACGCAGCTGAAATCATGGGTGCGTCATCCTGAATCAAACGCGTGACAAATTCGATCGGAGTCGTGACGGCCTTTTCCAGCCAGGCTTGCAAGGCAGGGATTCCCTGGTCCTCGTAGACACCTTTAGACGCGCGATCTGAAACGGAAACAAGCCCGATGCGTATCGTATCGGGATGGCGACTCGTACTGGCATTCATTTTTGGTACACCTCGAGCTGCGCTCTCAACTCTCTGACTTCATTCATTAAATCAACCATCAGCGCGGCAGCATCCAGATTGACGTCAAAATCCCGCTGCACGCGCGCGATCTGACGGGCACGCGCAGCGGCGGCGCTTGCGAACAACCACTCCTCGGGGGAGGTCTCAGTCACAACCACATTTCGTTCAACGCACACCAGACCTTCGCGGACCAGAGTCACCACCCAGTCGCTGTGCTGCTCGCAGAAACAGGCCATTTCATGCAGAGAAAGGGGCGCTCCGTCGTCCACCATCACCGCCGAATAAATCGTCACCGAACTCATCCTTGTACTCCCAAATGACGACGCGGATTAAACGGCGCGGCCTTGGCCAACGCCTGATAGGCAGCCTTGGCCGCATCCGATGTCGCAGGTGGCCACACCACATCCAAGACAAGATACAAATCCCCTGCCGGCTCGCCTGGCAAGCCCTTGCCTCGCAGTCTGAGCTTGCTGCCAGGCTGACTGCCGGCGGCAATACTCACCTCGACCTCGCCTTGTAAAGTCGGCACACGCACCTGGCCACCGCACGCGGCTTCCCATGGAGCAACGGGCAGTTTCATGGTCAAGTCCCGTCCCTGCACCTGATAAATCGGATGGGGCGCAAAATGCACCGTCAAAAACAAGTCTCCCGGCGGTCCGCCTGCCTCGCCAGGCATGCCCTGGCCAGACAAACGGATCATCTGTCCTGCGCGCACGCCGACAGGGATCTTGACGCTCAACGTGCGGTTGACAAGTTGTGGGCGACCCTGGGCATCGATCTGGACCGAACGCAGGCCAAGCTCGCGCGTCGCGCCATGCAAGGAGTCTTCGAGCGAGATTTCGATATCCGCGTGGTGATCTTCACCTTTGTAAGGTTGTGCGCCAGCCTGACGCGAATCAGCACCCTGGCTGCGGCGCTGTCGCTCCGCTTGCTTGAACAAGCTGGATAAGAAATCTTGAAAATCCGCATCCCCAGGGGCATGACCATCGGCCCCCGAAAACTCGAAACCACGATCCCAGCCCGGCCCAGGTGCCCCACCCCCGGAGGATACATTCAACCTAAGCTGGTCATAGGCCGCACGCTTTTCCTCGTCGCGCAGGACGTCATTGGCTTCGTTGACCTCGCGCATGCGGGTTTCAGCGTCTTTTTCCTTGCTGACATCGGGATGGTATTTACGGGCAAGCCTGCGATAGGCTTTGCGGATGTCATCCTGCGAAGCCTCTGGCGTTAACTCAAGAATTTTGTAATAGTCTTTGAATTCCATGTGTGTGGCCGCAAAAAATGCGCCAAAAAGGTGGATATGCCTTCACAATGGGGCCAAATTCGCAAAAATACAAGTCCAACTTTCGTAAAACCTGATGCAAATCGATCATATTCCCTTTGGCACGACAGACTGGTCCACCATCCCTGCGACCGAACATCCCGGCACAACCGGCAAAGCGTTTTGGCGCACCCGGCAATTCGGCAGCATTCGGGTCAGAATGGTCGAGTACACACCCGGCTATCTTGCCGATCATTGGTGTGAGAAGGGCCATATTCTGCTCTGTCTGAGTGGGTCACTGCGAACCGAACTCAAGGATGGTCGTGTCTTCGACTTGAAACCCGGTATGAGCTACCAGGTCGCGGATGGTGCAGAACCGCACCAGTCCTCGACTCAGACTGGCGCGACGCTGTTTATTGTGGATTGACCGCGCGCTTTTGCAAAATATCCACAGCAGGCAGAGTTTTCCCCTCGAGGAACTCAAGGAAAGCACCGCCACCCGTTGAGATATAGCCGACCTTGTCGGTGATCCCAAACTTGGCTATCGCGGCAAGCGTGTCGCCGCCACCAGCGATTGAAAAACCAGCTGAATCGGCGATTGCGCGTGACACAGACTCTGTGCCTTTGGCAAAGGCTTCGATTTCAAACACACCAACTGGACCGTTCCAGACAATCGTACCGGCATTTTTCAAAATCTCTGCGAGTTGCGCGGAGGTTTGAGGACCAATATCCAGAATCAGATCATCCGCCTCGACATCTTTCGCGGACTTAGTCGTGGCCTTGGCTTGTGCTGAAAACTCTTTGGCGCAAACAACATCCACCGGAATCGGCACCGCTGCGCCGCGCGCCTGCATTTTTTGCATGACCGCGAGCGCCTGATCAACCTGATCGGGCTCGGCAAGAGACTTGCCGATGGGCAAACCTGCGGCGAGCATGAACGTGTTGGCAATCCCCCCACCCACGATCAGCTGATCGACTTTGTCAGCCAGCGACTGCAAGATGGAAAGCTTGGTTGAAACTTTGGAACCCCCAACAATCGCCACCAATGGGCGCTTGGGTGCCAACAGGGCGCGACCTAAAGCTTCGAGTTCGGCCTGCAACAAAGGTCCCGCACACGCGACTGCCGCGAACTGCGCCATGCCATGCGTGGTCGCTTCGGCACGGTGCGCGGTGCCAAAAGCGTCGTTGACATACACGTCGCACAACGCCGCCATTTTTTTGGAGAGTTCTGGATCGTTTTTCTTTTCGCCCTTGTTCACACGGCAGTTTTCAAGCAAAACAACTTGTCCAGGAGCAACTGAAACACCGTCCACCCAATTTTGTACGAGCTGTACGGGCATCCCCAACAATTCGGAGAGTCGCTTGGCAATCGGTGCCAGCGAATCTTCTGTTGTCAGCGTGCCTTCAGTCGGACGCCCCAGATGCGAGGTCACCATCACGGCAGCGCCGGCATCGAGCGCCAGGCGAATGCCGGGCACGGATGCGCGAATCCGCGTGTCTTCAGTGATGTGGCCTGCGTCATCAAAAGGAACATTCAGATCAGCGCGAATAAAGACGCGCTGGCCTTTCAGTTTGCCGGCTTGAGCGAGTGCAGAAAGAGTGTGAACGGTGGTCATGATCAGCTTATTTTTACAGGCAATTATTTAGCAGACATCAAAGCAATGGTCGTGTCGAGCATACGGTTGCTGAAACCCCACTCGTTGTCGTACCAAGAGTTCACTTTCACCAGATTGCCCGAGACCTTGGTCAAGGTTGCATCGAAGTTGCTCGAAGCGGGGTTGTGGTTAAAGTCGACCGACACCAATTGCTCGGTGTTGTAGGTCAGGATGCCCTTGAGCGGACCGGATGCAGCCGCATCTTTCAGAATGGCGTTGACTTCTTCGACAGTCGTATCGCGCTTGGCTGTGAAAGTCAGATCAACGATTGAGACGTTGATCGTGGGCACGCGCATCGCAAAACCATCCAGCTTGCCATTGAGCTCTGGCAAGACCAGGCCGACAGCCGCCGCAGCGCCTGTTTTGGTCGGGATCATGCTCATGGTGGCCGAACGTGCACGGCGCAAGTCCTCGTGGTACACGTCAGTCAACACCTGATCATTGGTGTAGGCGTGAATCGTGGTCATCAGGCCCGTCACAACACCCAGTTTTTCATGCAAAGGCTTGACCAGTGGTGCCAAACAGTTGGTGGTGCATGAAGCGTTGGAAATCACGGTGTGCTCTTTTTTGAGCACGTCCTGGTTGACACCATAGACGATCGTCGCGTCCACGTCTTTGCCGCCAGGCGCCGAGATAATGACTTTTTTAGCGCCTCCTTTGAGGTGGGCCGAAGCTTTTTCTTTGCTGGTGAAAAAGCCTGTGCACTCGAGCACCACATCGACTTTCAGGTCACCCCAGGGGAGTTCGGCTGGATTACGATTGGCCAGGACACGGATTTTGTCGCCATTGACGACCATGTAATCGCCTTCAACGCCGACGGTGCCAGGAAAGCGGCCGTGCGCGGTGTCGTATTGAGTCAGATGGGCATTGGTCTTGGGATCACCCAAATCATTGATGGCCACGATTTCGATATCGTGCTTTTTGCCACCTTCGTAGTGAGCACGCAAAATGTTGCGACCAATACGACCATAACCGTTAATAGCGACGCGAATTGTCATGAGACCAAGCTCCTAAAGTTTGGAAAATTTATAAAACGTTCTTGACTGCCTGCGCAACTTTTTCCGCAGTCAGTCCGAAATGCTTGAACAACGCGCCAGCAGGTGCCGACTCGCCGTACGTATCAATACCCACTACTGCACCTTCCAGTCCGACATACTTATGCCAGAAGGCTGTGACGCCAGCCTCGACTGCCACGCGTGGCATGCCCTTGGGTAAAACCGAAGCGCGCCAGGCAGCGTCCTGTTTGTCAAACACATCTGTGCTCGGCATGGAAACCACACGCACGGCGATGCCTTCTGCCGCCAGGAGTTTTTGTGCTTCGATGGCAAGAGCGACCTCCGAGCCGGTGGCGATAATCGCCGCCCGCGCACCCTCTGCGTCTTGCAGCACATAGCCGCCGCGAGAGACCTGCTTAAGTGTCTCAGCGCTGCGAGGCACGAAAGGAAGATTTTGTCTGGACAACAACAATGCAGTCGGTCCACCCGCATGGACATCCATGCCTATGCTGCTTGGGCGCTCGACAGCGGCCAACCAAGCGGCCATCGTCTCGACTGTGTCGCAGGGACGCCAGACAGACAGGTTGGGGATCAAACGCAAACTGCTCGCATGTTCGATCGACTGGTGCGTCGGTCCATCCTCACCTAAACCAATGGAATCATGGGTAAAAACATGGACCACGCGCTGCTTCATTAGCGCGGCCATACGCAAGGCATTACGCGAATAATCCGAGAAGGTCAGGAAGGTTCCACCAAATGGCAGGTAACCGCCATGCAGCGCCATACCATTCATGATCGCAGCCATGCCGAACTCGCGGACACCGTAATTGATATGGCGACCAAACTGAATACCATTGGCTCCGGCACGTACTGCCGCCACACCTTTCCAGTCGGTAAAGTTCGAACCCGTTAGATCGGCCGATCCGCCAAGCATTTCGGGCAAGATCTTGACCAGAGCGGTAATCGCTTGCTGAGAAGCTTTACGCGATGCGACAGTCTCGGCTTTTTCGTTAGTGGCCACGAGCAATTTTTGAGCGGTCGCTGCAAAGTTGGCAGGCAACGCACCTTTCATGCGACGCGTAAATTCAGCGGCTTCAGTGGGGAATTTAGCAGCATAGGCATCGAAGGTTTTTTGCCAAGCAGCTTGAGCCTGAGCACCCGTGGCGCGTTGATCCCAGCCCGCATAGACGGCCTGAGGAATCTCGAAGGGGGCATGGGACCAGCCGATCGCGGCACGCGTGGCAGCGATTTCGTCAGCACCGAGTGGTGCACCATGTACTTTGTCAGTACCCGCAACAGTTGGGGCGCCCTGACCGATCACCGTGCGACAAATGACAAGCGTGGGACGACCATGCTGTGCACCGAGCTTGCGAGCCTCTGCCAACGCAGTATTGACAGCCTCGACATCATGGCCATCGGCCACACGCACAACATTCCAGCCATAGGCCTCAAAACGCTTGGCGGTATCGTCGGCAAACCAGTTTTCCACTTTGCCATCGATTGAAATCCCGTTGTCGTCGTACAGCACAACCAGCTTCGACAAGCGTAACGTACCCGCCAGAGAACACACCTCGTGCGAGATGCCTTCCATCAAACAACCATCACCGACAAACGCATACGTGTGGTGGTCGACAATCGTATGGCCGGGACGATTGAATTCCGCAGCGAGCAAGGACTCAGACAATGCCATACCTACCGCATTGGCCAGGCCCTGGCCCAGAGGACCAGTGGTGGTCTCCACACCCGGGGTGATACCGACCTCGGGATGACCTGGCGTCTTGGAGTGCAGCTGACGAAACTTGCGTAGCTCTTCCATGGGCAGGTCGTAGCCCGTCAAGTGAAGTAAAGCGTAAATCAGCATTGAACCGTGACCGTTGGACAAAACAAAACGGTCGCGATTGGCCCACGCAGGATCGGCGGGATTGTGACGCAAATGTCGGGTAAACAATGCTTCGGCCATCTCGGCCATCCCCATTGGGGCTCCGGGGTGACCCGAATTCGCTTGTTGTACGGCGTCCATAGCAAGGGCGCGGATGGCGTCTGCCAGTTTGATGGGGGCGGCGATAGTTGAGCTCATGCGATGGTTCCCGGCCGGTCACTCACGGGATCAGAAAAATGGGTTACAAAACGTAGGAGTTTAGCACCCGTACATCCACCAAGACATCACCGAGCACCCTGCATGGCTGACCCCCGCTTTTACTGCCCAGAGCCGATTTCACCCCGGCAAACGCTCATTCTCCCCCCTTCGGTCGCGCACCACGTCAGGGTCAGGCGGCTTGAGGCCGGATCCACCGTGATTTTGTTCGATGGCCGCGGTGGCGAACTGCCTGGAACCCTTGATTTTCAAGGGAAAATTGCCTCTGTCACGCTTGGCGACTTACATCCAAGGGAAAGTGAGCTCGCAGGCGAACTGTGCCTGTTTCAAGGACTGCCCACGGGTGACAAAATGGACTGGGTGATCGAAAAGGCAGTCGAACTTGGCGTCAACCGTATTGTCCCAATCAGTGCGCATCGCAGCATTCTCAAACTGTCAGGTCCGAGACTGGAAAAGCGTCTGGCCCACTGGGCAGGCATCATTGAATCCGCCTCCGAACAGTGCGGTCGCAATCGGCTGATGCAGATTTCGCCTCCACAGTCGCTGGAGGAAGCCCTCAATGCGCGGACAATCGGCGAACGCTTGCTATGCGACCCCGCGGCCAGCGAAGACCTCGAAACCCGCCTCTCAAATCCGGTTTGTCAGGCGAAAACCCAGCGTGCATTAACTCTGCTGGTGGGTCCGGAGGGGGGATGGAGTCCACAGGAAATCCAGAGCTGCGAACGCAGCCAAGTGCATGCCATTCGCTTTGGTACCCGCGTATTACGCACCGAAACAGCGGGTCTGGCTTTAGTCGCCGCCGCGACGGCTTTGCTGCGCTGGTAGACTAGACAAACTTCAGGCTGGCTCATCGCTCCAGGCATTGACCTTGCCAGGCATAGCTTCGGGATGTTTGCCCGCGTGATGGATTCCGTAAATGAAGACCCGGTTGTTTTCACGGGCAAATTCAACTGCATCGTTCAAAACCTGCAAAAACTGCTCTCCATCTGTCACGATCGCGGGATCAGCGGAATGCAGATTATTGAGAATCAAAACGAAACCGCCTTCTTTTTGATCAAGAAGCGTATCGCACAGACAGTCGTATAACCCATCGAAGTCTGCGCCGAAAAACTGCGGATAGTCGACTGCTTTGACAATAGCTCGAAACACTGCCGAGCGACTGCGCGCTTTGTCGCAGTCCGCTTCGAACCATGCAAGCCCGGCGTCTTTGGCCGCAGCTGCGACCACATCCAATCCACTTTGAGGATCAAAGTCTCCACCGCGCTTGATGAGTTGTCGCAGTTTTGGCTCAAGTGTCTTACCCATACCGATGGCTCCTTCAAGCAGGCCACTCTATTGGATCACTTCATCACAGCATCACCACTGAACGAATTGTCTTAAATGATCGTTCAGTTTTTATACTGGAAATATCGCAAACAGTCACGAGAATAAAACTGTTATTTCAGACGAACGTGATGCGGTGCAAGAAAGATCATGAGCGCGTTACAACAATTTCTTTTGTAAATTGTCGTGACGCGGATCATTGGCTTCGACGACTGTGAGTGCAGTCATGTTGACGATTCGACGAACTGTCGCGCTCGTGGTGAGAATATGCACGGGCGCATTCGCTCCCAACAAGAAAGGTCCCACTGCGACGTTGCCGCCCGCAGCAGTTTTGAGCAGGTTGTAAGCGATGTTGCCAGAATCTACGTTTGGACACACCAACAAATTGGCCGCACCCTTGAGCGTCGAAGAAGGCAGGATCTTTAACCGAAGCGCCTCGTTCAGCGCGCAATCTCCATGCATTTCTCCGTCAACTTCAAGTTCGGGCTGCTGAGCACGAATCAACTCGAGCGCCTTTTGCATCTTGCTGCCGGAAGCGGAGCTGCCGGATCCGAAATTCGAGCGGGATAAAAGCGCAACCTTGGGAATCACATTCAAACGACGCATTTGATCCGCAGCCGCAATCGTGAATTCCGCGATCTGCTCAGCAGTCGGATCGTCATTGACGTGCGTATCCACCAAAGCAAGTGTCTGTTCGGGCAACAGCAGGATGTTCATCGCCGCATAGGTCGAGGCACCTGGTCGCTTGCCGATCATCTGATCGACATAACGCAAATGATCAGAGTAGCCGCTCACCGTCCCGCAAATCATGCCATCCGCATCGCCCATGCGCACCATCGTGGCACCGATCAAGGTCAGGCGACGACGCATTTCAATACGCGCCATTTCTTTCGTCACGCCATGGCGGCACATCTTTTCCCAATATGCCGTCCAGTACTGATGAAAACGTTCGTCAAACTCAGGATTGGTGACCTCGACATCTTCGCCGAGACGCAAACGCAAACCAAATTTTGTAATACGGTCCGCAAGCACCGAGGGACGCCCCACCAAAATCGGTTTGGCCAGCTTCTCATCTACAATGACCTGAACAGCGCGCAACACACGCTCATCCTCGCCTTCGGTAAACACGATTCTAGACTTGGCACCCGAACGCACGAGCGCTTTCGCCGCCGAAAACATCGGACGCATGAATGCGCCCGAACGGTACACAAACTGTTCGAGTTGTTCGACGTAAGCATCGAGATCCGCGATCGGACGCGTGGCCACACCGCACTCCATCGCGGCTTTGGCCACGGCTGGAGCGATACGCACAATCAATCGAGGATCAAAAGGCTTGGGAATAAAAGATTTTGGACCAAACGACACGTCATAGTTGCCATAAGCCGCTGCGACCACTTCGCTTTGCTCTTCCTGGGCCAGATCGCCAATCGCGATGACCGCTGCTTTTTCCATTTCACGCGTAATGGTCGTAGCACCCACATCCAATGCGCCGCGGAAAATATACGGAAAGCACAAGACGTTATTAACCTGATTAGGATAGTCGGAGCGTCCGGTCGCCATCACGATGTCGTCACGCACAGCGTGTGCGTCCGCGGGCAGGATCTCTGGATTGGGGTTGGCCAACGCCAAAATCAGCGGCCGCTTGGCCATCACCTTGACCATCTCGGGCTTGAGCACTCCGCCCGCAGACAAGCCTAGAAAAACATCGGCATCAGCGATGATGTCGCCCAATTTCCGCGCATCCGTTTTTTGAGCGAAACGCGCCTTGTCCGGATCCATCAGCGCTGTGCGTCCCTCGTAGACGACACCCTCGATATCAGATACCCAGATGTTTTTCAGCGGCAAGCCCAGGTCCACCATGAGATCCAGACACGCAAGCGCCGCGGCTCCTGCACCCGACACCACAACCTTGACCTTGTCGATGTCTTTGCCGACGACTTTCAGACCGTTGATGAAGGCAGCCGACACGCAAATCGCCGTACCGTGCTGATCATCGTGAAAAACCGGGATTCGCATGCGCTCACGCAACTTGCGTTCGACTGTAAAACACTCGGGGGCCTTGATATCCTCGAGGTTGATGCCACCAAAGGTTGGCTCCAGACCCGCAATGATTTCGACAAGCTTGTCGGGGTCCTGTTCGTTGATTTCGATATCGAACACATCGATACCGGCGAATTTTTTAAACAAAACCGCCTTGCCTTCCATGACGGGCTTGGAGGCCAATGCCCCGATATTGCCCAAGCCCAGAACTGCTGTGCCATTGGTGATCACACCGACCAGGTTGCCCCGGGCGGTGTAGCGAAAAGCATTCGCCGGATCGGAAACAATCTCCTCGCACGCTGCAGCCACACCCGGTGAGTACGCCAGTGCCAAATCCCGTTGATTGGATAGCATCTTGGTGGGCGCAATCGAGATTTTGCCTGGACGTCCCTGCTCGTGATAATCAAGAGCGGCTTGGCGAAAAGTTTTTTCCATATCTGTGATGGCCCTTTGTCAGGTCAAGTGAATTGAAGGGATTCTAGCCCTTTTGCTGCCGGAGTCTTGCCAAATAACCCCGCTGGATCTAGGGTCTGTTTAATCGCTTGTTCGAGCTTGTCTGCAGCATCTGCGATCAAGGCCGTGTTTCGATCAGAAGAACTTTGCACAAAAGGAGCATACTGGTCGTCAGGCGCCCGCAACCATAAGGTCTGTAACCATGCAAGACTACCACCGTGGCCTTGAAACAGCCAAGCCAAATTGAGCGAATCACCCGATTGCGACATCAAGGCGTCCAGCCGATAACGCATCGGCCAAGGGTCGCACTGCGCGCATAACACTGCTTCGGGGGACTGCGCCAGCTCGAAAAGTTTCGGAATTTTCTTTTGTACAGACAAACTCCTGAGTGGAGTACTTGCCTTGGCGCCGAACGGTCCCAACAACTCAAGTGTTCCGTCGGCAAGCATCACCTCTGCCTGCACAATGCCGCTGTGCAGGAGATTTCCGGCAAAAGGACTCGCAAACCACTGCGCCAAAGTGCGGTCGGCATGGCTCGGGTCGTAAGACTCGGCAAATACACCCACTCCATTGTGATGCAACGATCCAAGCGTCACGCCCGCATCGACCCGCCACAAACCTGACGCAGAATCGACGCACTCAAGCTGCGCCCAAGACGCACGCGAGTCAACCCATAGCACCGGACGGCTTTCATCCGGACGGGCGTCGGAATGCAGCAAGATCAGCTGCGCCCCAAACTCACTGCACAAAGCTTGAGCGTGCATGATGTCCACCGCGCGAGCGGGTTCCAGCCAGGCTTGTGAAGTCTGCGCATGCTGATCCCACCTGACTCGCCCCAGGCAGGTGCGCGACAATCGGGCACAAAATTGCCCCCACGGCGAGGCAGGCGTTCTGCGCCCTGTGAGAAAAGCCCTTCGAGACGGTTGGGTAACCACTACAATTCTGCTCCTGGATGGAGAATGGCAAGATGACGGCACTGGCAGCACGGACACACGATACAGTCACATTTCACGCAGTCGAGCTTTTAAAGGAAGCCTCGGCGCTCACACGTGCCGGCATCGACATTATCAGCCTGGGTGTCGGTGAACCCGACTTTACCGCAACACCCGCTGTCGTGGCTGCCATGGAGCGAGCAGCTCGAGCAGGTCTCAGCGGTTACTGCCCACCCGCGGGACTTCCGGAGTTGCGCGAGGCGATCGCTGGATTCTACGCCACCCAGCTTGGCGCAATCGTCGATCCCAGCCGCGTAATCGTCACTTCGGGAGCCAGCGGCGCATTGCTGCTCGCAGCCATGGCACTTGTAAATCCAGGTGACGAAGTACTCATGCCCGACCCGTGCTACCCACCTAACCGAAATTTTGTCGGCTCTGCGGGCGGCACAACCAAGCTCATTCCCACAACAGCTGCATCTCGGTTTCAGTTATCGGCCGAGGACGTCGCACGCAATTGGGGACCGAAAACGCGTGGCGTGCTCATTGCCTCGCCGAGCAATCCGACGGGCACCTCCATCGAGAGACCCGAACTCGCGCGCATTTTCAAGGAAGTCCGCGCGCGAGGCGGCTTTGTCATGATGGACGAGATCTATCTCAGCCTGTCCTATGATGGATTGAGACAATCAGCCTTGGGTCTGGACGATGATGTCATTATCCTCAACAGCTTTTCCAAGTATTTCAATATGACTGGCTGGCGACTGGGCTGGATGATCGTGCCTCCGCATCTGGTCGCTCCGATTGAAAAAATGGCCGCCAGTCTCGCGATCTGCGCCCCCACCCTCGCACAATACGGCGCGCTAGCCTGCTTTGAACCCGACACACTCTCCGTCTACGAACACCGTCGCGAAGAGTTTCGAAAGCGTCGCGACTTTGTTGTGCCGGCTCTCGAGGCACTCAACATCACCGTGCCCGTTAAACCAGATGGTGCGTTCTATGTATATGCCGACATTTCCGCCCACTCGCGCGACAGCTACGATTTCTCCCAAGCGCTGCTTCACGGCGCACGCGTGGCCGCGGTACCGGGACTCGATTTCGGTCCCGCCCATGCCGCGCACACCATGCGCTTTGCCTACACCACCAGCCTGGATCGCCTGCAAGAAGCCATGCAGCGCATCAAGACCTATCTCGGTTAATCCACACGCACAGCCAGGAAGCACATCTTGAAATACAAAGACCTGAGAGACTTTATCTCCCAACTCGAAAAAAACAACGATCTCAAACGCATCCATGCCCCCGTTTCGAGTGTGCTGGAGATGACCGAAATCTCCGATCGTGTCCTCAAAGCTGAAGGGCCTGCATTGATTTTTGAAAATACGCTGCATCACGGTAAAAAAAGCGACATGCCGGTGCTGACAAACTTGTTTGGTACACCCACGCGGGTGGCGCAAGGCATGGGGGCAGCGGACACCACCGCCCTTCGCGACATCGGTGAATTGCTCGCCAGTTTGCGCGAGCCAGAAGCGCCCAAAGGATTCAAGGACGCTCTTGCCAAAGTCTCCATGCTCAAAGCCGCGCTTTGGGACATGAGCCCCAAAAATGTTCGCGGCGCGGCGTGTCAGGAAATCGTATGGGAAGGCGACAATGTCGACCTGGCCAAGCTCCCCATCCAGACTTGCTGGCCCGGCGATGTTGCCCCACTGCTGACCTGGGGACTCGTGATCACACGTGGACCCAATGCAAGACGACAAAACCTCGGCATTTACCGTCAGCAAGTGATCGGTCGAAACAAGCTCATCATGCGCTGGCTCTCGCATCGTGGCGGCGCACTCGACTTTAGAGATCACGCGCTCGCGCATCCCGGCACCCCTTTTCCAATCGCCGTCGCGCTCGGCGCGGACCCCGCCACCACCCTTGGGGCCGTCACGCCTGTACCCGACTCGCTCTCCGAATATCAGTTCGCTGGATTGCTCAGAGGCGGTCGCACCGAAGTGACTTCGGCGCTGGGCAGCAACCTGTCGGTACCGGCAACCGCAGAAATTATTCTTGAAGGACACCTGTTGCCGAGCAGCGATCCGCGCGCGATCCGTCCGAGTATTCCAGAGGGTGTGAATCCACCTCCCTCATCGGACTACGAGCTGGCCCTCGAAGGTCCCTATGGCGACCATACCGGCTACTACAACGAACAAGACTGGTTTCCTGTCTTTACCGTCGATCGCATCACCATGCGACGCAATCCGATCTACCACTCGACCTACACGGGCAAACCGCCCGACGAACCTGCCGTTCTCGGTGTCGCACTCAACGAAGTGTTTGTCCCGATCCTGCGTCGGCAACTCCCTGAGATCGTGGATTTTTATCTGCCGCCCGAAGGTTGTAGTTATCGACTAGCCGTCGTGTCGATTCGCAAACAATACCCAGGACATGCCAAACGCGTCATGTTCGGTTTATGGAGCTTGCTCAGACAGTTCATGTACACCAAGTTCATCGTGGTCGTCGATCAGGATATCAATCCACGCGACTGGAAAGAGGTGGTCTGGGCCATGACAACGCGCATGGATCCCGTCAGAGACACGCTGTTGGTTGAAAACACCCCGATCGACTACCTGGATTTCGCCTCGCCCGTCTCGGGCTTGGGTGGAAAAATGGGGATGGATGCGACCAACAAGTGGCCTGGCGAAACGCAACGTGAATGGGGCAAACCGATCGAGATGGATGCTGCGACTAAAGCCCATGTGGACGCGATCTGGGGATCGCTCGGGCTTTGAGTTGCTAGCGAGTGCGGGCGGTTTGACTCAATAGCAACCAGAGAAAGAAAGGTCCGCCTACAAGACTGGTGATGACACCGACGGGAAGCTCGGCGGGCATCACCATCAGTCGCGCCAAGCCATCTGCAAGTAACAAAGCTGTCGCGCCACCAATCCAGGACATGGGCAACAACAAGCGATGATCCGCACCTAGCCACAGTCTCAGCACATGCGGCATCACCAGACCAATGAAAGCAATCCCCCCAGTCACGGCGACAAGGGGTCCCACCAACAAACAAATCGCAATAATGAGTTCCCGACGTACTCGATCCAATGCGAAACCAAGATGCTGTGCTTCACGTTCCCCAAGCAAGAGCGCATTGAGTATGCGCCAGCGCGCACATAGCCAAAGCGACAATAAAACTGACCAGGGCATGAGCCAAGCCAGACTGGACCAGCTCGCATGCGTGAGGCTGCCAAGAGACCAGAACGCGAAACTTCGAAACTGAGCGTCTGCCACGAAAGTAATGAGCAAACTCACCAGACTCAGCGCGAACGCGTTGATCGCTATTCCCGCCAGCAGCAGTCCAGCCAAGCCCGGTACGCGCCGTCCCACTAAATAAACGGCAAACGTCGCTATCACGGCACCTGTGAATCCCGCCAAACTCATGAAGAGCAGGCTTCCAAAACCAAACAGCAATGCGGTGACAGCGCCAAGCGAGGCGCCAGACGAAATACCAATCAAGGTAGGTTCAGCTAGAGGATTACGAAACAGCGCCTGCATGACTGCACCACTTAAGGCCAGAGCCCCACCCACAATGATCGCGAACAGCACACGAGGCAGTCGTAAATCGAAGAGTACGGTCTGCAAAAGTGGATCGCCGACATCCCGCCCGGCAATCAGCGCGAAAAATTCAGACCACGCCAAATCCACTGCGCCTGATCGTAGCGAAAGCAAGGCGAAACAAAACAAAACAAACAAGCCACCCGACAACAATCGTAGCGGGCTTGTCTCGGTCCTCTTGCCATGCATACGCATTAACGAATCGATTTGACTTCGATCACGGAGCGCTGGCCAGACTGCATGATCTCTTGCTTCATCACAAGATTGAGACTGGGACAAAACCAGTCAGTGACTTGCGACTGAATGTTTGGAAGGGGAATCATGGCTCCTCTGACATGCACAACCGTCGGATCCGTGCCGCGCGAATATCGCACCGGCCAGCAGGATTGTTGTCCAGCCGCAGTTTCAATACGCTGCTGTGCGCCCACTGTTTTTTCTCCCATGCGCACGGTCAAAGGTGTCGTAGGACCTCTTTTAGGATCCCCAATTGCCAGTCGGAAAGATTGCGGGGCAAAACGCTGTCCGGCGGCACGGACAGGCTCGCCATAACCAAAGAGGCTCAGCATCTGCACATCCACATCCGCGTCGCCCGCTTTTTTCGGAACGCCGGGTTTGGTCAAGCTCGATTTGACCCCATTCACGTGCATGACGTGATCCACATCGGTTTCCCCGGACAACATGCCAAGCAAGGCGTAATTGGCATAACCCTTTACCAAAGCCTGACATTGCTGTGCAGAAGACTTTTTCACTTGGCTGAAATTCAGTTTGGCGGCAACTTGTATCAAGCCAGAACCTACAATTTCTATCTCGCCACCATCATGGAAAAATTTCGCCTGACAGACTTCGGCCATGGCTGAAGGGGCAAAGCCTAGCAAGGCCAGCGCGGGCCATAAATATTTCAGCTTCATGGTGACCTCTCCCGATTACTTGGCTGTGAGCCACGCAATCAATGCGTTTTCAAAAGAGCGCGCTTCGTGCGCACGCTCGTGATTCACCATACTGACTACGATATAACGTTTACCGCTTGTTGACCAAACATAACCTGCAATAGAACGGACATCGCGTAAGGCACCCGTTTTCAAATGCGCAAGCGATTTAGTCGCGGGATCACGCAAACGATAACGTGTTGTTCCATCGACACCAAGAATCGCCAGAGAAGACACAAACTCGGGCATCACCGGTGAAGTCCAGGCGCGGTTGAGCATCTGCGTCAAACTCTCTGCAGAGACTACGCCATTTCTGGACAGTCCGGAGCCGTTATCCAACACCATACCCTTCATTGGCAAACCTTGCCGGGATAAAACGTCTTGTGCGACTTGAACACTTCCCGCGACGGTCGCAGGTTTGCGACCCGCCTCGGCGCCCAGTGTCAACAACAGCACGCGTGTCATCACATTGTTACTACGCTTATTAATCAGGCGAATCACCTCGGAGAGGGGCGGCGATTGGTGAGAAGCCACCGCAATCGCACTGCCAGGGATAGAACCTGAACGGACTTGACCCGTCATCGTCCCGCCCACTTCACGCCAGATTTCGCGTAATACCCGCGCGCCGAACTCTTGCTGCGACAAGGCTAAACGAAACACATCAAACTCGCCACAGGAGCCCGCGCCACGTCCAGTGACACGAATGCGAACCTTGTCTCCCAAGATAGTGGTGTCAGTCGTGACATTCGGCGAGCCGGGACATTGACCATCCTGCCAGGCCACATTGGCCTCAAGCTCGACACCTGGCAGAGGTGGATCGACAAAATATTTCCAGGACTTAGTTGCGGGATCAGGTGAGAACACCAGACGCATTGCGCCAAAGCCCACCATGAAAGCATCCGGACTGGCGTTGTAAGGCCGGTCAGCCGAACCATCGAAGGTCGAGGGATCAATCGTCACGTCACCAAAAATGGACCGATCGATCACGATGTCTGAAATTTCTTTAATACCCCGCAAACGCAGATCACGCATCAGACGCCAGACATCTGGCAACATCAAGACCGGATCGCCTCCAGCCCGTAAATATAGCGGGCCGCTCAGCACACCCTTTTCATTCACGCGGGACTCTGCATCCATCATGAAATTGGTATGCCAGACATAATTCGGTCCCAACCGAGACAATGCGGCGTACGTCGTCACGAGCTTCATGACCGAAGCGGGGTTGCGGGGAGTCTCTGAAGATACAGCAGCCAAACGCGGTCCACCGATCTCCTGAACCACAAGCGAAAGCGCAGACTCGGGGAGCTTGGTCTGCGCCCATGCACGGGCAAGCTCAGGCGGCAGGGAAACCTGGGTCGCGGTTTGGGCCTGGACACCTGAAAAAAATCCAAGCGCGATCAGACATTGAATGCCTAAGAGTTTCCATATCCGCAAATTGCCACCTTGCATACCATCACCTATTTGAGAGTCCAAGTCCACAGCATACAAAAAAAGTACGACGACGCGCTTAAAATGCCCGATTACGTTTGTTCTATTGCCCCTTTTTTCTGGTTATCGCGTGCCCACTCCTCTTTCCCTCGCCGATTTTGATTATGCGCTACCGCCCGAGCTGATTGCCCAAACGCCCGCCGCGACGCGCACAGCCAGTCGCTTGTTGCACGTCGATGCAACGGGCAAGCT
This sequence comes from Zwartia panacis, assembly GCF_030410395.1. Classification (GTDB taxonomy): domain Bacteria; phylum Pseudomonadota; class Gammaproteobacteria; order Burkholderiales; family Burkholderiaceae_B; genus Zwartia; species Zwartia panacis. Next base: position 223,217 of record NZ_JAUHHF010000002.1, read on the forward strand.
CCAGGATCTGAAGTTTTCCTCTCTTCTATCCTTACTGAAACCCAACGACTTGCTCGTGTTTAACGACACGCGCGTCATGCAAGCGCGACTATTGGGTCATAAAGCGACGGGCGGCAAGGTCGAGGTTCTGATCGAGCGAATCACAGCGACAGATGAAGCGCTCGCGCATGTTCGCTCAAGCAAGTCGCCAGGCGCAGGGACAATGCTCAGGCTTGCCGATGCAGTGGATGTGACGGTCCTCGGACGTTCAGACGACCTCTTTGTCTTGAAATTCCAATCCCCCGTCCTGGACATCCTCGATCAATACGGATCATTGCCCCTGCCACCCTACATTACCCACCAGCCGGATGCACAAGACCTGCAGCGCTACCAGACTGTGTACGCACGCGAACCCGGCGCAGTCGCAGCTCCTACAGCCGGCTTGCACTTCGATGAAGCCTTATTCAAAGAACTCGAGCGTCTAGGAATTGCACGTACATTTGTCACATTGCATGTCGGGGCGGGAACTTTCCAGCCTGTCAGAGATGGCGATCTGGCTAAACACGTCATGCATGCGGAGTGGTACACCGTACCCGAATCGACCATTGACGCAATTGCCCGGGCACGCGCGACGGGCGGACGAGTGATCGCGGTTGGCACCACAAGCGTCAGGGCGTTGGAATCGGCAGCCAAAATCGATCCCACGATGAGCGCCCCTCAATCAGGGGACACGCGCTTATTCATTACGCCAGGCTTCGAGTACAGAGTCGTCGACGCGATGATCACCAACTTTCACCTGCCACAATCCACGCTGCTGATGCTGGTTTCAGCTTTCATCGGCTTAGACAGGATGAAACATGCTTACCAGCACGCCATTCAAGAGCGCTATCGCTTTTTCAGCTATGGTGACGCCATGTTTCTCGAACGGACAAAAAATTGACGCAACCAGACGCCCCTCACACTCCAGCAACTCAGTCTGGATTGACATTTGAACTGCTTGCCACGGACGGACAAGCACGTCGCGGCCGCATGACCCTGAACCACGGTGTCGTGGAAACTCCCATTTTTATGCCAGTTGGCACATATGGCACGGTGAAAGCCATGTTGCCCCATGAGCTCGAGGAGGTTGGCGCCCAGATTGTGCTGGGCAATACTTTTCACCTTTGGTTGCGCCCTGGCACAGAAGTCATCGCCAAACATGGCGGCCTTCATGGCTTTATGAAATGGTCGAAGCCCTTACTCACCGATTCGGGTGGCTTCCAGGTCTTCAGCCTTCAAGGCATGCGCAAGATCTCAGAGGAAGGGGTGAAATTCGCCTCCCCGATCGATGGCGCCAGGCTATTTTTAACCCCTGAGGAGTCCATGCGCATCCAGACCGCGCTGAACTCGGACGTGGTCATGGTGTTTGATGAATGCACGCCCTACATGATCAATGATCGCCCCGCGACCACCGAAGAAGCCGCCCGCTCGATGCGGATGTCCCTGCGCTGGGCGCGACGTTCGCGCGAGTCCTTTGATGCCTTGGGCAACCCGAACGCCTTGTTCGGGATTGTTCAAGGAGGCATGTTTGAAACACTGCGCGACGAATCCCTTGCAGGTCTAAAAGAGATCGGATTTCATGGTTACGCGATCGGAGGCTTATCTGTTGGCGAACCCAAAGAAGACATGCTGCGCATCCTCAACCATGTCGCTCCGCGCCTTCCCGAGCACTCGCCCCGTTACCTGATGGGTGTGGGTACGCCGGAGGATCTGGTCGAAGGCGTGGCGCAAGGCATCGACATGTTTGACTGCGTGATGCCCACCCGCAACGCTCGCAATGGCTGGTTGTTTACCCGCTTCGGCGACGTGAAGATCCGCAACGCCAAGTATCGCGACGACACCCGCCCGCTGGACCCAAGTTGCGGCTGTCACACCTGCCAGAACTTTTCCCTGTCATACCTGCACCACCTGCAGCGCGCGAACGAAATCACAGGCGCACGTCTCAACACCTTGCATAACCTGCATTTCTACCTCACCATCATGGCTGAAATGCGCGAAGCGATCGCAAAAGGGGCATTTAACCCTTGGCGAACAAAGTTTGCCAAAGATCGCGCCTCCAAGTCGGTACAATAGCGACCACCTTACTTTTTATAAAGGAGACCTTAATGTCTGCTCAAGCAATATCCGGCCTCGTGCTGGCACAGGCTGCTGATACAGCTAGCTCACTGATGGGAATGGCTCCCATTCTCCTGATGTTCGTTGTGCTGTATTTCCTGATGATTCGTCCTCAGATGAAGCGTCAAAAAGAACACAAAGCACTTTTGGCCGCACTGGCCAAGGGCGACGAAGTCATCAGCGCAGGCGGCCTGCTCGGCAAAGTCACCAAGGTCACCGACAACTATGTCACGATCGAAGTCGCTGAAATGGCTGACAAGCCAGTTGAAATCATTATGCAAAAAGCTTCAGTGTCGGCCGTCCTGCCAAAAGGCACGATTAAAGCGCTGTAATAAAGCCTGAACATCGCCCCGCAGCGTGTTGCTCGGGGCGCAATCCCTTTTTGATCCCCGTCGGCAATGAACCGCTATCCCCTTTGGAAATACCTGACGGTGCTGATCGCGGTTGTGATCGGCCTGCTCTATACACTGCCTAATTTTTATGGTGAATCACCTGCCGTGCAGGTGTCGAGCGCCAAGGCAACCCTGAAAATCGATAACGCCACCCTCGATCGCGTACAAACTATTCTGCAGCAAGCGGGTATCCAGAACACTGGCGCCACTTTCGAGCTCAATGGCACAGTAGGAACCGTTCGCGCGCGATTTAGCAGCACGGATATCCAACTGAAAGCGCGCGATCTCCTTGAGAAGGCGCTAAATCCGAATCCCGCGGATCCCTCTTACACCGTTGCACTGAATCTCTTGCCTGCATCGCCTTCCTGGTTGAGCGCGATCGGTGCACATCCCATGTATTTAGGCCTGGATTTGCGCGGAGGCGTGCACTTTCTGTTGCAAGTCGACATGCAAGGCGCACTGAGTTCACGCTACGACGCCCTGGTGACAGATTTGCGTGTGGCCTTGCGCGATCAACGCATTGAATCAACCGGTATCGAGCGTGAAGGCATGTCAGTTGTCTTGTCCTTCAACACTGACGCGCTGCGTGACCGTGCGATCTCTGCACTGCGCACCCGCAACCCCGACTTGCAAATGATCGAGCGAACAGAGGGCGGTCGTCTGCAGATCGTTGGACGGTTAAGCCAGGCTGCCATCACGGCCGTTCAAACCAGTGCGGTCAAACAAAACATCACGACTCTGCACAACCGTATCAATGAGCTCGGCGTTGCTGAGCCGATCATTCAACAACAAGGTGCAGACCGCATCGTTGTCCAGCTGCCTGGCGTTCAAGACGTTGCCAAAGCGAAGGACATTCTGGGACGCACCGCGACCCTTGAAATCCGGATGGTGGACGACTCGCCCGCAGCAGCCAGCGCGCTTGCCGCCGGCACAGTGCCTTTCGGTCTCGAGCGTTATCAGGATCGTGATGGCCGACCTCTGCTGGTGCGCCGCCAGGTTGTCCTGACCGGCGAAAATCTTCAAGATGCACAAGCCGGTCGTGACAGTCAGAACCAGCAGCCTGCCGTTCATCTGACCTTGGACGCGAAAGGCGCCCGCATTTTCCGTGACGTTACCCGCGACAACGTCAACAAACGCATGGCCATTTTGTTGTTTGAAAAGGGTCGTGGTGAGGTTGTCACCGCGCCGGTCATTCGAGGTGAAATTCCTGGCGGCCAAGTGCAGATCTCCGGCAGCATGACCGCCGAAGAAGCTGCCGATACGGCCCTCCTGCTGCGCGCGGGCTCGCTTGCGGCTCCAATGGAAATCATCGAAGAACGCACAATCGGTCCGAGCCTGGGCGCTGAGAATATCGAGAAAGGTTTCAACTCCACACTCTACGGTTTTATCGGTATTGCCATTTTCATGGTGATTTATTACCACCTGTTTGGGGTGTTCTCCACTGTGGGTCTGGCGCTCAACGTCTTGTTACTGCTTGCCCTGCTATCCATGCTGCAAGCGACACTGACCCTGCCTGGTATCGCTGCGATTGCACTGACACTGGGCATGGCGATCGACGCCAACGTACTGATCAACGAGCGAATACGAGAAGAACTGCGTAACGGAGAGTCGCCTCAAAACGCCATCAATCTCGGTTTTGAGCGCGCCTGGGGCACGATTGTCGACTCCAACCTGACAACGCTCATCGTGGGCGTCGCCTTGCTGGTGTTTGGTTCAGGACCGGTGCGGGGCTTTGCGGTCGTTCACTGCCTGGGCATTCTCACCTCCATGTTCTCAGCGGTGGTCGGCGTGCGCGCCTTGGCCAACCTCTGGTACGGACACAAGAAAAAACTCCAGTCGATCTCGATTGGAACGGTCTGGAAACCCAAGGACTGATCATGGAACTTTTTCGAATCAAACGCACCATCCCGTTCATGCGCCATGCTTTTGTGCTGAACGTCATCAGCGTGGTTGTTTTCATCGCTGCTGTATTTTTTATCATCACACGCGGTTTTCACCTGTCGATCGAATTCACAGGCGGAACCGTCATGGAAGTCAGCTACACGCAATCAGCACCTCTGGATCAAATCAGAAGCTCCGTATCTGGTTTGGGCTATTCGGACTTTCAAGTGCAAAACTTCGGCACATCCCGTGACGTCATGATTCGTTTACCTTTGGGTGCAGGACAAACTTCTGCGGCCCAAAGTGAAACTGTCATGCAAGCCTTGAAAGCGACCGATTCTTCGGCTGAGTTGAGGCGAGTCGAGTTTGTCGGACCGCAAGTCGGACGCGAGCTTGTCGAAAACGGGCTGCTCGCGCTGCTTTTCGTTGTGATCGGCATTGTGGTCTACCTCGCCGTGCGTTTTGAATGGAAGTTTGCGGTCGCGGGTGTGTTGGCCAACTTGCACGATGTGGTCATTATTCTGGGCTTTTTTGCTTTCTTTGGCTGGGAGTTTTCTCTCCCCGTGCTTGCTGGCGTGTTGGCGGTCTTAGGTTACTCCGTCAACGAATCCGTTGTGATCATGGATCGTATCCGTGAAAACTTCCGCAAAGAGCGCGACATCCCGGTCACTGAAGTCATCAACAGCGCGATTACACAAACGATCTCCCGCACGGTCATCACGCACGGCTCGACTCAGATCATGGTGCTCACCATGCTGATCTTTGGCGGTCCCACACTGCACTATTTTGCCCTGGCGCTGACGATTGGTATCTGGTTTGGTATTTACTCCTCCGTTTTTGTGGGTGCCTCCATCGCAATGTGGTTGGGCGTGACACGCGAAGACATGATCAAACCCGTCAAAAAACGTGACGAAGTCGAAGAGGTTTATCAGGAATAAATCCTGACCATTTTTCATATCAGCAAACAAATGGGCGCTCAGGCGCCCATTTTGTTGTCGACACGGTAAACTACGTCTTTACTTTCAATATTGCCCACGGGATTAACACCCGCTCCGGCACCATCATGCAAAACACAGACAATCCAAAAAAAGTATTCATCCGCACCTTTGGCTGCCAGATGAATGAGTACGACTCAGACAAAATGCTCGACGTTCTTGGACAGGAGCGCGGCGTCGTCGTCACGCAAACGCCCGAAGACGCGGACGTTATTTTGTTCAACACCTGTTCCGTTCGTGAAAAAGCGCAGGAAAAAGTCTTTTCTGACCTGGGTCGGATCAAACACCTGAAAGCGCTCAATCCCGATCTCGTCATTGGGGTGGGTGGATGCGTCGCCAGCCAGGAAGGCTCGGCCATTGTCGATCGCGCACCTTATGTGGATGTTGTGTTTGGACCTCAGACCCTGCACCGCCTGCCTGAGATGATCGCCCGCCGTCGCTCGGAGGGACGTTCCCAAGTCGATATCAGTTTCCCCGAAATTGAGAAATTCGATGCCATGCCACCACCGCGCGTCGAAGGCGCGACGGCGTTTGTCTCCATCATGGAAGGCTGCAGCAAATACTGCAGTTTTTGTGTCGTGCCCTACACACGCGGCGAGGAGATCTCCCGTCCTTTTGAAGATGTGCTCACCGAAGTCGCCGACCTCGCGGATCAAGGTGTCAAAGAAGTTACCTTGCTCGGTCAAAACGTCAACGCCTATCGCGGACGCATGAGTGCAGACGAACACGCTGAAATCGCCGACTTTGCCACGCTCCTTGAATACGTTCACGAAATTCCAGGGATTGAGCGTATTCGCTACACCACCTCTCACCCAAAAGAAATGACGACGCGCATGATTGAGGTCTACGCGCGACTACCCAAGCTCGTTTCCTTTCTGCATTTACCAGTTCAGGCCGGCAGTGATCGCGTACTCGCGGCCATGAAACGCGGCTATACCGCGATCGAGTTCAAATCAGTTGTGCGCAAATTACGCGCCGCCCGCCCGGGACTGACACTTTCTTCCGACTTTATCGTGGGCTTTCCCGGTGAAACCGAAGAGGATTTTGAAAAAACCATGAAGCTGATCGAAGAAATCGGCTTCGACACCTCGTTTTCCTTTGTTTACTCGCGCCGTCCTGGCACCCCGGCTGCCGACCTTGTGGATGACACGCCACAGACAGTCAAACTACAACGCTTGCAACGCCTCCAAGCCCTGATCAACGAACAAGCCCATGCGATTGCGCGCAGCATGGTGGGATCGACACAACGCATTCTGGTTGAAGGCACCTCGACACGAGATCCCAACGAGCTCAGCGGACGCACTGAAAACAACCGTATCGTCAATTTCCCCGGCAATCCCCGACTCATCGGACAGATGATCGATGTCGTGATCACGGACGCGATGACCAATACCTTCAGAGGTCGAGTGGCCATTCAGGACGATGCGATGACGAGTCCAGTTAGCGGAGCGGCATCATGAGTCGCCCTCCCGTTAAAACCTCATCGCGTGCGCGTCCGCTTCCCGTCAAAATGACGCTCGACGGCAGCAACCAACAGTTGGCCAACCTCTGCGGCCCTCTGGACGTGAACCTGCGTCAAATCGCCGATGGCCTCGATCTCGAACTGACCAGACAAGGCAGCAAGCTCACCATCCGCGGTGCGCACGCTGAGGCTGCCAGCAAAATGATTTTCGCGTTTCATGACCGCGCCGCCCAGCATGCGTTATCCGTCGATGACATTCAGCTTGGCCTTGTCGAAATTGGCGTGGGTCGTTCTGTGACGCCCACCATGCCTGCTTTTGATCCCAGCGAGTTTCCGCCACTGGACGACGAAAGTGGCACGATCGCCTTGCGCACGCGGCGCAGTGACTTGCGTCCACGCACACCGCGCCAGCGCGACTATCTCAACAACATACTGAAACACGACATCACGTTCGGTGTGGGCCCTGCCGGAACAGGCAAAACCTGGCTGGCTGTTGCATGCGCAATCGATGCGATGGAACGCGATACGGTTCAACGTATCGTTCTGACACGTCCTGCGGTCGAGGCAGGCGAACGTCTGGGATTTTTACCCGGCGATCTCGCGCAAAAAGTCGATCCCTATCTGCGCCCTCTTTACGACGCGCTTTACGACTTGATGGGATTCGAGCGCGTGCAACGTTTGTTTGAAAAACAAACCATTGAAATCGCACCGCTCGCATACATGCGCGGACGTACACTGAATCACGCTTTCGTGATTTTGGATGAAGCGCAAAACACCACGCCCGAACAAATGAAAATGTTTTTAACGCGTATCGGCTTTGGTAGCAAAGCAGTCATCACCGGAGATCCGTCCCAGGTTGATTTACCAAAAGGCCACAAAAGCGGTCTCGCACACGCTGTAAAAGTGCTCGAGGATGTCAAAGGCATCGCCGTCACAACATTCACGAGTCGAGATGTTGTGCGGCATCCTCTGGTGGCACGTATTGTCGATGCGTATGAACAAGCCGAACAAAACGCCAGCTGAGCTGTCCCTCACGATCCATTACGCGGTCGAGGTCCCAGCCTTGCCACGTTGGAAAATTCGTCGCTGGATACACCGCGCCATGCTCGCGGCACAGGTTGATGGCAAAGTTTCTTTCACGCGTATGCAAATCGGGTTGCGTCTGGTCGGCTTGAAAGAAGCGCAAGCACTCAATGCCGGATACCGTCACAAAGACTATGCCACCAACGTGCTGACCTTCGAGTATGGCGTGCAACCGGATGGGACCGCTGCAGGCGATATCGTGCTGTGTGTTCCCGTCCTCACACGCGAAGCCAAAGAGCAGCGCAAAGACTTTCTTTGCCATGCGGCGCATTTAATGATTCACGGTACCTTGCATGCGCTTGGCTACGATCACATCAAAGCGCGTGAAGCCAAGCACATGGAAGCATTGGAAACAAGAATCCTCGCCGCGATGGGGATCGATAACCCTTATCTGATTCAAGAGAAATGACACGTTTTTTAACGATCAACAGGTCACTTTCAGGTTATCCTTAACTCTCCTAAACTCTGTCCCCGGACGATGTCAGATCCCTATCCTGCTGCCGATCATTCAACACCTTCGGCCAAGCCAAGCCGCCCCCGCCTCCTAGATCGCCTTTTGTCTCTGGTTCGGCGCGAACCCGAAGACCGCGAAGGCATCATGGCCGTACTGGATGCGGCCCGCGAACGCGAGCTGATTGATGCGGACGCCTATTCGATGCTCAAAGGCGCACTGGCGGTCTCTGAACAAACAGCTGTCGATGTCATGGTGCCACGCGCACGCATGGACTTGCTCGATGTGTCGCAACCGATCGCGACACTGATGCCGGAGATCATTGAAACCGCCCACTCGCGTTTTCCCGTGTTCGAAGGTTCCCGCGAGAACATCATCGGCGTGGTCATGACCAAGGATTTGTTGCGTCATCTGCTCAACACAGAACTGACTTTACGTGACCTCGTCAGACCAGCTGTATTTATCCCCGAAACGAAACGACTGAACGTCTTACTCCAAGAGTTTCGGCGTAATCGTAACCACATCGCCGTGGTCATCGACGAGCATGGCGGCATCACCGGCTTGGTCACCCTCGAAGATGTGCTGGAGCAAATCGTCGGCGCGATCGAGGACGAATACGATGTGGATGGCGAGAAAACGATTTTCCCGGATGGTGTACGCGCCTGGCGTCTGCTGGCGACCACCGAGATCGAAGCCTTTAACGAAGCACTTGGCGCCGATCTGCCAACCGGCGAATACGACACAGTCGGTGGCTGGCTGGCGCATGAGCTTGGCCATATCCCCAAAAGAGGCGATGCCTGCCAGCACGGTGATTTGCGTATCGAAGTGATGCGCGCCGATGCACGACGCGCGCTCTGGTTGCGCGCCAAAGCACGCGGCAAGGCCGAACCTGTTCGCGTGACACCGCCAGCGTGAACACACTCTGGCTGAAATGGCGACTCGTCCTCGGGTTGCTCATTGGCGGCGCAGTCCACGCATTAAGCTTTGCGCCCAATCCTCTCCCCCAGTGGGCACTGAGCCCCCTGCAGCTTTGCACCATGGCATGGCTCGTCACATGCATCTGGCGCGCGCCAGGCGGCCTCTACGCGGCCCGTAGAGCCTGGTTTTTTGCTTTGGGTCACTTTGTAGTTGGTCTGTATTGGCTCACCATCAGCATGCATGTGTATGGCTACATGCCCATGCCGCTTGCGATCGTCGCGCTTGTCGCGCTCAGCGCCTATTTAGCTTTGTTTGCCAGCCTCGCGGCCTGGCTCGTACATCAAGTCAAAGCCGTCTCCAGATCGTCATTGTCTGCGATGCTCTGGGCATGCTTTGCCTGGGCCAGCGCCTGGACCCTTTCTGAGTGGCTGCGTGCCACACTTTTTACAGGCTTTCCCTGGCTCAATATCGGTTATGCGCATGTCGATAGTTGGTTCGCGGGTTGGTCGACCGTTTTAGGCTTGTATGGTGTGACCTTTGTCACGGCGTTTAGCGCAGCGGCGATTGCGGCGCTTGTTGGAACCCGATCGGACACTCGAAATAAAAAGATTATCGACACTCTCGACATACCATCGAGTTCGCAATCACCTCTCCACGCCCTGACTGGTGTGCTCGCGTTCGCGTTTGCGCTTATCGGTCTGGTCCTCAGTCAGGTCCAATGGTCTACTCCCGCTGGTACCCCGCTTGTCGCACGGCTCGTTCAAGGTAACGTCGACCAAGGCATTAAATTCACACCAGACCATCTCTATAAAATTATTCAGGAGCACCTGCGCCTGGCCGCCACCCCTGTTCCCATCGGCAGTCCGCAACCGCAAGTGGTGCTGTTACCTGAAACCGTGATGGCCGTTTTTCAACATCAAATCGCACCAGCCGCCTGGCAAGCCTGGATTGATGTCGCCAACGCTCAGAAGAGCACGATCCTGATGGGTGCGGCCTTATTTAATAGCAAAACGGGCGATTACACGAACAGTGTCATTGGCATCAATGATAAGACCACCGTACAGCAGCTATCCGAAGCAACCATGGCGCAACGCTACGACAAAAGTCACTTGGTACCATTCGGCGAGTTCGTGCCCTTTGGCTTCAGATGGTTCGTCAATCTGATGTCCATTCCGCTCGGTGACTTTACGCGTGGGGCGTCCACTCAAAAACCATTTGCGATTGATGGTCAACAGATTGCACCCAACATTTGTTATGAAGACGTCTTCGGTGAAGAGTTGCTGCCAGCCGTGCGCGACGGTGCGACTATTTTGGCCAACTTCAGCAACCTCGCTTGGTTTGGTGACTCCTGGGCGCTTAGACAGCACTGGCAAATGTCTCGCATGCGCGCCATCGAAACATCCCGCCCCATGCTGCGAGCAACCAATACCGGCGCCACGGGCGCGATCGATCATCGCGGTCAAGACATCTCACAGCTTCCTGCCAATCGCGTAGGCGTGCTCGACACCACCATTCAAGGTCAACAAGGACTCACACCCTATGTACGCATGGGGAATGGCCTCATCCTTGGCCTGTCAGTCCTGATACTTGTCGCCGCTTGGCTGCGACGCCAGCGCTTAAAGCAACACGCGCAAACCAGATGAGCGCCCTCAGACTCCAAGCGATCGAACGTATCGCCGAGATCGAGCCGGCGCTTTGGGACCGACTGGTCAAAAACTCCGGCGGCTCGGTGCTGAGCCAACATGCTTTTCTACATGCCTTCGAAACCTCTGGGAGCGTTGCTCCTGATACTGGATGGCAACCTAGGCATCTTTTATTGTGGGGAAACGACCAGCTCGTCGCGGCCATCCCGCTTTATGCCAAGGGACACTCCTATGGTGAGTTCGTGTTTGACTGGGCCTGGGCGGACGCCTACCAGCGTAACGGTCTGGAATATTACCCAAAATGGCTCTCAGCCATCCCCTTTACTCCGGTTCCCGGCGCGAGGCTCCTGACCACCGACGCCTATCGCGCACTGGCTGCTGCCGCACTTTTGCAATGGACTCAAAAAAGCGGACTTTCCTCGCTCCACGTTCTCTACACGACCCCCGAGGACACCGAAGCCCTTATACAAGCGGGCTGCCTGCTTCGCACCCACACTCAGTTTCACTGGTTTAATCGCGACTGGCCCGATTTCGACAGTTTTCTATCGAGCCTGACTCAACCCAAACGTAAAAAAATCCGCGCCGAACGCCGCAAAGTCCGCGACGCGGGAGTCACCACAAGCGTGCGCACAGGTAGCGAAATCACCTCAGAGGACTGGGCGTTTTTTTATCGCTGCTATGCCAACACCTATCACGTGCGTGGAAACACTCCCTATCTGACGCCAGCGTTTTTTCTGACTGTTGGTGAAAAGCTTTCAGAGCATTGCGTCATGGCCATTGCGTCCCGCGGTGAACAACCCATCGCCGCCTCCTTGCTGTGGCTGGATACGGTCAACGGCCAGCGCAAACTCTATGGTCGCTACTGGGGCGCTCTCGAACACGTCGATTGCCTGCATTTTGAACTGGCCTATTACACCCCTCTGGAATGGGCGCTAGCCAACGATATTGACGTTGTCGAGGGCGGTGCGCAAGGTGAACATAAACTCGCCCGTGGCTTTGAGCCTGTTCAAACCCAGTCCGTCCATTGGCTTGCACATCCAGGATTTGCAGATGCTGTAGAAAAGTTTCTCGAGCGTGAAAGGGCTGGCGTGGATCATTACCTCGGGAGCCTGAGCTCGCCTTTTCGGGGAGAAGTGGGGGATTAATTTTTAGACTGAGTCTTGATACATCCCGACTTTACGCAGCCAAACGCCAACCCAAACGCGTATCCGACAATATGAGCTTTTCACTTTGATGAAAATCAAGCTCAATCAAACGATTGATGATTTCCTGAACTTTGACATTGCCGTCAATTTTTTCAAGATAAAGAAGCCTGATGAGGCGGTCATATCCCTTTGGCATTCGACCTCGCCGCTCCCAAAGAGAAACTGTTTGCTCCGTGCTACCCAAGAGATCAGCCATACGCTTTTGAGAGAGTCCTAGCTCTTTTCTTAAAAATCTAATTTCTGATGCATTCAAATTGGACTTGGCCGCAACAGCTCTGCCAATGACCTCGTGCAACTCGTCCACATCGCTGATTGAAATAGCCTCCTCTCCGTCAATCTCACAAATGTCGTAGCCATTGGTCAGCCAGACATTTTGCAAACCACATTCTTTGTAGTGATACATGTGAGTTCTTCCCATTCAAAATACTGTGATCACAGCGATCATCCTTCCCTGGTTACCTTGCTTGATAGCGACGGCGATTATTACTTCATCTCCAGCAATAGAGTGGCGCATCGTGAGCTTCCAATCTCCTTTGATATCCAGATGAACACTTTCATAAATGAAACCCGACCTCAAGCAACACAAAACTTGCTTTAACGTAATTTTTCGCTGTTGCATGCGAAGTTTTGCGTGCGCTGTCATATAAACATTTGCACTCTCAACAGCGAGCATGCGAACGAGGCGTAGAGCATTTGCGTCATTAAGACGAAGAGGGATGACGTTGATCATACCCATAATTATTATGGGTATTGTATAAGCATCCTAATACTTTTACACATCCAAACAGTCATTACATTTCGAATAATCCAAGCACTTTAGACTGTATGAACAAATGGACCGACTTGCACGAACGCCAAATTTTGTGCATAATCCCGTTTCTTCGCTGTCGACACATCCAACAGAAATGTCGGGTGCCTTAATCGAAGTCAGCACCACCAAAGTTCTCTCAGTTCGGTTCTTTTGCGGTCTGTACTGAAATTTTTGGGGGTATAGCTCAGCTGGGAGAGCGCTTGCATGGCATGCAAGAGGTCAGCGGTTCGATCCCGCTTACCTCCACCAGTTAATGCGAAGAGAAGTTGTTAGTCCTGTCCCCTTCGTCTAGAGGCCTAGGACATCACCCTTTCACGGTGAGTACAGGGGTTCGAATCCCCTAGGGGACGCCAGTTTTTCTGGCTTTTAGGGTAGTTTAAGTAATAGTTTTTACCGCTGCGGAGCGGTAGTTCAGTTGGTTAGAATACCGGCCTGTCACGCCGGGGGTCGCGGGTTCGAGTCCCGTCCGCTCCGCCAAGCACACATCAAGCGCCTCAAGGGCGCTTTTTTGTTGCCTGATGAAAATGTATAGCGCTACCCACGCACTGCATTTTTCGGCAGAGTCATCGAGATCAGCCCAGCGATAATCAGCAAGCTGCCCGACATCCCGAACGCGACCCAGTGCGTGCCAAAAGTCTCATACCCCCAGCCACCAAGCCAGGAGCTGAACGTCGCACCGAACTGGTGACCTAGATAAGCCAAGCCGTACAGCACGCCCACGAGCCTCACGCCATAGGTATCGGCCAAAATTGCAGAAGACATCGCGATACTGCCGGCCCAGACCAGTCCACCAATAAAGGATGCCGCCACAAGCTCGACGTGCGTGCCCACCATCACCAACGCAAAAAACCCGAGTCCGCGAACAAAATAAATCACCGCCAAAATACTGCGGCGCTCAAGCTTATCCGCTAGCCGCCCCAAAATCAGTGTGCCAAAGATCGCCACGATACCGATGATGCTGATCCCCATCGCACTGGTCGCAGAATCAAAACCATGGTCCATGAGCATAGGCATACCGTGCGTCCCAAGCAAATTCATACTGAAGCCGCAAACAAACAGACCCAGACAAATTTTCCAGAATACAACCGTACGGACAGCCTCGGAAAAAGTCATCGCAGAGGCCGCAGCGGCTTTCTTTTTATTTTCAGCATTGATCTGCGAAGGCAGGAGATCCGTATTTTCGGGAGCTACATCACTGATGATAAAAAGCGCAGATGGCACGGTTAGCAGGGCAAATACGACGGCAAAGGCGAGCAAGGTGGCCTGCCAACCATAGGACTCAATGGCCCAGGTCATCAGCGGGGTCATTATGGCTATACCGGCCATCGAGCCTGTAGACAGATAAAACAGTGCCATGCCGCGCTGGCGTGTAAACCATCGGCTGATCACGGGTGTCAACGCAACCGGACTGGTAAATGCCAGTCCCACAGACATCAGCACACCAAACGACAGCATGAAAGACCAGGGCTCACGCGCCACGATCGCCCAAAGTACCGAACCCATCACAATGGCGGTACCGACCAACAACACAAAGCGTGTGCCGAAACGAGCGACCAGCATGCCTGCTACAGGCATACCGATTCCATAGAACAGCATCCCCACCGCGATAATCGTCGCGAGCAAGGTTCGGCTAAAGCCCAGATCATCGGCCATCGGGATAAAGAAGGGGCCAATCCCCAATCTCATCCCAACCGTGAGTAATGTCACAAACGTCGCAGCCGCAACGATGTTCCAACCGAAATACCACCTACCTGGTCTTGCCTGCACCTGAGTCAATCTCGTCCCCTCTATTTTTTATGGAATATCCGCAACGTTCTAACTGTACATCCTGAATGGATCGACCTGCATGATCCGCGGCAGGTAAAGGCACATCATGGCCAGTCAAGCGCGTCCACAGCCATGGTAATGCAGTCGCGATATCAGGTCTCTGCCCAACCGCGCGGGCTACATTTTCATTACTCACATCAAACCTGAAAAAATAATATGGCTCCTGTCCCATACGCAGGTCCGTCACTGTCAAGCGTCCATCCTGCTGACCAAGACTATAAAAACCGTGACTGAATTTCGCGATCGCGGCGACACCCGCATTGCTCGTAGCGAAACGCGCCAGCGCATCGCAGCGCGGATACTGTCTCCAGGTGATCTGTTTTTTCTCATCCAGGAGTGACCGGAAACCCTCGTAATAAGCATCTGGCGTCATCGCAACCATTCGCCAGAGGACTGAATTGAACGCGGTGGGATTCACTAACAAACGTTCAGCTTGAATGCCGGACTCTTTCAAAGAAGCTTGCGCGAGCTTGGTGACATACGCTTGCGCTGCGATACCCCACACGAGATACAAGGTACTCAAAGCGAGACCGACCCAATTCCATCTCAAGCCGCGAACTGACTTGAGCACCAATGCAGCACCTAGTCCGATTAACAGCGGAACGGTATACAGAGGATCAATAATAAAAATACTTCCCACACCATACGGATAATCCGTCAACGGGAGCAGGAGTCGCGTGCCGTACACCGTCATCACATCGAGCAGAGGATGGGTAAAGAGTGCTAGCCAGAAAGCAAGCGTCCATCTTTTCCACAACGTCATGTTTCCTTGCAGTCTCGCCAAGCCCCAACCCAGGAACGGTGAGAGCAATGTCAGATAAAGCAGAGAGTGACTTTCAGCACGATGGCGGACCATATTCAAAATAGGATCACCATGATTAATGATCGCATCCAGATCTGGCAGGGTACCCGCAATGCCACCCCAAAGCGCGGCTTTCCATACCGCAGTGCGCCGTCCCATCACGCCAACCGAAAGGGCGGCCCCGAGGGCGATCTGACTTACCGAATCCATTTAGGCCGCCACATCAACAAAACGAGGATCAAGGCACACACCGAACTGAATACATACAACATGTTCGGCCCGCCAGCACGCATTAACGCGCCAGCAATCGTGGGACCGATCGTGGCACCGACTCCATAGGTCATCAGCACCACCGCGGCTAATCCCACGCGCTTTTCCGCACTCACGCGGTCATTGGCAAAGTTCGAAGCCAAAGCGTAAAAAGTGAACTGAATCACACCAAAGCCTGCAGCAAAAATAAGCATCACCCAGTACGGCCAACTCATCCAGCCCCACATCAGCACTGCGATCACGGTGTAGATCACTGCGTTATTACGAATCAACTTGGCGCGGTCTGTCCGATCAGAGAGCCACCCCATCGGCCACTGCGCGAGAAGACCGGCAATCACACTGGTGGCTGTATAAAGCGCGATCTGTGGCGTGCTGAGGCCTTGTCCGAGCGCGAACACCGCGGCCAAACCATAAAACGACGCTGAAATATTTCCAGCTAAAAATACCGTGAACAATGCCTGAGGCGCTGCTTTGAAAAAATATGGGAAATCGATCGGCGCGGGCAATTGTGGAATGGGAAGCTTGCGCTGAGTCAGCACAATCGGCAGCAAGCTCAGTGCCTGACAAAGCGCGACAAAAATCAACGGGCGTAAATCCAGCGTTGGGTAAAGCGTAATCGCGAGTTGTCCAAGTGCGGTGCCTGAACCAGACATGACCATATAGACGGACATGACACGTCCGCGATGACTGTTTTCTGTCTGCTCGTTGAGCCAGCTTTCCACCACGATGTATTGAACGGACATCGCTACGCCAACGATCAAGCGCAAAGCAATCCAGACAGGCAAGGACTCGAACAGGCTTTGTGACAATACGGCGCAAATCGACAAGATCGCCGCTGTCGCACAGGCGCGAATGTGTCCTACACGGACAATCAGCCGATGTCCAATACGAGCACCAAAAACCAAACCAAGGTAATACGCCGAGATCAGGGTCCCGATCCAAAAGGCGCTCACTGACTCCGCTGACAATTTCAACGCGATATACGTGTTGAATAGCCCGGTACTTGCCAGCATCAGCAAGGTGGCAAGATACAGTGAAGGGAAGGAACCGAGAGTTGAAATCATCTGAACAAGAAAACATCCCGCCCACGCAGGACACCAGTCCCCATTAGGCGGGATGACATGCGCGATGAGCGTGACGAAACCAGTCCGTCAGGCCCAACCCGCAAATAAAGCAATTCGCTTAGATCGCCTTGAGCATCGAAGCCGCATCGCTGACTTCGTACTTGCCTGGACCTTCGACATGCAAAACTTTCACCACGCCGTCAACGATGTAGGCGGCGTAGCGTTGTGAGCGAATGCCCATGCCACGTGCATTGAGGTCAAGCTCCAGACCCAGTGCTTTGGTCCATTCGGCCGACCCATCCGCCATCATGCGAACCTTGTTGCCGACTTTCTGATCACGGCCCCAGGCACCCATCACGAATGCGTCATTGACTGCAACGCACCAGATTTCGTCGACGCCCTTGGCTTTGATGGCATCGAAATGCTCAACGTAGCTTGGGACGTGTTTGGCGGAGCATGTTGGCGTAAAAGCGCCAGGCAATGCGAACATCAGAATTTTCTTACCCTTGACCAGGTCGGAAACTTTGAAAGCGTTCGGACCGAGGGTGCAACCCGCTGTTTCGGTTTCGATGAATTCTGTGAGTGTGGCATCGGGTACCCGATCACCGACTTTGATAGTCATATGCGCTCTCCTGAGGCTTCACGGGCAGCGACGGCTGCCACACTTGAGCCTAGCGTGTGCACTATCATAAGCCACCAAATCGCTCAGTGCGAGTGCAAGCGCTCAACAACCACACGCCAAGACTCAATCACCACACAGAGCGTATGGTTTTATCAGGCAAAAGCGCCACTCAACAGCAGCGCACCAACCGCTTTACTTGGAAGCCTTGGGTTCGTCTTTGACGCGATAGACCAGCACGGCCGTATGAGTGAGTGCCAGAACCTTTGTGGTCACACTACCGAGCAACAAACGTGACAGTCCGCTACGGCCATGGCTGCCAATAAAAATCATGTCGCACTGATAATCGGTCGCCGCCTGAACAATACCGTCTGCGATATTGAAATTGGAGACTGCGTGTGCAGTCGCTTTGACGCCCGCAGTTTCGGCGCGATCCATGACGCCTTTTAGATAAACTTTGGCCTGTTCAGCGTTGGCCTTGTCATAGTCCTCGTCCGTGATCGCATAAGCGGCGGACATTCCGTCGAAACCCATCGTTGCCGCAAAAGGCTGAGATACATGCAGCGCCACAATCTCGGCACCCGTCGAACGGGCGAATGAAATGCCCGCGTTGGCGGACTGCGCTGACAGGGCTGAGCCGTCAGTTGGAATCAATATTTTTTTGAACATCATGGTCTTGCCTCCTGAGAGAACTACATGGCTGAATACTAGACCTTAATCCGCGATATCCCAACAGGGATTACGCGGGGGATTGATCCAAATCAAGAGTTTCCAGTCGCGGCGCGGTACAAAACAGTACAGCGGGTACCCGAACGGCAATACGCCAAAATCGGCTTGGGCATCGTCGCGAGCAGCTCGGTAAAGCGTGCGACGTCCTGAGCGGTCATCCCACCACTGATGACCGGCTGGTATTCGACAGCCAGGCCAGCAGCCTTTGCCGCCGCGCTCACCTCGGCCGCCGTCGGCTGATCGGGGCCCGCCTCGTAATCCGGGCGGTTAATGATGACGCTTTTAAAGCCCGCTGCGGCAACAGCAGCCATGTCACCCGGCTGTAACTGAGGTGCGACGGCAAAATCGGGGTTCAAGGCACTAATGGGCGTTGACACGGAGGTATCTCCTAAAAATAGACGAACTGAATCTCGTTAATGCTCCAAGAGCTTAGTATACGCAGCGAAAGCCAATGTAGACCACATAGACATCGTCTGGCTTGTACTGCATGCCCTCTAACCGCATCTGGGACGGACCGTACCACCAGGAGCCGC
This sequence comes from Zwartia panacis, assembly GCF_030410395.1. Classification (GTDB taxonomy): domain Bacteria; phylum Pseudomonadota; class Gammaproteobacteria; order Burkholderiales; family Burkholderiaceae_B; genus Zwartia; species Zwartia panacis. The sequence continues at coordinate 242,035 of NZ_JAUHHF010000002.1, forward strand.
CGGCTGTCAGATGGGATTTGCCCTGCGTGTCCAGCAACCACTCCCAAACATTCGCCCCCATGTCATACAACCCGTTGACTCCGGCACGCGTACGACCCACTGGTGCGTGGCGCTCCCAGCCGTCGGCGCCACCCTTCACGTTAGCCCCTTCCCCGGTGTCTCCCGTCGGATACTCATAGGTTTTGCCTTGAATGTAAGGCGCAGGGGGGTTCTGACGCTGTTCTGTGTAAGCAGCGCGCTGCCACTGCGCTTTTGTGGGTAAATCCCCGCCCGCATCCTGACAAAAAGCCCGGGCTTCGTCCCACTTCAGGTGCACGGCAGGCTCATCAGGTTGGGCGGGACCACCAAAAGGAGTCCTCCAATTCCACCCTTTGCGTTTTTGCCAACCCATGACATATTCAAAGCCACCACCACTTCGCTCGGCTTCAGTCTGTATGCCCTTACGCTGGGCATACTCGGCAAAGCGCCCGATACTGACCTCAGTAAGATCGATTTTGAAATCCCCCATATCGATCCTGGGGGTTGGCGTGGTCGTTTGAGCCTGTCCGACAGAGGCTAAACCCAGCAATATCAACAACATGAGAGAATTTTTCATGGCTCGAGCTTGTGTATTCAAAGGCATATTCCGGATCTCTTGGTAGAAGTACAAATATGAGCGATACTCGACTGTAAATCAAACAACAACACTCATATACAACATCCACACACCGGAGATCACAATGATTTTGGTTGGCCGCTACGTTTCACCCTTTGTTCGCCGTGTTGGCGTCGTTTTACAAACCCTGGGCATTGCTTACGAGCACAAAAGCCTGTCGACTGCCAAAGACGTCGAAGCCATCAAGACGTACAACCCGATCGCTAAAGTGCCTGTCCTGGTGATGGACAATGGTGAACACCTGGTTGAAAGCTCCGCCATCATCGATACCCTGCTTGAGATGACACCCGGTCAAAAACTCTTGCCCGCAAGCGGTGCTGAGCGTCGCCATATCCTGCAGCACTGCGCCTTGATGACTAGCGGCTTGGACAAGGCGATTCAGATTTTGTACGAACCCCTCAAGCGCCCTGCTGAAAAAGTCCATCAACCCTTCATCGATGGTCTCGGCGCACAAGTTCGCGCCAGTCTGGTCATGCTTGAAGAACTCGCGGCCAAAAATACTTTTCCAGGTGGCGACAAAGCTCGCCTCGATTGCCTGACCGTCGCGGTCGGTTGGTTCTTTCTCAACAAAATGATTCCAAAAGTGGCAGTCGCCGCCGACTTCCCCAACCTCGTTGCGTTGTCCGCGCGTTGCGAAGCCTTGCCAGCCTTTAAAGCCTGCCAACTCGAGGCATAAACTGATGTCCTGGGCAACACCAGCCTTGAAACAAAAAGTTTTTCATGGCTGGTGGATGGTCGCAGGCTGCATGGCGATTGCGATCGTCGCCTGGTCTTTCGCTTTATACGGGCCGAGTGTCTATCTCCATACGATTAGTCGGATGCACGATTGGTCGATTGGTTTAGTCTCCTCCGCCCTCACCCTTGCCTTTCTGGTGAATGCCTCTGTACTGAGCTTCGTGGGCAGTGCCATCTCCAAATACGGTCCGCAAAAAGTCATGGCGCTCGGCGCCACGGTCATGGCGAGTGGCTTCATCGCCATGAGTGGCATCACCCAAGTCTGGCATGTCTACGCCTGTTTTGCCTTAATGGGGCTTGGCTGGTCTTGCTTGTCGACCACTGCGATTACTTCATCGCTCGCCCCCTGGTTTGATCGCCATCAAGGACGCGCCGTGTCCACCGCCATGCTGGGGGCCAGCATCGGAGGGATGGTCGGTGTGCCAGTTTTGCTCGCCTTGATTGGTGCGTTCGGCTTTGCGAACGCCATGATTATGGTCGGACTCATCGTATTGATGACTGTTTGGCCGATCAGTATTTTTATCTTGCGCCGCCACCCGCAAGATCTCGGCTTATATCCTGATGGAGACGCGCCGACGGGCAAGACACCCTCTTCGTCCTCGCGGACCTGGACGCGCGCGACTGCGCTTAGCACAACCGCCTTGCGGACGGTCACTCTCGCCTTCGGTTTCGCTCTCATGGTGCAAATCGGCTTCCTCACCCATCAAGTATCTTTGTTACTCCCCGCCATTGGCGCCTCGGCGACAGCGTTATGCGTGACACTGGCCGCAGTACTGGCATTTTGCGGACGGATTTTGCTGGCGCGCTTTTCCGATCATGTTGATGTTCGCCTGATCGCCTGCGGCGTCTTAGTCAATGCCGCCATCAGTTTGAGTCTGGGCGCTCTTTTCAATGACCATACTTGGGCACAAATCATCGCAGTGCTAGGCTTTGGCCTTTCGGCGGGAAACATCACGACACTGCCACCACTGATCGTGCGTCGTGAGTTCGGCGCGGCTTCGTTTGGTGCAATCTTTGGGATCGCCGCGATGCTGATGCAACTGATGTCTTCCCTGGGACCCGCTTTTTTTGGCGTGTTATTTGACTTGAGTGGCGGATATCAGCTGCCACTCGCCCTGGCCGCCGGCCTGAATTTTTTCGCCGCAGCAGTCATCCTGCGCGGCCGCCATACCATCGACAAGGAGACGATATGAGTTGGGCTATCACCAAAGACAATATCCGCCTGCACTATGAAGAAGCGGGCCAAGGAACACCCATCGTATTCGTGCATGAGTTTGCGGGAGACTGGCGTGCCTGGGAGCCCCAGATGCGCCATTTTTCACGTCGCCATCGTTGCATCACCTATTCCGCGCGTGGCTACCTGCCTTCGGATGTCCCCAAGGATGTCAGCGCCTATTCACAGGAAAATGCAGTGCAAGACATCCTCGCGGTGATGGATGCCGCCAAAATTGAACGCGCGCATATCGTCGGCTTATCAATGGGTGGTTTCGCGACCTTGCATTTCGGCCTCACCGCACCCGAGCGTGCGTTATCACTCACCGTCGCAGGCGCGGGTTACGCCGCAGAAAAATCCACGCAAGAGATCATGCGCGCCAAATCACGCGCCACCGCGGATCAATTTGAAAAAATTGGCGCAAAAGAGCTCGCAAAAACCTATGCCCTCGGTCCCACTCGAGTGCAACTCCAGAATAAAAGTCCGCGCGGCTGGCAAGAATTTGCCACTCAACTGGGCGAGCACGATAGCCTCGGTGCTGCCAATACCATGCGAGGTGTCCAGGCTTCACGCCCGTCGATCTACGATTTTGAGTCTCAACTCAAAAACATGCATGTCCCGACACTCGTCATCAATGGGGACGAAGACGACCAATGCATCGCACCAGGGATCTTTCTGAAAAAGACTATTCCCGCTTGCGGTCTCTTGATGCTACCCAAAACCGGACACACGATTAATCTGGAAGAACCAGACTGGTTTAACCTGTTTTTGGCAGACTTTATCGCGACGGTTGAAGCAGGTCGTTGGACTGTTCGCGATCCTCGCTCGTTGCCCCATCCTTGAGCAACCTCACGCTTCACGAGACCAGCATGCACAGTCAAACCTCCATCGAGCAACGTCTGACGGACCTGGAAATCAAAACAGGGCTCGCGGACGATATGCTCGATCAATTGAATCAAACTATATTTCGACAGCAACAGCAGATTGATGCGTTAGCGCGTGAAATCAGTATCCTGCGCCAACAACTGCCTCAGGATCGCAACTCAGGTTTGCAGAATTTGCGTGATGAGCTGCCGCCGCATTATTGACGCAGAGGATCAAGCCAGCACTTTCAAAGTACCGCTTTCAAATCACCACTTGCGGCTTGGCCATGATTTTCTTGAACAAGTCGCTCTCCACCCAGCCGCGCAACCATTTCCTCGTTGCGGGATAGGGACTGGATTCAAACCACTGCGCATCCACTGCGGCGAACTGCCTGACAAAAGGAATTAAAGCCACATCACTCAGCGCAGCAGTGTCACCGCCTAAAAATGGAAAATGAGACAAGCGCTGCTCCAGCACATCGAGCTGACAACTCAGCGCTTGCTGGCGATAGTATGCAGCATCAAACTCCGGATAACGCTCTGCATACTTGTATCGATCCAGCCAATACTTGAAGGTCGAATCATTGCAGGTAATTAATGATTCTTGCAGCGCAAACTCCTCAGACCCCGGCTGCCAGCGCAACCATCCCGAAGGATCGTTCTGGGCGAGTGCCCAACGCATGATGTCCAGACTCTGATCAATCACACGGCCGTCCGCACAATGCAAAACGGGAACTGTTCCCTTGGGAGACAAGGCAAGCATCTCTGGAGGTTTGTCGCGCAGACTAATCTCGCGCAACTCAACCTGTATCCCTGCGCACCATAAAGCCATCCGCGCGCGCATCGCGTAAGGACAACGACGATAAGAGTACAAAACAGCAGGCAAAATCGCAGACCTTTCTAGAGTGACACTTTCAAACGATAGGCTTTGGCAGCCGTATCAAAAAATAATGCGTGCTTTTCATCAGACGTATACGGCATCGCAATGCGCTTAAAAGCATTCCACACAACGTGATATTCGACCGAGTCGCGGTCAGGAGGAAAATTGCTTTCAAACATGCAACGCTCAGGCCCAAAGGTTTCAATACAGAAATTAAAGTAAGGACCCCAAACTTCGGCTAATTTTTTTGAATCAGCAGGACGCTCAAGCGCATTCATTCCAAAACCAAGATAAGGCATACCCAGCCCGCCTAGTTTGACGAACACATTCGGACAACGCGCCAGCTCGCGCATCGAAGCTTGCCATTGCTGGGTTGCCTCAGCCTCGTGGGAGAGGTATGTGCGAGTTTTAGCAATCAAACCACCAATATGATTCAGATTGATCGTCGTCTCAGGAAACGCACGCGCCAACTCTGCAAGCTCAAGGAGTTGAGGGTGATAGACCATCGCATCAAAACTCAAACCACGAACACCCAGCTGGGCATAACCGGCGAGAAACTGAGGATGGCTCAACAACCCCGGCGGGATCACGTAACGACTATTGTTGAGCGCTTCATCCGCATCCCATTTGGTGATCAAACGAATGCCGCGATATCGCTTGGGCGCAGACGCGGCCTGTGCATCGAGTAGCTCGGCAATCTCGGCACCAAACGTCAAATCTGCTCCACCCACAATACCGGACGCGACAAGGGTCGTGCCATACGCCTGGCTGTCAGCCACAGCGGCCATGCCATTGGCAAACTCGACCTCCCCGAGATGCTTCATCATCTCAGGTACGCTTTTCCCATAGTACGATCCGCCTTCGATGTAGACAGTCCCTTTAATATTGTGCCCGGACTGAGCATCCGCTAAAAACTCACGTATGAGGTAGGTCTGACCGGGTTTATCCCAGAGATGGTGATGCGCGTCAATAATCGGCCGCTCAGGTTCGATAATCTCCTCTCGGTGCAAAGCACGCCAGGCCGAGTTGTCCTTCAAAACATGCGCAGGTGCCGGCGTCCCATCCGGATTTTTATGTTGTCTGACCTGCAGGATAGATGGCATCGAAGAATCCCCTGATGAAAAAATGCATAAACACGATCAAGCTTGAGTCACCACAAATGGCTCGATGGAGAAAAACTCTTCATCGCCGGAGCTGTTGTCACGCCACATGAAAATATTGAATTTTCCGGGTGCGTCAAAAACTGTCAGGCCATGATGCCATGTGTTCGGTTTATAGGTGATCCCCTGCGTGTCATCGGCCAGAAAAGCCTGGACGCGTTCAAGATCTGGCTTGCCTTGCGCATCATGGGGGGCAACGACAATCATCCAGCTTTTCACCTCTGCGGGCATAAAGCTTTGAGAGGAAAATTCATGCCGCTCCAGCATCGATACCTCGAAAGGCATGGCGGGGCTAGGTTCTTTGTAAACCGTTGACAGGGAAGCCGCCGCATGCGGACGTAAATTCCCCAACGAATCCTGAAAATAGACGCGTCCCGGCTCTTTGGGCATATCCAGCACATCACCAAACGGCGCGAAATCTTTGGCATTTAAGGGTTTGGCAATGATCGTTTTCAATTCTGGACTCCTTGAAAGAAAGCCATGAGGGCGGCAGTGGGTTGATAAATCGGCACATAACCTCGCATCAACACCTGCGTATTACGCGCATAGGCGGCCCAAGGGATCACAGCTCCGTCAACCGACAACGCGCCGCGGATCCGCGCGCGCAAGGTACCCGCAGGATTTTCCATATCGACAACGATTTCTCTTTCCTCGTCGGAAAAACCAGCAAGATTCTGCGCGATCTCATGTGCCACAGTACCAGGCAACAAACACGCCGTTGCCAGACAGCATCCGCCCGTCACAGCAAGCGAACCGTGTGCGGACTGCGGAGTGAAATATCTGACAGAAATATGACCCGAACCTCTGGGAGGCGCGACCATGCAAATCTTCGGTATCGTCTCGCTGTTTTCAAGCTCTGTACGCGTCATGGGCTCGCCATTGCGCTTCTTCAAGCCCATTTTCAAGCCCGCCTCGACCCATATTTCACGCAACCGGACTTTCAGATCATGATCCTGATTCAGCGCATCGACTGATTCATCACCCTTTTTACCCAACTCGGCTGCGCTCACGATCACCATTGGCACCGCGACATCCAGACAACTTGCCGACACGCCGGCGAACACATCTTTTCGATTGCCTGTGGGAAAAAGCTTGCCAGTCTTGGCGCCCACAGGGTGCCTCAAACTGAGCTCCACGCCGGGAAAGGCGCCCATCACCCCGGGAATCTCTGTATCCGCAGGGACGTGAGCATTTCCCGCAGGCGTATTGATTCGCGCATCGGTGATCACTTTTGTATTGGTATTAAAAATTCTCACGGTTGTCAGCGGTTTCTGCGCCTGAATCAACCCAGTCTCCAGCGCATATAACGGGAGAGCCGATGACATGTTTCCGCAATTCACGCTCCAGTCGATCGCAGATTTGTCTGCAGCGAGCTGTGCGAGCGTGCTGCTCAGGTCAGCCTCGGGACCATCATGCATGTCCAGCATGAAGACTTTATTACTTGTCGCCGGACCTCGGCCCAGACCATTGATTTGCTTGTTGCCCTTTGTTTCGCCTGAGACAGGCACACCCATGATGCGTCTGATCAATTCTTCTTTCAGTTCAAGCGTCCCGGGCAGATGCGGCTCCCACAAGACAACCCCTGTGGAGGTGCCACCGCGCATGTAATAAACGGGAAAATGCGCGACCCCATTCAAAAGTCTGGGTGCAAAAGCATCTAAGCCAGGCGGCTGAGGTGCGTGGGGAGTCTGGGTATTCGACATATTCAGCACTCTTGATGGGCGATATCAGAAGAATTATTTGCCACATCATAGCTGCTGAAACAGGCAAACGCTATGGCGTTCGCCTGCACTGAAGCACATCCATCAAGACTTATTTGAGAATCATGACCTTGATTTCTTCGATCGTCACAAAACCATCATTATTCGTGTCGATTTTGCTGAAATTTGAAGCAATACGCGGCATTCCGGCTTTTGCTTCTTCGAGCGTGAGTTTGCCATCGGCGTTTTTGTCAGCGGCGACAAATTTTTCCTCCGCTTCCTTGATTTGCTTTTGCTGGCTGGCAGTCGGTGTCTGCGCGCTAGCAGATACTGCGAAAGCCATCGCGGTCACGGCAAAAATACCAGAAAGAATATTCCGAACGTTCATGAGATCAATCCTGTTAAGTCACACTGCGAAAAAGAGACAGTGAAGGACTGTAGCACCCGTGCACCTTGACTCAGCATGACTTACTCGCAAATGCTGACACGCTTATGCGGATATCCCGTGAGGACTGTCATGTCGCCCTAACTTTTTGGAGAGCCAATCCAACACGACCTCTGCCAATTGCTCAGGCTCCTCCATCGGCATCATATGTCCACAATGTTTCAGGACAACCAGAGGCGCACCCGCCGCTTCAGCCATTTCAGTTGCCTCCTCCATCGAGCGCAGACGATCCTGATCCGCCGTCACGACGAGTACGGGACACGCAATCGAACGCATATTTTCAAGATCTGACTTGCGCTCCAGTGCGGACAATCGGGTAAACACCTCTGCACCCAGCCGCTCACCCATATCTTTCAATCGATTGATCAGTGTCTCGTCATTTTCGCGATCAACATGAACTGCGCGCTTGAGCGCCGTTCGACTCATGCCTCGAAACATCTTTGTAGCGGGCCCCTCTGACACGGGTGGCGTCGTCGGTCTCGTCGAAGTTCCAATCAGGACCAGAGCCTGCACACGCTCAGGAGCCTGATACAACATATGACGCGAAATATAACCACCTAATGAAAAACCGATCAGAATAAAACGCTCGGGACACCGACTTAGATTACTGGCGGCCAACTCTTGCAAAGTCGTGCCTTCCCGGAAGTCTGCATACATGACGTCGTAGTCCTTTAAAAAAGGAACAAAATCCCGCCAAATATCGTCATCCGTCATAAAACCAGGGGCCAGAACGATGGTGGGTTTAGTGTTTTTCTGCGTACTCTTATTCGCACTCATGACTCGCCTAATACCTTTTTAATTGTGTGAATCATCAACTCGATGTCTGCATTTGGATTGGCCGCCGTATTTCGCAGCCACTTGCGCTGTCCAATCGTGACGGTGGACGTCATACCTATCGGCAACTCTGACAATAAACGTTCAAACATTCTTGGATCACGCGCGCGCCACACGACAAGACCTGTTGTCGGCATCGCAAATAACTCAAGCCGATCGTCCCCTCGAATAAAATCAGCCAACTTTTGCGCCATCATCATGCAATGCTCAATACGCTGCGCAACCCCTGCCCGACCCCAGCTCAACAGCATGGCCAGCAAGGGAACCGCCGTCGCACCATGAGAGCCCAGCAGCCCTACATTAGGCTCTGTCAAATATGCCCCACCAAAACTGATGGCCTCGGTGGCTTTGAGCGAATCACGAAAAAATACAAGCGCGGACTCTTTAGGTTGAAACAACCATTTATGGGAAGACACCGCAACCGAATCCGCATGTTCAATTCCAGCCAGCCGGTCTGCATAACGCGTTAAACGCAAGGGCCCGCCCCACGCTGCATCCACATGTGTCCAGGCAGCTCGACCAATGAGTGTGAGAGGATCCAACGCGCCGACGCTTGTCGACCCGGAGGTCAATACAAGTGCGGCTTTATGCATATCTGTTGGCAAAGCTTCCTCACGGATCACGCCTGCATCGTCCACAGGAACAGCCGTGAAGCGTAATCCCAAAATATGTGCGGATTTTTTAATAGAAAGATGCGCCGCCTCAGAAGCTATCACCTCTGAGATATCAGCGCACTCGCGCGCCGCCCAGAGCGCAGTCAGATTTGCAGCGGAAGAGCCAGGCGTCATATGTCCACCCGACATGCCGAAATAAGGCGCGAGCCATTCAATCACTTTTTCTTCAAGCTCGCGCGCGACAGGTGCCGTCGCGGGGTGCAACAGGTTCTGATTCAGCGAGGCATTCCAGAGCGTGGTGGCCCAGGTTACCCAAGGCGTCGGAGGATCCTTGTGGGCGAACGCTGTCGGCGCATCCAGTCTGGCGGCACGACCCAGCACGATCGGTGCAAGTTGATCCAACGTTTCAATTGAACCGATTCCAGACTCAGGGAGTGTGGTGCCAAGCTTGGCGAAATCACTTGCAGTAAAGGTCTGTCCCATCAGCGCCACAGCATGGGCAAGCGCCTCGCGATCGAGCATAAATTCCTGATCCAGCTCGCGTGACATGTTTAATCAATCCTTGAAAATGAAACCCTGATTTAAAAAAGTTCATCTGGCTATTATCGCCGAGCTGAGCAGGTGTGCGAAGCATGTTTCAAGCCTGAACCCCATCCTCTGCCTCTGTTATTCTTGAAGCATGCAAATACTTCAAATCAATCTTGAGAGAGGCTGGCGTGGCGGAGAGCGTCAAACGCTTTTAACTGCTTGCGCGCAACGAGAGCTCGGACATGATGTCGAGATTATCGCGCGCGCGGGGAGTGAACTTGCACAGCATGCAAGAGAATTAGGTTTCACCGTGCATCACGCCCGCCAAGCGGTATCCTTGGCATTGTGGTTAAGCTTGCATGGCGCGCGTTTTGATATTTTGCATGCACAGACCGCCGGAGCAGTCACAGGAACGGTGCTGGCCAAACCTTTTCACCGCAGACCCATCGTTTTTTCCAGACGGACTGAATTCCCCGTGTCGTCCGGACAGCTTTTCACCAAACTGAAGTGGAAATGTGTCGACCAGCTTGTCGCCATCAGCCAGGCAGCCGCAGCAGAACCTCGCCGATTTGGCCTCGCACCCATCATCATTCCGAGCGCGACACCGCCCATCACGCCTGACACCCATAGAATCAACACGCTGATTTCCACCCATCAGCTACAAGGTAAAAGACTCATCGGCACAAGTGCTGCCCTGAGCGTCGAAAAGGATCCCCTCACACTGATCCAAGCTGCAGCCCTAGTCTGTCAAGACCATCAGGATGTCGTCTTTATTCACTGGGGTGCTGATGGATCCTCTTCTGAGGCGTCCCGTGCACTCATCAAGAAACTTGGAATCGAAAAAAAATACTTACTCCTGGGTTTTCAGCACAGCCCTGAACGACTCTATCCAGCTTTGAGTGCTTTCGTCCTCTGCTCAACCTATGAGGCGCTCGGCAGTAGTTTGCTCGATGCAATGTCGCTCGAAATACCAGTCGTTGGTACCCGCACGGGTGGAATCAAAGAGGTACTCGCAGACGGACGCGGACTGCTCGCCACCGTTGGCGACGCGCAGGAAATTGCCAAACATCTTGACTGGGTATTAAGTCACCCTGCTGAGGTCAGCAACATGACTGCGCTGGCAGCTCAATACGTGAGAAACGAGCACGATGTCAGCAGAATGGCTCAAAAGTATTTGGCACTTTATACCCATTTAAGCCGCTAGCGCTCTTTGCACAAACTGCTCAAGCGAAGCAGCAGGCAAAGCACCGCTGACACGATTGACTTCTTTGCCACCCACATATGCGGCGAGCGTCGGAATCGACCTGATATTCAGTCGCTGAGACAACATTTGGTTGTCTTCGGTATTGATTTTGACATGAAGTACACGATTGGCGTGCCGAGCCGCACTCGCTTTGAAAGTGGGCGCGAACATTTGGCAAGGACCGCACCAAGAGGCCCAAAAATCAACGACAACGGGTAGTGGAGAGCTTGCCAAAAGCTCATTGAAGGTCAGTTCGTCGACATCAACCGGTGCGGTTAACAAGTCTTTTTTGCAAGCACCGCAAATCGGCGAGCTCGATAACCTGTCAACAGGCAACTGATTGATTTTTTGGCAGTGCGGGCAAGTCATTCTCATGAGTTTCTCCGAGAGAGGGTAGTCATCCACAACCTCTGACTACACCGCTCTTACAGGATGTCACTCAGAGATCGTCTTTTGAGACCTTTTGCCAAGTAGCGTCTGGATTGAAAGACTTAATTTGTTTCGCCAATCGCTCCGTGGCGGGTCCCAGGTTCTTTTGATAAACCTGTCCAGCCTGGTTCACGATAAACGTCATCACACCTGTCTCGCCGTATTCAACGGGCCAGGCCAACAAGGCATATCCGCCAATCATACGTCCATTTACAACATAGTCGAATGCACCACCCGGTGCCGCAGGACCCTGAGAAGTCAAGACACGGAAAAGATAACCATGGAATCCACGCTCATCGATACCGTCCACCGACTTTGACTGCGCGAAATACTCGCCGATCGGACTTAAAGGCTCATCCGCGTTTGTGGGCCAGTACAGTCCATCACGTTTGCCCGGAGTGCTTTGCAAGCGTTGGGCATACTGCAATACACCGTCACCCATCCGATCTTTTTCAGCGTATTCCATTTGAGCGTCGCCGTAGGCAAGCATCGCCTTGATCGCAGCGAGTTCATTGACACCCACTGTACGCTGTCTCATTTCCTGGGCAGCCAAATCCAAATCGAAGCGCCAGTCATTGCCCTCTTTGACCAGAGGGATCGGCAACGTCCAACCCTTTTCACCCACACCGATATGTGCGAGTTGCGGATTGTCCATCAAAATTTTGTGCGACTTATCCCATGCACTTAAAAACCGCTGATAGTCCTCCTTGGTCGGTGAGGGAATATAGGATTTGTAATCCTCTCCCAGCATCAGACGAAATAGCAGGTCATCCTTGTTTTTAACCGCATAGCCGAATTCTTCCATTGCGGCCTCTGGTGTTTTGAAAACCTGCTGAACACGTTGTGCCTGAGTGGTGGCAGAGGCCATCAACAGCCCAATCGTTAAAAGTAATACTGAACCAATACGTGCAATCATGGTGGTCTCAATAAAAGTCTGAAAAATATTTTTGGACAAAATGCGCAAGGTATTAACCACGACCGTGGGCCCTACCACCACCGCCACCCCCGCCGCCTAACCTGCCACCACCACCGCCACCGCCATGACCCACATTCGGACGTGACGCTGCGGCCACACTTGAGCGACCACGATCAATAGACTGTCTGCCAGCCTCAACTCCTTTGAACGCATCCCCTCTCGCCACAGGTGCTTGCGCCGCGCGGTTTTGCAAGGCATCGCGCTGAGTGGCCGCAGCGGGACGGTTTTGTTCAAGATTTCGTACAGGAGCGGCAGCCGCTGCGCGCACAGGCGCATTGCCAGCATTGGCTGCATTCCTCACCGGCGCGTTACCCGCACCCGCCGCAGGACGTGCGGGTGTGTGACCACGCATTTCATTGCGTGCATTCACAGCATTGGCATCTCGTGTCGAGTAACGTTGCCTTGATCCGTTATCGCGATATGCCACTGCACCACGATGCTGTGGATTGTGTTTCCAGCTGCTATTACCTTGACCGGAATAAAAATTATTGCGATTGATTCGATTGAAATTATTGACGTTGATATTGACGTCGCGATTGTTCCAGTTAAATCCACCAAAAATCGCGCCCGCTGCGGCCACACCTGCTCCCCACATCAAGCCATTCACCATCGCCTGACCGGGATACCAACTCATCACGCCGGGATAATAAACAGGCGGGTACGAAGGGTAAGCCCACGCGCCGTACACCACAGTCGGGTTATAGGCAGGCACATACACGACATTCGGTTGCGCTGGTTCGATGATGATCGTCTGTCCTTGCGTGGAAACGTTTTGCTGAGTGTTGGATGCCAAATTGCCGGCCTTTTGCGCCTGTGCGCGCAAGCGCTGAACCGAATCCATCACATCGCCTTGCTGAGCCAAGAAGGCGTCACCGAGTTTTTGAGTCCAATCGAGCTGCTCGCTCATCATGGTTAGCACTTGTGGAAACGCGACGAGAGATTGCACACTCGGATCCCAGGTCTGATCACTGACTTTGGCGAGCGCGGCATCACCGCCTTTATTTCCAGAGGACTTCGACCAACGTGCCGCTTGAACGATTTCGAGCGGATATGTCGCTGCCATCAATACCTGAGATAACAGCGCATCCGGGTAGAGCGCAATCGGCGCCAGCATGGCGTCGATTTCTTGTGCAGAAAATACTGGCGCAGCTGCATTTTGTGCTTGCGGTGCTGTTGTTGAATCTGTTGCGGCAGATTGTCCGACTGAGGGTGCGGCCCAAGCGACTGAAAGGGCAAAAACAATTGTTGAGACACGATATGGAGTCTGCATAAGTCATCCTAAGAGGAGTCAATCTTGCTTACAGGGCAACGATTAATTACACACATCGCGCCTTCGAGTTGCAAATATTACAATCGTTGTCGATCGCATAATTACTCAGAAACCATTAATCTATTTACTTATCTAAATTCACTCACCGCAAACACCTGAGGCGTACGCCAATCGAGCTACGAAGCCCGTCAATGTTGAAGTTTTTAAACAACATCATGTGTAAAAACGCTTTTCAATCCTTGTTAAAAATCATTGTTTTACTGTTGTGCAGCCTTGCCTTCAGTCAAACATCCGCACAAGGTCGCGGTCTTCTACCGGCAGCAAAAATCAAAAAAAGTGCAGACGAGATTCTTGCCATAATGTCTTATTCAGTCGTGCCTGATCTGACCAGTAGTTTTCTTTCCATTCAAGACGATCAAGTCGGTCAAAATCGTATGTTCATGACTCAGTTTGCAGGTGGGGAGACAATCAGTAAAAAGGTACCCGTCTATCTTGAGGGCTCTGCTGCGTTCATGCGCTTTGATCCAGTTTTTGTTGCTGAACGTGGACAGGATTTCCGTTCAGTTCCCGCGCGCTGGAATTCCGTCGCCCTCTCCGGTGGTGTGGGCTACGACTTCCCAATTGCTCCCAACCTTGTCTTACGCCCCATTTTTAATTTCTCGCTCGCGCACCTCGAATCCGACGCCTCGCTCGCGGGCCGTTTCATCGATGACTATATCGATCCCTCTTTGGACTTTCTCAAAAGAGGTCGACTCAACGCCTACGGTTTGGGCGGCTCGCTCATGCTCGACTACACGCTTGTGAAACCTGAGCATGAGATTGATCTCGAGCTGCGCTACACGAATATTCGATTGCGCACGTTTGACTCATCTGCAGTAGTCAGTGGCTCAGCCTCAGCAGAAGCCGCCAGTGTTTATGCGCGCTACCGAGCACCGACTGGCTTGCAGTTGATGGACAACCCACTTCGCTACGTTCTGGAGGCGGCCAATACGGTTTACCTGGGTGACCAACGCGGCTTGCTCGGGTTCAACAATCTGACCTCTGTCGGCGTGGGGATCGAGTTCGACTCGAGCAAGTACAAAGCGGTTGTTACGCGTACAAGGCTGGTCGCCCGCTACGCCTTTGGTGATAATGTGCGAGGCTTTGCGATTGGTTTAGCGGTCAGTTTCTAGTCTGGCTTCCTTGATTTGAGTGAAATAGCGCATAATGGTCTTCTTGGAAAACGAGCCTAAAACGCCCTATGACCTCCAACAGAAAAAAGAACCAAGACCCCTCACTGACCATTTATTCCTTGAAGTCTCTGATTCAGGAAATCAGCGATTGGCGCAATCTCCTGCGCACCGAATGGCCCATGCTCTTGTTGTTAGTGGCGGGTCTCAGTGTTCTTCTGTTTGTCACCGATCCGTTTCCACCCCGTAATGTTTACCTGGCAGTCGGCCAGCCCGACTCGAGTTTTGAAAAACTCGGTAAAAAATTCCAATCCTATTTCGAAGCGGAAGGGATCACTCTGCATTTGGTCAATACAAGCGGCTACACCGAAAGCATGCAAGAGATCACGGACCCCAGATCTCCAGTGACCGCTGCGTTCGCCCTGGCTGGTATTGCCCCTAAAGGTCGCTATCCCCAACTTCAAACTCTCGGTAGCATTGAATACGTTCCATTATGGTTATTCCATCGCGGAGAAGAACTTGATGCCAAAGCCATCATTGCAGCCTTGAGTGACAAAAAAATTTCAATTGGTCCCAAAGGAAGCGGCACCGATATTCTCAGCGAAAAAATCTTATCTCTGACTAACCTAAATGTTAAAGACAATCCAAACTTTCTTCACTTGAGTAATACCGAGGCGACTCAAAAAATAATCGATGGCGAAATTTTTGCCATGTTTATTGCAGATGCGGAAAATGGTCCGAACCTGCAAAAACTACTGAATCATCACGAACTGAAAATCTTTAATTTTGATTTCGCCCAGGCGATCTCGAAAAAGATCCCTATCTTGAATCCAATCACGCTACCCAAAGGAGCCCTGGATCTGAAACATCGGATTCCCGCTCAAGATGTCAACATGCTTGCCACAACGGCAACGCTGCTCATCAGTAAAGACATGCATCCTGCCATTCAGTATCTTTTTATGACTGCGGCAGAACAAATCAGCCGGGACCTCGAACCACTTTTCAACAACCCTGATTTTTTTCCAACTTACCTCGACCGTAATTTTCCGTTAAGCCAAGTCGCCTCACGCTATTACGACAAAGGGGCTCCCGCTCTTGATGGAAAACTCCCGCTTTGGCTGGTGAGCTATCTGGACAAAATCTGGCTACTGCTGGTCGGTGCTTTTGCAGTGATCTATCCACTCTTCAAATTGTTTCCAAACTACCGGCATACCCGCGCAGTGATTCTTATATCTAATGCCTATGAAGAAATCTTGGAGATCGAACGAAATGCCGTCTATAACGACAACCGTCAAGAGCTTCAGCAAATGCTTTCGCGATTAAATGACTTGAATCTGGAAATCCTCAATATCTCTATTCCCACCGACGATATGAATCGTTTGTATTCACTGAAAAGCGCGCTAGACGCTCTTCGTAAACTTATTGCCAACAAGCTCGTTGATATTGAAAAGAATTGACTACAGACCTCTGAGGATTCGGTAGTAGAGTCCGCCGAGCCATTCGCGCACAACGATATCTGTCAGTCTCAGTGCGCGTGGATCGGGCATGAAATCCATTGGCGTCATCGCTATGGCGCGAACTTTGAAATCCACTGGAAAAGCCTCGACCTCAAATCCCTGGGTCTCAAACTGACGCTGGGCCCGAGGCATGTGATAGGCAGAGGTCACTAATAAAATTTTTGCTTCACCCAATAGCTCTTTGACAGCATACGCTTCTTGCTGAGTATTTTGAGCCTCGCGTGTCACACTGATGTTCTTTTCAGGCACACCAAACCGTAATGCTAAGGACCGAAGAATCTCGCCCTCACTTTGCGACAATTTTTCCCATGGCAGGACACCACCCGTGAATATCAAACGCGGAGCTTTTCCAGCCTGATAAAGATCCAGACCAGCAAAAAAGCGATCTGCATCATCCCATTCTGCGACTGGGCCTGTTTCACTATTTACATGGACCAGCATTCCGCTCAATACGACAATCGCATCAGCAGGTTTCGCTTGTTGAGCTTGCTTTTTAAGGTTGCGTCCTTCCAGTGACTCGAACAAAAAATCCGCCACAATAAAAGTACTAGAACCATAGAGCAGGATTAAACCTATTAACCCATAACGCTTTTTTTTAGTGATGACACCAACTGCCAAGAGGAGTATCGCCAGCACGAGTGGCGAGAGCAAAAACGGCAGTATTTTGTGTAGATAAATCATCAACTGAAGCACCCATCAAATCATACCTATTCGGCGCAAAACTAATTTCGCCAGGAACCCAGTCTTCCAAGTCTTGGATCAAAGCGTGAACCGCGCGGCAACACATGCATTCTGATTCCCGAGGCACCTACAGTATCATCCTCCTCATTCACAATGTACGCGCGTCTGGCGTCATAAATTTTTACGTGACCATTTCCCATGATCTCCCAACGACCATCGGGACGGACGATCAGTGCAGTTTCCTCGTCGATCCCCACCCCCAATAGTTGAGGGCTATCTAGAACGGCGCTGACTAACCGGTTATCGCGTGAACGACGACTGAAATGCTGATCAATGATCGCGCCGGGGAGTAATCCGAAGCCAAGGGTGACCTCTGTGCTGCGCAAAGCAACCGCGTTAGGGTCATCATTGATTCGACCGCTTGCCGTTCGACGCTCTCCTGTCAACATGGTTGCTGTCATCACTGCCGCTCCCGCAGAAGTTCCCCCGACCACCGCGCCTTGCTCGTAGCGAAACTCAATCGTGCGCAACGCCCTTGTCCCCAGAAGTGATGACGCCAGTAAATTTTGATCGCCTCCCAAAAACCAAAAACCCGTGAATTTTGAGAGGATGGCATCCATTGCTTTGGATTGAGCATCCTCGCGGTCAAGATTCAGCACCTCAACCTCGGCACCCAGCAAACTGAAATCCGCCAGCACTTCGTCCAGCTCCTCGTCGAATTCAGTTTTAGCCATGGGGAAAATCGCGACCCGCGCGCGTCCAGCTCCGCCGGCAAGCTCCACGAATCTTTTTTGAATCGTGTAGGGCGTATCGCCTCCCCCAACGATCATCAATGACCCCCGCTTGTGCGGCTCCACATGCACCTCAGCACTTGCGGATCCGACCATGATCAGACCTAGGAAAGCCAAGGCGCACATCATCACCAGACGTGAACCAAAAATTCCGAAATCCTTTTTAATCATTCGTGTGGCCTTATTTCCTTGCGCATGTGAAGCTTGAACGCCGTCGCAATCGGCGACAATTTTTTGCTCGCGGGGTGCACAATATGCCAATTAGAGAGAATCGGGAAGCCCTCCACATCGACCACAGTCACGCCATGCTCTTTCTGGTGACCATGCAAGGAGTGACGGGATACGATTCCGATCCCGAGTCCTCCCGCGACAGCTTCTTTAATAGCCTCATTACTCCCCAACTCCATGCGGATATCCGGCCGAAATTTATTTTTATTAAAGAACTGATCCACACCCATTCTGGTTCCCGAACCCTTTTCCCGCAGAATAAAACGCTCCTTTCCAAGGACAGTCAAAGATATCCCCGCCTGCTTGACAAGCGAAGACCTAGCAGCGGCCACCAACACCAACGGGTTTGCCATAAAAATCTCATCATTTAAATCCAGATCGCGTGGCGGCTGGGACATGATGTACAGGTCATCCAGGTTTTCACGCATCCTCTGCACGACACCATCTCGGTTCAAAATCTCCAGCGATACATCGATTTCGGGATATTTCTTGCAAAATGAACCAATGAGGCGTGGCATGAAGTATTTCGCTGTGCTCACCACAGCAACCTTGAGCTTGCCGCGTGCGAGGCCCTTGACGCTATCCACTCCTTGCTCAAAAGTATCCCAAGTCTGAATCATTTCTCTGGCGGTTTGGGCCAGCTCGCGTCCGATCTCGGTGAGATGCACTTTCTTTGAAATCACCTCATAGAGAGGAACGCCTACAGCCTGCGTGACCTCTTTGAGCTGCATGGATGCGGTCGGCTGGGTGACATGCATTGCACGCGCCGCGCCACTCACACTTCCGGTTTCGGCCAAGGCGAGAAAAAGCTTGAGTTGCCGAAAAGTAATATTCATAGACTTTTATCTATATATCAATGCATAAGAATCGATTTTACATTAGTTATGTCCTCGCTCTACGATCTTGCAAAGGACTCAACCCATGCAAAATCTTCTCGACCCCGCTATTCTATTTTTCATTTTTGGCGTACTTGCGGGCTTCGTGCGCTCCAATCTGGAAATTCCCCCCGCGATCTCACGCTTTTTGTCTCTCTATCTCTTGATGGCCCTGGGCCTCAAAGGCGGCTTCGCGCTTGCACAATCAGGCCTGACCTACGAGGTCGCAGCGAGCCTTGGCGCCGCGATTTTGCTCGCACTCATCGTCCCGGCACTCGGCTACTGGACGCTCAAACGCTTCCTGTCAGGTTTTGATGCCGCCGCGATCGCCGCCACCTACGGTTCGGTGAGCGCAGTGACTTTTGTCACGGCCGTTCAGTTTTTAGAGAACCAGGGCGTCGAGTATGGTGGTCATATGGCTGCAGCGATGGCGCTCATGGAATCCCCCGCCATCATTTTGGCTGTGATTCTCGCCAATACGCTCAGACAGAACAAATCGGTGCCCATCGGGAAAATCTTGCACGAGTCCTTTACGGATGGCGCACAACTCTTGTTACTCGGAGCCATGGTCGTCGGCCTCCTGACAGGCGAGGCCGGTCAGGCCGCCATGCAGCCCTTTTCCGGTGATCTGTTCAAAGGCATGCTGGCGTTTTTCTTGCTGGATATGGGCTTGATGACCGCGCGCAACCTTCCTCAACTCAAAGGCATTTCACCAGGACTCATTGGCTACGCTGTTTTAGGCCCTTTGTTGCATGCAGCGATTGCGCTGGCATTGGCGCTCCTGCTCAACCTATCGCCCGGTAACGCCACCCTGTTGATGGTGCTTGCCGCAAGTGCGTCTTATATTGCCGTCCCCGCTGTACTGCGCTATGCGGTTCCAGAGGCCAATCCGTGCCTGTATTTTGGTTTGTCGCTCGGACTGACGTTTCCGTTTAATTTGATTGTCGGGATTCCCCTGTACTCCAGGGTTGCGGCGTATTTTCTGGGGTGACGTCAGGCTCTGCTAAGATCGTGACTTCACTCAGAGATCATCCAGCTTGTTGCTGGCGCATATACTAATGGAATCCCTGCTCGTATCAACCGGCGTGGTCGCTCTCGCCGAAATTGGCGATAAAACTCAACTTTTAGCCTTCATTCTGGCTGCGCGTTTTAAAAAGCCGGTACCGATTATCCTCGGGATCCTGGTCGCGACCATCATTAACCACGGCCTGGCTGGTGCCCTCGGTGCATGGATCACATCGGTTGTCACGCCTGAGATTTTACGCTGGGTGTTGGGCCTGTCCTTTATCGGTATGGCGATCTGGACCATGATTCCCGACAAGATCGAGGAAGAAGAAACCAAAGTCGCACAGAAATTTGGCGTGTTTGGGGCCACACTCATCACCTTTTTCCTCGCCGAAATGGGCGATAAAACACAGATTGCCACAGTGGCCATGGCTGCGCATTACGCTGCCCCACTCATGGTGGTGATCGGCACCACGCTTGGCATGCTGATTGCGGATGTCCCAGCGGTTTTTATCGGAGATAAGTTGGCGAACAAGATCCCGATGAAGCTTGTGCATTCGATTGCCGCTGCGATTTTTGCCATACTCGGTATTGCGACATTGTTTGGAGCAGGTGCTGGGTTTGGGTTTTAGAAAAATCAATTAAATCAAACATCTAAATCATTTTCACCCTATAATTTACAAATCTAAAGTTGAAACTTGGATTTGTAAATGATCCCTCGTGATGCAGCACATACCTTGGTTCGCCTTGCCAAGGGATTCCCGGTGATTGCGATTACCGGACCACGTCAAGCGGGGAAAACCACGCTTGCACGTAATATTTTCAAAGACAAACCTTATATTTCTCTGGAGAACCCAGATGAGCGGGATTTTGCCCTCACTGATCCAAAGCGATTTTTAGCACGCTTTCCTCAGGGAGCGATTCTGGATGAGGTTCAGCGCTGCCCTCAATTGCTGTCCTGGTTACAAGGTCTGGTCGATGAACGACAACGCATGGGCGATTTTGTCCTGACAGGCTCGGCACAATTCAGTTTGATTGAAAGCATCACACAAACGCTCGCAGGTCGCGTTGCGCGCGTTGAATTACTTCCGTTAAGCGCCTCTGAACTCGGACAAGTCAACAAGCTCCCTGAGACGCTCACTCAAACGCTTTTTCAAGGGGGCTATCCAACACTGTATGACCGTCCTGTTAGCCCGCAAGACTGGTTCAGCAATTATGTCGCGACCTATGTCGAGCGCGACGTGCGGCAATTGATCGCGGTGCGCGATCTCGGTCAGTTTCAAACCTTCGTCAAAATGTGTGCAGCCCGAACGGGGCAGCTCCTCAACCTCACCGCGCTTGGAGCAGACTGCGGTATTAGTGCCGTCACTGCCAAACAATGGCTGACCGTACTCGAAACCAGCTATATCGTCACCTTGCTGCGGCCACACTTTCGCAACTACGGCAAACGACTCGTCAAAACGCCAAAACTTTACTTCTTAGACTCGGGTTTAGCGACATGGCTCATGGGCATACGCGATGTCCAAACCTTAGAGACACACGCAGCACGAGGCGCACTATTTGAAACCTGGGTTGTCAGCGAGCTTTACAAGCAACGTCTGAATGCAGGACTTGCACCTGATCTCTACTTTTGGCGAGACAACTCAGGCCAGGAAATTGATGTCTTGTGCGAAACAGCTCAAGGGCTTCAAGCCATCGAAATCAAATCAGGCAGCACCTACGCTTCAGACTGGGCTCAGAATCTTAAAAAATGGCAGACACTTGCAAGCTCCGAGTTCCCCAACTCCACCATCATGTATGGTGGAGAGAGTAATTTTGAGCGCGATGGCATCAAAGTATGGGGATGGAGAGACGTGACTCAAGCTTCGCCACCTTCTTAAAGTTCCAGATCCATTTAGCCATTAGCACTCACAATTAACAGCCCAAAGTGATACTCATGCTGTATAAAAGCAATTCTTATTAAAACACCGGAGATTGACATGCGCTTTATTTCGACCATGACCCGTGCCCTTGTCGCAAGCGCCGCCCTCGTCGCGTTCGCGCATGGCACAGCCTCGGCTCAAACTGATTATCCAACGCGACCCGTAAACGTGATCGTGCCCCAGGGCGCAGGTGGCGCCAACGACACGATTGCCCGCATTATTTCCGCCAAGCTCAGCGAGGTTCTAGGCCAACAATTTGTTGTTGAAAACCGTACGGGCGCTGG
The DNA here is from genome assembly GCF_030410395.1 of Zwartia panacis. Classification (GTDB taxonomy): domain Bacteria; phylum Pseudomonadota; class Gammaproteobacteria; order Burkholderiales; family Burkholderiaceae_B; genus Zwartia; species Zwartia panacis. The sequence goes on from NZ_JAUHHF010000002.1 coordinate 264,052, forward strand.
CGGCAACATCGGTACCGCCGCTGTCGCAAAAGCCAAGCCAGACGGCTATACACTGATGCTGACGACCAACGGTGCTCAGGTCATCAATCCCTGGCTCTACAAAACCACAGGTTTTGATCCCATCAAAGACTTCACACCTGTTGGTCTGGTGGCCAGCGCAGGTTATGTGCTTGTCGCCAACGCTGCCTTTCCTGCCAATAATGTCAACGAACTGATTGCTCAACTCAAAGCCAACCCAGGCAAATACAACTACGCTTCGGCAGGAAATGGCACGCTCAATCACCTGATCATGGAAATGTTCAAACAGCAGGTCGGCTTGAACATTCAGCATGTGCCCTACAAAACTGCTTCTGCAGCCGCAGCAGATGTGGCGGGCGGAATAGTTCCCGTCTCAGTACAAAGTGCGCCCTCCTCCCTGGGCTTAATTAAAGCTGGAAAAATCAAAGCCTTGGCTGTGACCAACGAAAAGCGCATTGGCGCCCTGCCTGACGTACCCTCCATTAGTGAAACCATCCCAGGCTTTGGCTCAACCCCATGGTACGGTATTCTGGCTCCCGCTGGCACACCTGAAGCGATCGTGAACAAACTCAACGCTGCCATCAAAACAGCATTAGCTGACAAAGATGTACAGGAACGCCTACTCAAGCAAGGTTGTGAACCACTTGAAAGCACTCCCCAGCAGTTTGCCACGCTGATCAAAGACGATTTGGCGAACTGGCAGAAAATCGTCAAGAGCTCTGGCGCAAGCGTGGATTAAACCCACACCACCCTAACCTTGTCGCTCACACATCGACGACATTTCAAAAGCTGCAGCCTTGTTCATCAAGGGTGCAGCTTTTTTTTCGAGGAATCAAACAATGAAAGAAACCATCCGCATCGGATCAGGTGCTGCTTGGTGGGGCGATCGCGTCGAGCCTGCTGCATTGAACGCGGAAAAAGGCGATCTGGATTACCTGTGCTTTGAAACTATGGCCGAAGCCACCGTCTCGGCCGCACAAGTCCGCGCCAGGCGCGACAAGTCTTTTCCCGGCTACGACACATATCTGGATGATCGGATGAAAGCCGTTCTGCCTGCATGCATGAAGCGCGGAACCAAAATCGTGACAAACCAGGGGTGGATCAACCCCGATGCTGCAGCGAGACGTGTCGCCGAACTACTCAAAGAGATTGGGTACACGGGCGTCAAAATCGCCTCGGTCAACGGCAGCCTCATTACCGAACACGTACTTGAGCTAACCGACACCATCATGGAGACAGGCGAAAAAACCTCCACCCTCAAATCCACACTGATCTCAGCCGAAGCCTATCTCGGTGCAGAACCCATCGTCGAGGCACTCAAGGCAGGTGCCCAAATCGTCATCACTGGTCGTGTCGCGGATCCATCGATTTTCATGGCACCCATGATGTATGAATTCGGGTGGGATCCCTTGGACCACGTCAAACTTGGCCAGGGCACAGGAATTGGCCACTTGATGGAATGCGGTGCGCAGGTCACGGGGGGCTATTTCATGGACCCTGGTTTCAAGGACGTACCCGAGCCCTGGAAATTCGGTTTCCCCATCGCGGAAGTCAGCCGTGATGGGAGCGCCATCATCACCAAGGTGGCAGGCACTGGAGGTGCGGTGAACTTGCAGACGGTTAAAGAACAATTGCTTTACGAAGTCCACGATCCAGCCAACTACCTCACACCAGATGTCGTGGTCGACTTTACGACCGTCAAGCTCGAGCAAGTGGGTCCTGATCGTGTTCGGGTCAGCCATATTGGCGGCAAGCCCCGCACACCGACGCTCAAGGTATCGATTGGCTGCACCGAGGGACATATCGGGGAGGACATGTTTTTTTATGCAGGCCCCGGCGCATTGAGACGTGCGCAAATCGCCAAAAAAGTGCTCGAAGAAAGATTCAAGATTGTCAATCTTCAGGCTGAAGATCTTCGCATCGACTTTCTAGGCTTGAACGCCATCCATGGTGCTGCCACGCCAGCAGACGCCCCCGAGCCTTACGAGATTGCAGTGCGCGTCGCCGCTCGGACCAAGACCAAAGAGGAGGCCGCCAAAGTTGGCCGTGAAATTGATGGGATGGCAGTCTCAGGCATTGCTCACACGGGCAAACGCGTGCCGCATCAAGATCGCACACGCGAAGTCATCGGCGTTTGGTCCTCACTCGTGCCACGCGAAAAAGTCCCTGCCTCTGTTACCTATATCGAGAGCTGATCCATGAAAGTCAAATTACAACACGTTGCGCATACGCGCTCTGGCGATAAGGGCAACACCTCTAACATCGCAGTCTTTGCCTATACCCCTGAGCTTTATCCCTTACTCAAAGAGCAACTCACCGAAGAGCGATTCAAAAAATTCTACGGCGATGCCATCACAGGTTCAGTCACACGCTATGACGTCGACAACATTCATGCGATGAACTTTGTCTGCCAAGGCGCGTTGGGAGGAGGCGTGTCTAGAAGTCTGTGTCTGGATAACTATGGCAAGGCACTTTCCGCTGCGGTGCTAGGCTTTGAAATCGAGGTGCCCGAGCATTTAAAAACATTTCTTAAAGCCCCGGAACTGATTGCCTGACATCGTAAGTAATCGTTACTGACTGCCCTGACTGTTCCGACTGTTTCGATCATTTAATAAAAACCTCATAATAATTAGGAGACACCATGAATCATCTACATCACGTACATACACGTCGCGTCACACTCAAAAGTCTTGCACTCGCCACACTCATCGCGTGGTCTGCCCTAGCAGGTGCTCAAACCGCCGACAAGACCTTGCGCATAGTTGTCCCTTATCCCCCGGGCGGCACGACAGACCTCCTCGCCCGCAACCTTGCGCCAGGCCTTCAGCAACGCACCGGCTTGACCGTCGTGATTGAAAACAAAGCAGGTGCAGGCGGCGTGATCGGCTCACAACAAGTATCAAAAGCAGCTCCCGATGGCCGCACGCTTGTCATGGGCACGATCGCTTCTCACGGGATTATTCCTGCGCTCCAGTCGCCCCCACCTTACGATCCCACCAAAGATTTTGTGCCTGTGACGCTTGTCGCCAGCACACCGAACGTTTTATTGGCGAGCCCCACGTTCCCAGCCAAAGACGTCAAAGAACTAATTGCGTTAGCCAAAGCAAAACCAGGCTCGATTAATTTTGGCTCGACCAGCCACGGTGGCTCGCCACACATGAGCGGCGAACTGCTCAAAACACTCGCACAAATCGACATCGCCCACATCCCTTACAAAGGTGGCGCGCCGATGCTGAGCGATCTGATGGGCGGACAAGTGCAAATCGGCTTTGACAACTTACCGTCATCGATGAGTCTGATTAAAGCCGGCAAAGTGCGTGCACTGGCTGTCACCACCAATACACGCTGGCCTGCCGCACCCGACATCCCGACCTTGGCCGAGGCAGGTGTCCCCGGTTATGAAATGTCAGCATGGTTTGGATTGTTTGCGCCTGCGGGCACACCAAAACCACTCGTAGATGACTTAAATAAACACATTGTTGCGATTTTGAAAACGCCTGAGATGCAACAGAAAATGCTTGAGCTAGGTGCGCAGCCTGTCGGCGATAGCCCAGAACAGTTTGCTGCCTACGTCAGGTCCGATAACAAAAAATGGCAAGAAGTCGGAAAAGCAAACAACATTAAACTCAACTAATCTGCGACTGCTCTAATTGACAAAGCGTGCCGTTTTTTCAATCATTTGAAACCCCACACCGCACCGCGCGTAACCATGACGAAAAAATATATACAAACTCTACTTCTCTGCATATGGATAGGTGGCACTTCACCAAGTTTTGCTCAATCGCCCGACCCAAAATCTGCCGCACTCGCAAAAATCGTCCCCATTGCAGATGTACATCTGCACACCTACTCCCGCAATGGTCCCGCTCGCGACGATATTGTTCAGAGGATGAACGCCAATGGTGTCCGCTGGGGGGGAGGTGTCGGCGACCTGCGCCATGACATTGCTGAGGCTCTAGGTAACCGACATATCCCGGCGGCCGGTCAGCGAGAGTTTGCTGAGAGCTTTATTCGCCAGGGATCTGTCACACTTGTTGAGAAAGAAAATATCTATTTTCGTGATCTATTTAGGAATGCCCGTGAAATGTTTGCGGCGGGTACCATCAAAGGTTTTGGCGAACTACACACAAATAATGAGTCAAGTGGTCCTCCACCCTTTCGTCGAAAAATAAAAACTGACAATCCTGCAATGCGAAAGTTTTATGAAATCGCGAACGATTACGGTGGATTTATACAAATTCATTCTCAGCAAAATCCAGAGTTCACAGAAGACATTCTGCGCCTCTCTGCAGACTTTCCAAACACCCTCACGATTCTTTCTCACTGCTTGCCACTAGCGCAACCAGAGGATCTCGCAAATCTCTTTAAACAGCGCAAAAATATCATGTGTGAAATGTCGGCTTCGGGCGAACTGCACAATCGTTTAGCAAAAATCAACCGACCAGGTCGCGCTTATACAACAGAGGGACTTCGTCCAAAATGGAAAGCACTGATCGACGCCTACCCAGATCGAATCATGCTTGGCTCGGATACATGCTGTGGCTGGGATGCTTATTATGACGAGGCCATTGCTGAAATTCGTACCAATCTGCTGCCCTATTTGCGTTCAGACGTCATCGAACTCGTCGCGTATAAAAATGCCTTGCGGGTTTTTAAACTTCAAATGTAGAAATACTTGCTAAAGTGTCGTTCATGCATTCGGTTTTCGGAAATCAGAATAGCGCCGTCAAGGATCAGCAATATGACATCTCTTAACGCTTCCATTCAATTACCACCTGGCTGGCTAGGCGTCATCGGCGGCATGGGGCCGCTCGCCACTTCAGACTTTCTGCGCAAACTCACTCTTTCCACAACAGCGCAAACCGACCAGCAACATATTCCTGTTCTTTTATATGGTGATTGCACGACCCCCGACCGAACAGCATCCGTGCTCGGTGAAGGCCCGAGTCCGCTCCCGCAACTGCTCGCAGCGGTTGACTTCCTGAACGCGGCGAACGTGCAAGTGATCGCCATGCCTTGCAACAGCGCGCATTGCTGGTACGAGGATTTGGCCAAGCGAGCGAAGATGCCTTTTCTGCATATCGTGGATGCGAGTGCCCAACAAGTTCTGGCTCGCAACCCTCATGCGAACACTATCGGTGTGCTTTCAACTGAGGGCACTGCACACATGGGTATTTACAGTCAACGCCTGTCGGCCTTGGGCCTCAAGCCTTTAGTCCCGAGTGAAGAGGATTTTCATCAGCTGGTGTCACCCGGTATCGCTTTTGTGAAGGCTGGTGACCTGGAGGCGGGAGGTGCGTTGTTGCGACAAGCAGCCAATGTGCTTTTCAATAGAGGCGCTGAATCCGTCATTCTTGGATGTACCGAAATTCCGCTAGGCATGATCCACGAACTGGAAAATGATCCACTGCGATTTATAGACTCCACACAGTCTTTGGTGGATGCAACGCTGTTACACCTGAGAGGCTAAGCCTACAGAGGACATTCATACTTTCCTCTAACTCCCAGAGTCATTTGCTGCCCGCTACAAAGGGGTAGCGGGCAAAAATCGATGCGATCATGTTCTGAACAGCCTGATCTGAGGCTGTTTGCTGGATGTTATCGACGATCGATGTGCCCACACCTTCCCACACCATCTGCCTGCGCTTGGCGTCGATCAGATCAACTTTCATCGTGCCTTCGTTGTACTGAATCACGTCCGGTCCAAACGCATAGCCCGGCCAACCGCCATAAAACCCATATCCATAACCATAGCCCCACATCATCGGCGGAGGCGCAACGTATTCGGTTCTGCTTTGAACATGAGATTGAAAGTTGATCAACAAATCAGGATCTTTCTCGCGATAGACATAACCACGCGACTCCATCTGCAAGGCAGCGGCTCGCTTGAGTCGTTCCGTCAAGAGCGTCGTGTAGCCCGCCCGATCGGTCCCAAGTGGCTCAATGAAAGCGAAAGTACGATAGGAGGCGAAATCTGCACGAGGATCAAAATCGCTGCGCACGACGGGTGCGTTAATGCAAGCCGCCAATAAAGCGCAAATCACCACTGCAAAAAAGAGACGAATATGAGATGCCATCTCTATCTTCCTTAGTTTAAGTATCTGACTCACATCATAAGCGCTGAAATCCCTTCAGGCTCACATACAATCACCAAATTGAAAAGATTGCGATCCTGCTCTGCGCAATTTTTGCCACCACCTAATGGAAAAGAGGCCATGGTTCACTTGATTTTTTCCGCCCTTGCGCCTGTTGCGTTCGTCATTGTGCTTGGCTATTTTGCGGGTTTGACTAAAGTCATCAACTCAGAAGGTGCGCGCAGCCTGTCCACTGTGGTGGTGAGCTTTGCCTTGCCCTGCGCATTGTTCGTCTCGATTTTTAACTTCAGCCCCAGCCAGCTTGAAAACATTCCCTATGCGCTGACCCTGCTGCTAGGCATCACAGTGCCTTTTTTCATCGCGCTTCTCCTGGCGTTGTTCGTTTGGAAAAAACCCGCTAACGAAGCATCATTATTCGGGAGCAACTGTGGCTTTCCAGACATGGCGTATTTCGGGATGCCTGTCGCACTGACCGTGATTGGTCCGCAGGGCATGCTACCCATTATTGTGGGCAACATCATCGCCAGCATCATAGTGATTCCGGTGATTATGGCTTTGCTCAACAAAGGAAATGAAAGCGGTGCCTCTGCGACACTTCCTCACATCTTGCTTGATACGATTAAGCAACCCGTCGTTTGGGCACCCCTGCTTGGCATGTGCATGGTGCTTGCAGGCATTAAACCGCCTGAGCTCGCGACCGATTCCATCAAACTACTCGGCAGCATCTCTGGCGGTCTTGCCCTGTTCACTCTGGGAGTACTTCTTTCTTTCCTGACACCGCGCGTGGACAAACAAGTTGTCCTCGTCGTCTTGATTAAAAATATCCTGATGCCAGGGCTCGTGGTCTTGCTCGCGCTAGTGTTCAAGCTGGATGGGATACTTGCCAAGGGTGTGGTGATCATCGCCGCATGTCCGGCCGCCACGATGGGCGCGATGCTGTCGTCACAATTCAGAGTGGCACAAGACAGCATCCCTGGACAAATTCTGGCCAGTAACATCGCGGCAATCTTTACGATGGCAATGTGGATCGTGGTCGCAGAAAAGGTTTTTTAACCCAGCTTTGATCGACTTCAATCCATCGTGACGGATGGCAAGATAGAAACCTCACTAACTAGCAGGCTCCAGCCTGTTTGGCTCCAAAAGCAGCCTGCTGTTCAGTGAATTTTCCCCCTGCACGAGAGGAAAGCTGTTGAATCAAACCCTTGCATGAAAATCCCATCATTTGGAGATATTGCTTGGCAGATTTCACAGCCTCTTGATTCCAGTCGATGTTCATGCTGTCCACGGCGATCGTTGCATCAGCGATGTTAAAGCCGCTTCCCGCAGATGATGAAAGTTGTTCGATCAACCCGTCTCGCGAAAATGCACTGATGCTGAGATAGGACTGCGCTGCCCGCAAAGCGTTTTTCTGTGGACCCGTTAAAACTGGCGGAACGTTTTGTGCGACAGAATCATTGGATGCGGGTCTTGCTGGTTGAGCCGGTGGTTCGGATGTTTTTGCTGCCGATGGTGTAGAGTCAACGCCAGAAAAGGACTCTATTTCTTTGGCACGAGAAGCAGTCTCTGACATCAAACAATCTGCTGCACTGACTCTAGCCAATGAACCTCCATCTGGATCATCATAAAATTTACAGTTAGCATCACGGTAGTTTATCCAAGCACGCTGAGCATGCTGAAGTTGTTTTTTACGTTCTGGAGACAGTTGATCCATGACATCTTTGTAGGCTTTGTTGAGTCTTCTGTCTTGACGTTTTATTTCCGCGTCAATGCACTCGAGCATTTCGACAGTGACACCGTTGGATTTATCCATACAGCCGGAGAACTGCTTCGTGAGTCCAATATCCTGGGCAGAGGCAAGCTGGAAAGCGCTCGACAGAATCAAAGCCGCTAAGATTTTCAAGTTTGAAGCCATGTCACATCTCCCGCTCAAGGAATTCAAAATAAAAAGTGAATGTAGCTTTTTACTTTTAAAGATTATCAAAAGTTTTATTGTTGTCTATTTTGTAATATTTTGCAGGCGATGGTTTCAAGAACGAAATGTTCAATCAGGCTTGAAATCATGCTTCACTTCATGCTTGAAGTCATCAAATAAGAAAGCCAAGGTATTACGCAGGTAATCGACGGTTGCGCCCAGAGATGTTGCTTTCAATTTGTTGCGATTAACAAACGCATTCCACTGGGTATTTTTCTGAGCATTCAATGAAAATCGCTCGCTCAGTCCAGTTGGTACGTCTTTAGGTCTCGTCGTTTTTCGACGATTCAGGGTGGCAGTTACCGCTTGACTAAGAACCGTTCGATCTATGTCGGTATCCTGCAAAATGACGTACAGATCAAAATAGTCTTTCATTCGCGTGTTCGCCATCCCCAGCGTAATGATGGCCTCTAACTTTTCTGCTATCACCGTATATCTGGGATACACCCGTAAGCAAGGTGCTGGCATATCATCCAGCATGACTGGATACAGCACTGACTCTGGCGCTGGAGTCACTGCATCTCCATATCCAATGTCGACTTGTATCGGACATTTCGCACCATCAATTAAACCGAGTAAAGTGACTCTGATACCGGAGTAATTTGCTTCTTTACGAATCTCTTCGACCTTAATGGATTTCAAATCGTAAAATATTCCATCATCTAACTCTAGATTGCAGAGTTCTTCAAAGATATCAATAAGATGCGGAATTTCTGCAATCCCAAATCCTAATAAGTCGATGTCATGAGTTGGACGCAATGGGACGTCATACCAAAGATCAAAAAGCAAGGCGCCTTTGAGTAAGAAATACTCTTTCTGAGACGAAATGCTTAATCGATATAACAAACGCTCTAACGCATAACGCGTGAGGACCAGTTGATAATCTACGGATTTTTCGCGAGCCTTGCTCAGCAAACGCGCACGCACGGACGCACTTCTATTTTTTAATGTCATACAAGACTTTCTAAATACGGTCTCATGACATTGGCTACTCTGCAAAGCTCAGCAGCCTTCCACAGCTCATCCATTGAAACCTTTTTTTGTTGCCATGCATCCCTCAACGCTTCCAGAGCCACATCGAATCCAATCTTGTTACGAAATTTAAAACAATCAGCGATTGTTTTTGCCACTGATGTGACAGGGATATAAACGACTCCATCAACAGACTTTTGCTCAATGCATAGTCCGGGGTTGCTCAGTCGAAATATGCGAAGTGGTGGATATGCTAGCTTTGGAGCACGAGCCTTCGAAGGGATGGCAACCCAGACTTCATGTGGTGCTTGCGTTGTCAGGCCGTGAATTTGAAGTGCTGTGAGCAGACAAAATACTAAATGCGGATGACTGATTGCAATCAGTGCAAGTTGATCTTTCTCGGTAACAACCCGGTCGGGGGACGAATAGATTCCGCGGCTGACTCTAACCAGCGAGCCGCGATTTAATAGTTGTTGGAGTTTTTCACCTGCGATTCCGGCGAGGGCAAGCTCACCCGCTCTTACCAGACCTTTGGTGCGAGTCAGTTCAAATGCGGGATTGTTAAGTTTTGTTTGCATATCATTATTTTATGAAAATGTCGTAAAAAGTAAATATATTTCAACATTTTCATATTTCCTAAGTCCTCAAGGTCAACCTAATAGTTTCTGAAAGGCTGAATAAACTGAATCAAAAAATCAGTCCCGAACTGACCTACTAGGATCAGCCGCATACATTACAAGTAGCGTGACTTAACGAGTATCTTTTTTATTATTGTTTTATGATTTATCTATCAAGATCAGTAATTTACAAAAAATTACTGGCGGCCCAAGAGGAATTGTTTAAATAACTTGCTCAGGTCAGAAAGCATCGACTATTGGTGGCGCTAGGGATTCGAACTCTCCCCAATCAATTCGCCTGCCTAGGCAACATTGACTTGGCCAAAGCACGAGACAAAGCTGAGCTGTTTCCATACCCAGCCACTTTGGCTGCCTCCTTGAGTCCCTTGCCCAAATCAACAGCCCGCTGTGCCAAGGCCAGCCGGATTGCAGCCAAATACTTTCCTGGCGGCCTGCGCATTGTTAGATGAAACTTGGTCGCAAATGCCGTCCGCGACATACCGGCCTCTTTGGCCAACAGTTCCAAATCCCACCCAAAAGCTGGACGTTGGTGCATGGCCACCAAAGCTTTGGCAATTCGTGGATCGGCCAAACCATTGAAGAGGCCACTCTCTTGGTCACTGGGATGTGCCACGAGGTAACGCAACAAGCCGATGAACAGAATGTCGCCTGCGCGGTTGAGCAATGCCGGTTGTCCGCAACGGGGTGCATCCAATTCAGACTCGATCATGGCGACAGCCAATTGCAACGCGGGCTCATCATCAGCCAGTGAGACTGTTCGCGGTTGTGCGAACTCCTCCAAGAACAAGGTGGCCACAGGTCCAGTCAATTGGACACGCGCCTGCACCAAGCGGCAGGCATCCTTTGCCGAGAATCTGTGAAAGACGAAGGGCTTGCTGGCATGCACTGCAACCAAGGCTGGGGATTCGATCGTTTGTCGCACACCATTGATCTTCAACTCTGCGCGCCCTCGCGTCAAAAAGAACAACTGCAGATCGGTGTCGTTGTCTCCACTGGGTGCGCCATCGACACGGGCGTCAGAAACGAGCCCCAGCGTGACCAAGGGGGCCAAACCCTCCAAAAGCGCAGACAGGCGATCGAGTTTGACATCACTCATATTGTACGAATTGCAAATATTTTTGAATTTTCAATTGCACATAGTACATCACAATGGCATTCATCGTTCCCACTCAACCTCTTTTCACGCATCTCCAAAAGGACACTTCATGAGCACAAACGCACTGACACCCCGGCAGCCTGTTCCCGCATTGCACGTTCCGCTTGTCACGGGAGGTCACTTTGCTCTGGGGGTAGCACCCGCAGAGCGGTTTGACTTACTCGTTTTTTACCGAGGCCTGCATTGCCCCATTTGTGCCAAGTACCTGATGGAGCTCGAGGCCTTGACGCCCGAGTTCCACCAGCGTGGCGTTCAGGTTGTGGCGCTCAGCAGTGACAACGCCGAGCGTGCGCAAGCCATGTCGGAGAAAATCAAGGCTACCCACCTACAAATTGGCTATGGTCTGAGCTTGGCCAGTGCCCGCGAGTGGGGTCTTTACATCAGCGCATCCAGGGGCAAGACATCGATTGGCATTGAAGAACCCGCACTGTTTAGCGAGCCGGGTGTTTTCATCGTGAGACCCGATGGGACGCTTTACTACGGCGCCACACAAACCATGCCGTTTGCCCGTCCGCAGTTTCAGGACCTGCTGGGTGCGATTGACTTCGCCATTGCAAAAGACTATCCCGCGCGCGGCGAATACACAGGCTTAGTCTGAATCTAGCGCCCGCCATGTTTCAAAAAATCATTGAAATCACATTGCCCATTTTTTTGATTGCGTGGTTGGGCTTTGCCTACAGCCGTCGGTTCAAGCCAGACCTGGGAGGCGCCAACAAACTGATTGTTGATCTTGCATTGCCCATTCTGATCTTCAGTTCTCTTGCGTCGAAAAGTTTTGATCCACAGTCCGCCATCACATTCACTTTCGCTTCGATGACGTTGATTGTCTTAAGTGGATTACTGGCCTGGCCTGTGGCTCGATTCTCGGGGGCTTCTGTGAAGGCATTTTTACCCTGTGTCATGTTCACAAACGTTGGGCCGATTGGCATTCCACTCATCGCATTGGCCTATGGACCTGAAAGCTTGCCGCTTTCAATTGTGCTGTTGGTCATATCGAATATTTTGCATTTCACACTGGGGGCGATTGTCATGAGCGGCCGCGTGGACTGGCGCTTGGTCTACGCCAATCCACTCATATGGGCCACGCTGCTGGGCTTGTGGGTCTCGCACATGCAATGGGAGATTCCTTCTCCCTTGCAAACTGCATTGACCATGGTTGGCAATGTATTGGTTCCGATGATGTTGCTGTCGCTGGGTTCTAGACTGGCAAGCAGCCAGTTACATGATGTGCGAGTGGGTGTGAACGCGTCGATTTTGACATGGGTCATCCGGCTGGTGTCAGTTTTGCTGCTCTTGCAACTGTTGACACTCCAACCGATTGAGCGCGGGGCGATGATTTTGTTTGCTTGCTTACCCCCCGCAGTGTTTAACTTTTTATTGGCCGACAAGTTCCATGTTGAACCAGAAAAAGTGGCCTCCACAGTGGTGATGGGACATATATTCAGCATGGTCTTTTTGCCATTGGGCATCTGGCTTGCTTTTCTAAAATAGGTCTCTATGAACAAAAAAATATTGGCCCTTGTCTGTCTGCTCTTCGTAAGCAGTGTCCACGCACAAATACTGGAGGCGATCACAGGACATGCCAAAGACATCAAAGCACGTTTTTCAAAGGACACGTTCATCCATGGTGTGACACTGAAACAAGGCGACATTGATACCACGGCCAAAGGGCAAGATCTCATTCACAACTCATCTGGGACATGGTTGCTGATTCGCGCTGGCAACGATCTTTACTTGCAATCTGCAGCCAATTTCAAATCCAGCCCAGGGCCCGATTACCACGTGTACATCAGCACATCGGCCGCCATCAAAGACAACCCCGAATTCGATGCCAAGCAAGTTGAAGTCAGTAGGCTTTCAAAGCCCAACGGCGCTGCCTATTACAAACTCACGACAACCAATGCTGAAGATGTCAAGAGCGTTTTGATTTGGTGCAAACAATTCAAAGAGTACATTGGGTCTGCAGACCTGATTGAATTGAAGTAAGCATTGATTGCGGAGGCACCTTACGCATTGGCATTGGCGTTGGCACTGAATAGTCAGTTGTGTTTGGTGAGTGCAGATCGCCCGTTGGTGGGGAAGATCTGAAACTTTGAAGAAAGTTTGCTTGGCGGATTTATTGGGATTCGAAACCTCAATCAGGGTATCGGCTAAATTGAGAGTTGCAAACAAGTTCTCTAATGCTCTCCACTTTTTCCATCACTCCTAAGCACCCACCAAGCCAGCATCTTCCTGCACCCTGCCGCGAAGAGTTGTTTTTATTGCTCAACTATCCTATGCACGGCATCAAAAAGAATGGCGCTTTTCGAGAGACCGTAAGTTGTTGATTTTTATGACTTCAGACTTGTAGACTGCCTTCTATCAAGTCCACAACTTTTGGAGAATGGAGAGTAAAAACAGGCCCGTAAGGTGTTTTACAGGGGATCGTTTTAGGGCGAAGACAACATCTAAAAACGGCGAAACCCCGCAGAGACTGGGCCTCAGCGGGGTTCTTCAAAAAATGAGAGAGTGCTTTCTCACTTTGCATATGGTGGTGCATTGTGGACTCTGGTTCAATTCCACACCAACAGCACTTGAATACTGCTTGACCGGTAGTTGCGTATGCAGTGCATAACATACAAATTTCCGCAACAGACTCTTGAATTAGCTGGCTTTTTCCTCGAATCTACGCGTCAATGGGCTTCCCAAAAAAAAAGGAAAAAACCATGACAGACTCCGTGAAACACCTAACTCAAAACGATCTAGCCAACAGGTGGAATAAATCAGTCCATACCATCGAACGTTACCGTTGCGAAGGCAATGGTCCAGTTTATCTCAAAATTGGCGGCAAAGTAATGTACCGACTGGTTGACATCGAAGCATTTGAAGCTAAGCATCGCTACGAAAGCCCGAAAGTTTCCGCCTCTCAAACTAAGCTCAATGAATCTGGATTAAAGCTCCACGAAGCAATGAAACAACTTCACGAATTCACATAAACCTCAATTTTTTCTTATTAACACTTGTGCCGGCCGAACAACTTAGCTTAGATTGATAGCAGGCGTGCTGTTTATGTGACCTAGTTAGCAGGACGTAAATCAGCCGATCCGATGTACTCTTTGAACTGCTTGCACCAAATCAGCACGCTGCTTACATCTTCTGGATTTTGCGTCGGTAAGAGATAGTAAGCAGCACCATTAGGCTTTTTCAGTCGGCTGACTTCAATCTGTTGGGCGCTAAATTCATCGTTGTCTTTGATGGCAGATTTGCTGCTGATGTAGACGTGGTAGTCAGGGCCTGGACTGGATCTAAAGTTCTCGCTAGATTGCAAAAATAATTGATCCCCTACCTTGATGACAGACCACTCACCAGAAGAGTTGTGTATCAAATCCTGCCCCTTTGCAGTTTTGTCAATCTGCCCTCGCTTAATGAGTTCGCCTTCAATCTTTTGATGATCGTCAAACCGCACTCTTAGGTCTTGAACATGACCACGAATGGCATCTAGAAGCTGAGCGCTTGCGTTGTGTCCCATGCAAAGCAGGAAGAAACTTAAAAGTACTTGAAATTTCATAGCGATGATTACTCTGTGAGTTTCAACGATTGAAGGACTGACTTGAGATCTGCCCCCGAGTAATTAGGGCGCGGTGTTAAAGCCTCAAACGGCAAACCTTGCCGGTTGACCCAATGCGTTGTAAAGCCAAACCAATTTGCACCTAGTGCATCCCATGCATTGCTTGATACGAACAGAATTTCATCTTTGTTTATGGGAATCGTCTGTTGTACAAGTCCATAACTTTCTGGAGAGGTCTTGAAAAGACGTATCGGATCGACAGATATGACATGGTCTAAAACATCCTCCATGCCTGCGCTCTTGACTGCAGATGCCAGCATATCCTCGCTGCCATTTGAGAGGATGGCAGTCGTAAAACCACTAGCCTTGATTTTCTGAAGGACCGCCAAATTTTCAGTAAACGGGGTCAGATGAGCGTATTGCTGCATCAGTTTTTCTACCTGACTCGATTCACGATTTAGCTTTAGTCGGTCTAGGGTGTACTCCAGCGACAGGCGCGTCAGCTCCCAAAATGGACGGAAGTATTGACTGCCAGATGCGTTGTGCGGATCAGACTGCGTGATCAACCTTGTGTACTCAATTTGCTTGTCGCGCCACTTCAGCGCAATGTCAGCCCCATGGTTTGGGTAGAGCTCTTCAGCTAATACTTGGATGGAGTAGACATCAAACAATGTGCCGTAAGCATCAAAAACAACCGCTTTTATAGTCATAAATATTTCCTAGCGGGCAATCAAACTACTGTCTTTGCATCTTGGCCAAACAAAATAGATTTGGCGTTTTGGTCCACAGTAGGCGCAGTATTGATCGACTTGGCAATGTCATATGCCTTTTGTGTTGCTGGACGATTTCCAATCCGTTCAAACCATGAGGATAGATAGGGAAACTGGTTCATGTCTTGACGTTGCCGTTCGTGTGGAACAACCCATGGATAGCACGCCATATCGGCAATAGAGTAATCACCGCAAATGTATTCACGACCATCTGAAAGAAGCTTATTCAGCACGCCATACAGGCGCGACGTCTCTTTGACATAGCGATCAATGGCATAAGGCAGTTGTTCTGGTGCGTACTGCACAAAGTGGTGGTTCTGACCTGCCATTGGGCCTAAGCCCCCCATCTGCCAAAACAACCATTGCAGGCACTCATTTCTTCCACGTAAGTCCTGAGGAATAAATTGTTTTGTCTTGTCTGCCAAGTACAAAAGAATGGCACCCGATTCAAAAATACTAATGGGTTCACCGCCACCTGATGGCGAGTAATCAACGATGGCAGGTATGCGATTGTTGGGCGCTATCTTCAAAAAATCAGGAGCAAATTGCTCACCTTTGCTGATATTGATAGGTTTGATGTTGTAGTCAAGACCTGACTCTTCCAAGAACATCGTGACCTTATGGCCGTTAGGTGTGGTCCAGTAATAGAAGTCAATCATGTTTCACACTCCAGAGGTTTTGAGGCGTTCGTTAGATGGGAAAAGCTTTTTGCGAGCATCCTCATCCATTTCAGTTTTGAAAGCAAACTTCGTCTTCAAGGCCTCTGCTCGTTGCGCAGCAGGGCGAGCGTTGATTTCATCAAGCAAGCGTTTGACGTTCGGGAGTTTTTCCCATGCGTCTGCCCCTAAAACAAAGGGCGCAACGCGTGCCCAGCCCCAAACAGACATATCCACAATGGTGTATTCATTGCCCATCATGTAGGGCTGATTTGCTAAGTGGTCATTGATGATGTGCCAATGACGCCAGGCTTCAAAGTCATAACGATTCACTGCATATTCTTTGGGCTCTGGCGCAAAGTGCTTGAAATGGACCGCTTGCCCACAGTATGGGCCGATGCCCGTAGCTACAAACATCAGCCATGAGTACATCTCAGCTTTGTTCTTGGGTGTATCTGCAGGAACGAACTTGCCAATCTTTTCAGACAAATAAAGCAACATGGCATTGCTATCGAAAACTCGAATGTCGTCATCCAGCATTGCTGGCGTCTTTGCATTCGGGTTGATCACCTTAAACGAATCTGCGTGTTGGTCACCTTTGCGCGTATCCACGGGAATGAGCTCGTAAGGCTCACCTGTCTCTTCAAGGAACAACGCAACCTTCAATGGATTGGGTGAGGGATGAAAATAAAACTTGATCATGACGGTTGTCCTTATGTTTATGAAAAATGAAAACTAAATGAATGCCAGCCAAATCCCGAGAGGCAGGAAAGCCAAACTCAAGATATGGCCAATGATGACAGTGGACGCCACCTTGTTGGGCTCCACCTGAAATTTGTCTGCGAGCATAAAATTAAAAACTGCCGATGGCAAGCATGCAAAAAGGATCAATGCACCGCGCTCTAGACCTTGCAACGGAATGAACCAAAGCGCCATAAGCACAGCCGCAAGCCTGATGATCAATATGAGAACTCCTGAGCGAGCACCTACCCATGCGTCTGCCACTTGACTGCTGGCCAGCCTTACACCGAGGGACATCAACATCATCGGGACCAACACACTGCCAATCAAGGTGCAGGATGTTTGAATCCAATCTGGAAACGCAATTTGAAATTGCGAACTAGCGACACCCAACACTGTTGACCAAACAAGTGGGTTGGCATACACCATACGCCAGTCGACTTTGCCGCTCATCACGCCAGCCCCAAGCGTGAAGTGCAAAATATTGGAAATGACTAGCAAAACTACAGCGGGCGCCATTCCCTCGGGCCCATAAGCAAGTGCTATCAAGGGAATCCCAATAGGACCTACGTTGGTGAACATGGCGCATGGCAAAAATGCTTGCATTGTTGCGCCTGAAAATCTTGTGAATGGCCAAGCAATCAAGCCAGTCAGAAGAATCAACACGATCGATGCACCGGTAAATGACAGGGCTGAAACGGGATCGAAAGATTTAGCGGACAACGAGATAAAAATCAAAGCAGGCAGTGCGATGTCCACAATCAGTTTGTTGGCTCCACCGAGGTCAGGTTTAACACGTCGGCCGTATAAGAAACCAACAAGAACAATCGTAAAAATTGGCAACGTAATGGAAGCGATTTTGGAAAACATCAAAACTCACTATCAAAATCCAAATTAAAAATCCCGCACTTTGGCGGGATTGCACCTAGCGTAAGGCAGATTACTTTGACATACCGTCTTTTTTCATGTCATCTTTTTTCATGCCATCTTTGGCCATAGCATCTTTCTTCATACCGTCTTTGGCCATGGCATCTTTCTTCATACCGTCTTTAGCCATAGCATCCTTTTTCATGCCATCCTTTGCCATGGCGTCTTTAGACATAGCGTCTTTTTTCATACCATCTTTGCTCATGTCATCAGCTTGCGCGACTTGAAATGTGCCAGCCATGACCAAACAAGAAATCAAGGTTGCGATTTTTTTCATGTGAATCTCCAAAAGTTAAAAGCACAAGCGTGCGAAATAAGGCGGCAGCTGATGATCAGCTACCACCAAACCAGTTGTAACCTTGGTCTTCCCAGTAGCCTCCAGGATTCACGTTAGTCACAAAAATTTCTTGAATGTATTTAGGATTTTTATAGCCCAATTTTGTTGGCATTCGCAGCTTCATCGGGTAGCCATACTTAGGCGGCAGTACCTCATCAGCGTAAGTCAAGGTGAGCAATGTTTGTGCATGAAGCGCTGTGGGCATGTCGATGCTTGTGTAGTAGTCGTCATGACATCTAAAACCTACAAATTTTGCAGTGCTATCTGCTCCTATGCGCTTGAGAAAATCACTGAACCGCACGCCACCCCATTTACCTATTGCACTCCAACCTTCAACACAAATGTGTCGCGTAATTTGACTGGTTTGTGGAAAAGCACGCAGCTCAGTAAGCGTCCAATCTTTCGTGTCTTGAACTAAGCCAGATACTTTTAATTTGAAATTGTCTGGACTGGGGCGTATCTCATCTTCAGTGTAAAACGCATTGAATGGAAAAGGTTTTGTCAACATCTCTTCCGAATACGTTGGAGCCATCTTGTTAGGATCAAATAACCAGCTTTGCACGCCGTCATTGAAACGAGACATCACCATCAGGGCTTCTTCAATAGAGTCCTCGCTTGTTAAGCTGCACCCAGTGAGCATAGAGATGGCACCCAAGCTGAGTGCTCGCTTACCAAATAAACGTCGCGTCGGAAGATCTAGACCTTTGTAAACGTCTTTGATTATTTCTTTTTCATGGGGATTAAAAATCTTTTTATCTGGCATGTCATTTTCCCCTGGTCATGATCAAAAGCGTTCTAGGTACAAGCGCAACCATCAATAAGTGCACAAGGATGAAAAAGACCGCAAAAGACATGGCTGCAAAGTGCACCACTCTGGCGTTATCAAACCCGCCCATCAAATCTCGAAGAATTGGAAACTGAACTGATTTCCAAATGGCCAAGCCAGAGGCAATCAAGATGACGATGTCAAGGATCACCGACAAATAGGCTAGCTTTTGAATGGTGTTGTACTTACTTAAATCTTCATGCGCAAGCTTGCCTTTGAGCGTGTCTAAAACGTCTTTGATGAGCTCTTTTGGACTTATTGGAAAAAACTTCTTCCAGGCACGACCTGTGTAGAAATTGAGAGTGAGATAAATCAGTCCATTGACCACCAATAACCACATGAAGGCAAAGTGCCAAAGTAACGCACCGCCTAACCAGCCCCCTACGGTCAGCTCTCGCGGGAACAGAAAATCAAAGATCGGGGATGCGTTGTAAATCTTCAATCCACTCATGATCATGACAATGACAGCTAAGGCGTTGAGCCAATGTGTCACTCTGACAAAGAGTGGAGCTATTGTGTGATGAGCTTGGTGATCCATGGACCCAATGTAAGAGTCCACCGATCACGATAAGTCCCAATTAATGTACTTTTCATCTCATTTAAGCCTTGCCTCATTCTGGTGCGGCAGAACCCAATTTGATCGTGGATAGTGACATGTGTAGCCATTGGGGTGTCTCACTAGATAGTCTTGATGCTCAAGCTCAGCCTCCCAGAAATCTCCCACTGGCTCCAACTCTGTAACAACCTTCCCCGGCCAAAGGCCCGAAACATTAACGTCATGAATGGTTCTGATGGCTTCTATCCGCTGGGCTTCACTTGTGTAATAAATGGCTGAGCGATAGGACATGCCGATGTCATTACCCTGGCGCTTTGGCGTTGTTGGGTCATGAATTTGGAAAAAGAATTCCAAAATGCGTCGATAGCTAATCAAACTGGGATCGAAATGAATTTCGATGCCCTCCGCATGTGTGCCGTGGTTTCGATAAGTGGCGTCTTTAACATCGCCACCTGTGTACCCTACTCGCGTGCTGAGCACTCCTGAGAGTTTTCGAATTAAATCTTGCATGCCCCAAAAGCAACCTCCTGCAAGAACAGCTCGTTCAGTTTTCATGTCATTAACCTTTCACTTGGTCTAGGTAGTCCGTATAGCCTTCGGCTTCCATTTCAGACTTTGGGATAAATCGCAAGGATGCTGAGTTGATGCAGTATCTGAGCCCTCCGCGGTCAGGTGGGCCATCTTCAAATACATGCCCAAGGTGACTGTCTCCATAGGTCGACCGGACTTCAACACGACGCATGCCGTGACTCAGGTCAGTACGCTCTTTCATAAATTGTTGTGCGATGGGTTTTGTAAAGCTAGGCCAGCCACACCCAGAGTCAAATTTGTCCGATGACGCGAACAAGGGCTCTCCAGAGACAACATCCACGTAAATGCCTTGCTGCTTGTTATGAAGGTATGCCCCGGTGCCCGGTAACTCTGTTCCATTGCGTTGCGTGACATCGAACTGCTCTTTGCTAAGGGCAGCGATAGCCTCACTTGACCTCTGATAGCGACCCATATATGCCTCCTTTACAAATAAATTTCCAAAATTTTTTAGCCGATCTGTTGATCAACTTGTTTAGGGATTCATCTTATGAGATGATTTGATTCATTTAATCTCATTTTGTGAACAATAAATCCCATGGATCGGCTCTCATCACTTTTACAGCACTTCAAGATTAAAACTAATGTGTTTAGTCACGGGACGCTCTGCGGAGAGCACGCTTTTGAGATCCAAGCTGGAATGGGTCACATTCACATCATCAAAAAAGCACCCTTAGAAATTATTTTGAAAGAAAACCAAATCGTCGAAGTTGCCGAATCGTCGATCGTTTTCTTTCCTAGACCAACCGAACATTCTTTTCGGTCCATCAAGCCTGAAGGCGCAGATATGGTCTGTGCCAAAGTTTCTATCGGGAGCGGTCTTCAAAACCCACTGATCCTCGGCATGCCAGAAGTTTTGGTTATACCGACCTCTAAGTTAACGGGTTTTGAAGAGATTTTTAATTTGCTGTATCAAGAAGCTTTTGGGGACAGGTGCGGCAGGCAGCATGCAATCGATCATCTGATGGATTACTTAACCGTGAGGATGTATAGGTTTTTGATTCAAGAAAATTTGATTCCAACAAGCGCGATTGCTGGCATGGCTGATTCAAAGATTTCTAAAGCCATAGAGGCAATGCACAGTCAACCTGGTCAAAGCTGGAACCTAGATCAATTAGCTCAAGAAGCAGGTATGTCCAGGGCGAGATTTGCTGATCATTTCAAAGAAAAAGTTGGTGTCGCACCGATTGCATATCTAACTGAATTGAGAATTAATTTGGCAATGCGAAAGCTGCAGGAAGGAAGACCGATAAAGAACCTTCATCGTGAATTAGGCTATGCGTCTGCGTCCTCATTCACTAGGGTTTTTCATCAAAAGAATGGTTTGACTCCAAAAGAGTGGCTAGTTAATAGCTGCCTTTCTACATCTTAAATTTAAACGCTTTTCAAAAAGCTATACCTGGTCGAATTTATTTAATTTGAAAATTAACGATGTTGTTGCAAACTTATTGCTTTCAGAACTTCAGTAGGTTCTGCACGCTCTCGGTAATCTGCTTCAATGTGAGCGTAAATGATTCGACCATCACTTCCTATGACGTAAGTCGCTGGTAGCGGCAAGACCCAACGTTCATTCCCATTGAGCATTGGCAGATCGTTACCTACGCTGCCATATAGTTCAATTAATGCTTTAGGTAGTTCAAATGCAATGCCAAATGCGTTGGCTGCTAGCAAGTTTGAGTCGCTCAGCACAGGAAATGCCAATTGATTTTTTTCAGCTGTCGATAGCGAATTGTCTGGTGTCTGCGGAGAGATAGCGATCAATCTGCCACCTAACTCAATGAGTGATTCCAGATGTTGTTGCCATGCACGCAGTTCCAAGTTGCAATATGGGCACCAACCGCCGCGATAAAAAGCAACCACCAAAATATTTTGGTGCCACAGATCAGACAGACGAACAACTTGACCAGTCGCGTCAGGTAATTCGATATCTGGAGCTTGATCACCGATCTGAAGTGCACTGACCTCGATGCCAGAGGCTTTGAGCTCTGCGGTGGCCCCCTCCATCATCGCCAAACGCTCGGATGGCACTCTTTGAATAAAGCCAGCCTTGTATTCGGCCAATTGTTGGGTTAGCGAAGTGGTACTCATAGTTTTCCTCGTTTTATTTAAGTTTTATCAGAAGTGACGGACGACACAGTGACGGCAACGATCAAGCCACTCATAACGACCAGCAAGCCTATGGCTTCAAGAAATGCAGGTACATGTCCTAAGACTGGCCAAGCCATCAAGGCTGCCAGCCCTGGGGCTAGCGCTGGGAACACGGCAGCTCGAGATGGACCTAGAAGTGAAACCATTTTTGAATAGGTGTAAAGCGTACCTGCACCAGCGATCACGCCCTGAACCAACACCTCGACCCAGAAAACATTTGGTTCAGCTTGCATCAAACCCGAAGCACCTGTAAACCAGAAATAAGCGGGGGCGTAAGTGCATAGCGCACTGATTGAAATCACCGAGGTAGCCAACAAGGGGTCGAGCCGATACTTTCTCAACACAATTCCAAAACTCGCCCACAACGAGCCAGCGATTACAAACATAGCATCTCCCATCGCTGCGTTCCATGTCAAGCTAGAGGCATCTACACCTGAAATCAATACAAGTCCTATCAGCACTACAACAATTCCAACCACCCGTCGATACGTCATTCGATCACCAAGCACTACTGCACCTAACACCATGCCCATCACGCTCATGGCAGTGAATGGGAATACAGCCGCATGGCTAGGAGGTGCAAATTGCAACGCTCCGAACATTAATAGTCCAAAGGGCGTGCCTGCGAATAACGCCACCAGCAGCCATACCCGCCATCTCTGTAAGAATTGCGCACTGTCTCGACGAAATGCCATTGCAAACACTGGCAGCATCAAAACTCCAGCAACCCCAAATCTCAACACAGTCAAATCAGGCGACGACAAACCGCGTGCAATGCCCCAACGTGCATAAACGGTGTAAAGCGCACCAATACTGGCTGCGACAAGACCCACGGCGATCCCTTTGGCAAATTGATGGCGATCACTTTGCCCCAACAACGGTAGAGTCAGTGTGCTGGTGTTCATTTTGTTGTCCTATTGCAAATAGGAATCCGCTCAAGCTGTCAGTGCAGGCGCTGGTGAGAAATCCACAGGTACTTTAGTTGTCCCATGAAGGTAATTTGTCACGGTCTTGTCACCAATGACTACCATCACATCCACAAGGTTTCCTGGTGTCCAGCCAGCGGCTAAAAACTCATCGACCAGTGCAGGATTGGCATGCCCGCGTTCAATTGCAATATTTCTAACCAATCGGGCCAATACATCGAGCTTGGCATCAAAAGTGGCACGACCTTGACGAATTTCGATGATTTGTTCGGGTGTGAAGCCGACCATTCCGCCGATGACCGTATGAGCAGCTAGACAGTACTCACAGTTGTTGACCTGGCTGACAACAAGGTTTACCACTTCACGCGACTTGCCATTGATGCTGCTCTTAGCGTTTTGCAGTGTTAGGTAGGTACCCAAAGCGGTTTCAGAATGCGCCAGAGTTGCATACAGGTTTGGCACCATGCCCAAACCTTTTTTGAGGTTGTCAAACAAAACTTGGTTTTCAGTGCTGACGCTTGCGTGTGTTGGAACGTTAACTTTGCTCATGAAAATCTCCTAGGTGTGAATTGATTGCTTGTAGTTTCATTTAATCTAATAAATCACACTAGTCTAAAATTATGACTATCATTTAGTCCAATTTGGAATATATAAGGAATTCAAATGGATCGCTTAGAAGCAATGCAAACATTTGTGCGCGTAGTTGAGAGCGGGAGTTTTTCTGCAGTTGCGAGGGAATCACGCACTACTCAAAGTGGCGTGAGCAAGCAGGTCGCAGCACTTGAAAAGGTCCTTGGGTGTTGACGATCGTTCAAAATTGACCCACTTAGCGCAATAGTTTTCACCCAAAATTGACCCATGTGATTGAATGTCCTGCTCAAGGATTGAGCAGGAGAATTTGGAGTGATCACAGTGGGCATGCTAGCTAAGATTAGGCGGATGCACTTTCGCGAGAAACTCTCGATCCGAGAGATTTCGCGCCGCACCAATTTATCCCGAAATACGATCCGGCAATGGTTACGTCAGCCAGATATGGTTGAACCCCAGTACCCGGCTCGACCGATTAAAAGCATCGTTGAACCGTACTTTGAGCAGATTCGGCAGTGGCTCAAAGCGGATAGTCATCGCGCCAAGAAGGAAAGGCGTACGGCTAAGGTGATATTTAATGAGCTAAAAACGCAAGGCTATACCGGTAGCTATGTGCGTCTAGCCGTCTGGGTGCGCAAGTTACGCCAAGAGATGATGGATGCTCCAGAGCGCAAAGCGTTCGTACCGATGTTCTTTGCACACGGCGAAGCCTTCCAGTTTGATTGGAGCTGTGAGTACGTCTGGATCGCGGGTCTACGGCGCAGACTAGAAGTCTCGCATTGCAAACTTGCCTCCTCGCGTGCCTTCTGGATGGTCGCGTACTTTACTCAGAGCCACGAGATGCTGTTCGATGCACACACTCGTTCATTTATCGCGTTTGGCGGCGTGCCACGACGAGGTATCTATGACAATATGAAGACCGCTGTCGATAGGGTGCTCCGAGGCAAGGGACGCAAAGTCAATGCACGCTTTGAAGCGATGTGCAGTCATTACCTCTTTGAGCCTGACTTCTGTAATGTGGCCTCTGGCTGGGAGAAAGGCATTGTTGAGAAGAACGTCCAGGATCGCCGACGCCAGATCTGGGTAGAGGTCGGTAATCAGCGATGGGATTCACTTGAGCAAGTCAATGCATGGGTCGCTGATCGTTGTCGCACAGCATGGTCTGAGATGATGCATCCACAATGGCCGACCATGACGATTGCTGATGTCCTCCAAGATGAGCAGCAGCAAATGATGCCGTGTCCTCGACCCTTTGATGGTTATGTAGAGCAACCGATCCGGGTCTCTTCAACAAGCCTAATCCACTTTGAGCGCAACAGGTACAGCGTACCAACTGCCTATGCACATCGAGTGGTCAGTCTGCATATCTACCCGGCGGAATTAGTACTCATCGCTGATGACCAGGAGATTGCCCGCCATGTTCGACAGTTTGATCGATACGTGACAATTTATAACTGGGAGCACTACATCCCGCTCATCGAACGCAAGCCTGGGGCATTACGTAATGGAGCGCCGTTCCTGACAATGCCCGACCCGTTATTAAGTCTTCAACGTCATCTTCTGCGTCATACGGGCGGAGATCGGATCATGGCGCAAGTCTTATCCGCTATTCCGGTGCACGGCATAGAGGAGGTTCTTGTCGCAGTAGAGATTGCTCTTGAATCGGGGCATCCGAGCGGTGAGCACGTACTCAATGTACTCGGAAGGCTTAAGAGCCCGGCCACACCTGAAACTGTTCTGGTTTCGCCGCTGAGCGTGAGAATCGAACCGTTGGCGAACGTATCTCGCTATGAAACGCTACGTAACATTCCAATAGAGATCAACCATGTCCCATGAAATTATCCGTCATTTAAAGTCACTCAAACTTCACGGCATGGCCCAAAGTTGGCCTGAGCTCACTGCACACAACCGCATTGCAGACTTCGATCCTGAACAGCTCATGATGCAGCTAATCAAGTCGGAGACAGCGGAGCGAGAGGTTCGCTCAGTAGCCTATCAAATGAAAGCAGCAAGATTCCCGGCGCATCGGGACTTCAATGGATTTACGTTTAGTGAGGCACAAGTCGACGAATCACTGATGACTGAGTTGCGTACATTGTCGTTTCTAGATGCGGCACATAATCTGGTATTTATTGGCGGCCCAGGAACAGGCAAAACACATTTAGCCACGGCACTTGGGATTGACGCGATTAGACAGCATGATAAAAGGGTTCGATTCTTCTCTACGATCGAATTGGTCAATGCTCTCGAGTTGGAAAAAGCCGCAGGTAAACAGGGACAAATTGCCCACCGTCTGGTTTATGCAGACTTAGTCATCCTGGATGAGCTGGGTTATTTGCCATTTAGTCAGGCAGGCGGTGCACTTCTATTCCATCTGTTATCAAAACTCTATGAACATACAAGTGTGGCAATCACAACAAACTTGAGCTTTGCAGAATGGCCCAAAGTGTTTGGTGATGCAAAGATGACAACGGCGCTATTGGATCGGCTCACGCATCACTGCCATATCGTCGAAACTGGAAATGAATCCTGGCGTTTTAAACAGAGCGAGACGAGTAAAAAACAGACCAACAGAAAATCAAACAAAAAGGGAGATTTGGATACGAAAAAACTTAACTTATCCACAGAAACACTGTAATTTATGCAGTAACAGGGTGGGTCAGTTTTAGATGAAAACTCTGGGTCAGTTTTAAGTGATTCTCAACAGTCGTACCTACCATCGGCTTTTATGGCATCAATGACGCTTTCTTTTTCCTGATCGAAATATGCAGAAATGATCTGATCGGCATCTTCAGCGATGCTGAATATTTCTTCCCGGGATCGATCACGAAGAATTGATCGTGCGCGGTATATGACAGAAGAGGCCTGCGGAAAACGCCAATCCGTCAAGCTGCCTTTTTGCGGGTCAAAGTATTCAAATTGCTTGTAAAAACCCATTGCGCACCGTCCGATTACTTGTTTGTGTGAACCGCGCCGATGAAACATTGTCTTGCGCGACAGGAAATATTTTGTCCGAATAACAGGTTCTCGTCACTCACGACAAAGGCTGAGAAAAGCCAGGTACTGCGCCGGTATGAACCTTCATGCCAGCATCCGTCCCTCGCCCCAAACAAAAGAAGCCCTCAGAGCGGTCCCCTGCGGCCATCGCGGGTGTCATCCTGGCCATGGCCGTCATCCGCATGCGCGACCGCCAGGATGGACTTGATAACCTGACCGAACAGAGCGTTAGTACGGGGTGTCCTGACCACCAAGGAGAACCCCAGTGACTGAACCCGTTGTGGCCCGCGTGGCCGCCCTCAAAACCGCCAGTACCGCCGAACTCAAGCAGATATGGCGGGACCTCTTCGACCAAGACGCGCCCCCGTTCAACCGCCGCTTCCTTGAAACGCGCCTGGCGTACCGCATCCAGGAGTTGGCCTACGGAGGCCTTAAGCGCGAGACTGCAAAGCGCCTTGAACTGCTGGGCGAACAACTCGATGGCGGCAAGCAGGAGGTCCGGCGCCGTCGGCTGGACAACCGCCCGATCGCCGGGACTCGACTGATCCGCGAATGGCAAGGCACACCTTGCGAGGTCGTGGTGGGTGTCGACCACTTCGACTACCAGGGCCGGCGATACAAATCTCTTTCCAGCATCGCGCGCGCCATTACCGGCACCAACCGCAATGGCTGGGCCTTCTTCGGGCTGAGCTCGGCAAGGAGCGGCGCATGACGGCAGACCGCCGCCTGATCTGCGCCATCTACACGCGCAAGTCCACAGAAGAGGGGCTCGACCAGAACTTCAACTCGCTGGACGCGCAGCGGGATGCCTGTGAGAACTACATCGCCAGCCAAAAATCAGAGGCCTGGCTCATGGCGCGGGAACGCTACGACGACGGGGGCTACTCCGGGGGCAACATGGAGCGCCCCGGCCTCAAAAAACTGCTGGAAGACGTCCGCAGCGGCATGGTCGACATCATCGTCGTCTACAAAATCGACCGGCTCTCGCGCTCACTTGCCGACTTTGCCAAGCTGGTCGAGATTTTTGATGAGCACAAGGTCACCTTCGTGTCGGTGACGCAAGCGTTCAACACAACCACCTCCATGGGCCGGCTGACATTGAACATCCTGCTGTCCTTTGCCCAGTTCGAACGAGAGTTGTCTGGCGAGCGAGTGCGCGACAAGATTGCAGCCTCACGCCAGCGCGGGATCTGGATGGGTGGAATGCCACCGCTGGGCTATGACGTTTCAGACCGCAAGCTAATTCCCAACCCGGAAGAGGCGAAGGTCGTGCGGGAGATGTTCACGAGGTTCGCTGCGATGCCCTCGATGGCCACGCTTGTGAGAGACATGCGCGCCAGGGGCGTCACATCCAAGTCGTGGACCACCGGCAAGGGAATCGAACGCCAAGGCAAGTTGATCACCAAGGGCTACGTCTACAAGGTGTTCAAGAACCCTGTCTACATCGGTATGGCCGCCTACAAGGGGCAGCAGTACCCGGGCGAACACAGCGCCATCATTGATCAAGAGGTCTGGGACACGGTGCAGGAACTGCTCAAAGCGGGCGACAAGCACGTCAAGGGCGGCTGTGGGATGCGCGAAACCAAGGCGCAGTCCATGTTGCGCGGTTTGATCTTTTCCCCGGAGGGCCGGGCCTTCACGCCTGGCTGGACTAGCAAGGGTCCAAAGCAGTACCGCTACTACATCAACACCGACGCCATCAAGCTCGGCAAAGAGGCCTGCGAAGTCCGACGTGTACCGGCCGGCGAAATCGAAGGGGTTGTGGTCGAGCAGTTGCGGGGCGTTTTGAGAGCACCGGAAATTCTGGCTGCCGCGGTCAGGGAAGTCACCTTGTCTCGACCGGACATCAGCGAAGCCGATGCAATCCAGACGTTGCAGTCAATTGACCAGGTCTGGGACAACTTGTATCCGGCTGAGCAGGCATGCATCGCCAAAGCGCTGATCGAGCGGATCACGGTTCGCACGGACGGTATCGATATCAAGTGGAAGTCCACAGGCATGACCAAACTGCTTCGCGACACGGTCATGCAACAAGCCTACAAGGAGGCGGCATGACTCAAGCTGCGCAAATGCCGGAGACGACCCACATCCCAATGACCTTTCGACCGCGGGGCGGCAAGACGGTCATCGTCTTGCCTGATGGATCGCGTGGTGTGTTTCGCCGCGAGGCCACGATCGACAACACGATGATCAAGGTGATCGCCCGCGGATTCCGGTGGCAGCGACTGCTTTACGACGGGACCTACGCCACCATCGAGGACCTGGCTGCCGCGGAGAAGATCAACCCTTCCTATGTCAGCCGCATCCTGCGCCTGGCCTACTTGTCGCCAAAAGTGGTTCAGGCAATTCTTGATGGGTCACACCCAGCATGGCTGACCATGAAAGATCTTCTAAGGCCCCTGCCGTCAGACTGGGCGGAGCAAGAACGACTCTTGCTGCGCGCCTGAGTCGCTTAATCCGTTCCTGTCAGCTAGCCGAGACGAATTGAGCCAATAACGAGACTAAAGGGAAGATTAATTCATCTCGACAATCCCTAAAATATCAGTTCACTAGATAGGAAGAGGCTCCAATGTCCAGCAAGTACATCAATTCCCTCACCCCCGTCGCGCTCACGAGTGCCAACGCCCCGCAGCGCGAGATCCTTGAAACTGCGCAAAAACAGGTTGGCTTCATCCCGAACATGTACGCCAACATGGCTAACGTTCCTGGCATCCTCAGCACTTACCTGCACGGGTATGGGCTGTTTCGCAAAGATTCCGGGTTCACGCCGACGGAGCAAGAGGTCGTTTTCCTGGCTGTCAGCCAGGTCAACGGCTGCAAATACTGCACGGCTGCTCACAGCATGATCGCCGACAAGGTCTCCGGCGTGCCGGCGCCTGTGCTTCAAGCGATCCGCGCGGGTCAGGCGATCCCGGACGCCCGCCTGGCTGCCTTGTTCGCCCTGACCCAGGAACTGGTGAAGAACCTGGGTCAACCGACCCCCGCCTCGGTCGAAGCTTTCCTCAAGGCCGGCTTCACCGAAACCCATCTGCTGAATATCGTTCTTGCCATTGCGGTGAAGGTGCTGAGCAACTACACAAACCACGCGTTTGGCACGGAAGTCGACGAGCGTTTTGCAGCCTACAAGGTCGCGTGAGTTGGCCTGACAATTGACCCAGGAGGTACCGGATGGCGGCTTTGAACGGGGTGGTCTTCGATGCTTACGGTACGCTCTTCGATGTCCATTCGATCGGGCGTCGGGCTGAAGAGTTGTTTCCCCAGATGGGCGCGGCCATTTCGACCCTCTGGCGTGACAAACAGATTGAATACTCCCGGCTCGTGTCCCTGTCCGACCCCTCACCGGGGGGCAGTCGCTACTACCAGCCCTTTTGGGACCTGACCCGTGCAGCGCTGGAGTACAGCTTGGCGAAGTTAGGCCTGGCTCACGGGACGCAGGAAGTCGATGACCTCATGCGAGGCTATGCCCGGCTCGATGCGTACCCGGAATGCGAAGCCGTGTTGAAGGCGGTGAAGGCGCGGGGGCTGAAGACGGCCATCCTATCAAACGGCTCGCCCGACATGCTGAAAGTGGCCGCTGACAGTTCAGGCCTGGCCCCTTGGCTGGATCATGTGATTTCTGTCGACTCCACCCGGCAGTACAAGACCAGCCCCGTCTGTTACGCGCTCGCCTCCCAGACCTTGCAGGTGCCCACGGAATCCCTGATGTTCGTTTCATCGAACGCCTGGGACGCCATGGGGGCGACCTGGTACGGATTTCGAACTTGTTGGGTCAACCGGCAGAACCTGCCGCCAGAAGCGATAGGCTTGCCGCCGCACCATACCTGCCGCACGCTTGATGGGCTGATCGACCAGCTCTGACGCACGCACAGCCGCTTGGCATGAAGTCACCCGCCCTCAGACAAGACAAGGCCTCTTGAAGTGACGACCTCGACGGCGAAGGCCCTGGTGCTGACTGCTCTTTCCCCGAAGATCCGCCGGAGCGCCACCAAGGTGGCCCTCCTGGTCGGGAGTGTGCTCAACCTCATCAATCAGGGAGACGCAATTTTGGGTCCTGCGGAAATTTCGTGGGCTCACGTGGCACTCAACTTTTTCGTCCCCTTTTGCGTCTCCAGCTACAGCGCTGCAAGGAAGGGGTCTCCTCGTTTTCAGTGCAATAAGTGACGGTACGCAAAGCTAGCACTGGCGCGGGGGTGGTCTGGGTAGACCGTTGATTTCATTGACTTTCCTGTTCGCTTTGTAAACGGGTATGGTGGCCTCCCACTTTTGAGGTTCACGATGCAGGGTTGGCACACAACGTTTTTGGGGATGCGTGGGCTCCCCCGCGATATCAGCGACTTCGAGATGAAGGCATTTTTCACCTTCGATGGTGCCGAGCGCGACGCAATCAATGCACGCCGAGGTGATTCCCACAAGCTTGGTCTGGCGCTCCATATTGGTTTCCTGCGCATGAGTGGGCGTTTGCTCGGTGCCTTTCGGGTAATTCCAGTAGCCTTGTGGCGCCACCTTGGCAACGAGCTTGGCATTGCAGCACCAGAAGTCGCCTCGCTGAGAGCCATGTATGAACGCGGGCGCACGCTATTCGATCACCAACAAGTAGCCTGCACGGTCCTTGGATTCCAGTGGATGAGCGAGCACCAGCGCCGCTCACTGGTACGTGAACTGCGCGACGAAGTGGCGCGCTGCGCCGACCGCGATCAGCTACTCGTGCGGGCGCGTCAATGGCTGTACAAGAACAAGCTGGTGATCGTGCACGAGCGGGCAATTCGGACACTGATTGCGGCGGCACTTGCCCAGCTTGAAGTTGAAACAGGCACCGCCATCGCCGCCAGCGTTGATCCAGCAACACTTGATCGCTGGCGAGCCTCAGTTTCAGAGCTGCGCCCAGATGGACAAACCCAGCAGAGTTGGCTATGGGCTGCACCGGCGAAACACTCAACCCGCCAAATCAGCGAGGTACTGGAGCGCATCGACCTGCTTTACACGCTGGACGTTCATAAGCACCTGGCAGACATCCCCGATCTCATCTTGCGCCGCTACGCGCGCCGACTTGTCTCCAGGCCGCCCTCAGCCGGAGCCAAGATCAAAGAGCCAGCGCGCACCGTGGAGGTCGCATGCTTTCTTCGGTATTGCCTGTTCACCACCACAGACCAGTTGATCCTTATGGTGCAGCGCCGGATCGCCGATCTGTGGCGTCAGGCTGCCGCCGATGTCCCCGCTACCGTCAATTGGGCCGCAATGTACAAAACGCTGCTCGGCGAACTTGTTGCCTTGAGCGCGCAAGGTGCGGTGCCAGATGCTGAGTTGCGTGCCCGTCTTGAAGCCTTGATCACCGAAACCCAGAAACGCAAACCACCGAGCAGGGCCTCCCTGGTCCGCGAGGGATTGATTGATGGAATTCGCCCCGTGCGGTCGTTGCTCGTCGCCATTGCAAAGCTGCCCTGGCAGGCCACCGGCGAGCATCCTGCCATCGAGTACCTTGCCAAGCTGCAAGCTTTATATCTCAAAGGATCCAGAAAGCTGCCAGTTGAAGTGGTGGCACCAAGTCTGGGAATGATCTGGCAGGTTTCGATCTCCAGCCCAGACCGGGAACGGGCGTTTCAGGCGTTGGAGGTGGCCACCCTGTTTGCCCTGCGCCGCGCGGTGCGCAATGGCTCGGTCTGGATTGAGCACAGCCTGAGCTTTCGGGGTCGTGCGCGCTTGTTCTTCACGGACGAGCGTTGGCAGGCAGAGTCCAAGAAACACTATGCCCGTCTATCGTTACCCAGCAAGGCTGCCACTTTCTTGAAGCCTTTGCTGGCCAGAGTAACTGCCGGTGTCGATGCGGTGGCCGCTGCAGCCCGCAGTGGCGTACTGCGCGTGGATGATGAACTCCATTTGTCGCCATTGCCCGCAGAGGACGAAGACCCAGAAGTGACCAAGCTGCGCGCGGCTTTGGATCACCGCATCGGTGAGGTTCAATTGCCGGAAGTGATTCTGGCCGTTGACGCCCAGGTGCGCTTTAGCTGGATCATGCTCGGACGTGAGCCGCGCTCTACCGACGAGCTGCTGATGGTCTATGCCGGCATCATGGCCCACGGCACCAGTCTGACTGCGGTCGAATGCGCGCGCATGATTCCGCAATTGTCTGCCACCAGCATTCGCCAGGCCATGCGCTGGGCGCGGGACGAACGGCGTCTGAGCCAGGCCTGCCAAGCTGTGCTGGAATTCATGCAGCGACACCCGATTGCCGCCACCTGGGGGCGGTCCGATTTGGCATCTTCTGACATGATGAGCATGGAGACCACCAAACGGGTGTGGCAAGCCCGGCTTGATCCTCGGCGCAACACACCTTCCATTGGAATCTACTCCCATGTAAAAGACCGGTGGGGCATCTTCCATGCGCAGCCCTTTGTGCTCAATGAGCGCCAGGCGGGCGTGGCCATTGAAGGTGTCATCCGCCAAGAAAAGCTGGAGACCAGCCAGCTTGCTGTGGATACCCATGGCTACACCGACTTTGCCATGTCACATGCCCGTTTGCTTGGTTTTGATCTTTGCCCGCGGTTGAAGGAACTCAAACAGCGCCACCTCTTTGTGCCACGCGGCACCAAAGTGCCCGCAGAAATCGCTGCGGTGTGCGAAGCCAATGTCGACGTCGCTTTGATCGAAAAGCATTGGGATAGTCTGGTGCACCTGGCAGCCTCGGTCATGAGCGGACATGCCAGTGCGGTGGCAGCTCTTGCGCGGTTCGGTTCTGCCGCCCAGGGCGATCCAATCTATGAGGCTGGCGTGCAATTGGGGCGGTTGCTGCGTACGGCGTTTTTGGCTGACTACTTTGTCAAGGACGCTTTCAGGAACGAGTTGCGCCGGGTGCTCAATCGGGGCGAGGCTGTTAACGCCCTCAAGCGCGCCATTTATACCGGCCGGATCAGCCCGGCGCAGGCCAAACGTGTCGATGAAATGCAGGCTGTGGCCGATGCGTTGAGCCTGATGGCCAACATCGTGATGGCGTGGAATACCTCACAGATGCAGGCGGTCCTGGATCGCTGGTCGAACCGCCGCCAGGTCATTCCACCGGAACTGATCGGGAAGATTGCGCCCACCAGGCTGGAGAGCATCAACTTGCGGGGTGTGTTTCGCTTCCCGGTTGACCGCTATGCTGACCAAATCCTGCCTTCGCGGCCAAATGCATCGATAACTGGCACCAATGGATGAAACCGACCACGGTTTGACGCCACGAATCGCAGATTTGAAAGTGAACAGGAAAGTCAATGAAATCAACGATCTACCAACACCACCTCCGCGCCAGTGCTAGCTTTTCGTACCGTCACTTATTGCACTGAAAACGAGGAGACCCCAACAAGTCCGGGCAGTTGGCACACCGGCTGATGTACGTCGATCTGGTGATCCTGGATGAACTGGGCTACCTGCCGTTCACGCAGTCGGGCGGTGCGATGCTGTTCCACCTGCTCTCCAAGCTCTACGAGCGAACGAGCGTGGTGATCACCACCAACCTCACCTTCTCGGAATGGAGCAGCGTCTTCGGCGACGCCAAGATGACAACCGCCTTGCTCGACCGCCTCACGCACCACTGCCACATCGTGGAGACAGGCAATGAGAGCTGGCGATTCAAGCACTCCAGTGCCGCTGGCGCGGCACCGTCCAAGCCACGTGCAAAAGCTCAGAAAGGAGATCGAAAAGCAGCAGACCCGATAGACTTATCCACAACCGAGTAGCCAGAACATCCATCAACCCAGTGGCTCAGTATTCGACGTGATCACTGGCTCAGTTGTGCTGATGAATCAACAGGCACGTATCGTTTTTCCTAACAGCGCACCCGTCCTTGATGGACGGCTCCGAAGATACATCTCAAACAGTCCACAAACCGTCTACTAAAGCCATTTGAACCAGCGAAAGACCGCTACCAACCCAACACTCATTAGTAAGCAAAGACCTACCAACACCCAGAAGCCATTGGTGGCATCTGCGAACGGCAGTCCCAGAAGATTGGCGCCAAACAGGCCAGTGACAAAGTTCAAGGGCAAGAAGATTGTGGATACCACGGCAAAAAAATAAGAGCTTTGATTCAGCTGTCGCTCCTGAATGCGGTTTGCCTGGTCACTGAGGATATCGATACGGTCACGCAAATTCTCCAGCGTTTCGAGCAACCGCAACAGCTGGTTCAGGTGCTCCTCCAGTCGGCCTCGGTGATTTATATTCAGCGGCGGGACGACGAGAGTTGTCAACGTTTGAAGAACGGCTCGCTGGGGGCCAAGATGACGAAGAAAGCCAGAGATCGCGGTCTGGGTATTGGCCATGCTCGGGCATGCCGCTTCCGTCTGGTGCTGAACCAGAAGGCCGCCGATCAGATCCACCCCATCCTCCAGCATCTCGACCTGCTCGGAAACTTCCGCGAGGTGCTCTTCGATGAGATCGCAAAGGAAGTCACCTGGCGTTGCAGGGCCGCGCCCCTGAGAGATGTCTTCTGCAAGTTCGAGGATGGGATCCACATCCTCCTCGCGGGTCGTGATAACCCGACGCTCATCAATCCAGATTCGCATGGACACCATGTCCTCTGGATGCCCCACTCCATCAGCTCTCAGATGCATCGCTTTGAGCAGAACCATCACACCCTGCCCGTGCGACCGGGTATCTTCAGAGACCATCGCTGCGGCGATCAGCTTGTCCAGGCCGGTCGCGCTCGAGAGAAAACCTTCCGTCTCGCGGTGGTGGATGCACATGTGCAACCACGACGCACCGCCGGTCATCTGGAGAAGATGGAGGAACCCAGGCGTACGCTCTGCTTCGATCATGGCTCTCAGCCCACGGTGGATTCAACGTCAAGGTTAACGGTATCTCCAACCCGTAGCACGCCACCTACGACGATCCGTGCCGTGGCGCCCCCGTGACCACGCAGCGCGGCGTAACCGCCTTCACCGAGCTCGTCCTCCATGCGTGAACAAGGAGGACATGGCCCCGTGATTTCAATGCGGACCGAACCGCCAATTCGCCAGACAAAGCGCTCTTCCCGGAAAGGTGAATGCATCGCGGCGATGTTGATCCCCGAGATCACGAGGTTGCGCCGCAAACGCTCCGGGGCAATTGGGGCTTGCCCCGTCCAGACCCCGAGCAAGCTGAGGTGCTCAGCCTGGATCAGACTCAGCTCGCGATGGCGTTGCGCATCCGACTGACGAAGCCGCAGGGAGCGGTGATCGCCAATCAGCCCGAGACCCGGTTCGGCCCTGGCCTCCTGCACGGACACAGCGTCCTTGAGGCGATCTGGGCGCAGAACGATGGCACCAAGTCGACCTGTGCCATGAAAGCGCCGGACCAAGTCGCGCAGCGTGCCGCCCATCGTTCAGACTCGAATGAGGTGCATCACAAGACTTCCTCTATGTGCAGTTCGCGTTGCCGGAAGCTGACAACATCACCGGCTCGGGCATCTGCGATCGCTGCGTAGATGGGCGCCTGGGTGGAAATTCCCATGTAGGTGTTGCCGTCGCACTGGAAGGCATCGCTAGCAACCGCAATCACGAACCAACGCCCGTCGATGCGAACCACGGCGCCTGTCTCCACCGAATCCCGGGGACCGAAATCGATCTGACGTAAGACTTCCAGGGCCTCCTGATGATCGTGAATGGGGCATTCGAACGCCTGCGCCAGAGCGGCATTGTTGACGGCCCGCGACGCCGCATCGCTTTCACTGGGTTCATCTCCGCGGCCCGCCGCACCGACCAGGTATTGCGCATAGGTCTGTTCAGCAAACCGCAGGCGCCCTTCGGCAAGGTCCAGCATGGTCTGGCGCAGATGGGTCTTGTTGCTCATTAGGACTCCTTTTTCAGGTCGACGTTTGTTGCGTTGGGGTGAACGGTAGCCGGTGCCAGACGGTGATGGCGTACCAGCCTCGGGGGTCGGTCAGGGTGCAGGTGTTGTCAAACCCGCTTCGGCGTGCGAGGTGTTCGATTGAAGCCAGGGAGTATTTCTGGGATTGCTCTGTATAGATGGTCTCCCCGGCATGGAATACAAACCCTCGGTCAAGGGTTCTGCTGTGGACCACCTGGTCAACTTGGCTCACCAGAAAGCTTCTGGCCACGTGTTCCAGCGGACAGTAGCTGGCGTAGTGCCGAAATTTCGTCAGATCGAAGTCCATGCCCAACTCGCGATTCAACCGCGTCAGCAGATTCAAATTGAACGCAGCGGTCACGCCCTGTGAATCGTCGTATGCTGCGCGCAACATGGCCGGGTCCTTGACCAGATCCAGACCAAGCAGCACAAGGTCACCCGGGCGCAAATGCGAATGCACCCGCTGCAGCAGCTTGACGGCACCGTGTTCGTCGAGGTTGCCCAGATTGCTGCCCAGCAACATTGCAACCTGGCGTCGCCCTTCGGCAATCTGAGGCCAATGCTCGAAATAGTCTCCCAGCACCGGTTCGATGGCCATGCGGGGGAGGTACGTGTCAAAGCGGCGGCTCAGATCCGCTAGGGCGTGTGCGGACACATCCATAGGCCTGTAGATGCAATCCACTTCACGTTGCGCCAGTGCCTGGCACAGCGACAGCGTTTTGGCCCCGTCGCCGCTGCCCAGTTCAATCAGATCGATCGGGCTGCACCGAGGATCTATCCACCGGGAAAGCTCATCCGCGCGTGAGCGCAGCAGCTCGTGCTCAAGGCGTGTGAGGTAGTACTCGGGCAGCGCCATGATCTGCTGAAACAGGCGCGAGCCCTCATCGTCGTAGAACCAAGCGGATGAGAGCGCCTTCTGTGGTCGCGTCAACCCTTGCAGAACATGCTCCGTCAGTCTGTCCCGATCAGTCATGCGGACTCCCGCGAGCGAACAGGACGGATGCCCGTGAACTGCCAACGCAACGGAGCGTGAAAGAAGTTCCGGTATGTCAAACGGGCGTGGCCCGGCGATGTGGCCCAGGACGCTCCGCGCAAGACCTGCTGGTTCACCATGAACTTCCCGTTGTATTCGCCCACTGCGCCCTCGCTGCGGGCAAAACCGGGATAGGGCTGATAGGCACTGCGCGTCCATTCCCATCGACGCCCCCAGTCGAACCGGCTTGCCGCTGCTTCCCACTCGAACTCGGTGGGCAATCGCCACCCCGCCCAATCGCAGAAAGCGTGTGCCTCGTAGTAACTGACATGCGTGACTGGTGCCTGACTGGTCAGCGGCATCACCCCCTGGAGCGTGTAATGACCCCATCCGTCAGGCTGGTTAGGGTCGGGCTGCCAGTACATCGGCGCACGGAATTTAAGCGTTTGCACCCAGTCCCAGCCTTCCGCATGCCAGAGCGAATGGCGCTGATATCCTCCGTCGCGCATGAACTGAAGGTATTCATCATTGGTGACTAGCGCCACACGGATGTCTACTCCTTGAATGAGCGCCAAATGCGATGGCGACTCGTTGTCGAAGGCGAACCCTGGCCCCTGGTGGCCCATGCGAATCGTCTGCCCTTCGACGCTAAGCCAATCGTCCAGTGGTGGGCAGGTTCCATCATGTTCGGCCGTCACATCTTGGGGACCGATGCCCAGAGGGTCATACGCCGGATGCAATGGGTTGTGGCCCAGGATGTACTTGATGTCTGTGATCAGCAACTCCTGATGCTGTTGTTCATGCTGCATGCCCAGCTCTACCAAGGCCGCGACCGCGGGCTCCAGTGGTTCCTTCAGCATACGGCGCATGGACTCGTCCACATGCGCGCGATACGCCATCACCTCAGCCACCGTCGGGCGACTCAAGCTCCCTCGCTGCGGGCGTGCCAGGTGAGCGCCCTCCGATTCGTAGTAGCTGTTGAACAGGTAGCCATACAGAGGATGGAACAGTCGATAGTCCGGCTGTTGTTTCGCGAGGACAAAAGTCTCGAAGAACCACGTGGTGTGGGCCAAGTGCCACTTCGGCGGACTGACGTCGGAAACCGGTTGGGGAACATGGTCCTCGGCACTCAGAGGGGCACACAGACGTTCGCTGCGCGAACGGACAGAGACGTATCGGGTTAGGCGGATGTCTTCAGGTGTCACGGCAGATGAGAAAAAAGAGAGTCAACTTCCGAAGCGCTCGGTGCGGATGGAGACCTCGGGCACATTTAGCCCGGTGACCATATGAACGATGGACTCGACAAAGTCATTACGCCCGCAGATGAAAACCTGCGCAGATTCGGTCGCCACATCACCCAATTGCTGCAATGCCCAAGCAACATCGGCTCCATCAATGCGGCCAACGTGGTCCTGTGCGCGCGGGGCACAGGTATCCCGCGAGAGCGCCAGTCGGCTGCGAAACCGCGGCGTAAACGCTTCCCATCGCTGCAGGGTGGGCCAGAGCAACACTTCGTCAAGATGGCGTGCGGCAACCAACAGCGTTGTATGCGCTTGGCTGTATGCACCCACGCGTTGCGCTGCCATGGACAAAAGGGGAACGACGCCAGATCCTCCCCCAATCAGCAAGGCTGGTCGTGTGTTCGACTCGTCAAGCACAAAATGACCTCCAACCGGTCCGAGGACTTCAATCGTTTCGCCGTGCTGGGCCTTGTCGTGAAACCAGGTGGATACTTCGCCATCGTCCAAACGCTCAATGCCAAGCTCATAGAGCCCGGTACGTTGAGGAGGTGAGAGGAGTGAATAGCTCCGTTGTGCCTGATAGCCGTCTTCCGCTGTCAGTCGGACATCCAAATGCTGGCCCGGCCTCGGGCGAACCCATCTGTCAGGACGCAGCACCACCCGCATGACGCGTGGAGTCAGTGCCTGCAACGCATCGATGCGTGCGGTCTGCCAGCTCAGCCGGTGTTGACCAACAGCCTCATCCATAGCGCTCTTCCTTGAAAGGGTCGCCTCGCATGTGATAGCCCCGCAGTTCCCAGAACCCGGCCTCGTCGCGCTCGTTGAACTGCAGCGCATTGACCCACTTGGCCGACTTCCAGAAGTAGAGATGCGGCACCAACAGGCGTGCCGGTCCCCCGTGCTCGGGCGCGAGCGGTCGGTCGTCGTAGTGCGTTGCGATCATTGCGCGCCCTTGTGTCAGATCGGCCAACGGCACGTTGGTGGAGTAGCCGTCCTGAGAATGCGCCAACACCCAAGGCGTGGGCGCTTCCAGTCCGGCCGCCTGCAACAAGGTGTCCAACGTCACACCGCGCCAGCGGGTGTCGAATTTCGACCAGGTGGTAACGCAATGGATATCGACCACCTGCTCGGTCTGGGGCAGGGCCTGGAATTCGCTCCAGGTCCAAACGCGAACCGGCCGCACACCGACCTTCAAGGTCAAGCGCCAATCGCCAAGCGCCAAGGCTTTTGGGGTGGGGCCCGCAGTCAGCACGGGAAAACCTTCCGTCAGGGACTGTCCTGGCGGAAGTCGACCGCCGTGGTTGTGGACATCGCGATTGCGGCCGCTGAATGAGCGGTTGATGGGCATGGTGTGGGTCCTCCGGCTCACCCAGAACTTGCGGTCAAGGGCTTGCGTCGATCAATGATGGTGGGCAGGAACTCGGTGACCGTCGGGTGAACGGGCAATGCATCCCGGACCAACTTCCAGGTGCCGCCACTGGCCATCACCAGACCGATCGCCTGAATGATCTCGTCCGACTGGATCCCGAGCATGGTCGCTCCGAGGAAATGACCACTGTCCTCATCGATGAGGAGCTTGATCTTGCCCACGGTTTCGCCTTCTTCCTTCGCGCGACTGACGTCCTTCATGGCGTGAACCGCCTGGGAAATGCGTCGCCCTTCGGTCACGAGTTTTCGCGCGTCGGCCTCATAAAGACCGACGTGGGCCAGCGGAGGATCGGTAAACATGGCATAAATGCCGACGCGCGCGGCGGCGCTGCGTTGCCCTCCGGCCAGGTTCTCCGCCACGATGTCCTGATCGTGGTAGCTGGTGTGGGTAAAGGCCCCGCGCTGATTGATGTCACCCAGCGCCCAGATGCCGGGAACCGCGGTTTCGAGCCGGTCGTTGGTGACCAGGTAGCCTCGCGCACTGACCTCCAGGCCCACCGTTTCCAGGCCCAGACAGTCGGTGTTCGGTATTCGCCCGGTGGCCACCAGCAGGTGGCTGCCATCCACGCTGCGGCCACCAGCCAACTGCACCCGCACGCCAGCGTCGTTGTCCGCCTTGCCGACCCGCTCAATGCGCACGCCGGTGTTCACTTCGATGCCTTCCGCTGTCAGCATTCCGGTCACAGCGGCTGCAATGTCCTCGTCCTCGCGGGCCGTGAGGCGGGGCCCTGTTTCCAGAATGGCAACCTCACTTCCCAGCCGCCGAAAGATCTGAGCCATCTCCAGGCTGATGTATCCACCGCCGATGATCACCAGCCTGGACGGTAATTCACGCAGCGCCAACAGCCGTTCGTTGTCCAGGAACGGCAGCTCGTCCAGCCCAGGCACCGGCGGAACAAAGGGACGTGTGCCGGTGTTCAGCACCACCTTGGGCGCCACCAGCTGATGCTCGCCGGCCAGCACCACGAACTGTTCGCCTTCACGGCCCGCCAGGCGACCGCGCGCCTTGATGATGGTGAGTCCTTCCAACTGGCCCAGCCAGGCCTGCAGGCCAGAGCGAGCCTCCTCCACCCGGCGTTGCATGCGCTCCATCGCTGCCCTGAAGTTGACCTGGACCGACCCGGTTTGCACACCGAATTCGCTGGCCCGGCGCGCCATGTGAGCCACACGAGCCGACTTGCGTAGGGTCTTGGTTGGGGTGCAGCCCCGATTGACACAGGTACCACCCAGGTCACGCTCCTCGATGAGCGCCACCTTCATACCCCGGGCAACGAGTGTCGCGCCCAGAAAGGGACCGGCCTGACCGGCTCCGATCACGATCGCGTCGAACCTCTGTTCCCCGCTCATGGCCGCACCTCGACACCGCGCCAGAACGCCACCCTGCCGGTCACCGCCTCCGCACCAGCCTTGGGCGACGGGTAGTACCACGCCGCGTCAGCGTTCACGTCTTCGCCGACCACGACGTCGTAGTAGCTGGCCCGCCCCTTCCATGGACAGGTGGTGTGCGTATCGCTTGGTTTGAAATGTTCCGGGCGCAACGCGTCGTGTGGGAAATAGGCGTTGCCTTCAACTTCCACGATGTCATCGCTCTCAGCGATGGTGGTGCCTTTCCAGATGGCTCTCATGCTCCGTCTCCTTCGTTTGTGTGTGGTTGGGATCAGTCCCGAATCAGTGTGGTGGTGATCACCGGATGGTTCTCCAGCGTTCGATGCACGGGGCAACGATCGGCGATGCGCAACAGGTCCTGTCGCTGGCTTTCACTCAACGGTCCGCTCAGCAGGAGCTGCCGCGTGACGTGGTCAACCTGTCCCGAGCGATCCCCGCACTCCTGGCAATCGGTCGCGTGCGCGCGCTCATGACGCAACCTGACCTGGACATCCTTGAGCGCATAGCCTTTTCGCTTGGCGTACTGGCGCAATGTCATGGACGTGCAGGCGCCCAGCGACATCAGCAGAAGTTCATAAGGATCGGGCCCGCGTTCGCCACCACCCACTTCCTTGGGCTCATCGGCGTCGAGGTGGTGCGGACCTGCTCGCATCGATCGCCAGAAGGCGTGATCGTGCTCCCCCACCCACACCTCGCCCGCACGAAGGTCCGACGGCGCATCGTTTCGCTCGGCTCGCATCGGCAGAAACCGCGAGGCCCAGGCGCCAATCAGGTCAGCCGCATACTGCGCATCGGCCGGGCGCGTGAGCAGATGGTCCGCATCGTCCAGGCTGATGAAACTCTTAGGATGTCTGGCCGCCTTGAACAGGTCCTGTGCCTCGCCGATGTCCACCACCGCGTCACTTGGCGCGTGCATAACCAGCAAGGCCGCGCGAAGCCCCTTGACCGGGTTCTCGTGGGCTTGGGCCTGGAGCTCTTCAATGAAGGCCGGCGCGATCCTGAACGCCCGGCCGCCCAGGTCGACCTGGATCTGCCCATCCTCTTCGGACTTGGTCGGACCGAAGTGACGAAGCACATGGTCGGCCGTCGCGGGTGCGCCCAGCGTGCAAACCGCCCGTATGCCGTCGAGGCGGGCAGCCGCCGCGATGGCCGCCGTCCCCCCCAGGCTGTGTCCGACCAACAGTGCAGGCATGCCGATCGTGCTCTGCATCCAGTGCACCGCCGCCACAATGTCCGCCACGCTGGACGAAAAGCCACCGCGCCCGAAGTCGCCTTCGCTCTCGCCCAGACCGGTGAAATCAAAGCGCAGCGTGGCGATGCCCTGCTGAGCCAGCGCCCGGCTGATGCGGGTCGCGGCGAGAGAGTTCTTTCCGCAGGTAAAGCAGTGGGCAAACACCGCCAGGGCTTGTAACGGTGCATGGTCCGGGCGTTCCAAGACACCCACCAGCAGACCCTGGCTGCTGCCAGCGAAGCCTACCTTTTCGCTGCTCATGCTTTCTCCAGTGCCAGGGCGTTGATGCAGTAGCGCAGACCGCTGGGCTTGGGTCCGTCGGGAAACACGTGACCCAGGTGGGCGTCGCAGACGTTGCACGTCGTCTCCACCCGCACCATGCCGTGGCTGTTGTCTCCGTGATAGCCCACCAGACCCGGGGCAATGGCCTGCGTGAAGCTGGGCCAGCCGCTGCGGCTGTCATATTTGGTCGACGCATCGAATAGTTCAGTGCCGCAGCACACGCACCGGTAGATCCCGGGCGAAAACAGCGTACACATCGAGGAGCTGTGCGCCCGTTCGGTGCCCTTGAGCCGCGTGATTCGGAACTGCTCGGGCGTCAGCTGTTGGGCCCACTCGGCTTCGCTGCGCTCAACTCGGCGCGGTGGCGTCGGGTTGCCCGTTTCCACCAGTTGAATCACTCCTTTCCAAGTCAACATGTCGGGCCCAGGCTCCGGTGCCGCCGGTTCGTTTTCCAGCCGCTTGAGAAAGGTGACGAGCTTGTCGGCGTCGATTCGGAAATGGTTGTAGACCACTCTGCCATCGGG
This sequence comes from Zwartia panacis, assembly GCF_030410395.1. Classification (GTDB taxonomy): domain Bacteria; phylum Pseudomonadota; class Gammaproteobacteria; order Burkholderiales; family Burkholderiaceae_B; genus Zwartia; species Zwartia panacis. The sequence goes on from NZ_JAUHHF010000002.1 coordinate 307,394, forward strand.
ATCGATCAGGATGAACCAGGGTGTGCCGCCGTTGCGGTAGCGGCGCATCAGCTCCGAACCCGCGCCGTCCTGTTCGTCACCGGCGTCGTGCCCGAAGGGAATGCCCAGCGCGTAGCGGGAGTGATTGGCCAGCATGCGCTCCCAGGTGTTCGAACCGAAGTCCTCGAACACGGTCTGGACTGCGGCGAACCCGACGAAGTCGCTCCCCCGAAACGCGTCGACCACCCGGGCAAGCGCCGGAAAGCCGGTCGCATGGCACCCCGGGCAGGCGTCCTGAAAACAGAAGATGAGCTTGAACCGGCCGGGCATGCGGTCCAGGTCGAAGTGTTCCAGCGCCTGGCCCGACGCGTCCACCCACCGGGTCACACCCAGGGGAGCGGCCGCTTCGCCAAGGACACCGGGTTCCTGTTTCGTTGTGGTCATGCGAAGTCTCCTTTCAGAAATCGTTGGGTACCCCAATCAGGTGCCGCAGAAGGTGCGGTGGGCTGCGGCCACTTCGGGCGAGGCCGGCAGCGTGAATGGCCGCGCGGACTCCACCGTCTCGTACGGCCGCCCCAGCACCGCCAGCAGGCGCTCGAACGGACCGAGGTCGGCCTCGTCCACGGCACTCGACAGCGCCGCCTCCACCTGGTGATTGCGCGGGATCACGAAGGGATTGACCGACCACGCCGTTGCGGCGCAGTCCTGCAAGGTCCTTCCCTCCCGGGCCATGCGCTGGCGCCAGCGCGCCATGGCCGGCTGCTGGCCGTAGGCATATCGCCCCTGACGGTCGATCGAGCTGAACACCGTGGCCGGATCGAAACCCTCCATGAACGCACACGGACCATAGTCGATGGTCTCGCCCGAAATGCTCATGTTGTCGGTGTTCATCACCCCGTGGATGAAGCCCACGCCCATCCAGCGTGCAATCAGCTGCGCCTGCCGCTCACAGACGGCCTCCAGCATCGGAATGGGCTTGTCGGAAAGCTTGGCGAGGGCGGGGTCATGCCGCGCCACGGCATAGTCGAGCAGCCGCCGAAGCATCACCTCCTCCTCCCGCGCCGCGAAGAACTCAAAAGTGCCCACCCGCAAGTGGCTGGCCGCCACGCGCACCAAGATCGCCCCGGGGGGCGAGCCCTCGCGGTTCACCCGCTCACCGGTCCGGATCACCGCCAGCGCACGCGTCGTGGGAATGCCCAACGCGTGCATGGCCTCGCCCATGAGGTACTCGCGCAGCGCCGGGCCCAGTGCCGCCTTGCCATCGCCACGGCGCGAAAACGGCGTACGGCCCGACCCCTTGAGGGCCAGGTCCCGACGCTGTCCTGCCGTGTCGATGAGTTCCCCGAGCAGCAAGGCGCGGCCATCCCCCAAGTGTGGCGAGAACTGGCCGAACTGGTGTCCCGCGTAGGCCTGCGCCAGCGGCGCCGCCTCAGCCGGCATTTCCACGCCGGACAGCCACGCCAGACCGGTCGCAGACTTCAGCGTCGCCGGCTCCAGCCCCAGCTCCAGCGCCAGGGCGTCGTTGAACTGCACCCAGGCCGGGGCCGGGGACGGCTCGGGCTTCCAAGGCACATAGAACCCCTGCATGTCCCGGAAGAAGCTGTTGTCAAACGGCAGCCGAAACGCCGGGCCCGTCCCCGGCGTCTTCGGCTCCGACACGGCCTTTGGTGTGGACGCACGCATGACTTCAGGCCGCCTTGAGACCATCGTTCGAAGCGCCGAACGCCCCGATCAGCTGCCGCTCGTCGAGCTCGAAGTCGCTGTAGAGCACCTCGTCCAGCGGATCGATCACCAAAAACCACGGCGTGCCGCGCGTCCCGTAGTCCGCCACGAGCGACGACGCGCGTCCGATCGCAGGGTCGTGTCCGAACGGAATGTTCAAGCCGTAGCGCAACTGCGTCTCGCGCAGGCGCTCGAAGGTGTTGGACTCGGCGCCCTCGAACACGGTCTGCACCGCGGCAAACGCGAAGCCGCGATCGCCCAACGCCTTGATCAGCTTCTGCAGGGTCGGAAAGCCATGGCTGTGGCAGCCCGGACACCAGTGCTGGAAGCAGAAGATCACTTTGAACCCGTCGCCCAGATCGGACAGCTTCAGCGGTGCCATGCTGCGCCCTTCGCCGTCGATCCACCACGGCACCCGCAGCTCGGGCGCCTGTTGAATGCACCGGGATTGCATCACCATCTCCTCAGGAAAAAAACAGACACACCGGGTCGGCCCGCCCACTGGCGCGCCGACCCCCACCGTTCTTGAGCGTTGGCCGTCAGCCGATCTCGCGTCGCGGCAGCTTCCAGCCCGCACGGGGGTAGTGGCAGGTGTAGCCGTTGGGGTGCTTGACCAGGTAGTCCTGATGCTCGGGCTCGGCCTCCCAGAACGGCCCCGCGGGCGCGAGCTCGGTGACCACCTTGCCCGGCCACAAACCCGAGGCATTCACATCGGCAATGGTCTGCTGCGCCGTGGCCAGCTGCTCGTCCGAGGTGTAGAAAATGGCCGACCGGTAGGAACTGCCGCGGTCATTGCCCTGGCGCCCCGGGGTGCTCGGATCGTGGATCTGGAAGAAGAACTCCAGCAGGTCGCGAAAGCTCGTCTGCGTGGGGTCGAACTCCACCTCCAACGCCTCGGCGTGGGTGCCGTGGTTGCGGTAGGTGGCGTTGGGCACATCGCCGCCGCTGTAGCCCACACGGGTGCGCAACACGCCAGGCAGCTTGCGCACCAGGTCCTGCATGCCCCAGAAACAACCGCCGGCCAGGACTGCTTTTTCGCTCGGGTTCATCGTGATCTCCTTCAAAGTTCTGCCTCAAGGCATTGAACCTGAAGTCGGGTCCGTTCGGCACAGCACAACGGCATTCGGCGTCCGCATCACGCCACCGATCGTCCAGAACCAGGGCGCGATGGACCTACGGCTGACTCAGATGCTCCATCTGCCAAGCGCTGGGCGATTGCCCCGAGGCCCGTTGAAACGCTCGCGCGAATGCGGTGGCATTACCGTAGCCCACCTGAGAGGCCACCGCCTTCACTGCCTGCCCTTGCGCGAGTAGGTTGCGGGCAACCGCCATGCGCCAGTGGGTCAAGTAGGTCAACGGCGGTATGCCCACCACCTGGACAAAGCGCAGGGCAAAGGCAGACCGGGACAGGTGCGCCAGCTCCGCCATGCTGTCAAGCGTCCAGTCGTGCTCTGGCGATTCGTGCAGCATGGACAGCACCACACCCAGACGGCTGTCGACCATGGCCTCCAGCACACCGCCGGACAGCAGTTGCCGATCAATCAGGTGACGCACAAGCACCACGAAGGTGTATTGCAGCAGGCGGTCGATCGCTGCCCGATAACCAAAAGCACGTGCCTCGGCCTCCTCGAACAGCAGCTCTACCGGTCGCTGCAGCGATGACGTGGCGGTCAAGTCAATCACCGTGACGTCCGGCAAGATCATGTCCAGCGGCGGCGCCAATTCACTGAGGGTGGCGCACATCAGGTCCACCCCCTGCGGCCCTGAGCCCTGAACCCAGTGCTCCAACGCGCGGGGAAGCAACAGCACGCTGGGCGCCCGCACGTTCAGCGGCGCAAAGCCCTTGCGCGTCAGTTGCAGCTCGCCGCGACTCAGCAGGTGCATCGTCCCCTGCTTGAGGCCGTCAGCCTCGGATCCCTGCGTCAGGGTACAGAGATTTCCCGAGAAAAACATGCGCGCCGTGGGGGTGAACCGTAACAGCTGGTTCAGCAGAGAGGCGTTCGGCAAGGGAGTGCTTTGGTTCAAGCGCGTGACACCTGTTGTGGGTTAGACCTTGATTATATTGGAGCTTCCGCCTCTCCTTAGAATGACTGCATGCCCCCCCCGTCCCTTTCGTCCAGCATCTCTCGACACCACCAAGCTCCCGCAGAAATTGAGGGCCAGGCGCTCAGGACGTCAAACTTCCTGCGCCAGGTCATTGAAAAAGACCTCGCCACCGGCACCTACGCCCAGCGCCAATGGGGCGGCGGCCCGGGTGATGCCGCCTTCCACGACGCCGGCCAGCCCGACCCGGCCAAGATCCGCACCCGCTTCCCGCCCGAACCCAACGGCTACCTGCACGTGGGCCACGCCAAGAGCATCTGCCTGAACTTCGGCCTGGCGCGCGACTACGGCGGCGTCTGCCACATGCGCTTTGACGACACCAACCCCGAGAAGGAAGAAAAGGAGTACGTGGACTCCATCCTCGACGCGGTGCAGTGGCTGGGTTTCAACTGGGAATCCAACTTCAACGGCAAGCAGGAAAGCCACCTGTACTACGCGTCGAACTACTTCGACTTCATGTACCGCGCGGCCGAATACCTTATCACCGCCGGCCACGCCTATGTGGACGAGCAGACAGCCGAAGACATGCGCATCAACCGCGGCGACTTCGGCAAGCCCGGCGTGGACAGCCCCTTCCGCAGCCGCAGCCCGGAAGAGAACCTGGCCCGCTTCCGCGAGATGCGCGACGGCAAACTGGCCGACGGCGCCGCCGTGCTGCGCGCCAAGATCGACATGGCCTCGCCCAACATCAACCTGCGCGACCCGGCCATCTACCGCATCCGCCGCGCCACGCACCACAACACGGGCGACGCCTGGTGCATCTACCCCATGTACACCTTCGCGCACCCCATCGAGGACGCGCTGGAGCAGATCACCCACAGCATCGCCACGCTGGAATTTGAAGACCAGCGCCCGTTCTACGACTGGTTGCTGGAGCGTTTGTGCGAAGGCGGCCTGCTCAAGGCCCCACCGCCGCGGCAGTACGAATTTGCGCGCCTGAACCTGACCTACGTGATCACCAGCAAGCGCAAGCTGGCGCAGCTGGTGAACGAGAAGAAAGTCAGCGGCTGGGACGACCCGCGCATGCCCACCATCGTCGGCCTGCGCCGCCGCGGCTACACGCCCGAGGCCATCCAGCTGTTTGCCGAACGCATCGGCGTGACCAAGAGCGACTCCTGGATCGACTACAGCACGCTCGACGGCTGCCTGCGCGAAGACCTGGAAAACAAGGCCCACCGCGGCATGGCCGTGCTTGACCCCGTCAAGCTGGTGCTCACCAACTGGGCCGAAGTGTTCGGCTCTGACGGCTACACCGAAGACTGCACCCAGCCCGCCCTGCCCCACAGCACCATTGCCGAAGGCCAGACGCCGCCGCCTGACCGCGTCTTCAAGATCGGCAAGGACGTGTGGATCGAACGCGAAGACTTTGAAGAAGTGCCGCCCAAGGGCTACAAGCGCCTGTTCCCAGGCAACGTGGTGCGCCTCAAAGGCGGCTACGTCATCGAATGCACGGGTTGCGCCAAAGACGCCGAAGGCAAAGTGACCGAAGTGCACGCCAAGGTCATCCCCGGCACCAAGAGCGGCACCCCCGGCGCCGACAGCGTCAAGGCCAAAGCCGCCATCACCTGGGTGGGCAACGCCGACGGGGTGAGCGCCGAAGTGCGCCTGTACGACCGCCTGTTCACCGACCCGCAACCCGACGCGGGCGGCAAGAACTTCCTGGACGCGCTGAACCCCGACAGCCTGAAGGTGGTGACGGCGGTTGTGGAGCCTTCACTGGCTGCAGCGAAGCCAGACCAGAAATTCCAGTTTGAGCGCCACGGCTACTTCGTGGCCGACCGTGCGGACCACGGGGTGGGCGGGAAAGTGGTGTTCAACCGGGTGACGGGGTTGAAGGATCGTTGGAATTGATCGCTATTCCCACTCTGTGCTTGCTTAATGCCTCGTACAAATCGTCTTTGCTGAAGACATCGCCTTGCACCACTTCACTCTCAGAATCTGGGGGTAGCTATCTACTCCGTTTTGGCGAGTAGGTGAACAGATCCGGAACAACGCGCGGTTGACACGGCCACATAGGAGTTGCGGAGCGTTTGCCCGGTAAACCTGTCTTGAATCGTCCCGAGGAGATTCGAACGCGCTGCCTAAAGCAACCACGCAAGCAACGTGAGCCGTTTTTCGACACCGACGAATCTGTGCATGCGCTGGTTATGGTCGAAAAGTGAGGCGCTCTACCAAATCGCAAAAACGGCAGGAAGTACATGGGTGTGTGGCATACCTCCCCCGACAACAGGGCGCACGCTTTACGACAAGTTGATGCGGTGTCTGGGCGAGATTGCCCATACGCACGATACCGACTGAAGTACCCGCCACCAACTTCGGCGACTAGGATGGCCATAATGAGCCAAATCCAACGGGGTCTACGGTTCCAGCAATTGCACACTGCCGAGGCCATCTTTCTGATGCCCAACGCTTGGGACGTTGGTAGTGCGCTGATGCTCGCGTCCTGCGGCTTTCCCGCTATCGCCACTACGAGTGCAGGCGTGGCTTTCTCGCTGGGATTCCCTGATCAAGAAGCTGCTGTGAGCAGGGAGACCATGCTGGATCGCGTGGGGTCCATTGCTGCGGCAAGTCCACTTCCTGTCTCCGCCGATCTCCAGTCGGGCTACGGTGCGAGCCCTGAAGAGGTTGGAGAAACCATCGCGGCTGCGATTCGTGCTGGTGTGGTGGGCGCGAACATCGAGGACTACAGCGGCAATCCTGCGCAAGCCCTGTTCGACAGAGAGCACGCTGTCGCGCGCGTTCGGGCAGCAAGACGCGCCGCGGACGCGTCGGGAGTTCCTTTTGTTCTGACGGCCCGATCCGATGTCTACCTGACTGGTGCGAGCAATGTTTTTGCAGAGGCCGTCGAGCGATGCAATGCGTACCGAGAGGCGGGTGCGGATTGCCTCTTTGTGCCGGGGGCTTCCGACCCCAAGACCATCGAAGCGCTCGTCCGGGAGATCAATGCCCCCCTCACCGTGGTCATGGGCCTGACAGGTTCACCTCTCACCGTGCCCCAACTCGGATCTTTGGGGTCTCCTCGTTTTCAGTGCAATAAGTGACGGTACGCAAAGCTAGCACTGGCGCGGGGGTGGTCTGGGTAGACCGTTGATTTCATTGACTTTCCTGTTCGCTTTGTAAACGGGTATGGTGGCCTCCCACTTTTGAGGTTCACGATGCAGGGTTGGCACACAACGTTTTTGGGGATGCGTGGGCTCCCCCGCGATATCAGCGACTTCGAGATGAAGGCATTTTTCACCTTCGATGGTGCCGAGCGCGACGCAATCAATGCACGCCGAGGTGATTCCCACAAGCTTGGTCTGGCGCTCCATATTGGTTTCCTGCGCATGAGTGGGCGTTTGCTCGGTGCCTTTCGGGTAATTCCAGTAGCCTTGTGGCGCCACCTTGGCAACGAGCTTGGCATTGCAGCACCAGAAGTCGCCTCGCTGAGAGCCATGTATGAACGCGGGCGCACGCTATTCGATCACCAACAAGTAGCCTGCACGGTCCTTGGATTCCAGTGGATGAGCGAGCACCAGCGCCGCTCACTGGTACGTGAACTGCGCGACGAAGTGGCGCGCTGCGCCGACCGCGATCAGCTACTCGTGCGGGCGCGTCAATGGCTGTACAAGAACAAGCTGGTGATCGTGCACGAGCGGGCAATTCGGACACTGATTGCGGCGGCACTTGCCCAGCTTGAAGTTGAAACAGGCACCGCCATCGCCGCCAGCGTTGATCCAGCAACACTTGATCGCTGGCGAGCCTCAGTTTCAGAGCTGCGCCCAGATGGACAAACCCAGCAGAGTTGGCTATGGGCTGCACCGGCGAAACACTCAACCCGCCAAATCAGCGAGGTACTGGAGCGCATCGACCTGCTTTACACGCTGGACGTTCATAAGCACCTGGCAGACATCCCCGATCTCATCTTGCGCCGCTACGCGCGCCGACTTGTCTCCAGGCCGCCCTCAGCCGGAGCCAAGATCAAAGAGCCAGCGCGCACCGTGGAGGTCGCATGCTTTCTTCGGTATTGCCTGTTCACCACCACAGACCAGTTGATCCTTATGGTGCAGCGCCGGATCGCCGATCTGTGGCGTCAGGCTGCCGCCGATGTCCCCGCTACCGTCAATTGGGCCGCAATGTACAAAACGCTGCTCGGCGAACTTGTTGCCTTGAGCGCGCAAGGTGCGGTGCCAGATGCTGAGTTGCGTGCCCGTCTTGAAGCCTTGATCACCGAAACCCAGAAACGCAAACCACCGAGCAGGGCCTCCCTGGTCCGCGAGGGATTGATTGATGGAATTCGCCCCGTGCGGTCGTTGCTCGTCGCCATTGCAAAGCTGCCCTGGCAGGCCACCGGCGAGCATCCTGCCATCGAGTACCTTGCCAAGCTGCAAGCTTTATATCTCAAAGGATCCAGAAAGCTGCCAGTTGAAGTGGTGGCACCAAGTCTGGGAATGATCTGGCAGGTTTCGATCTCCAGCCCAGACCGGGAACGGGCGTTTCAGGCGTTGGAGGTGGCCACCCTGTTTGCCCTGCGCCGCGCGGTGCGCAATGGCTCGGTCTGGATTGAGCACAGCCTGAGCTTTCGGGGTCGTGCGCGCTTGTTCTTCACGGACGAGCGTTGGCAGGCAGAGTCCAAGAAACACTATGCCCGTCTATCGTTACCCAGCAAGGCTGCCACTTTCTTGAAGCCTTTGCTGGCCAGAGTAACTGCCGGTGTCGATGCGGTGGCCGCTGCAGCCCGCAGTGGCGTACTGCGCGTGGATGATGAACTCCATTTGTCGCCATTGCCCGCAGAGGACGAAGACCCAGAAGTGACCAAGCTGCGCGCGGCTTTGGATCACCGCATCGGTGAGGTTCAATTGCCGGAAGTGATTCTGGCCGTTGACGCCCAGGTGCGCTTTAGCTGGATCATGCTCGGACGTGAGCCGCGCTCTACCGACGAGCTGCTGATGGTCTATGCCGGCATCATGGCCCACGGCACCAGTCTGACTGCGGTCGAATGCGCGCGCATGATTCCGCAATTGTCTGCCACCAGCATTCGCCAGGCCATGCGCTGGGCGCGGGACGAACGGCGTCTGAGCCAGGCCTGCCAAGCTGTGCTGGAATTCATGCAGCGACACCCGATTGCCGCCACCTGGGGGCGGTCCGATTTGGCATCTTCTGACATGATGAGCATGGAGACCACCAAACGGGTGTGGCAAGCCCGGCTTGATCCTCGGCGCAACACACCTTCCATTGGAATCTACTCCCATGTAAAAGACCGGTGGGGCATCTTCCATGCGCAGCCCTTTGTGCTCAATGAGCGCCAGGCGGGCGTGGCCATTGAAGGTGTCATCCGCCAAGAAAAGCTGGAGACCAGCCAGCTTGCTGTGGATACCCATGGCTACACCGACTTTGCCATGTCACATGCCCGTTTGCTTGGTTTTGATCTTTGCCCGCGGTTGAAGGAACTCAAACAGCGCCACCTCTTTGTGCCACGCGGCACCAAAGTGCCCGCAGAAATCGCTGCGGTGTGCGAAGCCAATGTCGACGTCGCTTTGATCGAAAAGCATTGGGATAGTCTGGTGCACCTGGCAGCCTCGGTCATGAGCGGACATGCCAGTGCGGTGGCAGCTCTTGCGCGGTTCGGTTCTGCCGCCCAGGGCGATCCAATCTATGAGGCTGGCGTGCAATTGGGGCGGTTGCTGCGTACGGCGTTTTTGGCTGACTACTTTGTCAAGGACGCTTTCAGGAACGAGTTGCGCCGGGTGCTCAATCGGGGCGAGGCTGTTAACGCCCTCAAGCGCGCCATTTATACCGGCCGGATCAGCCCGGCGCAGGCCAAACGTGTCGATGAAATGCAGGCTGTGGCCGATGCGTTGAGCCTGATGGCCAACATCGTGATGGCGTGGAATACCTCACAGATGCAGGCGGTCCTGGATCGCTGGTCGAACCGCCGCCAGGTCATTCCACCGGAACTGATCGGGAAGATTGCGCCCACCAGGCTGGAGAGCATCAACTTGCGGGGTGTGTTTCGCTTCCCGGTTGACCGCTATGCTGACCAAATCCTGCCTTCGCGGCCAAATGCATCGATAACTGGCACCAATGGATGAAACCGACCACGGTTTGACGCCACGAATCGCAGATTTGAAAGTGAACAGGAAAGTCAATGAAATCAACGATCTACCAACACCACCTCCGCGCCAGTGCTAGCTTTTCGTACCGTCACTTATTGCACTGAAAACGAGGAGACCCCAAGGAATCAGGTCAGTCGCCATGACGGATGATCAAGCCGAATTCATCGAACTGCCGTCCTTGGCGGGGTCAGCCATCGCGCGGGACGCCATCCAGTCAGTCGGTGCTTGCCCCAACCGCCGTGTGAATGCGCGGGTGAGCGCTGCCGGACTCCGATAGCCGACAGAACCGGCAATGGACTTGATGGGACGCCGCTTCTCAAGAAGTGTTTGAGCCAGGGCCAGCCGCCAATCGGTCAGGTATTCCAGGGGCGGAACGCCGACCGTTTCGCGAAAGTGATGCGCGAAACGTGCCCGCGACATCCCTGCCTCATCGGCCAGACCTTCCAAGGTCCAGTTGAACTCAGGTCGCTCATGCATTGCGACAAGGGCCCTGGCCAAACGGCCATCTGCAAGAGCGCCCAAAAGTCCAGCCTTCCCCTGGTCACTCTCCATGAGATAGCGAAGCAGCACAACGAGAAAGTATCCCGCCAGGTTATCGAGCGCTGCCCGATGGCCGCATCGACGATGTGCAGCTTCTTCAAACAGTAGATGCAACGCTGGTGCAAGGGTGCTCGCTTTTTCAGCGGGTATCACCTGAACGGCCGAAATCGATCGAAACAAGGGATCCAGCGATCCTTGCCCGAGTTGTACACGCGCACAGACCAGATCAATCCCTTGAGATCCCGGAAGGATCTGGTGTGGGGTGGGCTGGGGCAAAAACACCACGGCAGGCCCGGTTACAGCGATCCTGCGACCGTCTTGTAAGAGCAACTCCATGCTACCCGCACTCAACAAGTGCAGGTGCCCCCCTTCTCCCGTGAAGCTCGCGGCTTCGCAGAGGTTGCCTGTGAAGTACACCTCTGCCCTGGGTGTGAAGCGGGAGAAGAGGGAACTTAGTCGATCCATGATACTAGCAGCAAGTTAAATGAGATTTATTTTAACTAATCGTATCAGATGATGTGAATCGTGCACTTTCCGCACGCCACCCCTCACTGGAGAAAAAAATGGCTCGAATTCAACCTCTGGCACTTGAAGCCGCTGACCCCACCACAGCGACCACGCTTCAAGCAGTCAAGACCAAAATCGGCATGGTGCCTAACCTTTTCGCCACACTGGCACGTGCACCAGCCGCTCTCAACGGTTACCTGGCCTTGGCCGACGCCTTATCCAAAGGTCAACTGAACGCGCGCCAACGCGAGATCGTTGCGCTCACCGTGGCACAAGCTAACCAGTGCCAGTACTGTCTGTCGGCACATACGCTCATCGGCAAGGGCGCCGGGCTCTCTGAAGATGCGATCCGGGACGCGCGAGCGGGCAAATCATCTAATCCGCAAGACCATGCGATCGCGGTCCTGGCATCTAAACTGGTGAAGCAGCAAGGCAACCTGAGTCAAGCCGATCTGAATACTGCCCACGCAGCAGGCATTGATGATGGTCTTGTGCTCGAGGTCGTGGTAAATGTTGCGTTTAATGTACTGACCAACTACACGAATCATGTCGCTGAGACCGATATTGACTTCCCAGTGGTTCAGATGGCTCTTTGATGAATGACAACGGGGCCCGGTGCCCCGTTGTGCGCGACTCTTTCGAACTATCACCAGAAGTAAGCTCCCATTCGCAGCTAACTATGACCTCAGGAACCGTAGTCGTACTCTGCGCCGAATGGTGTGGTGTCTGCAGGGAATTCAAAGATCCGTTTGAGGAACTGGCACGCGCACTACCCGAGTGGCGCTTAGGTTGGGTTGACATTGAGGCGCACCCTGCCACGGAAGATGTCGAGCTGGAGTCACTACCCTCGCTGATAGTGACTGGGCCAGACGAAAAAGTGATCTTTCTGGGACCAGTAGTACCTCGACCAAGTGCCATTGAACAGTTGCTCCGTGGCCTAAAAAACCACAGTCCCCTCGCGCTCTCTCATGCTGATGCGCAGTGGATAAATGCAGTGCTCGAAACCAGCCGAGATACCCACGGATGAGCAAAGCCTGGAGTCCACATTAGGTCATATGCCCCACAAGACTTGCGCAAGCCGTCAACGAACTGGCTCGCGCATCGTCACAAACTCCTCGGCCACTGTCGGGTGGATACCCAAGGTGCCGTCGAATACGGATTTGGTGGCGCCAGCTCGCATGGCCACGGCAAATCCCTGCACGATCTCACCTGCGTCTGATCCGACCATGTGCAGGCCAACCACACGATCTGTGCCGGCATCGACCACCAGCTTCATCAAGGTACGCTCGGTGCTGCCGCTCAGGGTGTGGCGCAAGGCGCGGAACTCAGAACGAAACACCAGGACATCGCCGAACTGTTGCCGGGCCTGCGCCTCGGTCAAGCCTACGGTGCCGACACTCGGGTGCGTGAAGACCGCTGTCGGAATCAGCGCGTAATCCATCTGCCGCAGGAGTTTTCCGGCGACAGGGCCGAACAAGTGGTCGACCAACTGCATGGATTCACCCAGCGCTACTGGCGTCAACTGCACGCGGGCCGTCACATCGCCCACGGCATACACATTCGGTAAATTGGTGCGGTAGTTAGCGTCCACCACGATGGCACCCTCACCCGATTGGGCTACGCCCGCAGCCTCCAGCCCCAGTCCCCGCACATTCGGTACACGGCCGGTGGCATACAGCACGGCATCTGCCATGACATGGCCGCCATCTTTCAACAGTACCTGCAGGCCACCGGCTTCGCGGGTGATGCGCAGCACATCGGCGTTCAGCCGCAAATCCACGCCGTGCTTGCGCATTTCCTCGGCGGTGAAATGCCGGACTTCGTCGTCAAAACCCCGCAGCACCTGTGCACCCCGGTACAGCTGGGTTACTTTGCTGCCCAGGCCATTGAAGATGGAGGCGAATTCACAGGCAATGTAGCCGCCGCCGACGATCACCAGGCGGGACGGGAAAGGGTCCAGATCGAACACCTCGTTGGAGGTGATGACGAATTCGCGTCCATGGAAATCGGGTACGTCAGGGGAGCCGCCGGTGGCGATCAGGAAACGTTCGGCGGTCAAGGTCTGGTGGTGGGTAGAGCCGTCGGCATTCAAGAGGGCCAGACGCACGGTATGGGCATCGAGCAGTTGCGCATGGCCATGGAGCAGGGTCACGCCTGCACCGCGGAGCAGTTGGTCGTAAACACCATTGAGGCGTGCGATCTCCTGCGCACGCCGGGCTTTGAGGAGACCCCAGTCGAGGGTGGGTGTCTCGAATTGCCAGCCATAGCCCCGGGCCTCGACAGCCGCCTGCGCGTAGTGAGCGGCGTAGCTGTACAACTTCTTGGGGATGCAGCCGACGTTGACGCAGGTGCCACCAAGACCGGCCACTCCTTGCGCTTCTGCCAAGGCGACACGGACCCCTCGCTGGGCAGCCAGGCGTGCAGCCCGCACGCCGCCGCTGCCACCTCCAATGACAAAGAAATCAAAATCGTATGCGCTCATGTGATTGCCAAGCCTTGGTTCATAAAAATCTTCAGTTGTGATGACTGTCTGTCGGTCTGCGCGTGGCCAGCTTCGTTTCGCTTCGAGTGACGATCCATAAGATCGCGATCAATCCATAGTTCAAAGCAAGCTGCCAAGGATCGTTCCAGGCCCACCCATCAAACCCTTGCTGCGTGACCGGATACAGCACGGGGGAAGGATAAAAGTCTGCCGAGTGGGTGAATACATCCATCACGATATGCATCCACCAACCCAACAGGGGCAACCACAGACGCCGCAAGAACATCCAACTCAAAAGTGTGACCAAGGCGGCTACCAGCGCGCTGTGCATGACGCAATGCAGGTGATGTGCAATGAGTTCCACCGTCGGCGGCAACACCGGTTCATAGCGTGGCAGCGCATGGAAATAGGCTTGCATGGCCGACCAGCCCTGCGGCGTTGTCAGAGCTGCGGTCACGATGGGCATGAGTTGCACCAGATCTGGCGCAACGGCGAGGGCCATCGTCCATGTTGCAGTGCTGCGCTTGATCGGTTGACGGCGACCACACCAGCGACACATCACCGCGGCCCACAGTCCATGCGCTACGACGTCCATCGTGGTCCAAGTCGAATCGCCGTGGCGGGCGAGTTGTCGCAGATGCGCACCTTGACCTCACCGGCGCAGTACGTCCAGCCACAGCTTCTGTTCTTCCGTCAATGCCGTGTCGGGGGTGAGCATGGCACTGCCCAGCGCAGAGCGAATGGCCGCATCTGGTTCGGGCAGCGCTTGTGACAGCAATGCATCTAGCACCTTGGCTGCCTTCTTCAAGGTCGATCCGTAGAGCTCGAAGATTGAAGCCACATTGACATGCTGCGACGGATCCTCCAGCCAACAGTCATAGTCGGTCACCAGGCCCACCGTCGCGTAAGCCATCTGGGCCTCCCGGGCCAAGAAGACTTCTGGCACGTTGGTCATGCCGACCAGGTGGCAGCCAGACTGGCGCAGGAAGTGACTCTCGGCCTGGGTGCCCAGGCGTGGCCCTTCGACGCAGGCGTAGGTGAGGCCGCGATGGACCTCCAGGCCACACCGGGCGGCGGCGGACCGCACGGCATCGACCAGTACGGCACTGACGGGTTTCGCTGTCGATACATGGGCGGCCACGCCCCCGCCGAAGAAGGTGCGCTGGCGCTGGCCCCGGGTCCAGTCGAAATACTGCTCCGGTATCGCAAGGTCCCCCGGCCGGATTTCAAGGGCCAAGCTGCCCACCGCCGAAAAGCCCAGAAGCATGGTGGCTCCGGCCCGCTTCAGGGCGAACACGTTGGCGCGGTAGTTGACCTCGTGCGGCAGCAGCCGGTGCCCTGCGCCATGCCGCGCCAGGAACAGCACCTCGTTCGACCCCAGCCGGCCACGCAGGACCTCGCCGGAGGGATCGCCGAAAGGCGTCGTGTCCCGGGAACGATGGGCGATCTCGAGACCCGGAAGTTCATAGAGGCCGGTGCCTCCGACGATGGCGAGCATGTTCAGTCCTCCTGACGAATGACTTGATGGGGCTGGTAGTCCGGACCGCCCTCGATCCGTTCGAAATACGACGCATGGGCATCAGTGCCAGCGGGCCATTGCGCAAGGAAAGCCTGCCGCACGGCCGCAGGATCGGCCTCGATGGCCAGGGCATCGACATGGAGCCTCTTGTGGATCACGCTGGCGCGGCTGCCCTTCGCCTCGCACGGCATGACGGCGATGCGCGTGATCAGCCCTGCCGGGTCACCCCGGAAGTTCGGCATCCCCGCTGCGCCGTTGTTGAAGATCCAGCCTGGCGAGCGCTGAGTGCCCAGGTCCAGGCGCTGGAACACGGGCAAACAGGTGTGGCTGCTCGCGAACGCATCGACGCCCCCACGGTGGAACCAGTCCCGTACCTGCTCGCGGTGGTCGACCTCGCGCAAGTGTTCCTGCGCGAACCCCCAGCCCGCCAGCGACTGCGCGTCACCGTGGACGATGCCGATGCGGCAGTCCCCCACCTCGGCCGTCAGCCACATCGGCAAGTCCGACAAGGCGGCGCGCTGGTCGGGCGTAACGGCGCCGCGTAGCCGGCGCAGGATGCGGTTCGACCGCTCCACCACCGCATCGCCGACCCAGTCGGGATAGGCGCAGCCGCAACCCGCATCGTCCTGCGGGTCGGGATCTGCCAGTTCGGTTTCCACGTTGCCGCGAAGTGCGGTGTGGGCCAGCACTGCCTGCTGGACCCGCGCAAACCGGGCCGGATCGACGTCGAACCAGTGGAAATCGCCGTTGAAGACGAGGCGTTTGCGGCCCTGCTCCGCATCGAAAAGCCGCAGGATTTCCGTCAAGGCCGACTCATTGCCATAGAGCCCGCCAACGACATACAGGACCTCCAGGTCACGCAGTGCAGCGGCCGGCGCTTGCCGGAAAACCTCGGGGCCGTAGTGGTAATGCAAGGGGCAGGTTCGTCCGGGGGTTGCTATGGCATCCATCGGCAGGGTCTCCAGTTTCGTAGAGGTTTTTCAGCAGGTCAGGACTTAGCGTCTTGAGGGGCGCATCGAATACCAGGCGTCCCTCCTTCAGCCCGATGACCCGGTCTGCCAGGCGAGGCAGCAATTCAGTGTCGTGAACCACGGTCAACAGCGTGGCATCGGCCGCCAAGGCCACCAGGGCGTCGCAGGCCTGCTGGGCGGCTGCAGGATCCAGCGCCGAGGTGGGTTCGTCGGCCAGCAGCAGCTTCGGGCGCTGCAGGCGCAGGCGTGCGAGGCTGACTTTCTGGCGTTCGCCGCCCGAGAGGCGATCGGCTCGCGTGTCCATGCGATGCTCCAGGCCCAGGTCTGAGAGCGCCTGGCGGGCCTCACGAAGCAGTGATTCCGGGTAACAGCGCAACCAACTGCGCCACAGCGGCATCGCACCCGGCCGGGCCAAGGCACCAAGCACTACGTTCTCCAGCGCGCTCAGGCGGGCGACCAGGTGCAGACCCTGCATCACCTGGCCGATCTCGGCGCGTAACGCCCGCCACTGCGCAGCGCTCATGGCTTTCGACCCCACACCTGTAACGTCGCGCCCCAAGACCGCGATACGGCCCTGCGATGCGCTCACAAATCCACCCAGGGCCTTTAGGAGCGAACTCTTGCCGGCGCCATTGGGCCCGATCAAGGCCACGCGCTCGCCATGACGGACGGTCAACGAGGGCACATCGAGGATGCATCGCCCCTTGATCTCGAGAAGCAGGTCCCGGACATCGACGACAACCCCGGGCAGCGGATGGTTCACGGCGCTCACAGCAAGGCCTTTCGGATGCGACGAGACAGCGCATCAAACGCCATGACCAGCGCAATCACCACCAGGATGATGGTCGCCAGGCGGCTCCATTGGAACAGGCTGACCGCCTCGGAAATCAGCAAGCCGAGGCCGCCGGCACCGATCAGGCCGAGGATGGTGGAATCGCGGATGTTGAACTCCCACACGTAGAGGTGATTGCTGACGAATTGGGGCAGCACCGAAGGCCAGACAGCGCTGAAAAAAACCTGTGAGGGCGAGGCACCCGTTGCCCGCACCGCGTCCACGGCTCCCATGTCGATGGTCTCGATGCTCTCCGCGTACAGCTTGCCGTAGGTGCCCATGGAGTGCAGCGCAATGGCCAGAATGCCCGCCGTGGGGCCCAGCCCCACGATGCCGACCAGCACCAGGCCGAACACCAGCGTGTGGATGGCCCGCAAGGTATCCAGCAGGGTGGAAGCCGTGCGCGAAGCCCAGGCTGGCGCGCTCAGGTTGCGGGCCGACAAGAGGCCCAAGGGCAGGGCCATCACGGCAGCCAGTAATGATCCCAGCGTGGCGATCTGAAAGGTGGTCCAGGTGGCGCGCCCCAGCCCTGCGAGAAACTGGGCCTCCACGTGCTGGCGGTTCTCCACCCTCAACAGGGTGCCGTCGTCACTGCGGTACTCCAGTCGCTCAGGGCCCCACCAGAGATCCAGGAAACTGGGGTGGGCAAACTCCGAGACCGTCTTGAGCAGGTTGTGCCAGGGCGCACGGCCCCAGGACAGATCGCCCGCCGCAAGCAGCGTCAGCAGGCAAGCCAGCACCAGCCCTGCGTAGGCAAGCACCAGCGTGAAAAAGCCGAGCCTGCCCCGGGGCAGCCAGGGCCGAGTACCAAATGTTGCCGACGGTTGCATCGGGTATTACTGCCTCGGGGTCAGCTTGCCGGTGGCCAGACCGGCGTCGCGAATCGGCTTGTAGAAGGCGTTGTCGGTGTTGACGAAGCCGGTGTAGTTGGCTGGCAGCAGCTGCGGCTGGCGCTTGAGCAGAGGACCCACCTCCAGCAAGGCCTCCTGCACACGCTTGACGAAAGCCTTGTCCTTGTAAAGCGCGGCACTGACGGCCACCGCATCGTTGGGCAGCGGCGCCGACTGCCAGATGATCTTGCTGCGCTCGGCCCGGATGAGACCTTGGTCGATCATGGCGGTGCGGTTGCGGTTGTAGTCCGCACCGGCGTCGAGCTGGCCTGCGGTCACCTGGGTCTGGATGGCCTGGTGCTTCGTGTACAGGACACGGGAGAAATGCTTCTCCGGGTCGATGCCCTGTTGCATGAAGAAGTGCAGCGGTATCAGGTAGCCCGACGTGGAGCCCTTGTCGCCAAACGCAAACGTGCGCCCTTTGCCCTTGGGGCCGATCAGGTCCTGCGCGCTGTTCAGCCCCGATTCGGGATGGGTCACGATCATGGCGAAGTATTCGGGCTTGCCCTGGTAGAGGATGGTGGAGACCACCTGCGCGTCGGCGAAGTGATGGGCCAGGACATAGCCCCAAGGGCCCATCAAGGCGATATCCGTTTCGCCGTTGGCCAGGCTCTTGGCCAGCCCCTCCCAGCTGTCGACCGTGCGCAATTCCACCGGTCGGCCCAGGCGCGCCGACAGGTGCTGGGCCAGCGGGCGGTAGGTGGCATCATTTTTTTCCCGGTCGGGCTGGAACATGCCCACTCCGAACTTGAGTGGAGCGCCTTGCGCCAGCACGGGTGTGGACCACAGGGGAGCAGACAAGGTGACGGCCGCTGCAGCGACCATCGAGCGACGGATGAGGTTCATGGGGTTTCTCCTGGGACAGGGACGGGTCTGGTGTTGGCGGACGCAAAGCGGCGCACGAATCGGCGATCGATGCGGTCTTTCCACAGCCAGGCCCAACGGCCGGACAAGCTGAAGCGTCCACGCGAGGCGATGGCACTGCCGTCTGCAGTGGACAGCAAGGACAGAAACGTGGATTGGGGTGTGTAAGGCTGCAAGGCCGCCCCGGTCAGCGCCGCGCGCAGGTTGTGCGTCAGCACAGGTCCCATCCGGACCGCGTAGACCCCGGCTTTGGGCAAGGGCGTGTGCCATTGGGCGCAATCCCCAGCCGCAAAAATGCGGGGATGGGACACCGAGCGCAGGCTGGTATCGATCAGCACGAAGCCTTCCGCGCTGGCGGCCAGGCTGCCCCGGCGGTCCGGGTCACGTTGCCAGGCATTGGCTTGAGCGCCTGTCGCCCAGAGCACCAGGTCGCTGTCACGCCCCTTGGCGTCACACCAGGCGGTGCCGAGTTGCACCGTGACGTTCGCGTCTTTCAACGCGCGCTGCGCCGCTCGCTGGGCGCTGGCGGGATAGCCAGGCAGAAGTTCAAGCCCCCGCGTCAACAACGCGCCTTGCACGTCACGGTCTGGTCGCAGCATGCGCAGCCGCCTCAGCACCGCCAGCAGGGATTCGAAACCCGCCGCACCGCCGCCCACGGCGGTCACCTGGAAGGGCCGGTTGCTGCCCTCCTCCTTGCGCCAGTCTTCGAGGAGCCGGTCGTAGCGGGTTCGCAATTGAGACAAAGGCCGCATGGACAACACATGGGCCGAAGACTCGCCTTCCGGCGGGGTCAGTGTCGAGCCGGTGTTGAGCGACAACCAGTCGTAGCGGAGCGATTCACCGTTGTCCAGGTGCACGCACTGTGTATCAGGGTCCAGGCGGTCAATGGCTGCCGACACCCAGCGCGCACCCGCTTGACCGCACAGGGCCGGGAAGTCGATGACGCTCTCCTCGAACCCATAGGTGCCTGCCAGCCATCCGGGCACCATGCCCGAATAGGGGGCCAGCGCCTGGGGCGACACCACCACCAGATCGACGCCGGCCAGAGGCTCCTGCGACCAGGCTTGCAGTACCTGGGCATGGGCATGGCCCGCACCGGCCAATATCACGCGTTGCATGTCAGCCAGCCCTCCGGCAAGTGCGCCAGGTCTGCCGGCTCGTCGATGTCTGGCACGGCCGGCAGTTCCGTCCAGGGCAAACCGATCTTTCGAGCCCTGGCACGGGTGTCCTGCATGACCTGGGGCGTACTCCAGGTCATGTCCAGGAACAGCTCTGGTACGGGACGCGTCAGGCCGACGAGTGCGTAACCCCCATCGAGTGCAGGCACGAACACGGCAGGAGCCAGATCGAGCGCCTGTTCGGCCTGCGCCAAGATGCGGGCATCGAGCGCCGGGGCGTCGGTACCGATCAACAAGGCACGGCGGTGTACGGACAGCACCCGGCTCAAGGCCCGGTACATGCGCTGACCCAGATCGCCTTCGCCCTGCAGCGTGAGATGCAAACGGTCACCCGACACGTCGCAGGCACGACCGAACGCCGGGTGCTGGTCGTTGGGCGAAACGCACAACTCGAGGTGCTCGACGGGCAGGGCCCGCGCCTGCTGCAGGGTGTGTTCCAGCAAACGCTCAGCCAGATTGGCAGCGCCCTCAGGGCCCAGTGCAGGGATCAGGCGGGTTTTGGCCAACCCGGCCACAGGGGCCTTGGCAAAGACGATCAGGGCGGTGGTCATCGGTAAGCCTCTGCCAGTCGCTCGGGGGATTCGCCGCGCCAATAGCGCCAGCGCAGGCGCCACATCAGAAGGATGGTCGTCCACACGCCGCGGCTTTCCCAACGCCGGCCAGAGGTGGCCACCTGGGCACGCAGGCAGGCCGGTCGCGCCCATTGGCGTAGCCGCTTGGAGAGTTCGATATCCTCCATCAGTGGCTGCTCGGGGAACCCGCCGATGCGTTCGAAGTTGTCGCGCCGCACGAACAGGGCCTGGTCGCCGGTGGCGATCCCGCTCAGACGAGAGCGGGCATTCATGAGCGCCGCGACGACGCGCAACATCCAGGCGGAGCCGACGATCCGGACGTCAAAGCGCCCCCACACCGCACCGGCTGCGATAGCGTCCAGCACAAGCCGGTCGGCCTGTGGCGGCAGTTGGGTGTCGGCATGCAGGAACAGCAACACCTCGCCCCGTGCCTTCGCCGCCCCCGCATTCATTTGCCTCGCCCGGCCACGCGGCGCGGTGAGTACGACCGAGGCATGCGCCTGGGCCTGATGGAAGGTGTCATCGTGGCTACCGCCGTCCACCACGATCACCTCGGCGCCCTGTTGCCTCAGGTGAGCCAAGGCACGCAGGGTGGCTTCAATGCCAGCGGCCTCGTTCAGTACCGGGACAATGATCGACAAGGCGACTGCGCTCATGGCGTTCCCTTGGCGTCATTGAGGCGCCAGTCATAGTCCAGGTAGGTGATCAACACCTGGGTGGAGCGGATGCGGGCGCGGTCGGCTTCGACGTCAGCCAGAGCGTCGGCGAAGCGAGCCGCCAACCCATGCAAGGAATAGATGCCTTGGTGGCCCAGCCGGAAGTCCTCGGCATACCAGTCGAAGATGCGTGACAGTTCTAGCTGTTCAGTCTTCGGGTTCCAGCGGTTGCGTTCCCGGTCAGCCATGAAGCGCTGCATTTGCGCATCCAGCTGCTGGTCAATCAGCTCGGGAACGTAAGCTTCCTCGCGCAGCATGGGGCAGCCGATGGAGGCACAGTTCACCGCAAAGTGGATGCGTGGATCGTTGTACACGCCGCGCTTGCGAAGCATGCCGTGTTCGATATCGTCGAGCGAGACCGTCTCACCCAACAGCGCAATCCAGCGCAACTTCCAGGGGGTGGACAGCCAGTTGCCCAGGTCCTTGATGGATGCGAGACGCGGGTAGCGCGTCAGGATCAACTCGACGGTGAAGGCGTTGTAGGCGTTGATCAAGAACGCCATTTGCTGCGCCCGGGTGAATGCCTCGAAATTCACCCGAGGCACCGCCGAGAGTTGACGTAGGTAGTCCTGCAACGCGCCCCTTTGCGCCAGGAACCCGGCGTAACGTACCTGGGAGGCGCGGCCGCCACGTTGCACCACCACGAGCGATTTGACCAAGCGGTTCCAGGCTGCGTGGGTGTGGTCGAAAGTCTGCGCCAGCACCAGGGGGGCGAACGCGGTGACGCCGAGCACCGACATGCATTGACGCCGTGTGAGCCTCATGCGCGCTCCCAAGCGTGAAACCTTTCCAACCAGCCCAAGACCCTCTGCGGCACGTGTGCACGTTTCCACTCGCCGGCTGCGTACTTGTTGGCTTCAGAGAGCGTGGGGTAGGTGTGGATGGTGCCCAGGATCTTGTTCAGGCCCAAGCCGTGCTTCATGGCCAGCACGTACTCAGCCAGAAGATCGCCCGCGTGTTCGCCGACGATGGTCACGCCCAAAATCTTGTCTTTGCCAGGCACCGTCAGAACCTTGACGAAACCGTGTGCGGTGCCGTCGGCAATGGCACGATCCAGGTCGTCGATGCCGTATTTCGTGACCTCGAAGGCAATGCCTTTGTCCTTTGCTTCGGTTTCCGACAGGCCCACGCGGGCCACTTCCGGATCGGTGAAGGTGGCCCACGGGATGACCGAGTAGTCGGCCTTGAAGCGTTTGAAGCGTCCAAACAGGGCGTTAACCGCCGCATACCAGGCCTGGTGTGCAGCCGTGTGGGTGAACTGGAACGGACCCGCCACATCGCCCACCGCGTAGATGTTGGGGTAGAGCGTTTGCAGGTAGTCGTTGGTCTCGATGGTCTTGCGCGGCGTGAGCGAAATGCCCAGTTCTTCCAGTCCATAACCGCTGACGCGCGGGCTGCGGCCTACGGCACAGAGCAGTTCATCGAAAGGCACGGCAAGTTCCTCGCCACCGTGCTGGACGATCAGGCGCTTTTCACCATTGGCCATCTCCACACGCACCGCCTGGTGCCCGGTCAGGATGTTCACCCCGTCGGCGCGCAGCGAAGCTGCAACCAACTCGCTGACTTCAGGGTCTTCGCGCACCATGATGCGCGGCGCCATCTCCACCTGTGTCACCTCGCTACCCAGGCGCGCGAAGCTCTGTGCCAGTTCGCTGCCGATGGGGCCGCCGCCCAGCACGACCAGCCGGCGGGGCAGTTCAGTCAGGTTCCATACCGTGTCGCTGGTCAGAAAGCCTGCCTCTTTCAAACCAGGAATGGGCGGAACGAAAGGGCTGGCCCCGGCGGCAATGACGATGTTGCGGGTACTCAGGGTCTGGGTGCCTCCATCGGCCAGCGTCATCTCGACGGTCCAGGGCGAAGTGATGCGCGCATGTCCTTGCAGCACCTGCACCCCCAGCCCCGTGTACCGCTCCACCGAATCGTGCGGCTCGACCTCACGAATCACGCTGTGTACCCGCTGCATCACAGCGGCAAAGTCCACCGTACCCTGGGCGTCCCGCAGCCCAAAGGTCTGCGCCTTTCGCAGTTGTTTGATCGCCTTGGCCGAGCGAATGAGGGCCTTGCTCGGCACGCAGCCGTAGTTCAGGCAGTCGCCGCCCATCTTGTGGCCTTCAATCAGCGTCACCTTGGCCTTCACGGCAGCGGCGATATAGGCCGACACCAGGCCGCCCGCGCCTGCCCCGATGACCACCAGGTTGCGGTCAAAACGCTTGGGACGTTCCCAGCGCGCATACAGCTTGCGCCTTTGCAGCGCGCCCACCACGAACTTCGCCAGCAGCGGAAACACCCCCAGAAGTGCCAGGCTCCCCAGCAGGCCGGGAGACAGCACGTCGCTCGTCGATTCGATCGCCGCCAGTTGGGTGCCCGCGTTGACGTAGACCGCCGTGCCCGCCAGCATCCCAACCTGACTGACGATGTAGAACTTGCGTGCCCCCAGCGTGGTCAGGCCCATCAGCAGGTTGATCAGCCAGAACGGAAACACGGGCACCAGCCGCAGCGTCAGGAGATAGAATGTGCCATCCTTGGCCAGCCCGTCGTTGATGGGCCGCAGCAGCTTGCCGAAGCGCTGCTGGAAGAAGTCGCGCAGCAAGTAACGCGATACCCAGAAAGCCAGCAGCGCACCCACGCTGGAGGCGAACGACACCAGCAGAAGACCCAGCGCCCAGCCAAACATAGCACCCGCAGCCAGGGTGAGGATGGATGCGCCCGGAAATGACAGCGCGGCAGCCAGCACATACACCCCAAAAAAGGCAAGGGCCGTCTGCAGCGGATGATTCGTGTAGAGGCTGGCCAGCGTATCTCGGCTGGCCTTGAGCTGATCCAGGGTCAGCCACTGGCCTAGGTCCCAGTGCCGGTAGGCCATCCACAGGACCAGACCACCTAGCAACAGCAAGAGCCACCGGACCCAAAGTCGGGGCGCACTCATCATGACTCTCCGGCGGCGCACGCGAGCTTCTGGCCGCTGGGTTCAGTTTCCAGGGCGCCACCGCAACTGCTGCCTTGTCCAGCCGTGCAACCGTAGCAATGGTCCGCCACGCGGATCGGGGTGCCGGTCACATCGGCACCAAGGAGGTCGCGCAGGTGCGGCCTTGATGCGGGCCCCAGCGTAGCCGGTATGCCCAGCATCTGGTTGAAGTCGCAGTCGTAGAGGTAACCCTGCCAATCCACACTCAGAAGGGTTCGGCACATCACCGTCTCAAGATTTTCAGGGCGATAGGAGTCCTTGAGCAGGCGCATGTAGCCCTCAAAGCTACCCTTGCTGACGAGGGTGCTGCCAAAACGCTGCACCGGCATGTTGGTGATGACAAACAACTGATTGAAGCGGATGCCGAAGTGCTGCCACAGCTCCCGCTTGTAGTCGGCCTCGAGGGGACCTTGTGCGGGTGGCAGCACGGGACCCTGTGGGTTGTAGACGAGGTTGAGCGTCAAGCCAGAACCGGGTTGTCCATAGCCCAGTTCATTGAGCAATTGCAGGCCCGCGATGCTGCGCTCGAACACCCCATCTCCGCGCTGGCGATCCACGTTCGAAGGCGAATAGCAAGGTAGAGAAGCCGTTACTTCGACGCCCTGTTCGGCCAGGAACTCGGCCAGCCCTTCCTGCCCAGGCTCCGAGAGGATGGTCAGGTTGCAGCGATCGATCACCCGCGCCCCCATTTGGCGCGCCTGTTGCACGAGCGCGCGAAAGTTTTCATTCAGCTCGGGCGCCCCGCCGGTTAAATCCACCGTCTTGATGTGGCGTGTCTGCAGAACGGCCAGCACCAACTTGACCGTGTCTTCGTCCATCATTTCGGTGCGATGGGGCCCTGCGTTCACATGGCAGTGCAGACAGGTCTGGTTGCACTTGTAGCCCAGGTTGATCTGCAGCGTTTCCAAAACCTTGCGCTGCAACGCAGGAAAGTCAGTCTTGACGAGAAGAGGTAGGGTGGGTCGCATGCTGCTCAATCAAAGGATTGGTGTCCTAGGCTATTCGTCGGGCCGGACTGAAAAGTTACAAACTCGACTCCCGGGTCCTAACCGTGCTGCCGATTACACGGTTTGTCTGCAGGCACGAAATGGAGGTCTGCAAACCCTGACTGCGCGGCAGACTGGGTGTTATCGGTATCAGCGGTGATCGCCAATTGAATGGGCTGCGCTCCAGCCCCAAAGAGCCGGGTCACGTCACGGCGCACGTCAACCCGCTCCCAGACCCATCGCCCGGCATCCTGATCGCCGCTGCGCAAGACAACCATCTGAGCACGATCTGTGTAAGCGTTGGGGCGGGTGGTGCCGACGGGTTGTCGGTTGTCCCAGACGTAATTGATCGCAGCATCGGGGACGTCCTGCCCCCACATGGCCCGCGCCACCGCCAGTTGGGCACGCAACGCAAGGCCAATGGAGGAGGCAGGCAACCGAAAGCTCACATAAACCCTTCCTGCGTAATCGTCACCCTCCTTGCGCGTCATGTCGGCCTGGGCCAATGAGGCGCCCACGCGCCAACGCCAGCACAAGACGGGGGTGGCATCGAGGTCAACGCTGATGGGGCGGGCAAGAAGCGACATGCTGGACTGGGAAATGACCTCGACCGAGTGGACACCCTCCCACTGGGTCAATCTGAAGCTGTTGGGACGTTGGCCGGACTTCAGCCGAACCTCCTGCCAGGGAACCAGTCCGAGATCGAATCGCCCCACCCACTGAACCACTGCCGGATCCGTAAGCGGCACAGCGCCAACGCTCGCACACACCGGTGCGGCCAATGCGATCAAGGCCGAAAACACGACCGGAAGGACAAGATGAGAGTGCAGCGGCTTAAGGGTGGCAAGCGGAAATCGTACGTCCGCCCCCGAAACGGACTGCTTGCGATCAGGTGGTACCAGGAGGATGTCCATATCCTCCATAATTCGCAGTTGGCAAGGCAAAGGTTACATAGCTGCGACCAGAAGCCGACCCGCACAATGTCACCGCCCATACTGGATGGGTGTAACCAAACCATCATCTCCGACGAATTGAAGAACGACGAGCAACACAGTGACTTCGAGTCCGGCCTGAAGCCGCTGTGGTTGCGCGCCCAATCAGGAGATGAGTTGTCGTACCAAAAAGCTCTTCGGTTGATTGCGGGGCGACTGCGTTCCTACTATCGTCGCCATCTGATGAACCTGCCGGACGACGTAGAGGATCTCGTGCAGGAGACTTTGCTAGCGCTGCATTTGCACCGTGGCAGTTATGACCCGACACAGCCCGTGTCAGCTTGGGTGCTGGGCATTTCCCGCCACAAATTGATGGACCTTTACCGCCGACGTGGACGGCGTGAAGCCCTGCATGAGCCGATTGACGGGTTGGAAGAACACCTGGCAGCCGAGGATCCAGGCGAAACTCTGGCTAACGTTGATCTGCACAGCCTCCTCCAAGAGTTGCCAAAGGCCCAACGCATTGCAATTGAGATGACCAAACTTGAAGGCTTGAGTGTTGCCCAGGCGTCAACACGGACAGGTGTCTCGGAATCGGCGATCAAAGTCCAGGTTCATCGGGGCCTCAAGCGTCTGGCGGCCCTCGTCCGCAAGGAGCCCACGTGAAAACCGACACTCTGATTGAAATGCTCGCAAGGCAGGCTGGCCCGGCGCCAGACTTTCCTGTGGGACGCCGGTTGGCGGCAGCTGCTGCCCTGGGGCTTTTGGCCAGCACCGTCCTCGCGCTGGCACTGATCGGCCCCTTGCCAGCGGCTGTGTTTTACACGGCCGTTCCGTGGATCAAGTTTGTCTACGCGGTGCTGCTACTGGCCGGGGCGAGCGCCTTGGCCGCGAGACTGTCCCGCCCCGTTTCTTCGACGATCACGGCTCGTGCGGCGGTCATTGGTGTTTTCCTACTGATGCTGCTCGCTGGCGCTGTGACTTTGATCGCAACTCCGGAAGGCGAGCGATGGTCTGCGTTGTTGGGGCAGACGTGGTGGATCTGTCCTTGGATGCTGATGATGCTCTCGTTGCCCGCGCTGTCGGCGATTCTCTGGGCTATGCGCAGCCTCGCGCCCACTCGCCTGCAGCAAGCAGGTTTTGCGGCTGGATTGGTCGCTGGCGTAGTGGGTGCGATGGGGTATTCATTGGCCTGCCCCGAGACGTCTGTTGCCTTCGTGGCAGTTTGGTACTCGCTCGGAATCGCACTGACTGGATGGGTCGGGCGGTGGCTAGGGCCTAAAGTCCTCCGCTGGTAATCGTCGTCGAGAGTCTGACCGATTGGACTCAGGGCAAATCGAATGAGATTCTTCGCAATAGGGTGTTGCTAAGCTGGACATGGTGTTTTGGCATCAAAACCGCCGCACCAGCGAACCAAATGAATCCCAGAATCGCCATCTCGATCTCAGCCACGCTATTCATTTCGATCTTGGCGGTCGGCAACTATTACTACCGGGTCTACTTGAAGCCGGAGCCTCCTGTCTACAAGAGCCTGTGCGAACGGCAAATCGCTGAGGTGGACGCGGCAATTACCTCTCAGTACGGGAAAGGGGCGTTACGGGTATTAGACCTGCGCCCCGACGCGAAGGTCACCGAAAAGGAAATCAATCAAGTGAGGTCCATTCGGCGTCTTGCGGTTCAACTTTTGAACGACAAGCAAGAAAATTTATGCAGAGAAACAATCCAAGCCGCTCGCGCAATCATGAAGATGTGACTCATCTGAGAGTCTCAAAACGCCATTCGGTACGGCGGCAAAACCCCGATTTTTCGCCTTCCCCCTCCTGCCGTACCGCCGGCAAAAAGTCAGGAGGTTATGAGACGAAACGAGGTTTGAGACGGATTTCGGGGGTGGTTGGGCATGGGGTCAGTCAGGAGCCCATAACAAAAAGCCCCGCGTGGTGCGGGGCTCTGAGCGCCTGACAACCCGACTGAGCGAGTTAGCAGGACTTGTTCTGGCGGACAGAGGGTCAAATCAGGTTGCTGTTTCACCTTGATCTGCCTTGATTCGCCTTGATTAAAGTTGAATTTTATCTTGAAAATTAATTTTCACCTCAGCTAGTTGCGCCAATTCACAAGGCATTTTCCAAGACTCATCATTTCGTGACAGTGCGATCTGAAATCCATCAGGTTGCAATCGAGGGAACGAAAGAGGGAATTATGCCATCCACACTCACACACACGCACTTATCTCGCTCGCTACAAGCCGGTCGATACTTCGATACAACTCCTCACTTGCATCTCCTGGTCAAAGCAAATGGCGCCAAGTATTGGGTATACAGGTTTGTAGATCATGGTAAACGCCGGGATTTGGGACTGGGGCGATATCCTCAGACTACCATTGCAGAAGCGCGAACAAAAGCGAACGATTTCAACCTCAGGCTATCGCGTGGAGAACCACTACGAATTGTCGAGCCATCTCCGCCCCAAGCAATTATTTTTAGGGATTTTGCTCAACAATACATTGAAATCCATCAGGCCGAATGGCGTAACGAGAAACACACCAGCCAATGGCTCAACACCCTAGAGGCCTACGCATACCCGGTAATCGGTGATCTACCACTTAGCCAGATCAACACGGAGCATATCCTGACTATCTTGCAACCGATCTGGCTGACAAAAACTGAGACAGCTAGAAGGCTGAGGGGAAGAATCGAAAGGATATTGGCAGCTTCAACGACCAGGCAACTGCGCTCAGGTGTGAATCCTGCTGCATGGCGTGGGCATCTTGACACGTTGCTACCAAGGCCGTCCAGAATTCAAAGGGTCGTTCACCATGCTGCGGCGCACTATCGGCACATGCATTCAATTATCTTGGCGATCCGCGAAAAAGTGTGCGTCTCTGCATTTGCTTTAGAGTTTCTGATTTTAACCGCGGCAAGGACAAGAGAGGTTTTAGGCGCTAAGTGGTCTGAGATCCAAGGGGATGTGTGGGTAATACCAGCTAATCGAATGAAGGCGTACCGAGAGCATCGGGTGCCACTTAGCCAGCGTTGCCTGGAAGTTCTCTCTATGGCAAAGTACCACTTAGGAGAATCTGAGTATATTTTTCATAACGATGGCCGCCAACTATCCAACATGGCGATGAGCAACTTGCTTAAAGGTATAGATCGGCATTGCACAGTGCATGGGTTTCGGTCAACATTTCGGGACTGGGTAGCAGAGGAAACGTCTTTTTCTGGGGAGTTAGCAGAGATGGCTTTGGCTCACACAATACGGAACCAGGTGGAGGCTGCGTATCGCAGAGGTGATCTGCTTCAGAGGCGTCGCGTGCTGATGGAAGACTGGTCAAGTTTTCTTTCGAATGTACCAGCCGAGGTGGTTGTAGCATTCCCTCTCAAAAGGAGATCAGCGTGACATCACGGAGATTTATTGATCCATCAGCTACAGCAAACTTATCCGCTGAAGAATTGAGCGTCGAGTACGAAGAGCTTTACTTCGCTTATAAGGATTTGATGAAACGGCATCGCAAGCTTGTGCCAATTGCACAAGAAAAGGCAGCAGTTATTACCGCGAAGCGAGAGCACCTGCGTCGGAATCACGTGCAACGAGTGGTCGCTGGACAGCTACGTCATGAACCTACCCGTCGTCAAGTTGAGTACTTCATACACCGCTACTGGGATCTTCAACAATCCCCTCAACACCGTCGCGTAACAGCGGATCGAATCCGAAGAGATCTAGCGGAATGGGTGTGTGATCCACAACCAATCTATGGCATCGATATGCCTGAGGATCCGTTAGTTGACTTAGCTGAATCTACGGCTAGAAAAATCTTCACTGCCTGCGGGAAGGCATTACGTGAGTGCAATGGAGACAAGGCTGTTTTTTTTACCTTAACCCGAGAGCTGCGCACATAAAAATACACCTCAGCTCGCTACGCTAGATAGTTTTACACCTCAGCTATTTGCGCCAGATTACAGGCAGCACTCATCTCCGTAGAGTTGTACTTGGCAACGACGCCAACACTTTACGGAGATTTAAATGACACTCACCTCAAACGGCCCACTCAGGTTTGTCTCACTGAGTCAGGTCATTAATCAAACATCACTCGGCAAATCAACTATTGCACTATGGGAAGCAGATGGACGCTTTCCCAAAGCGGTACGTCTATGCCGCACAAAACGTGTTTGGCTTGAGAGCGACATCGATTCATGGATGCGGGATCAGTACAACCAAAAAATCGATTCAGAAATCAATGGCCTCTCGAAAAGTCAACCAATCAGCAGGAGCTAAAAATGACTCATCCAAATAATATTTTGAACGTCAACATACAACACGGAACTTTAAACATGAACCATACACATCGCTTTGACATTGAACCCTGGGCTGATCCAGTTAGTGGCGACGAGTTACTAGCTGAAATCTGCGAGCATTTGCGATCAGTTGTGATACTGCCTCCTGGCGGAGAACTAGCGATTGCTCTCTGGATAATACATACATACTTGTTAGAGCCCGCCAATTCACCACAAACAATTAATACATCACCAGTGTTGTCGATTAATTCTCCTGATCGTCAATGCGGGAAGAGCACCGTTAAACAGATACTCGATCGTCTTGTCGCTCGCCCTTGTGCAACGGATAACATCAGCACCGCTTCCTTATACCGTCTGATTGAGCAAGAGCAGCCTACACTTTTAATCGATGAAGCAGACACCTTCCTGATGCAGAGGCAGGAGATGATTGGTATTTTGAATAGTGGTTATCGACCCGACGGATTTGTCATACGCCAGGGCGGTACAAACTTTACTGACCCAATCAAGTTTCCGACCTGGGGGGCAAAGGCAATTTTCTCGATCGGGATTTTGCCGCCAGCACTTTACTCCCGTTGCATAAGTATCCCGATGAAACGAAAGCGTCCTGAAGAAAAAGTGATGCGCTTCAATGCGTACCTCCGTCAGCGCCAGGCTGATTTGCTAGACATTCGGCGCAAAATACTTCGATTTTCCTTAGACAACAGCGGTGCAATATCAATATGCACTCCACATTTACCCGAATCCCTTGATGACAGACAGCAAGATAACTGGGAGCCCCTTTTGCAAATTGCAACTCTTTGCGGTGGTGATTGGCTTCAGCACTCAATTCAGGCAGCCATCGAACTGAGCCCACCCAACCTATTAGATGAGACCAACCTGGCTGAGATGTTGCTTGCCGACATTGCTGGGATCTTTGATTTCAACGATGATGATCGCATTTCCTCTGCCAGCTTGCTACAGATGTTAATTACCGATCTGACGAAACCTTGGGTCGATTACAGGCGGGGGCGACCCATAACACAAAGCGATATTGCATCACTGCTGCGCCGTTATGGCATAAGACCTGTTGATCAACGAGTAAATGGCAAAGTTCTGAAGTGTTACCTGGCGTCTGATTTTGAAGATGCATTCGCCAGATATCTCGGAAGAGCCGCAACGCCGCAACAAAACATTCATCGTGCGATTGACGTGATCGAACAAAATTGGGAAAGTAGCTAAGGGTAAATCTCGCGTCTCAGCAGCATGAACCTCTGGATTCAAACCGCCCCCCCTGGTATGGATACGAGGTCTCTATCCGAGGGGGGTGCTATTGCTGCT
This sequence comes from Zwartia panacis, assembly GCF_030410395.1. Classification (GTDB taxonomy): domain Bacteria; phylum Pseudomonadota; class Gammaproteobacteria; order Burkholderiales; family Burkholderiaceae_B; genus Zwartia; species Zwartia panacis. The sequence goes on from NZ_JAUHHF010000002.1 coordinate 338,853, forward strand.
GGTCCGACGTGATGCAAAACTAGTGCTGGGGACACATAAGGTAACCAATACTCTGCGCCCCCAAGATTTAGATAGGACGCACCATCTCGCGTAAAAAAGATCCAAGATGAAATTTCGTGATTCATTCGGTTACGCATTCAAAGCACAACAAGTACTTGTATTTATTAGTTTTTTTCAGGCTGACTTCGACTTTAAAGCTGTCAAAATAACTCAAAAATTTTATTGCATCTGCATGACTCGATTTAATTATTCGATAATCAAACCCACTCTGAAATGGTAATTGACCAGCAAACTCAGCCTTTGCCAATACTGTGCGATCATCGATCTGATTCTCAGCCATTACCTCAACAATGACATATTTAAGACTTCCATTCGACGCGTCGCGCAGGAAAATGAAGTCACAGTAGTAGCTAAGCACGGCATGTGAATAGGAATCGATATACTGGTTGAAGAAATCGGACTGGCCATGCATCAGCATTCCAGTAAAGTAACTCTTCTTCACATGCTGCTCACGCAGTAAATCCCGTAACAGTCAGTTCTCTGATCCGGAGTCTAGGCAGTAAGTGTCAAGATGGAAGCCCTTGGCGCGCTCCTCGTCCTTGGTCTGTTAGTCCTAAATCCGGACGATCTTGTCTTTTGCCGCTGACACCTCGCAGTAGCGGCTCGGGGACAGCTTGGTGTGCAGATCATCCCTTTGGTACGAAACTCACAACCAATCAACGTTTTGCAGCTTCCGTCAGAAGGTCGCCAATTGACCGCGCTACTACATACCGAGCTGGGTTCTCTGATGCAGCCAATGATTCAAAATGCGCTTTGCCACACTCAATCTTTGCACTTTCCGTGTCTCGAAGGTCATCAACAAATAGGCTGCTCTTGGTTTCAACCACAAAATAAAGTCGCTGTTGCCCGTCATCCTCGACCAACACAGCCCAATCTGGGTTGTAGCTACCCAATGGGGTTTGGACCTTGAACCAGCCAGGTAACTTTGCATACAACTTAATCGCGTCATTCTTTTCAAGCGAATCAGCAAAGTCCCGCTCCGTTGTCGAGTCGTACACCACATGCTCATAGATGGATTTTTTTGCGTCCATCAGCATGTTTTTGACGTAGCCAGTCAACTCTTCCTGATCGAAAAGCTCCTGGACATAGACGTGCTGATCTCCCAGTTTCTGATACTTAATACCATCGATCAGGGCCATTCGTTTGCATCGATTAATCACTGAGGCAACCAACTCTATGAATTGCTGCGGGTTACGTTTGAAGTCGTCTAACCTTCCGGACCCAACCAAGATGTTGGTTAGCGAACGGCGAGTCAGATGTGTTCGATCTTGCAAGTCTGTCAACAAATCAGGCAACTCAATATCAGCCTCTTCGAGCAACACAGTTGATGCACCACTTTTTTCTGTGGCTAGAACGCCTGCCTTGCCAATTGCAATGTCTGCTTTACGCCATTGAAGACGTGTTTTAGGAATATCGGGGGCTTTTTGTAGCGCACTGATGCAATTAGCGATCAGCTTTGGATTATCAAACTGCACACGATAGGTTGTCTGTTGTTTGATGCGATCCCATAGCTGTCTGAACTCGTCGCTGAGATAGATGGCTTTGCCATCTTGGCCTTTACGCAGCGGTACCTGCTTTCGCTCATCGGCATTTTTGATTTCGAGACGCCCTGACACTTTACGTAACACCTCGACAATTTGCCCCCTTTGCCCGTCGAACTCGGCTGGAAGCTTCAGCACACCATCTTTAATTGCCGTTCTCAAGCTGTCCTGCACCTTGCCTTTAGCGTCAATGAAGTCTGCTGCCTTCAGATAATCCCACAACACCCTTGACTGCTCGACACCCAATGGCACCGCATAGCCATCTGGTGCTATAACCGCAATCGCTGCAAATTGATGTGGTTCGACAATGCCAAAACGTATGCCGGTATCAGCCTCAATTTCTTTCTGCAAGTTCTCTGCAAATTGTTCGTAGTTTTCAGTAGCAATGACCGTCAACGTATTGACCTCAAAGCCTCTCACTCGCTCGCCATGTTGATTAACGCACAGTCGCAAACCACGACCAATGGTCTGCCGACGCTCACGCTCAGTCTGGATATTGCGCAACGTACAAATTTGGAAAACATTGGGGTTGTCCCAGCCTTCCTTTAGCGCAGAATGCGAAAAGATGAATTTCAGTGGCGTATCAGAGGAGAGCAGCTTTTCTTTCTCCTTCATGATCAGGCTGTACGCGCGTTCGGCATTCTCGCGATTGGCAGCATTGTTTTCGGCTGTATCCGTCCAGCCTCCCTTTTTGTCTATAGAAAAGTAGCCATCGTGTACTTGCTCGGCAGCCGTTTCCAAGTCAATCTCAGCAAAAAGGCACTGATACGCCGGCAACTTCGCGGCCCTTTTATATTCCTCTTCAAAAATATGAGCGTACTCACCTTTGACCGAGTTACCGTTTGCATCGTACTGACGGTACTTATCCACAGCATCAATGAAAAATAAAGACAACACCTTGATGCCTAATGGCCGAAGGCGTTTCTCTTTGTCCAAATGCTCCCGAATTGTGCGACGAATCATTTGCCGTTGTACAGCTAGCGCATCCACATCGCCATGAGCCTGGCCCGGTTTTAGAAAAACCTCACCGCCTGGGTAACGTAACTCCATGAACTCATCACCCTTGGCAGTGTTGATTTCACCAACCCGAAAATCTGCATAGATGGGGCGCTTAGCAGCCTGTTCGAGATCATCACCATCTGAGGCGACCATTTCTTGTCGCCTCACACCAGAAGCCGTGTGCACATCTAGCTCGACCTTAGCGCTGATAGTCCCTCGCTTGTTGCTAAGAGAAACTAGCCGAACGAAAGGTTTGTTGTGCGCATCCTCGACCGTGGCTGAGGCCACCTCGATCTGCTTGACCAACTTACGCTCATACGCGTCGACTGCATCGAGGCGATACACCATGTGGTGCTTATTTACGTGCGTCGCAGAATAGCGGAGTGTGCATAGTGGGTTCATGGCATCTAGAGCCTCTTTACCCCGCCCATCGAGGCCCCCGTCAACGCTTTGAGGCTCATCCACAATCACAATCGGTCGGGTAGCTTTTATCAAGTCGATAGGCTTTTCCCCGCCAGTCTTCTCGCTGTCCTTGTATAGATTGTTCACGTCCTTTTTATTGATGGCACCAACAGTCACCACCATAATCTGGATGTTGGAGCTAGTCGCGAAATTGCGCACCTGCCCAAGCTTGCTTGAGTCATAAAGGAAATAGTCGAATGGAACGCCCGCATACAGCCCTTTGAAGTGATCCTCGGTAATCTGAAGGGTTTTATAGACGCCCTCCTTGATCGCGACTGACGGCACCACAATCACAAACTTGGTGAAACCGTAACGCTTGTTTAACTCCAGAATAGTGCGCAGGTAGACATAAGTCTTACCTGTGCCAGTCTCCATCTCAACCGTGAAGTCACCAGACGCCAAACTACCGGACGGTGGAAGGCCATGACGTAACTGAATTTCGGCAAGATTTTTTTCCAGTTCATCATCCAACAGGGTCAAACGGTTGCCAACCCCTAAGTCAGACTCAGCCATCCCCAAGATCAGTTGCTCTGACTTCGTGCCGGGGAAGAGGTCTGAGCTTTCATGCACCGGTGCTCTCATCGTCACGGTAAATTCAGTGCGACAGACCTCCTGACCCCGAAACAAGTCACACACAGCCTCAATGGCCTGCATCTGATGGTCAAGGTTTGGTTCAAAATGTAGTTTCATGAGGCTGTCCCGCTATTGATAGTCTTTCAGACCGTTGTGGAGTTTGTGCATTCCACAAATAGACTAGTGGAGTCTAAATCATAAAATGGACTCCACAAATAATCTAGTGGAGTACAACCGTTCCTTAAAAATTTCATAGTATTTCCCGGCCCTCGGCCAGGTTGATCAATCTCGGAAAGCACAGGGTGGCAGCGCGGCGGCCGCTCCCCGAGCGCAACTCTCGCAGGATCCCAGCGTCACGTAGTTGTCTTAGCAATGCTGGCGCGGTCTTTTCATGAATACCGAAGTCAGTAACAAGTTTGTGCGCTAGATCCGAGGTGCGAAAAATGGGCTTGAAAAAAATAGCATCCAACAAATGAACCGAATATTGCGAGCGCGTAGTTTCCTGGATGGAAAGCTTCATTTCATCGTACAGAGACTTTATTGCCTCAACCCGCGCTATGTTCTGACCCGCCTGCTCAATAATGGCTCGCAAAAAGAACGCGATCCAACCGTCCCAATCACGAATAGCCGAGATTGCCTTAAGCCTTTGGTAATACTCATCTCGATGATTCTCTAGGTACTCTGACAAGTAAAACATGGGCTGTGACAGTACCCGCTTCTGATATAGGAACAACGGAATCAAAATTCGTCCTATCCGCCCGTTCCCGTCTTTGAAAGGGTGCAGCAACTCGAACTGCGCATGAACGATTGCAGCCTGGACTAAGAAGTCAATGTCGTCGCCGTTGAGGTACTCCTCCCATGCCCCCAGATAATCAGGCAGTTGAACAGGATTCGGCGGCACAAACGTAGCTTGTTCTAATGTGCAACCTTGGCGCCCGATCCAATTTTGATCACGCCGGAATTCGCCGGGGGTTTTGTCTTGACCACGCACACTGTCCATCAAAATCCGATGAAGCTCCCGCACAAAACCGAGTCGGATAGGATACGTCTCCAATTGTTCTCGTGCTTTGAATAGGGCTTGTCGATAATTGGAAATCTCTTGTATGTCCTTGTACTTTTCGCCCTCTTTAAGCAAGCCGGCTTCTTGCTCTAGCACTTCATCTACCGTCGCTTGTGTGCCTTCAATTCGAGAGGAAAGTACGGCTTCCTGAGTAGTCAGTGGTGAGAGCATGACAGCTGGATTGGGAATGGCGGCAAGCAAACCATCGTAGCGGGCTAGAGCCGCATTGGCTTGGCCGACTAGCGGCAAAAGCGAACGGTAGTCGAGCTCGTCCAAAGGTAAGTCGTCAGGTACGTAAGGCTGCATGTTTTGAACTCACAAACTACGAATATTTTGGATACCGTTCTGTTCAAGAATGGCGGCTAGGTTGGTCTTGGCTACATCGTCAGCGAATGCACTATCGCGAAATACACAAGTCGTGTCACCAACTGGTGTCAACTCTTTGTGCCACTCAATAATGCCTTGAGCCAAAGACTCTACCGCATCCCGAGAAATTTGTTGACTCAAACACGCCATTAACACACCACCGCCTACGGAATGCACGTTGAAACCTGCAATGACTCGCCGCTCAATCGGCACGCAAAGGTCTAGACCAAGCTTTAAGAGCAATTCGTAAAGAACGTCAGTTTCAGATCGACCTTCAACTAGATGATCCTGGTGCTCAAATAGCGTAACCTCCAGGTCAGCCGGGTTTGGATTCCACGCGCGAATGTTGGAATGGTCAAGTTTGAAGACACGAAAGCCAGTATCTCCAGAGAATAATGGATTGTCCACTTTCACCTTTGCAGCTGCACGACGAAGGCGTTCTTTGGTTAGTTCGGCGATCGTGCGTGGCTTACCTAGCTTGTCGCAAAAATCAGCTGCAGCCTTTTGATCATTATTGGTAGGATCAAGCAGCTCCGGCAATTGGGCAAGAATGAAGCGCCGACTACCATTGTCGAGAGCGTTTTGGGACATAACCGCATGAGCAGTCGTTCCGGAACCTGCAAAGAAATCGAGAATTATCGCGGACTTGTCGTTTGCGGCCATTTCGATAATGTGACGAATTAGACCTACCGGTTTTGGAAAGCTAAACACCTTTTCACCGTCAAAAAGCGTTTTCAACTCTCTGGTTGCCTTTTTGTTGCCTTCGAGCTCTGACCACAAGTTCGAGGGCTGTTTTAGTCTTCCTTCGAGATAGAACTTCTGATACACCTGCCAAACTTCTCGACCATCCCTAGTCACTTTCTGCCACTCAATAAGTCCGGCTGAAACCATCTCCTTGTATCGCTCTTTCCCGCAAATCCACCGACTATCGTATCCAGCGGGTGATACCGGAAAAATTTGTTGCCCATCGGGTGCTGTTAAGGCGTAGTACATACTAGGACGATCCTCACGCCTATCCTCCCCTCCAGTTCGACGTAACGACCTCGTGAGATATTTGCCGTTCGCATCTTCCTTGTCATAGATGGCAGCATCTTCGTCTGTGAATTCAACTCCATGTATTTCAACGTCTGGATGGCGAAGATAGATCAATATGTTGTCAGTCTCATTGACCAATGCGCGGAAACCACCACCCGTAGGGGTTCCAGTAACCCTTGCAACACATCCTGCGTAACACTCCTGACCGAAGATATCGTCGCAGATCGCTTTGAGGTTTGCTAGTTCGTTATCGTCGATTGAAATAAAAATTGCGCCGAGCGGGCACATGAGGTTTCTCACTAATTTCAATCTCGGATACATCATATTGAGCCAGTCGGTATGAAACCGCCCACTGGCCTCTGTGTTGCTGCTGACCTTCTGCCCGCCTTCTACCTGCCCAGTCACCTCAAGATAATTCTTGATGTTGTCTTGAAAGTTATCTGGATACACGAAATCCTTGCCCGTGTTGTACGGGGGATCAATGTAGATCAGCTTGACCTTCCCGGCATAACTTTTCTGCAACAGCTTCAGGACCTCAAGATTGTCACCTTCAATCATCAAGTTCTGTGTAGTCTCCCAGTCTACGCTCTCCTCTGGGAAAGGCCGCAACGTACCTGTGCTTGGGGTGAGTGCTAGCTGACGCGCTCGCCTTTTGCCATGCCAGGCAAGACCGTATTTCTCGTCCGCATCCGTAACAGTGAAATCACCCACCAGCGTTTTGAGAACATCAACGTTCACTGAGGTCCCATTTGGACCCTCAGTAATCAGTTCTGGGAATAAGGCTTTCAACTGATCAATATTACCTGCCACTAGATCCGCTGATTTTGCTTCAGGGCTACTTTTACTGATTTTTTTCATTGTCTTTTCCATCTATCGTTCGTATGTCCGAATTTCATGTCTAGAATGAATCAAAGCTGTTGTTGCGCGGCGAAAAGCTCAGCTCTTATGCATTTGATCGTCAGGTTCAATTCAACCTGTCTTGATAGTTGCTTTTCTTTCGCAGCCTGTTTCTGCAGACGGTTGATCTCGGCGCTGATGCGTTCGCAATCAAGCAACGCCTGCCGTCGCGCCACAGCCTGCTCGCGGGACAATGGGATACGGTAGCTTCCCGTGAGACGGGCAGCAGTAAGAGTCAGCAGCCGATCGATCCAACCTTGATACAGCTCATGCAAATTAGTTTGAGGCTGACGCGATACAGCCATTGACTCAATAAATGCAGCCTCGATCTCAGCCGTATCAGCAAGTTTTTGATCAGTGACGCTTCCCGACTCTTCCGCGAGAAGAGAGACACTAGTTACGGCATCATCGAGCACAACTTTGCCAGCCTCATTCTGTGCCCAACGCTTGTGAGCAACGGATAGCATGAGTGTTTGACCGTCAACCATTAACAAAAGCAGTGGATACGGTACAGCCCGATGGACCAGCTCGGCCAAACGGGATTTGCCGGCTATCTTGATGGTACCCCGTAACGTGATCGACAAGACTGTAATTTCAAGATATTCACGCACTGGGTCCCGATACTCTGGCACGCCGATGGTGGTGGGCTTAAGTGCAGCGACCCATTGAATCTCTTGAACCGCGTCAGTTAATAATCGTTTATCGGCTGCGGTTGGTGCGCCATTCTCTATAAATAACTTCTTTGGGACGCGCTGCTCCACTCGAGCACTGACAGGAACAGATAAGGCATCAATAACATCCTGCGTATTCATGACCCGTATTCCGATAGTCCCGACTCATCAGGAAGCACGGCTATAAATGCCACCACCTCAAAATCATTACTACCGGCGAACTCACCTTTGATCGCATGTGTACCGCCGGGCGAGAATAGGCTTTGGACAGCTCGTTCTTCATTTTTGCCTGCAACCGAGGCCACTGCTGCAGCAAGCAACTTTTGAGCACTACGCATATCCTCGCCCTGCTTAGTCATCCTGTCGAATCGATTGCAGGCTCCCAGGTCTGGGGCTTCCCGTCCTAGCGATAGTCGCTTCAGTCGATCTAGTGCACGCTTTGCTTGCGGATAAGGTAACAACACGGCGCCATCATCGCCAACATGCACTAGGTAATGAGGCGCTAATGGGTAATCGGCCTCTTGGCCTTTGAGAGCAGCAGGGCCACAAGCCTGGAGACAAAAAATAATGCCCGGTGGGATATCAGCATCCAAGGTTGTCGTAACAGCAAAGGTGCCAAGTGGCTGAGCGTCGATTTTGCCGGGGTTTGCCTTTACATATTGGGCCAGGTCAATGCGGAAATCAGTCAGAGTTAAATCCGTGATCGAGACCCCCGTGGAAAGATCCTCCATGTCGATCACTGTATCTTGCAATTTAAGCAGTTGCTTTCGGCGATACTCCAGATCATTCATCGGGTTTCCTGATTGCTGCTCAATCAGGTTTTCTTCACCGGTCGCCGAAATATCCAGAAGCACCATCCGGCCGCTTACCCGCTGCTCGAGGTTGATGTATTCCTCTAACTGCATGTTGGGCCAAAAATTGACCAGTTGAATACACTGGTTTGGTGACCCGATTCGGTCGATTCGACCAAACCGCTGAATGATCCTCACCGGGTTCCAATGAATGTCGTAGTTGATTAACCAGTCACAATCCTGGAGGTTCTGACCTTCAGAAATACAATCTGTGGCGATCAACAAATTAATCTCACCTTCCGCTGCGAGCTCTTCGGGACGCTCCTTAGCGCGGGGTGCAAATGCCGACAAAACGCTGCCCATGTTCTTACGCAAACCAGACAAAGTTGTCTGTATGCCAGCGCTGCCAGTCACTAAAGCGGCGTCGATTCCCAGTATGCTTTTCGCCCAGGGTGCAAGCTGTGTATAAAGATAATGTGCTGTATCCGAGAAGGCGGTGAAAACAATTATTTTCCGATTGCCGCTGTTGATAGGACGATGGCATTTATCTTCGATCATCTGACGAAGGGCAGCTAGTTTTGCGTCACGGCTAGCGTCAACCTGTTTTGCGGCCGCGAGCAATGTTGCGAGCCTATTACGGTCTTCGATTAGATCCTGTTTCCAGCGAATTAGGTCTACATCACTGAGCAACACTTTGACTTTGCGGCCTACGAGCAAGGCCTCGAAAGCGGGGTCGTCTATGTCAATATCGGCGATATCAATTTCTTCCAGCTGGTTGCTGTGTGACTCGATATGCGCCAATGTAGCTTCCACATCTTTAAGCTGCCTTTGCACGGTCAATGTAAATGACGAAACTGCACTTTCCATGCGCTTGAGAACATTGACGCGCAGCAGGTGAATGAGACTTTCTTCACGGTCTACTTGGCGAAAAAATCCCTCACCACCTCTGACCTGCATACTGTATTTCTCATCGTAGGCCGACTGCTTGTGTGGCAGGACGTAACGCAGCGGTGCATAACTGGCCAAAGTTAAGCGGCGAATTTCCAAGTTAATTTCACGGATGGCGCGAAACTGACCGGCTAGGTCCACGTCTGCTTTGATATTGATGGGAGGTAACCGGTCGGGGAAGCGCCCAGTTTCACTGGTTCCGTAATATTTCTCGACGTGTCGCCGAGATCGCGCGATTGTCAGATGATCCAGCAGCGTGAAATAGTCAAAACCGAGCATTTCAACCAATTTTGACGGCGTCTTCTCGGACTCGTCTATCGCTAACCAGCGATTGAACTGGGCTTGAGCCTTGCGAGTAGTAGCATCAATACTGGCGATGCCATGCTCTGCCAACGCAGTGTCATCACCTTCGGTGACAAAGGCTATTTGGTTGCGTAAATCAGCCAGTCGATTATTGACTGGGGTGGCCGAAAGCATTAGCACTCGGGTCTTGACCCCCTCCTTGATGATGCGACGCATCAGCCGGTCATAGCGTGATTCCTTGCCTTTGTGCGTTGCCTTGTTGCGAAAGTTGTGTGACTCGTCGATAACCACCAGATCATAGTTACCCCAGTTAACGTGTGACAGATCAATATCGCCTGAGGTACCACCGTCTCGTGATAGGTCGGTGTGGTTTAGTACGTCGTAGTTAAACCGGTCTGCCGCGAGAATATTGCGCTTATCGTTTGCCTTATACAGCGTCCAGTTATCTCTAAGACGCTTGGGTGCGAGTACAAGAACACGATCGTTACGAAGTTCGTGATATTTGATGATCGCCAGCGCCTCAAAGGTTTTTCCTAGACCAACGCTGTCGGCAATGATGCAACCTCCAAATCGGTTGAGCTTATCAATGGCGCCAACCACCCCGTCACGCTGAAACTTAAACAGCTTTTTCCAAACAACCGTTTTCCGGATACCAGTCGCGGATTTGACGATCTGATCCTCATCCATATCGTCACTGTTATCACGGAAAAGATTGTGCAATATCAAGGCATAGACTGAGTAGGGATCACGATGTTCACCAATGGCTTGCAAATCCTTGACCAGAGGCTCAATTGCACTGCCCAAATTCTTGCTACTGCCTTCTAAGCTCGCCCACTGTATATCAAACCACTGCGCGAGTTGAACAGCCTCTTCACCAGACTCGGACGCCTGGATCAAGCTCAACGGATTCCCTGGAGCAATCCCCAGGCCAGCCGTACTAAAAGCAAGTGACCCTAGAATGACTTGCTTCGGATTCCCGTCAGAAGTACGTGTCACCACCGCACCTTGCGGCACCGGCCCGAGCGCACGTCGAATGTCTACTTTTTCAGTCAACCATTTTGAACACTGATTGGCCAACCAACGAGCCTGCAACCGGTTACGAGCAGCACGGTCCCCGTCGCTACCCAGAAGCTCGAGCGACCCTCCGTCCGACGGCAGGATCAACTGGGTGCGACTCAAATCAACCAAGGAACTACGCAATTGCTCAAACGCAAATAACGAAAACGTCGGCGTAATTAATTCGAGCTGGTTCCCTGGCCCCAGGTGCGGCTTGATTAGATCGATAACTCGGTCTGTCCCAGTATTGCGGATCAGCTTCATAAATGACAATCCTGTGTCAGCGATTCCGAAGCTACACCTTGGTGAGTAATTAGGTACACAATTCTTTCGACGAGGGTGAATGTTCTGCCAGAGCCTGGGCGTGCAATGATCAATAGGGGATCTTCAGTTGCAAGTACTGCTTGCATCTGGCTTGGATTTGCTCTCTTGTTGATAGCAGGAGTCTTCAAAGAATTGTGGCTAATTTATATTTAATCTGGAGTTGCCCTCACGTTACCAGATGTAAGCAAAAAAATGAATCATCGCTATGTGCAAGGGATATAAAAACAGCACCGTGACAGCGTTGTGAGTAAATCAGTGGATGAATTTTTTGCTCTCAGGGCTAATTTTTATATTGGCGCTTGAAATGTTGCCAAAGAAGTGAAAAAAATTGTAAACAAAGTTCTTGCTGAGAAAGTTTTCAAACACTGTTCTTTCATATAACCATTGCTAATCAGCTCATCAGCTCATCAGCTCACTTTATTCTCGACGTAGAGCCCTTCAAGTTTCTATCCTTAAAGGGTGTTGCGCTGTTGCGGATGGTTCGTTAAACCACAATAGAAAATTACTGCAGCACGCTAAGGGGGATTTCTTAAATCTTCGCCTCTGAAGTTAAGTGACTATTTAGTATTCATTTTTCAATTTGAAAAAGACCCATACTCCTGCGCGCATCCTGTGCCAGGTTTCTTTAAAGTCATTTAAAAGACTGTCGAGATCCGCTCTTAAAACATTTATTAACTCAGCGCTTCATTAAAGCGCTTAAGTATTACGTTCCAAAGATCATGGGCCTGTATTCAAAAGTTAAAAATCCCTTGAAAATGAACTGGGTGCAATTCATTTTCCGGCCTAAGAGCAAAGTAATGATTCGGACAGTTGAGAGGCATCAACAATTAAACCTTGACTGTTAACGTGCAAACCTCTCCGACACGTGGCTCGACTTGGCGCATTAGCTGAGCCATATTGCTCTTCCCAAACATATATCGTTATGCCGTCAGGTAACCTTACGGTTCGACTTGGCGGGCCATATGTAGAAATAGCTTGGCTAATGTTTTTGCCTTGCCATCGTGCTGAAACTGTCTGGCTGTTTGGGACAGAACAGCCGCTGATTCCCCATGTGATTGCGAGAAGTGCTGAAAAGATCTTGATGTGGTGAACAGGTTTCAACTCAGAGTCCTTTTGTTTTTACTCAAGGCATAGAACTAATTGTCATTTTGTAGACTATAGTACGTGGACTGTCAATCCACATCGACCGATAGTTGTCGGGTGAAAAGACAGTTCCAATCCATCAAATCAACTCTTGCTAATCGCGTACGTGATCGGCGGAAAGAACTCGGCTTGTCTCAAGAAGCGATGGCGGATCTGACTGGGATCGATCGCACTTATGCGAGTCAAATTGAGCGAGCAGTTGCGAACCCTTCACTTGAAGTTCTCGTCAACATAGGCAACGCATTAGATCTTGATGTCGTTGACTTGCTGCTTGACCAAGCCCGCGGGCGAAACAGTTAGTACTGGAGTCCTCATACCCCGGGGGTACGTATCTGATAGTCCCGTGGGGGGGAGCGCCTCATAAGCCAATCTTTGCATACGGCCAACACTTGAGGCCGGTATCAAATACGACATGAGGGAACGATTGAGGGAACCAAAAACAAAACCCCCAGCAAATGCACTAGGGGCTTGACAATTTGGCGGACAGAGGGGGATTCGAACCCCCGATACGCTTTGAACGTATACACGCTTTCCAGGCGTGCGCCTTCAACCACTCGGCCACCTGTCCGTTTTACTTCAAGCCCGCTATTCTAGCATTAACGGCATCAATGCCATTACCGGGGAAAAGACAGCATCCTTTGGACATACCGTGCGATGGTGTCAACCTCCAGGTTAACCTTCTGACCAACCTTCAAGTACTGCAGGGTGGTGACAGCGATTGTATGGGGGATAAGATTGATACTGAACTGCGTCCCGCCCGCCAAATCTTCGACTCGGTTCACCGTCAAGCTCACACCGTTCACTGTGATGGAGCCTTTATAGGCTAAAAATGGTCCCAGAGACGCGGGCGCCTGCACGATCAGCTCCCAGGACTCACCGACGGGTTCGAACTTGACGACCTCGCCCAGACCATCCACGTGACCGGACACGATATGGCCACCGATCTGGTCGCCCACGCGCAGGGACTTTTCCAGATTGACTGGACCAGGCACATCCAGCCCCATCGTCAAGCGCAAACTTTCCCTTGAAACATCTACGGCAAAACCCTCGGCATGCTTGGACACCACCGTCATGCAGGCACCTTGAATCGCGATCGAATCACCCAGCCCCACATCGCTCAGATCCAATCCTCCCGCGTGAATGACCAAATGCACACCCGCATCGGCCTGACCGCCTGCGAGAGGCTCAATTTTTTCAATGCGACCTACGGCCGCGACAATTCCTGTAAACATTAAAGTGCCTGTCCTGTGGTGTATTCGGTCAGATGAATTTTTTGCATGAGCTCGCGCCAATGTTCGGGCAAACGCGCCCGTAATCGAACATCGGCACCGAGCTGCTTGAGATCGGTGAATTCAAAGCGCTGCACGCCCTCGAGCTTGGTCAAGGCAGGTAATTGCGCCATCCCCATGCCTTCACCCAGCAACACAGGCGCAAGATAGACCAATAATTCATCGACACAATCCGCGTTGAGCAAGGCACCGTTCAACCCGGAGCCCGCCTCGATATGAACCTCGTTGGTGTCATGCTCGCCAAGCCATTTCATCATGGCGCGCATGTCGACGCGTCGTCGCACTCGTCCCGCGACAGGCGCAGACTCTTCGGGCACGTACACGACCTGCACGCCGCGATCCGTCAGACGGGCATATTTTTCGGCGTTTTGATCACCCGTAAAAATAATCGCGCCTTCGCCCTTCAGAATAGCGGCGTCTTCGCTGATTTCAAACCCGGGATCAATGACGGCGCGACGCGGTTGACGAACTGTTGCGACATGTCGGACGTTCATTTGCGGATCATCTGCGCGAACGGTCCCGATGCCAGTCAACACGACGCAACTGCGCGCGCGCCAGTGGTGGCCATCCGCACGGGCCTCGAGTCCAGTGATCCACTGTGATACGCCATTGGACAGCGCAGTACGACCATCGAGCGAGGCGGCGATTTTCATCCATACATACGGAACGCCACGCGTCATACGAGAAACAAAACCCGGATTGACAGCGAGCGCAAGATCCGCACAAACACCGACATTCACCTCGATGCCTGCTTCGCGTAATAAACGCATGCCACGACCTGCGACATGGGGATTGGGATCAAAATGAGCAAAGACCACGCGTTCGGGTCGAGCCATGATCAAGGCATCGACACAGGGTGGCGTGCGGCCATGATGGCTGCACGGCTCGAGTGTGATGTAGACCGTCGCACCCTCGGCATTCAACCCGCGTGCCTGCATATCGTGCAGTGCCATGATCTCGGCGTGATGCGAACCAACCGCCTGAGTGGCGCCACGACCAATGACCTGCGCATTACGCACGATCACGCAACCCACTCGCGGATTAGGTGACGGCACATAAAGCGCCTCCTCTGCGAGTGCGAGCGCCTGACGCATGAAAAAGACATCTTGGTCGGGATTACGCAATTCGAGAGACTGGGAAGATTTCATATTCAAGTTTTGCGCTGCGCGGGCGGACCCTGCATTTCGCGTATTGCCTCGACAAACTCACCGATGTCTTCGAAACTTTTGTAAACGGAGGCAAAGCGCACGTAAGCAACCTTGTCGAGCTTTTTTAATTCGTTCATGACCAGCTCACCCAGGAACTCGGTCGAGACTTCTCTTTGCCCACTCGTCAAGAGTCGCTCCTCAATTCGAGCAACGACTGCATCGACCTCTTCAGTGCTGACAGGTCTTTTGCGTAGCGCAAGTGACAAGCTCGCACGCAACTTGGACGCTTCATAATCATTACGGCTGCCGTTGCGCTTAACGATCGTTGGCATCTCGAGCTCAGCACGCTCGTAAGTCGTAAAACGTCGATCGCAAGAAGGACAGCGCCGACGCCGACGGATGAAATCACCCTCATCCGCACCTCTGGAGTCGACTACCTGCGTATCGGCATGCCCACAAAAGGGACACTTCATAGGGTCGCCTTGATCAAAACACTCGGGGCAACGCTCTGCGTTGCCCGAAGATTAACGGTAGACCGGAAAC
Organism: Zwartia panacis; assembly: GCF_030410395.1. Classification (GTDB taxonomy): domain Bacteria; phylum Pseudomonadota; class Gammaproteobacteria; order Burkholderiales; family Burkholderiaceae_B; genus Zwartia; species Zwartia panacis. The sequence goes on from NZ_JAUHHF010000002.1 coordinate 354,062, forward strand.
GCAGCTGTCAACGCATTGACGCGCTCGCGCACAGATGCGATGTTCGCTGGATCCCTTGGATTGTCCAGCACGTCAGCAATCAAATTGCCTGTCAGCTGAGCTTCGGTTTCTTTGAATCCACGTGTCGTCATCGCAGGTGTGCCTAAACGAATGCCACTCGTCACAAAGGGCTTTTCCGGGTCGTTTGGAATCGCATTTTTATTAACAGTGATATGTGCTTCGCCCAAAACAGCTTCGGCTTCCTTGCCCGTAATGCCCTTGGCACGCAGGTCGACCAGCATGACATGGCTTTCAGTTCGGCCAGAGACGATCCGCAAACCGCGCTTGACCAATGTCTCGGCCAATACTTGAGCATTTTTGACGACCTGGGCGGCATAAGCCTTGAACTCAGGCGTCGCAGCTTCACGGAACGCGACAGCTTTGGCGGCAATCACATGCATCAGCGGACCACCCTGAATGCCCGGGAAAATAGCGGAGTTGATCGCCTTTTCATATTCAGCTTTCATCATGATCACGCCACCGCGGGGACCGCGCAAGGACTTGTGCGTCGTAGAGGTGACGAAATCAGCGTGAGGAACAGGGTTGGGATAGGCACCGCCTGCCACCAATCCCGAATAATGGGCCACATCAACCAGGAGGAGTGCGCCGTTGTCCTTGGCAATGCGCGCCAGACGCTCGAAGTCCATACGCAACGAATAAGCCGAAGCACCCGCCACGATCAATTTGGGTTTTTGCGTTTTGGCGAGCTGCTCCACCTTGTCGTAGTCCAGGACCTCGTTGGCATCCAGACCGTACTGATGGAAATTGTAGAGTTTGCCCGAAGCATTGACAGATGCGCCGTGCGTCAAATGGCCGCCCTCTGCCAGACTCATACCCAATACAGAGTCGCCGGGCTTGAGTACGGCCAGATAAACAGCCTGATTGGCCTGGGAGCCAGAGTTGGGTTGCACGTTCGCCGCCTCGGCACCGAACAGTGACTTGAGACGATCGATCGCGAGTTGCTCGACGATATCCACATATTCGCAGCCACCGTAGTAACGCTTGCCTGGGTAGCCTTCGGCATATTTATTGGTGAGTTGTGTCCCCTGTGCTTGCATGACCGCAGGGCTGGCGTAGTTTTCTGACGCGATCAGCTCGATATGCTGCTCTTGCCGCGTATCTTCTTTCTGAATGGCTGCCCAGACATCGGGGTCAACACGGTCTAGAGTGAGTTTGCGATCAAACATAGGAATCCTGGCTAAATTAAAGGCGAATATTGAATACCATTAGTGTACTGCGCCTCGCCCATGTAAAAGGGGGAGTGCGCAGAAGGGGGATTAAGCGACAGTGACGCGGGCGAACTTGCGCTTGCCAACCTGAATCACATAAGTACCCGGGACAACTTGCAAACCTTTGTCTTCCACCCGGTTGCCATCGATCCGGACGCCGCCTTGCTCAACGTTACGTTGCGCTTCAGCACCGGACGCAACGAGCCCGGCCTCGCGCAAGAGCTTCAAAATCCCGACAGGGGCACCCGCAACGGTGACTTCAGGCATATTTTCCGGAATGGCACCATCCCGGAAGCGTGCCTCAAAGGCGGAAAGTGCCGACTCGGCAGCCGATTGCGAATGGAAACGCGCGACAATTTCCTGTCCCAGCATCACTTTAGCATCGCGGGGATTACGCCCAGCTTCAATCTCGGCACGAAGTGCGGCAACTTCCTCAATGCTTCTGAACGATAGCAAATCAAAATATTTCCACATCATCGTGTCTGAAATCGACATGATTTTGCCAAAAATGGACTCGGGGGCCTCGCCAATACCAATGTAGTTGTTCTTGGACTTCGACATCTTTTCGACGCCATCCGTCCCCTCGAGCAAGGGCATCGTCAAAATACACTGAGGCTCTTGCCCATACTCTTTTTGAAGCTCTCGGCCGACCAACAGGTTGAACTTCTGGTCCGTACCGCCCAGTTCAAGGTCGGATTTCAACGCAACCGAGTCGTAGCCCTGCATCAAGGGGTACAAAAACTCGTGGACAGATATCGGCACACCAGCCTTGAAACGCTTGGTGAAATCATCGCGCTCCATCATGCGGGCAACGGTATAGCGTGAAGCCAACTGAATCATTCCGCGGGCGCCCAGCGGATCGCACCACTCGGAGTTGTAACGGATCTCGGTTCGAGCCGGATCAAGCACCAGGCTCGCCTGTGCGTAATAGGTACGGGCGTTTTCCTCGATCTGCTCACGTGTGAGCGGCGGACGTGTCGAATTACGCCCCGAGGGATCACCGATCATGGACGTAAAGTCGCCAATCAGAAAAATCACGGTATGACCAAGATTCTGCAATTGCCGCATTTTGTTGAGCACGACAGTATGCCCAAGGTGGATGTCCGGAGCCGTAGGATCCAGACCTAGCTTGACTCTGAGGGGAACACCGGTTGCCTGGCTACGCGCCATTTTTTGGGCAAACTCTGTTTTAACCAGCAGCTCGTCGCAGCCGCGCTCAACTATTCGTAAGTTAGCTTCAACTTCTGGTGTAATCGCGTATTTTGAGGGCAACATAAAAGAAGTAAGCCAATTTGATCGGTGAAAGTGACAAAAAAAGCTGTTGGATCGCTCGAAATCGGCTAACATACTTTTTTACAAGACTGACATCATACGCAAACTAATGTTGCTCTGCCACGCAAAAGCCGGCTTGAGTGTGGCGTATAAGCATCGTTTTCCAAAAACGATGCCCTGAATGATGGGGTCTTGCGTAATGAATCTACGACTAAAGTTGTACACAGGATATTGACTTGATGCAATTTAAAAACCAAACCACTCCGCCGCACGCTTTCAACACCTCGGCTCAGGTGCCGACTGGTCAACAAGAAAGTCGTTCAGGCATGGTACGTGGTTTGGTTTTTAGCGCCATCCTGATCCTTGGCCTGGGCGCCGTTGCCTTTGGAGTGATTCAGCCCTCCCAGGTTGACGCAGCCGACGGTAAAACTTCGTCTGCAAACGCAACCCCGCCGGAACAAAAACTCGTTCTCAATGTCGTGGAAGTCCCAACGCCGGCTGAAACACCCGTTGTCGAACAGGCTCCCGAAGAGAACCCCTACATCACCGAAACCCGGATTCGCTCAGGCGATACCCTTGCGACCGTCCTCAAACGGCTTGAAGTCACCGATTCCGCGCTATTGAATTTTCTGACTCGCGAGCCCAAGGCACGCTCTTTTTACAGGTTGAATGTGGGTCGCTCCGTACAAGCCGCCACCAATGACAACGGTGACTTGCTGTGGGTTCGTTATTACCATACTCCCAACTCCGATTCGAACGGAAAAGGGATCGCCAAGACGCTCCAGATCACCGCGACCAAGTCTGGATATGTGGCCGAAGAGCTTTTACAACCTCTTGAGACACACGTAGAAGTCGCAGTTGGAACGATCCGGTCCTCGCTCTTCGCGGCAACAGATATCGCAGGCATTCCTGATCCCATCACCTCTCAAATGGCTGAAATTCTCAGCAGCAAGGTCGATTTCCTCCGAGGTCTTCGCCCCGGCGATCAGTTCCGCGTGGTGTACGAAACGAGAACGATTGGCGGACGTCCAGCCGGTTCTGGTCGAGTGTTAGCCCTTGAGTTCGTCAATGGCGGAAAAACGCATAACGCAGTCTGGTTTAGCCCCGATGGTCAAACAGGCAGCTATTACAACCTCGAAGGTGAAAGCCTGAAGGGCGCGTTTCTGCGCAGCGCGCTCAAATTCTCCCGTATCAGCTCGACTTTCGGCATGCGCAAATTACCGGGACTTCAAGCCTGGTCTGGCCACCATCCAGGCGTCGACTACGCCGCGCCAATGGGTACGCCCATTTATGCCACGGCAGATGGAACTGTCGAGTTTGTGGGCTGGAGAAATGGCTATGGAAACACTGTCATTCTCAAGCACCACAGCAAAATCACCACGCTGTATGCGCACCAAAGCCGCTTTGCTGACGGTCTCAAAGCCGGCAGTAAAGTTTCACAGGGCGATCTGATCGGTTATGTCGGTTCGACTGGCTGGTCCACTGGACCTCATCTGCACTACGAATTCCGTGTCGCTGAAAAACCCATCGACCCTTTGACTGCCACAGCAAACATGCCAACAGCCCAACCGCTGGCTGAAGAGCACCGGGAAAAGTTCGCCCAGGCAGTGGCGCCCTACAAGCAACAGTTGCAAGTCCTTGCAAAGTTCCAGGATGCTGTTCCTGAAATGAGCAACGTTGCAAGCCGCTAAAGCATCGCTGCTTCTTTGACAAAGCCTGATCTATATATTGGACTCATGTCAGGCACCAGCCTGGATGGTGTGGATGCTGTTCTTGCCCGCTTCGATGCAAACGGCTCACCCTCCCTGCTGGCACGCGCTTCTGTCGACTTCCCATCGACCCTTCATGACGAGCTTCTCGCTCTGAATATAGCCGGTGCCAATGAGCTCGAACGCTCCGCGCTTGCAGCCAACAGTCTTGCACGACTGTATGCACAGGCCGTGGAAGCATTACTCGGTCAGGCACGTATTTCACCCAAGCAAGTCGCCGCACTCGGCGCGCACGGACAAACTGTCAGACACAGACCAGACCTTGGCTTTACAGTCCAACTCAACTCTCCTGCTTTGTTAGCCGAACTCACCGGAATTAGCGTCATTGCAGACTTTCGCAGCCGCGATGTCGCGGCAGGTGGTCAGGGCGCCCCTCTTGTTCCGATTTTTCATGCCGGTGTCTTCAAAGCGCCCCACACGCGCGTGATTCTGAATCTTGGGGGAATTGCCAACATCACGATTCTGCGCCCCAATGAGGCACCCAAGGGCTTTGATACCGGTCCCGCAAATATGCTGATGGATCTTTGGTGCGCGAAACACACGGGATGTGCCTTCGACGAGGATGGCGCCTGGGGTGCCCAGGGCGAACATGACGCTTCGTTGCTAGCGTTTCTACTGAACTCTGAGCCTTGGTTCGCCATGCCTGCACCAAAATCAACCGGAAGAGACTTGTTCAGTCAGGAATGGCTAGAAACGCGCCTGACAGAATACAGAATGAACGCCGGGCTGAACAAACAGTTACTGACTCAACGTGAAGCACAAAATATCCAGGCTACGCTCAGGCGTCTCACAGCTGAAACCATTGCTCAGTCTGTTCGCGCTTATGCAGCCGATGCGGAGGAAGTTCTCGTGTGCGGTGGGGGCGCGCGTAATGCGGCATTGATGCTTGATCTACAAAAGATCATGCCCTCACCCGTGAGAACCACGGAAAGCGAGGGCATCGGTACTCAGGATGTAGAGGCGCTAGCGTTTGCCTGGCTTGCATGGGCGCACCAGCAAGGCATCACAGCCGGACATCCCGACGTGACAGGAGCCCGCGGGCATCGCATACTGGGTGCTTGCTGGCCAGCTTGATCGGAGAGCCTGACAGCTTGAGCCGCAGGCATCAGGAAAATCAGACTGAGAACGAAGAACCGCAGCCACAGGTTGTCGTCGCATTTGGATTGCGAATGACAAATTGCGAACCCTCGATGTCTTCTTTGTAATCGATTTCCGCACCAACCAAGTATTGAAAACTCATTGGGTCAACCAGCAATGCCACGCCGTTTTTTTCAAGTGTGGTGTCATCTTCATTGACGTCCTCGTCAAAAGTGAAACCGTACTGAAAACCCGAACAACCACCGCCTTGCACAAAGACACGCAGCTTGAGATTGGCGTTACCTTCCTCAATCAGCAAATCTTTGACCTTTGCGGCAGCAGAGTCGGTAAAAAGGATAGGCGTGGGTGGTGCCTGAAGATCGACGGTTTGGCTCAATGTGCTCATGTTTAGCTCCTGCCCTGCTTAAGGGCGACTATCGCAGTAAAACTGGTGTCAGGGATACCCGACTAAGTTGCTCAACTATAACGCAACTTGCAGGTGAAACTAAAGATCAACCTTGCGCGAAGCAAGGACAATTTCACCCGACAAAATACTCACCACCACGGAAGTTGGCTGAAAATCCGTGGGCAAAGCCAACACGCCCTGACTGCGCTGAAACTGGTCAAAACTCAATTTGAGACTGTCCTCACCCTGCGTCGCAGCGCCAAGCGTATTAAGCGGGGATTTTGATGCGCCAGCATTGGCGACCCGCTGAGAGGGCTGCAACACGGCACTTACCTCTTGTCCATCCTTGATTCCACTGGCCACGAATTGCAATCGACCGTTGAAGCGCTCCCCGGGCTTGCCACTGCGCATTAAAAGCACTCTGAACGCCAAGGTCTGATCTTGTCTCTCCAGCTCGACTGCGCGTAAAGCAATCGCACCTTGAGGACCAGGTGGCAGGAGCTGCTCGTAAAAAGCCAGATGATCCTGAGTGCGACCCAGCTCCTCCTGAAGGCCTGCCAAACTTTTCTCGAGCTCGGCGCGTGCGGCTTTCTCTATCGTCAACTCATTGCGCAGCTGCTGCGTGGCAGCGTTGGCCGCCGTGACCTGCCCCTCGAACTCGAGGCGCATCTGCGCCTGAGCAGCCTGTTGCGTTCGCAGCTCAATCTCAAGCGAATCCGGGCCCGAACGCTGGGTCAAAAAAAGACCCGCCCCCAACCCGGAAGCAATCAACGCGATGGCTCCCAACACCCAAAAAACCAAGGTTTTGAAGGGAAACTTGCCGCCAGAAAGTCCGCTCAAAAGAAAATCCTCAAGGCAAAATCGCAACCTGATTCAGACCGACCGTATCGGGCAAGCCAAACATCAGATTCATATTTTGAATTGCCTGACCCGCTGCACCTTTAACGAGGTTGTCCTGCACGACCAGAATGATTAAACGATCCCCATTGCCCGGACGATGCAAAGCGATACGCAATGCATTGGAGGCACGGACCGAACGTGTATCAGGCAGGCTGCCAGCCGGCATGACATCCACAAACGCTTCGTTGGCGTAGCGCTTTTCAAACAAGGCCTGAAAATCAGTATCGCGCGCCTCAGGCAAAATCCGGACATAAATGGTACTCAACATACCGCGAATCATCGGCACAAGGTGGGGCACAAAAGTCAGGCCAACTGAAGTGCCGGCCATGCGATCGAGCTGGGCTTTAATTTCCGGATGATGACGATGTCCGGCAACACCATAGGCTTTGAAATTATCCCCCGCTTCGGAAAACAGCATCCCGACCTCGGCCTTGCGACCTGCTCCGCTCACGCCGGACTTGGAGTCGGAGATGATGTCTGTCGTATCAATCAACGGCTTGCCGCCTAGCAAGGGGGCCAAGCCTAGCAAGATCGTCGTCGGGTAGCATCCGGGATTGCCAATCACACGGGCACGTGAAATCGCTTCGCGGTTGAGCTCAACCAAACCATAAACGGCTTCATCGAGCACTTCTGGGCAGGTGTGCGGTATCTTGTACCAATGCTCAAAGGTCGCAATATCTTTGAGACGAAAATCAGAGGCCAAGTCGATGATGCGCACGCCAGCCTCGAGAAGCTCTTTGGCCTGACTCATCGCCACACCGTGAGGCGTCGCGAAAAACACCACATCGCAACCGGTCAACGGTGCTTTTTCAGGTGAAGAAAAAGCCAAATTCACATGTCCCCTCAAATTGGGAAACATCTCGGCGACAGGCATGCCGTCTTCTTTGCGAGAGGTGATCGCATGGAGATCGACCTGGGGGTGCTGCGACAAAATACGCAGGAGTTCGACACCGGTATAACCAGTGCCGCCAACAATACCGACTTTGATGCGTTTGGATGAGTTTTGTGTCATGTATGTGCTCCTGAGAATGATGCCTGCATTATCCCATGCGGGGAAGAAACTATCAGCCCGCTTTCAAGACCAAAGCCTGCAAAACAAACAGGCCGCTTGCGCGGCCTGTCGTGTCGTCTGCATGCGTGATTAACGCTTGCTGAACTGTTTCCGGCGACGTGCTTTGTGGAAACCGACTTTCTTACGTTCGACTTCACGTGCATCGCGTGTGACAAAGCCGGCTTTCGACAGCGCGGACTTGAGCGTTGCATCATAGTCAATCAGCGCACGGGTAATGCCATGACGCACTGCGCCGGCTTGACCGCTTTCGCCGCCGCCATGCACATTGATATGGAAGTCAAAAGAAGCAGTATGACCTGTCAGCTCAAGAGGCTGACGAACCACCATGCGACCTGTTTCACGGGCGAAGTACTCGTCAACGGGTTTGCCGTTCACGACGATCTTGCCTGCACCTTTTTTCATGAAGACGCGAGCCACCGAAGTCTTGCGGCGGCCGGTTCCGTAATTCCAATTACCGATCATGGCCTGTCCTTAAAATTCGAGGGGCTGTGGCTGTTGGGCAGAGTGCGGATGCTCGGCACCAGCATAAACCTTCAGCTTTTTGATCATCGCGTAACCCAAAGGACCCTTGGGCAACATGCCCTTGACGGCCTTCTGGACTGCACGACCCGGAAAACGCTCTTGCATTTTTGCAAAATTCGTTTCGCGAATACCACCTGGGTATGTCGTGTGACGGAAATACTTTTTGTCTTGCGACTTATTACCGGTTACGACGATCTCAGCGGCGTTGATGATGACGATGTAATCGCCAGTATCAACGTGGGGCGTGAATTCTGGTTTGTGTTTACCGCGCAAACGACGTGCGACTTCGCTGGCCACACGACCGAGGACTTTGCCCTTCGCGTCAATCACGAACCAGTCACGCTTGACTTCATGCGGCTTGGCCACAAATGTCTTCATGATTGGATCCTAATAATTTTCCTTCCGGGACCATCCCGGAAAGACTTCCCTGATTTTTAAAAAAGCGATTTGCCAAAACGTTATTTGCCAAAGCGTTGTTACCCGCCCGTGCAAAAACCAGCAAACACCCATAAAAATCAAAGTTTCGACCCCAAAAAGGAGGCGTTACTCGGGGAAAGCCTTTGATTCTACAACAAAATCCGGCCAGAAGCCAACTAGGTGCCTGCAATCGCCATGCGCTCAATCAGAATGGAGCCCGTGGTTTTACTGCCTCGGGTGATCGCATCCGCGCCGACAGCGACGATTTGAGCAAACATATCCTTCAGGTTGCCGGCAATGGTGATTTCCTCGACAGCATGCTGAATCTGTCCATTTTGCACCCAATAGCCAAACGCTCCCCGGGAGTAGTCGCCTGTCACGTAGTTGACGCCCTGACCGATCAGCTCCGTCACTAAAAGACCTGTCCCCATTTTGCGCAACATCGCCTCGAAGTCGTCTTTGCGTTTCGTCTGCGAAGATCTCAACACCAGATTATGAGAGCCGCCAGCATTGCCAGTGGTCTGCATGCCTAGTTTGCGGGCTGTATAAGACGATAAAAAGTAACCCTGCAACACTCCCGCGCTCACGACCTCACGGGCCTGAGTTTTGACACCCTCCTCGTCAAAAGGCGAGCTGCCCATCGCGCCTTTGATGTGCGGATCTTCCAACACGTTGATGTGGCTCGGAAAAAGCTGGCGACCCAGCGAATCAAGCAGAAAACTCGTCTGGCGGTACAGCGCGCCGCCGCTGGTCGCGTGTGTCAACGCACCAAGCAAGCCTAGTGCGAGTGGTGCCTCAAACAATACAGGAAAGTGGCCGGTAGGAATTCTTTTGGCCGACAAGCGCGAAAGCGCACGCTCTGCGGCGTAGCGACCCACTGCAGCCGGATCCGCCAAACGATCCGCCCGACGATCGCTCGTGTACCAATAGTCACGCTGCATGGATTGACCTCGTCCCGCAATCGGCGAGACCGATAAACCATGTCTTGAATACGCATATCCATCTAGAAATCCGCGCGTATTTCCCAGCACAAAGTGGCCCTCGTGCGTATCCACCCCTGCGCCTTCGGTATTCGTGATGCGCTTGTCGGTCGCCAAGGCGGCACGCTCTGCTTCTACCGCGATTTCGGTGGCTTGCTCGACAGAGATCGCCCAGGGATGATGGAGCTGAAGGTTGTTTTTGACACCAATGGCCAGTTGGTCCGCGTCGGGAAGCCCCGCGGCCGGATCCTCAGCCGTATAGCGGGCAATATGCCAGGCAGCCTCGACCGTCTCGCGCAACGCTTGAGCTGAAAAGTCAGAGGTCGAGGCGGATCCGCGGCGCTGACCGGCAAAGACCGTCACATCCAGAGAACGATCACGAGTCTGCTCGACCGTCTCGACTTTGCCCTTACGGACCGAAACTGCCAGGCCACGACCCTCGGAAACCTCGGCGGCAGCGTCGCTGGCACCCAAACTTTGGGCATGTTTAAGCGCCTGAGTCACTAAATCTTCGAAAATCGGTCGATTTTCAGCAACTGGAAGAAAAGAAATTGATGTAGCCATATTAGTCCGTTAGCGTGAGGCTTTATGATAGCTCTATGACACAAGAATTACCTCAAACACCTGACGGGACCGATGAGTCCCCATATGACGGCCCAAGCAAGTCGCAACTTAAACGCGAAATGCATGCTTTGGTCGACCTTGGACGCGACCTGGTGGACTTGTCCCCGGAGCGTCTTAAACAATTGCCTTTATCTGAACGTCTTTACGATGCGATTCGTCTGGCTCAGCGCACAACGAGTCGCGAAGGCCTGCGCCGACAGATTCACTATGTTGGCAAGCTCATGCGCGATGCGCCGGCAGACGAAATCCGCACGCTGCTCGATACGTGGAAAAACGGCTCGCGCGAACAAACCCAGGCCATGCACCGGCTCGAAGCCCTGCGAGACCGTTTGCTCAAAGACGACAACGCATTCACCGCGTTTCTACAAAAATATCCGCATGCGGATATTCAGCACATTCGCACACTCATTCGCGAAGGGCGCAAAGAAGCCGCCGCGAACGAGTCTTTGCGCCAAGGCCAGGAGCCGCAACGTAAACATTATCGTGCGCTGTTTCAGGCGCTCAAAGCCCTTCAGGATCCGGATACAGAAGCATGACCACACACGCTTTGCTTGAATGCGTCGAACACATCACTGGGACACAACCCACACACTCTGTGATCTGGCTGCACGGCCTGGGCGCAGACGGTCACGACTTCGCGCCGATCGTGCCTGAGCTGCGTTTGCCGAACTCCCTTTCGGTACGCTTTGTTTTCCCGCATGCCACTATTCAACCTGTCACCATTAATGGTGGCATGGCGATGCGCGCTTGGTACGACATCCTGACACCGAGTCTCGTCAAGCGCGAGGATGAGCAAGGGATTCGCGCCTCCGAGCGCGCCATCCAGGCCTTGATCGCGCGAGAAAATGCGCGTGGTATTCCCAGCGAGCGCATTGTGCTGGCTGGCTTTTCCCAGGGCTGCGCCATGACCCTCCACACAGGCTTGCGCCTGCCTGAAAAACTGGCAGGTCTGATGGGACTGTCAGGCTATTTACCTTTGCTTGATATAGCCGATCACGAACGTCACTCGGCCAATGCCAATACGCCCATCTTTTTGGCGCACGGCACCCACGATCCCGTGGTCACGCTTGAACGCGCCGAAGCGTCCAGAGCCAAACTCGCAGCGCTTGGCTACTCCGTTGAGTGGCACACCTATCCGATGCAGCACTCCGTGTGCGCACAGGAAATTCACGATATTTCTCGCTTTTTACAAAGCGTGCTGATTTAAAAGGTTTGATTCATGTCCCCCGCTTCAACACCCGTTCGCACTCGTTTTGCGCCCTCGCCTACAGGCTTTCTGCACCTGGGCGGCGCGCGTACTGCCTTGTTTTCCTGGGCCTACGCCAGACACTTCGGCGGCACGTTCATTTTGCGTGTCGAGGACACCGATCTGGAACGCTCAACGCCAGAGGCTGTACAGGCTATTTTGGACGGTATGGCCTGGTTGGGGCTGACGCCCGACGAAGGCCCCTTCTACCAAATGCAGCATATGGATCGCTACCGCGAGGTGGTTGCCAACATGCTGGCCGACGGAACTGCATACTACTGCTACAGCTCGCCTGCCGAGGTGGACGAAATGCGCGAACGCGCGCGGGCCAAAGGTCAGAAGCCACGCTACGACGGAACCTGGCGACCTGAGCCAGGAAAAACCTTGCCACCCATCCCATCGGATCGCAAACCTGTCGTGCGTTTCAAAAGCCCACAAGAGGGCACCACTGGCTGGGTGGATATGGTCAAAGGTCCGATCACATTCGACAATAGCGAACTTGATGATCTGGTCATCGCCCGTCCCGACGGTACGCCCACTTACAATTTTTGCGTAGTCGTCGATGACTGGGATATGCGTATCACGCATGTCTTGCGTGGCGACGACCATGTCAACAACACCCCTCGCCAGATCACGATTTTGCGTGCGCTCGGCGCACCCGTTCCCGAGTACGGTCACGTTCCAATGATTCTGGGGCCGGATGGAGAAAAACTCTCCAAGCGACATGGCGCCGTGAGCGTGATGGAGTATGACCGGGATGGTTATCTGCCGGAGGCGATGGTTAATTATCTGGCTCGTTTGGGTTGGAGTCACGGCGATGACGAGCTATTTTCACGCGAGCAACTCGTCGCATGGTTTGATTCGCAACATCTATCAAAGTCGGCGGCGCAATGGGACCCCAAAAAACTAAACTGGGTCAATGCCCACTACATCAAGCATAGTGACGACGCCGCACTTGCCAGGGCAGTCGCGCCGCGCATCGCGGCGCGTGGCGGAGACACGGAAAAAGTGGATCTGACCCAGGTTGTGGCTTTACTCAAAGACCGTGCCGAAACGCTTGAGCAACTCGCCGATGGCGCCATGTTGTTTTGTGGCGCACACACACCTGCCTCGCCCGAACTCGCCACACAGCACCTGACAGATGCCGCACGAACTGTTCTTAAAGACTTTGCCACGCAGGCCGCGGGGCTCGAATGGAACCGCGCGGCGCTGAGCGGTTTGATCAAAGCCACACTGGCCGCGCACGGACTCAAAATGCCACAGCTTGCCATCCCGTTGCGTGTAGCCGTCGCGGGCGCCACGCAAACGCCCGCGATCGATGCGGTTCTGGAAATTCTCGGCAAGCAAACGGTGCTAGAACGACTTACATCAATCTAAAACTGTCCTGGACGCGCTGACCGGTGATCGGTCGGCTGTCAGGCTTGTCCTCACGAAACACGACCCGACGGTTGTCCACACGCTCGATTAGATAGGTGAGTGTGTACATCGATTCGCGGTAGTCGATTTTTTCACCGTTGGAACGACCAATTCGCAACACAAGTTTTCCTTGAGGCGCATCCCAGCAACCTGTTTCTCTGAGCTCAGATCGAACATTGCGCCCCTGTTTGACACGGATCTGCTGCCGCATTTTGCCGTCCGGAGATAACGTCAAAAGCGTCTGAACCTCGCCGGCCACGCCTGGTTGTTTACGCACGACATACCAGACGCCAGTCAAAGGCTGTCCGGCAGAAGGCGCCTGACAGACCAGTTCGGGCAAGTTTTCAGGCGCAATCACAAGCGGAGAATCGGATGGACGCGGAATCCCGCAGCCAGCCAGAACCAGACAGGCCGCGACAGTACTCCAGCGAAAAAGACCACTTTTGGACATGAGTCCCCCTGGACAACTATTAAGAATATTCAAAGTGGAATAGTGCTACATATTTAGGGCAAATCACGCACCCAATCGCGCTATTTAGCAAAAACACCCTGTCCGCCACCCAACGGCTTTGCGTTTACACCACACTTTTCAAATGCATAGGGTTAACGATAGTAAAAAAAGGTGAAATTTATCTATTGCCTAGTGGTGCCACAAACACTAGAATTAGTATCCAACTATGTACAAAACACTACATGTAGTGGTCACTTGCCAAGATGCCAAACAGCTCAACGCACATGTCACCTGATTGTCTACATGCTTGGCCATGACCGAATTCGAGTGGGGCGTGTGCCCCATTCACCTTGCAGGAGCCCATATGCAAACTTCCACCAGCTCAGTGTCGCACCGCGAAGCCGCACCGCAGTTTTCTCATACAGACGCGCCCATTACCGAGGCCACCTGGACTCAATATCACATCATTCGCCGCAACGGCGCGGTGGTCAATTTCGAGCCGAGCAAAATCGGCATCGCCATGACCAAGGCATTCTTAGCTGTCAATGGCGGTCAGGGTGCCGCATCGGCCCGCGTACGCGAGCTTGTTGACTCCCTGACTCGCCAAGTTGTTCAAGCCTTGGTGCGCAGCCGTCCCAATGGCGGCACCTTTCATATAGAAGACGTCCAGGATGCCGTCGAGCTCGCACTGATGCGCTCAGGCGAGCACGATGTCGCCAGATCCTACGTGTTGTATCGCGAACGTCGCGCCCAAGAGCGTGCCAAGTCCAATATTGAACAGGCTCCCGCCGAAGCCTCCACGCTGCACGTCGTAGACGGCGGCGTACGCAAGCCTCTGGATCTGGCCAAGCTGCAAGCCACGATCGAGTCTGCCTGCTTTGGTTTAGGCGATTTCGTTGACACGGCCGCCATTCAAAAAGAAACGCTCAAGAACCTGTATGACGGTGTACCCGTCGACGAGGTCTACAAATCAGCGATCCTCGCCGCGCGCGCCATGGTTGAAAACGATCCTGCCTACAGCAAGGTCACTGCGCGCCTGCTGTTGCATACGATCCGCAAAGAAGTCCTATCTGACGAAACGTCCCAAGAAGACATGGCGACGCGCTATGCGACGTACTTCCCGACCTTCATCAAGCGCGGCGTCGAAGCTGGACTGCTGAACTCCGAGCTTTCCCGCTACGACTTGCCCCGACTGGCCGCAGCGCTGGATTCCAGCCGGGATATGCAGTTTGATTACCTGGGCCTGCAGACGCTGTATGACCGCTACTTCCTGCACATTCGGGGTCAGCGCATTGAGCTCCCACAAGTCTTTTTCATGCGCGTCGCAATGGGACTGGCAATCGGTGAAGTCGATCGCGAAACGCGCGCCATCGAGTTCTACCAGATCCTGTCGTCCTTTGATTTCATGAGTTCGACGCCCACACTGTTCAATGCCGGCACACTGCATTCACAGCTGTCATCCTGCTATCTCACGACCGTATCAGACGATCTGGACGGCATCTACGAAGCCATCAAAGAAAACGCCTTGCTGGCGAAATATGCGGGCGGCCTGGGCAACGACTGGACACCTGTGCGCGCCATGCGTAGCCACATTAAAGGCACCAACGGCGAAAGCCAGGGTGTGGTGCCTTTCCTGAAAGTCGTCAACGACACTGCAGTCGCCGTCAACCAGGGTGGCAAGCGCAAAGGCGCTGTTTGTTGCTACCTCGAGTCCTGGCACCTGGATATTGAAGAATTTCTGGAGTTGCGCAAGAACACCGGTGACGAGCGTCGCCGCACGCACGACATGAATACAGCCAACTGGATTCCAGACTTGTTCATGAAGCGCGTGATCGAAGGCGGTGATTGGACTTTGTTCTCTCCCTCCGACTGCCCTGACTTGCACGACAAAGTCGGCGTCGCGTTCGAAAAAGCCTACGTTGGTTACGAAGAAAAAGCGGCTCGCGGCGAATTGACCTTGTTCAAGAAAATGCCCGCGATCAATTTGTGGCGCAAGATGCTCTCAATGCTGTTTGAAACGGGTCACCCATGGATCACGTTCAAAGATCCTTGCAACATCCGCTCACCACAGCAACACGTTGGCGTGGTTCACAGCTCGAACCTGTGCACAGAGATCACGCTCAACACGAATGACTCCGAAATCGCTGTCTGCAATCTGGGTTCCGTGAACTTGCCTGCGCACCTCAAGCAAAACGCCGATGGGTCCATGACTCTCGACCACGACAAACTGCAGCGCACGATCAAAATCGCGATGCGCATGCTCGACAACGTGATCGACATCAATTACTACGCCGTCGCGAAAGCCCGCAACTCCAACGTTCGTCATCGTCCAGTCGGTCTTGGCATGATGGGCTTCCAGGATTGCCTGCACTTGATGCGCGTCCCTTACGCATCACAAGCTGCGATCGAATTCGCCGATCGTTCGATGGAAGCTGTTTGCTATTACGCGTACAGTGCGTCCAGCGATCTCGCGGCAGAGCGTGGTCGTTACGCAAGCTTCGAAGGTTCATTGTGGTCGCGTGGCATCTTGCCGCATGACTCCATCGCACTGCTTCGTGAACATCGCGGTGGCTATGTTGAAGTCGATGAGTCGATGACGATGGATTGGGATTCGTTGCGTGAACGCATCAAACGACAGGGCATGCGCAATTCAAATTGCGTTGCAATTGCCCCAACTGCAACAATTTCGAATATTATTGGCGTGTCTGCGTGCATTGAACCAACATATCAAAACTTGTACGTTAAATCGAACCTCTCCGGCGAGTTCACTGTTGTCAACGAACACCTTGTTCGTGACCTCAAGAAACTGGGCCTCTGGGATGAAGTGATGGTCGCCGATCTTAAATATTTCGATGGCAGCTTGTCCCGCATAGATCGCGTTCCGGCCGATTTGCGCACCCTATACGCTACAGCTTTTGAAGTCGAACCCACCTGGATCGTCGAGTGCGCCGCACGCCGCCAGAAATGGATCGATCAAGCGCAGTCACTGAACATCTATATGGCCGGTGCCTCCGGCAAGAAACTCGATGACACATACAAGCTTGCCTGGTTGCGTGGCCTCAAGACCACTTACTACCTCCGTACGCTTGGTGCCACGAGCGCTGAAAAATCAACTGGACGTGGCGGTGAGCTCAACGCAGTGAACGTTTCTGGCGCTGGTTCGACCAGCGGCACATTCGCCTCTGCAGCGGCAACTCCCGCTTTGCCCGACCCTGAAATTCTCGGGGCGGCCTGCACCATGAGACCTGGCGATCCAGGTTTCGAAGAGTGCGAAGCCTGCCAATAAACCGCCACCGGAAAAAATATTATGCTTAGCTGGAACGACGAACCTACAACCACTACCGCCCCGCCAGTTGGCTCGGGTGGAGCACTTTCCTCGGTGCTACCCGCATCGCTCGCTGCCACCATGTCTGCGCGCGCAGCCACTGGAGTATTTGGCGATGCAGCTTTACCAACACCCGGACTGACGCAGTCACCTGTGGCCACCAACCCAGCCACACGTGTCAACGTTGCCGACAAGCGCATCATCAACGGACAGACCGACGTCAACCAACTCGTGCCCTTTAAATACAAGTGGGCCTGGGAAAAGTACATCGCGACCTGCGCCAACCACTGGATGCCACAAGAGATCAATATGTCGCGCGACATCGCTCTTTGGAAAAATCCAAACGGATTGACTGAAGACGAGCGTCGCATTATCAAGCGCAACCTTGGTTTCTTTGTGACTGCCGACTCGCTGGCGGCCAACAACATCGTCCTGGGCACCTATCGCCACATCACGGCACCCGAGTGCCGTCAGTTCTTGTTGCGCCAGGCTTTCGAAGAAGCGATCCACACGCACGCTTATCAGTACATCGTCGAGAGCCTGGATCTCGACGAATCAGAAATTTTCAACGCATACAACGAAGTTCCCTCGATTCGCGCCAAGGATCAGTTCCTGATTCCGTTTATTGACGCCATCGCAGACCCGAATTTCAAAACCGGCACACTCGAAGCGGATCAGAAGCTGTTGAAGTCCCTGATTGTGTTTGCCTGCCTGATGGAAGGCCTGTTCTTTTATGTTGGTTTTACCCAGATTCTCGCTTTGGGTCGCCAAAACAAAATGACTGGCGCCGCTGAACAGTACATGTACATCCTGCGTGATGAATCCATGCACTGCAATTTCGGCATTGATCTGATCAACACCATCAAGCTCGAAAATCCTCAACTCTGGACACCAGCCTTCCGCGAAGAAATTCGCGCGCTGTTCGCCAAAGCGGTTGATCTTGAATACGCTTACGCCGAAGACACCATGCCCCGTGGCGTGTTGGGTCTGAATGCGCCCATGTTCAAGTCTTACCTGCGCTTTATCGCTAATCGCCGCTGCCAGCAGATCGGCATCGAGCCCCTGTTCGCCCAGGAGGAGAATCCATTCCCCTGGATGGCAGAAATGATTGACTTAAAAAAGGAACGGAATTTCTTTGAAACACGTGTGATTGAATATCAGACTGGTGGCGCCCTCAATTGGGAATAAGCCAATTGGAAATCAGCCCCTAGTCAGAGTTTCAGTCTCACTTTGTACTTGCCAGTCGGCGGCTTCGGTCGCCAACTGGTGCCATTTGAATTGGTTCGCGTCCGAACGAGAGGCAGTTCAAATGGCTGTGCCGGATTCATCAGCACAAATCAACATGCTATCGATGTCTGGTAGTGGCTTGTGACGATGAATAACTCGGGCGAAACATCCTCCCATGGTGGGCGGAGTCGAGCACGGGTTTTAATGTTTGGGACCCTGAACTAAGGAGTATTACCATGGCAACAGCCAAAAAAGCAGCAAAAAAGGCAGTAAAAAAAGCAGCAGCTAAGAAGCCCGCAGCAGCAGCCAAGAAAGTCGCTGCTAAGAAGCCTGCAGTGAAGAAAGTTGCTGCTAAGAAGCCTGCAGCAAAGAAAGTAGCAAAGAAGGCAGTCAAGAAAGTAGCGAAAAAAGCCGCGGCCAAAAAGCCAGCAGCTAAAAAAGTCGCTGCCAAAAAGCCTGCTGCTAAAAAAGTAGCAAAGAAAGCAGTCAAGAAAGTTGCAGCTAAGAAGCCAGCGGCCAAAAAAGCCGCCGCTAAAAAGCCAGCAGCTACCAAAGTTGCTGCAAAAAAAAAATAGTTAAAAAACCCGCCGCTAAAAAGCCGGCAGCCGCTGCCCCCTCGACAGCCGCAGCTCCAGGTGCAAAAACTGCCCTGAATCCTGCAGCGTCTTGGCCCTTCCCTACGGGTGGCCGTCCCTGAGCTTTTAGCTGAGGTCAGTTAGACCTAGCCGCCTGGTTCGCCAGGCGGCTTTTTCGTTTTTGAGTTGTTGTTCTTTATGTCACGCGCAGATCATCGCATGAGACAATAACGCTCTCGTTTCTATATTCGGAGCAGATTTCTTATGATTGGTGAAATACTCCGCTTCCTGCTTGATGTTGGCTTTACGCTGATCGGCGCTGTGCTTTTGGCGCGCGCCTGGTTGCAAGCGGTCAAGCTCCATCCATTCAACCCGATTGCACAAGCGGTGTATCAGGCCACGAACTGGTTAGTCACGCCACTGCGACGGATCGTACCCACAGGTGGCGGCACCGACTGGGCGAGCCTACTCGGGGCGCTTCTCGTCGCGATCCTCTATCTTGTGCTGATATGGCTTGTCTCCACCGCGAGCATGCTCCCGGTCAAACTGATACCGGGCGTGATTGGCGCGGGCCTGGCGACTGTCGGGCGCTGGGCGCTCAACCTGATCATCTGGCTCACTTTGATTCAGGCCGTCTTGTCCTGGATCAACCCGATGGCGACGATCATGCCGGTATTGCGTATTTTGACAGCGCCATTGCTGGAGCCGATCCGACGCATCATGCCTAGCTTGGGCGGACTGGATCTCTCTGCGCTTGTTTTGTTGATACTGGCCCAGATCGCCATCATGGTGTTGAACCGGATTACGTATCAACTATTTCCAGTTTTCGTACTATAAATCTGTCGCCTTCTGCAGACCTGTCAGCCTTAATTTTGTGACAGCGGGACCACGCGCGAGGGACCCGCACCACTGACGACTTGCACGCGCTGATTCATCATGATCGGTAGATCAGCCTCTTGGGCGATCACGCGTGTTTCACCGTTATCGAGGCGAACGGTAATCTCAAGACCGTCTTTTTTACCCATCTGGTCCTCGACAGCATTACCCGCCAAGGCACCCAGAATGGCACCGCCAATAATTGCCAGGGTGCGCCCTGTCCCGCCACCGACCGCACTGCCCGCGACACCGCCCACAGCACCACCTGCGATGGCACCGGCACCTGAAGTTTGATCACGCTCGATCGTGATGGGTCGCACGTTGATGACCGTGCCATTGCGCACGATTTGATCGCGCTGGGTCTGGTTGTAGTTATAGACGTTCGCGGAGGCAGAGGGCTTGGCGCAGCCAGAAATCAAGACGACAGCGGAGAGACCTGCGGTGACGAGCAACATGCGCGCACCGAACATGGAACTGCGAAAAAATGTTTTTCTCATCACGAAACTCCCTTCAAACGCGCTCACGCAGGCAATTGCAAATTGAAATGCCCTTTGAGCATCGCACTGATTTCAGCGCGGGTCGGCGCATGATTTTGCGGACCACGCGAAGCGATCTTGATCGAACCCATCAAGTTGCCAAGTTTACAGGCATCCGCCCAGGTCCATCCTTGCGTTAAACCATACAACAAACCAGCGCGATGGGCATCTCCACAGCCTGTGGGGTCTACCATGCCCTGTGGTTTAACGGGATCAATGTGATGCTCTTGACCTTCGGTGTAAAGCGTCGCGCCTTCAGCGCCTCGTGTCACAACGACCGCACGCAAATTCTTGGCCAACTCGGCGATGCTTTTTCCAGTGCGCTGCTCAACCACACTGGCTTCGTAATCATTCACTGTCAATGCCTGTGCGAGGCTCAGCATTACTGTGATGTCTGCGCCATCAAACAGAGGCATCGCCTGACCCAGATCAAAAATAAAAGGCGTACCTTGGGCATGCAGCCGCTTGGCATGGGTCATCATGCCTGCTTTTGAATCGGGCGCAACAATCGCCCAGGCGGCCTGATGACCAGACAAATCATTTTCTGAAGAACGATCCATGGCACCGGGGTGGAAGGCAGTGATTTGATTATCATCCAGGTCGGTGGTGATGAAACACTGAGCCGTCAAGGTGTCTGGCAAACTACGGATCATCTTGACCTCGATCCCGAGCTGCTTGAAGCGCTGCAAATAATCGGAGGCATCTTCGCCAACTGTTGCCACGGGAATCGGATGACCACCGAGGAGCTTGAGGTTATAGGCGATATTTCCCGCACAGCCGCCGAACTCGCGACGCATGCGAGGCACCAGGAAAGACACACTCAGCGCATGGATGCGATCGGGCAAGATGTGCTCTTTGAATTGCCCTTCAAAGACTGCGATCGTATCGAAAGCGACGGAACCACAAATCAAAACTGACGCTGTCATGCTGAATGCCTCAAGGAAAAAATGGTTTAAGCGTATAGCCGTTGATCTGCAACCCAGTCACAGTCACGGGCAAAACAAGATTGACTTCCTGACTCGCAGCGAAAGGCTTGTCGACCAGTGCGGCGGGCAGGTACTCGTTCGGCCTGAGTCTCTTACGCAAGACGACAGTGCCAGAGGCGTCCGTCAGCTCCAAAGATAAATCAGGCCAAGGTTGTGCTTGGTTAAAGCGATTGCGCAAAGAAAATCTCAAGGTCATCTCGACTGCTTTGCCTTCTTGACTACCCCCGGATTGTCTTTCAAACGAAACCACGGAGACTGAAATACGCTCAAGATGACGGCGCAAACTGACTTCACACTTCAGTTTTCCACAAAGAGATTCCAGCGCAGGACGAAGAGAAGGAAAGTGTGTTGCCAGGTCGTTTCGATAAATATACGCAAGCTGCACAACGACTAATGCGAGTGCCAGGACACTCGCGAGACTCCATAGCAACATCATGAGTCTGGGAGTGTCGACCTCATCGACCAGGAACTCAGGCTGCGTGCGTCCGACAGAAGGGCCTTCGCCCCGCAGTCGGGCCTCGCCGGCAATCATCACCGGTGAGGTTTCGGGGGCCGAACGCAATGAAAATGCAGTCGGCCCGAATGGTTCGGACAAACCGCGCGGCTCAGGTGTTTTAAGTGGCTCGGTGCGCTCGCCGCGCTCGGCACGATGCCTCAATACTGAAGGCTGTGCAGCCAGGCTCGGTGGTGTAGAGGGCGTGGAGGCAGATACGGATGTAGATGGGTATGTAGATGCGTATGTAGGAGCAGAGGTGGTGGCAGGCGCGGATGAGCTTGCAGAAACACCCATACCGGGACGTTGAGTCAGCGTCGGCAATTGGCTTTGCAAAGCCTCAAAACCATTGAATATATGCGTGCATTCGCCGCAACGCACCAGGCCATCAAGCGCTTGCAATTGCTCAAGCTTGACAACAAAGTCACTGTGGCACTTTGGGCAGCGCGTCACAAGACTCATTTTGACACCTTAGGGCTTGCGACCCGCCAGGCACACCCAACCATCGCGGGCCTGCCAGACAGCCATCTGCAACCAGGGCGCATAAGCCTGCGCAACCTCCAAAGCCTGCCGCTCCAGGACTCCCGATAACACCAGGTGACCACCTGATTTCACGCGCGTTGACAGCATGGGCGCAAGGACTTTGAGCGGATTGGACAAAATGTTTGCGACAACCACATCGAATTGTCCATCTTTCAAACCTTCGGGTAACAGGGCATCAACCTCGGTATGATTTGCCAAAGCATTCGACGCGGTCGCCGAAACTGCCTGCTCGTCGATGTCCACGCCAATCACTTTGGCGGCACCCAGCATTTTCGCGGCGATCGCCAAAATGCCGGAGCCGCAGCCATAATCAAGAACAGTTGAGCCCGCGGGTAATTCTTGGGCCAACCACTCCAGACAAAGATGCGTGGTCGAATGACTACCGGTGCCAAAAGCAAGTCCTGGATCAAGCTGAATCGCGATTCGACCGGCGACTGGCGCAACCGGCATCTGGTCGGCATGCCAGCTCGGGACGATCAGAATGTGTTCGCCCACGGAAATCGGACCGAACTGTGACTGAGTGAGTCGAACCCAATCTGCATCCGGAACCTGTCGCAAATGCCAGGGCAAATCTGTCTCAGTATCTAGATCTTCTCTCGCACTCGCCAGCAACTGCTCAGGATCGGTTCCGTCCGCTAAAAGCACGACTAATCGGTTGCGCGCCCATGCCTGCGTATTTGGCTCGCTGCCGGGTTCACCGAAGAGAGGCTGCTCCTCGTCGGTATCGAGGTCTGCGTCTTCGACAGACACAGACAATGCCCCCGACTCCAGCAAGCCATCGGAGAGGGGTTCTGCAAGAAACCCTGGGCACAACAAAACCAATTCACGCATCGTGATTTCCGTTACTCGGGCTGGGAAGCGAGTTTATGCTCGAGGTAATGAATACTGGTGCCCCCCTCCACGAATTTTGCATCGGCCATCAATTCGCGGTGCAGAGGTATGTTGGTTTTAATCCCCTCGACGACCATTTCCGACAGCGCGATCGACATGCGTGCGACAGCTTGAGCGCGCGTGTCTCCATAGGTGATCACTTTGGCGATCATGGAGTCGTAGTTGGGTGGCACGAAATAACCATTGAACACATGCGAATCAATACGCACCCCTGGACCACCTGGCGTGTGCCAATTGGTGATGCGCCCGGGGCTTGGCATGAAGGTGTAGGGATCTTCAGCGTTGATTCGACACTCGACAGCATGGCCTCGGAACGTGATGTCCTTTTGCCGCAAGAGGAACTTCTCTCCAGCGGCGACGCGAATCTGCTGTTGCACCAAGTCGATACCCGTGATGAGCTCGGTCACAGGATGTTCAACCTGGATGCGGGTATTCATTTCAATAAAATAAAACTCGCCGTTTTCATATAAAAACTCAAACGTGCCGGCGCCTCGATACTCAATCTTGCGGCAAGCCTCGGCACAACGCTCACCGATTTTTTCAATCAGTTTGCGATCGATACCGGGCGCGGGCGCCTCTTCGATGACCTTTTGGTGACGTCGTTGCATGGAGCAATCGCGCTCACCGAGCCAGACGGCATTTTTACCGCCATCGGCCAAAACCTGAATTTCGATATGTCGCGGGTTTTCCAAGAACTTCTCGAGGTAAACCTCGGGGTTGTTGAAGGCGGCGCCCGCTTCTGACTTAGTCATCGTGACGGCATTGAGCAAGGCGGCTTCGGTGTGCACCACGCGCATGCCTCGTCCACCCCCGCCCCCTGCGGCCTTAATGATGACGGGATAACCAACTTCCCTGGCGATACGCAAAATTTCGTTGGAATCATCCGGCAACGCGCCCGCCGAGCCAGGTACAACAGGTACGCCTGCTTCGATCATGGCTTGTTTCGCGCTGACCTTGTCTCCCATCAACCGAATCGATTCGGGTCGGGGGCCGATGAAAACAAAACCACTCTTTTCCACACGATCCGCGAAGTCGGCGTTCTCGGACAAGAAACCATAGCCGGGATGAATCGCCTCGGCATCCGTCACTTCGGCAGCCGCGATAATCGCTGGCATATTCAAGTAACTGTCGCGCGAAGCGGGTGGACCAATACAAACAGACTCGTCAGCCAGACGCACATACTTGGCATCACGATCAGCCTCGGAGTGGACCACGACGGTTTTAATGCCCATTTCGCGGCATGCGCGTTGAATGCGCAGTGCGATTTCGCCTCGATTGGCGATCAGAATCTTTTCAAACATATCAGGCGATCACAAAAAGTGGCTGGCCGTATTCGACTGGCTCACCGTTTTGAACCAAGATCTCTTTGATCACACCGGACTTGTCCGCTTCGATTTCATTCAAAAGCTTCATCGCCTCAATAATGCACAAGGGCTCGCCTTCTTTGACTGTCTGACCGACCTCGACAAACGCGGGTGAGTTCGGATTGGGCGCGCGGTAAAAGGTTCCAACCATCGGCGCTTTGACAGTGTGGCCTACGGCGGCAGCGGGCACAACCGCTGCGGGGGCCGCGGCGGGAGCGGCTTCGGCAGCGGCAGGGGCATACTGAGGAGCCGGCGCATAGGCAACTGGCTGCACAGCCTGCGAAAACTTGACAATACGGACCTTGCCTTCGCCCTCGGTAATTTCGAGTTCGGCGATGCCGGACTCGGCGACTAAGTCAATCAAGGTTTTCAGTTTTCTCAGATCCATAGTATTTCCGTAAGGTTCTAGATGAGCTCGTATTGAGCGGCAAAACGAACAGCTGCCTCGTACCCTGCCGGGCCGAGACCTGCCACCACACCCACTGCCAAATCGGACAGATAGGAGTGATGACGAAATTCTTCACGTTTGTAGACGTTGGAAAGATGAACCTCTACAAATGCGATCTTGACACCGGCCAGCGCATCGCGGATCGCAACGCTCGTATGCGTATAGGCGCCCGCATTCAAGATAATGAAGTCGGTGCCGTCGGTACGTGCCTCTTGGATGCGGTCGACAAGCGCCCCCTCATGATTGCTCTGGAATGTGGACAAGTTGACGCCTAGTGTCTTGGCCAACGTCATCAGCCCTGCCTCGAGTTCGGGCAAAGTCGTGTGCCCGTAGAGGTGCGGCTCTCTCAACCCGAGCAAATTCAAGTTGGGGCCATTCAAAACGAGGAGGTGATGTGCCATGCCGTATCGCCAAAAGCAATGATCAGGTGCGCATTTTTACGCCAATTCACGCCATTTGTCTATCTACGTCTTTGATTTTGCTACTAAGCGCTCAATACGCAAACTTAAATCTTCGGGGGAGACCTGACCAAGTATTGTGTCGAAAATGCGGCCTTCTGCATCCAACAGTACGGTAAAAGGCAGCCCACCTGCGGCATTACCTAACTCCCTGACCAGGCCAATCCCGGCATGACCTGCAACATAAAGCGGATAAGAAACAGGTATTTTAGTGATGAATTGAGAGATATTAGCAGCAGTATCGATACCAATACCAACAAATTGAATATTGGGTAAAGATTTTGACAAGGCATCGAGATGCGGCATCTCCTCGACACAGGGCGCACACCATGTTGCCCAGAAATTCGCGACGATCGGACGCCCTTTGAGCTGACGCAAGGCCACCTGCTGTCCTGCAAGGTCAGGGAAGGCGGCCTCGTAAAAGGCCTCGGGATTAGGGTCGGATTTGCGCGTGGCCGCACCAGGCAAACCCACCGCACGATTGGCGGCGGGCGCACGCCGCGAGGTGGATTGCCAGGCCAGCCAGGCGGTTGTGCCAATGGCAAACAATCCCGCGGCTCCAAAGATGACGGTTCTTCTCTTCATACGTACATCATAGCGCTCCGGTGGCCGAAACGTTGCACCTGTCACGGTCGTGCATTCGCTGCGGAACTTGTCGATTTCTGCCTCTACAATGCCGGACGGAGGTTGTTCATGCATCTGCATATATTGGGTATCTGCGGCACATTCATGGGTGGACTCGCGCTGATCGCGCGGGCCGCCGGGCACCGTGTGACCGGTTGTGACGCAGGCGTCTACCCGCCCATGAGTACCCAGCTTCAAGAGCAGGGCATCGATCTGATCGAAGGATTTGAGCCCGACCAGCTTGCGCTGAGGCCGGATTTATTCGTGATCGGCAACGTGGTGTCGCGTGGCAACCCGCTCATGGAAGCCATTCTGGATGCGGGTCTGCCTTACACATCAGGTCCCCAGTGGCTGGGAGAGTTCGTCTTGCAAGGACAGCATGTCATGGCTGTGGCTGGTACGCACGGTAAAACCACGACGAGCTCAATGCTGGCCTGGATTTTGCAATCGGTCGGAAAAAATCCTAATTTTCTGATTGGTGGTGTTGCGCCGGGCCTGGAAGTTTCCGCGCGTTTTAATGACAAACAACATTTATTTGTCATTGAGGCAGATGAATATGACACTGCCTTTTTCGACAAACGCTCAAAATTCGTTCATTACCGTCCCCGCACGGCTATTCTGAACAATCTTGAATATGATCACGCAGATATTTTTCCCGATCTCGCCGCGATCGAAACCCAATTCCATCACCTGCTGCGCACCGTTGCGCGCAGCGGCCTGGTCATCACACCCGCCCGGGACGAAGCGCTAGCACGGGTCATCGCGCGGGGCTGCTGGGCCTCCCACAGCAATATCAACACACCTGAAGGTTGGCATACTCGCACAATCGATGCACTGTCTTTCGACGTGTGCATGGGCGAAAAAAATCTGGGAACCATTGCCTGGACCCATACTGGCGCCCACAATCAACACAATGCGCTCGCGGCCATCGTCGCCGCCGCGCATGTCGGCGTCTCTCCCGAAACAAGTATCGCTGCGCTTTGTCGTTTCAGTGGCGTCAAAAGACGGATGGAGATCCGGGGCACCGTTCGCGGTATCACTGTCTATGATGACTTTGCGCATCATCCTACAGCGATCGCGACAACATTGGCGGGTTTACGCGCGAGTATCGGTCCTCAACGTCTCATCGCCATACTGGAGCCGCGCTCAAACACGATGAAACTCGGCACGATGGCTGCGCGTCTTCCTGCGGCACTATCCGACGCAGACCTGGTTTTTTGTTATGGACAACGCGATGGCAAGCAGGCGCTCGGCTGGGATCCCGCCGAAGTTCTGGCTTCGCTGGGTTCACGCATGCAGGCGCACCACGAAATCGACACCCTCGTCCAGGCCGTGAGTCGTTGCGCGCGACCCGGCGATCACATCGTCATCATGAGCAATGGCGGCTTTGCCGGCGTGCATGATCGGCTTCTTGAGACGCTCGCCTCTTCGCCGGCCTGAAGGGCCCTTGACTGATTCACCGGAATACCCAAACCCATGTACGTTTTATATGAAGAAGATGGCGCTTTTAAAACAGGCCACATCATGACTGAGGCCGACGCCACGCTTCAAATCGAGTCGGAGTCCGGCAAGCGAAGCAAGGTCAAGCGCGCGAACTGCATTTTCACCTTCGCGAGTCCATCGCCTGATATTTTGATTTCCCAAGCTGAGAATCTTGCCGCAGAAATCGATTTGCCTTTTTTGTGGGAATGCGCGCCCGCCGATGAGTTTGATATCGACACGATGGGGGCTGAGTACTTCGGTCATCCGCCAGACACCCTCGAAAAAACAACGCTTTTGTTCAGACTGCACAGTGCGCCGATTTATTTTCATCGGCGCGGTCGCGGCCGTTATCGTGCCGCGCCACCAGACATCCTGAGTGCGGCGCTCGCCGCACAAGAAAAGAAACAACGTGCGGCAGCGCAAACAGAAGAATGGGCGCAGGCAATCGCTGCGGGACAACTACCCGATGAGGTCGCGCAAGCCGCGATGAGCCTGGTGACCAAACCAGATAAGAATTCCCAAGCATGGAAAGCACTCGAGGCAGCCTGCGCGATGCGCCAAACAACGCCCGAGAGGCTGCTTCTGGATTCCGGTGCGTGGCCGCATGCGCTGGCGCTGCACAAAGGCCGTTTCCTGGCGACGCATTTTCCTCGCGGTACGGCCTTCGCACCCTGCGAAGTACCCGGCATCGGGCGTGAACTGCCTCTCGCAGAGGTCGATGCCTATTCTGTCGACGACATCAGTACAACAGAGATCGATGACGCACTGTCCGTCACCCGACTCCCGGATGGCAACTTGCGCGTGGGTATCCATATCGCCGCCCCCGGTCTATCAGTGACCAAAGACAGCATGCTCGACAAGCTCGCACGCGCGCGAATGTCAACTGTTTACATGCCCGGGGACAAGATCCCGATGCAACCCGATGAGGTGATTGCAGCATTTTCTCTGGATGAAGGACGACCTGTTCCCGCCCTTTCGCTGTATGTCGTGGCCAACCCTGAAACAGGCGAAATCCTCTCGCATGAGAGTCGGCTTGAGCGCGTGGTCGTGCGCGCCAACTTGCGCCATAACTCGCTTGACGCACTGATCACGGAAGAGTCGCTCGCGGATTCGAGCATCGAACTGCCACACAATGACTGGATCCGGCCTCTCTGGCAACTTGCGCTCGCGCTTTGCAAGCAAAGAGAAACTGTGCGGGGTAAGCCTGAAAACAATAATCGGGTCGAATACAGCTTCTACGTCGAAGGCGACCCAGACAATCCGGATTCGACTGTCCGTATCGTGCCGCGTTTGCGCAATGCGCCCCTGGACAGACTCGTTGCCGAGTACATGATTCTGGCCAACAGTACCTGGGGTGGCTTACTCGCGACACATGGTTTGCCGGGCATTTACCGCTCGCAGCAAACTGGACGCGTGCGCATGAGCACACACGCGCTCCCCCACGAAGCAATTGGGGTTCCGCAGTACGCCTGGTGCACTTCTCCGTTGAGACGGTACGTCGACTTGGTCAACCAGTGGCAATTGATCGCTGCCATCGAACATGGCGTGTCCGCACCTTTGGTTGCACCTTTCAAGCCGCGCGATGCTGATTTATTCGCCATCATTGGCGGGTTTGAGTCACAATATGTCGCATGGCATGATTTCCAGAACAACATGGAACGCTTCTGGTGCATGCGCTGGCTCCAGCAGCAGCAAATCACCGAGTGCGAGGCTACTGTCCTGAAAGAAGATCTTGTGCGCCTGAGCCATGCGCCAATGATCGTGCGACTCAATGGACTCCCCTCTCTCGACAGAGGACAGCGCATCAAGCTACAAATCAATCGCTTCGATGAGCTGGCACTCGAGATGGACTGCCAGTACCTCTCGAGTATTGAAAACGAGCAACCCGAGGACCCTATAGAAGCAACGTGAACGACACACACTCCGTCCCAGCGAAGGCGCATTCGCCAGGTATTGCAAACTGGCTAGTCGCTCAGCAGCGTTTTTTTCGCTGGGGCTTGTTGCTGTCTGTTGCCTTGCACCTGGGATTGCTTGCGTGGCATAGAGCCTCACCTCCTGTGGCTCTACCCAAACCATCTGAACTTGAAATCGTGATGGTCAATGCGGCAACTGAGAGCGAACCCAGCCAAGCGAAGCTGCTCGCCCAGAATAACGTCGACGGCGGCGGGCAAGCAGACGATGGGTATATGACCACGCTTGTGCCCTACTCAGGTAACGCCGCTGACCCCGTCATGCTCGAAACACTGATTCAACAACGGCAACAGCTCGAAACACAGCAACAACAATTGCTGACACAACTGATTGCGCAACAAAAAACGGCACAGGGTCGTCCCGCACGCAAACCGGCCGAATCAAGCGATTTAGCCGGCGAAGATGAAGTCGATCAAGAAAGTATTGTGTTGAATGGAAAAATTGCCGCACTGACACAAAAGATTGAGCGAGAGAATGCCAAACCCCGTCAGTACTTTGACTCGCCTTCGACACGTAAAACAGCCTTTGCCCCTTACATCGACCAATGGCGACAACGAATCGAACAAGTCGGCACTCAACACTATCCGACAGGTGTGGGGGGAAAGTCTTATGGAAGCGTTCAAGCCACGCTCACCATACGTTCGGATGGAACGATCGCCGACATCACCATTAATCGTCCGTCCAACCAAGCCATATTGAACCAAGCAGTGAGGCGTATTGCGCAACTCTCTGCCCCTTTCGCCCCTTTCCCACCCGACATGGCCAGACAAATTGATCAGATTGTCCTCACTCGGACCTGGCATTTCGTCAATGGCGCACTGGAGACCCGATCACCATGACACTGACCGTCAAAATCAGACCGACCCCCATTTCCTCTAGTCGCGCACCTGCGCGCTTTGCCGTGATCGGTAACCCGGTCAAGCACAGCCGATCCCCTTCTATTCATGAACAATTTGCGGCGCAAACACACATTTCTCTTTCATATGAGCGTCTGGAAGCGCCGCTCGATGGTTTCAAAGAAACCGTCACACAATTCTTTGCAAGTGGTGGACGAGGTTTGAATGTCACCGTGCCCTTCAAGCTGGAGGCCTGGGAACTGGCACGCGAACATCTCAGCGCGCGAGCTCGCCAAGCACAAGCGGTCAACACCCTTTGGATGCATCAGGGCGCCTTGCACGGTTGCAATACCGACGGCGTGGGCCTGGTCTCCGACCTCAAACGCTTGGGTGTATCCGGTGAGGGTGCGAGGATCCTGATCGTTGGCGCGGGTGGCGCCGCACGTGGGGTGATGGGCCCCCTGCTTGAGACAGGGTGTCGTCAGCTCCATATTGTTAATCGCACAGCTGAACGTGCGCATCAGCTGATCGCGGAGTGGAAGGCCAGCAACTCCAGTAACACCCCGCATCAGATACTCACTTCGGGTGGTCTGAACGATGCTGCCAGCCCTGCAGGGTGGGATGTTGTCATCAACGCCACCGCAAGCAGTCTGGGCGGTCAGGCACCCGAATTACCTTCAGGCCTCTATGCACCGGGTGCCTGGGCATACGACATGATGTATGCCGCGCAGCCAACGCCCTTTATGGAACAAGCGCGGGCCGATGGCGCCGCACACACCAGCGATGGACTCGGGATGCTGGTTGGTCAGGCCGCCGAAAGTTTTTTCCTCTGGCACGGAAAAAGACCGGATATCCTGCCCGTTCTGGCCTCTTTACGCGCGGAACTCAATGGTTCGTAATTGGGCATTACACTTGAGACTATGAGAACTGCCCGACGTTACCTCGCCCGAGAGATTTACCGCTCCACTTCCGTGGTGTTGATCGCTTTGCTCGGCCTCTTTACTTTTTTCACCTTGGTCGACGAGCTTGATACGGTCGGTGACAAATTTCCGCTTGCCGCGCTGTTCTATCTGCAGGTGTTGTCGATTCCAACGCGACTCTACGATTTGCTGCCGATTGGGGTGCTAATCGGTGCAATTTTGGCGCTCTCCAGCCTTGCTCAACGTAATGAGCTTGTGATTTTGCGAGTGTCGGGGGTCAGTGGTTTTGGTCTGTTGAAGATGCTCTGGACCGTCTCCCTTCCGATCATTTTCGGCGCTCTCGTCCTCTCCGAATTTCTTACGCCCATCGCTGAAATCAAAAGCAGTGAAACGAACTTGCTGATGCGAGGAAAAGTCGAGGGCGGCCGGCTGGCCAGTGGTTACTGGTTCAAGGAACCAATCGCTCAGGGCGGCACCCGTATCATCAACGTGGGAAATCTGCTTTCCTCGGGCAACGTCGCCAACCTGCGCGTCTATGAGTATCCGGATGGCCTGACACTTTCACTTGTCGCGCAATCCGAAGGCGGACGCTTTTCAGACGGCAAACTGGTGATGCAAAAAGTCACGGAAAATCACATTGCGCCATCGATCGAGCAAACCCTGTCAGACGCCAAGGTATCAAAAACGCCTTCTGTGACAGTCACGCATTCAGCTGAGCGCAGCTTTGATACCTCGCTGACAGCAGAGCGCCTGGTGGCCCGGATTTTGACCCCAGAACGCATGTCCTTGCTCGCTCTGCACGACTACATTGACTACCTCAACCGAAACCAGCTGCAAGCCGATCGTCAAGTCGTCGCCATCTGGCGCAAACTTGCTTACCCGTTCACTCTTTTGGTGATGCTGACCATTGCGGCGCCGATTAGTTTTATGCAGACCAGGCGTGGGGGTGTTGGCGCCAAAGTTTTCCTCGGCATTCTCCTCGGCACTGGATTTTTTATGATTAACCAGCTGGCGCTCAACGTGAGTCTGCTCTATAACTGGTCGCCCATCGTCACTGCGCTATTACCGAATATTGGAGCGATGATTCTCGCCTTGTCGGCGGTATTCACGATGGAAAATCGTAACGCCATCGCCAACCGCAATCGCACGCGTTCATTTTGGAAAAAATCACCCATATGAGTATGCCTAGCATCTGGATGATTGGTGATATTCAAGGTTGCTGCGGCTCTCTTGAGACCTTGTTGTCACAGCCTGATATTCAAGAGGACCCCGACGCACACTTCTGGTTTGCCGGCGACCTGGTAAACCGGGGCCCACAATCGCTGGCCACCCTGCGACGCATCATGTCTTTGGGCGACCGTGCGACGGTCGTATTGGGTAATCACGATCTGCATTTATTAGCCATGGCTGCGGGTGTGCGCAAAACGGGTAAAAAAGACACCCTGGACGAAATACTCGCTGCAGACGATGCGCAAGACATCATCGACTGGCTGCGTTTTCAACCGCTCGCTCACTACGAGTTCGGTCACTTGCTCGTGCATGCGGGCGTGCTTCCACAGTGGGATGCCGAACAAACGATCGAGCTCGCCTGCGAAGTTGAAGATGCGCTCCAAAGTCCCGACTGGAAAAAACACCTGCAACTCATGTACGGTAATTCTCCGGATCAATGGGATGAACGCCTGAAAGGTCCCGACCGTTTGCGGGTGATCATCAATGCCCTGACACGCGTGCGCTTTTGCGACAAACAGGGTCGCATGCTGTTGAACGTCAAGACCGAACCTTCACCAGAGGATAAGTCACTCATTCCCTGGTTCAATCTGTCCAAACGCGCGACTCGTGATGTCACGGTGGTGTTCGGTCATTGGTCAACACTCGGACTCAAACTCGACAACGATGTGATTTGCCTGGATAGCGGTTGCCTGTGGGGCGGCCATCTCACTGCGGTGCGCCTGCAAGATCACGCCGTCGTTCAGGTGCCTTGCGCGCAGACACTGGATCCACGAGAGGACTGAGCACGGCAGGCAGGAGATTAAAGCCCTACCCGCCCTTCTTTAAACCAGTTTTTCAGTAAAGCGTTGACAGGCTCAGACGCTTCGTAATTCACCCAATGCCCGACATCAGGCAGTATCACGCCCTGACGTCCGGAATGTCCCTCAATCATATGCGTCATCAGATACTCGGGGGTACATGTGATGTCATGTTCACCCCAAATGATCATGGTCTCTCCGCTGTAGTCATCCAGAGCAGGACCGAGCAACCCCCTGCCTGAAATCCCTCTGCTACGAAAGCGTGTGTGGATGCAGGAATAGGTATGAATACCCATCGCGAAAGGGTCGATCTGCTCATCGGCGTAAATCATATGCGCCCAGAGATTGAATCGCATGGCTTCGATCAGTGCTTCCTCCGTCTCGGCACGTTTCCAGTTGATGAGCTTGCCGCGCTCGCGACGTGGACCGCCATGACCACCTGGACCCAGTAAAGCCAATCGACGCACAGGCAAACCTTTGGCGGCAACGTTGGCCGACACCAAACCGCCAAAAGAAAAACCGGCCAGGTCAAAAGACGAACCGGTGCCGAATAATTGCGTCAGACACTCGGCCGTGACATCCACCATCGTGGGAAAATCGTCGAACCGCGGGTCGCTGGAGTCGCCATAACCCGCGAGATTCGGAATCCACAAAGAAAAATCCTTGGAAAGCGCTTCGATATTGCGTGCCCAATGGAGCCAGCTGCCATGACCGCCATGGATCAACACCAGTGGCGAACCCGAACCGAACTGCCGCCAAACCACCTGGTGCTCGCCGACCGTGACCACGTGGCGACTGCCGCTTTTCTCGCGCTCAGCCATCCATTCCAGGGTTTGCTGATTCACGGGGCTGGACATAACGGGTTTCCTGTTTGATGAGAAAAAAGAATAATCAACCCGCAAGATAATATCCCAAGGGACAACGCCGTCAAACTCAGGAAAATTGTGTAAAGTGCTCATTTTCATCGTTTACAGAGCCTAAACATGATTATCGATTGCCACGGTCACTTCACCACCACACCGCCTCAGGTCGCCAAATTCCGGGCGGAGCAGATCGCCGAGTTTCAACGCACAGGCAAGGCGCCTACTACGCCTCCACCGGCCGTCTCCGACGATGAGATCCGTCACGGCATCGACAATAATCAGCTGCGCATCATGAAAGAGCGCGGGATTGACATGACGATTTTCTCGCCTAAAGCGGTGGCCATGGATCACCACATGGGCAATGAAGACACGAACGTCGTCTGGGCTCGCTACAACAACGAGCTCATCAATCGCGTCTGCAAACTTTACCCGGATCACTTTATCGGCGTGTGCCAGCTGCCTCAGGCGGCAGGTGTTCAGCCCGGCAAGCGCGTCATCGAAGAACTTGAGCGTTGCGTCAAAGAGTTCGGTTTTATCGGCGCCAACCTTAATCCCGATCCGACAGGTGGGCGCTGGACCGACCCACCGCTCTGGGATAAAAAATGGTGGTACCCCCTGTACGAAAAAATGGTCGAGCTCGATGTGCCAGCGATGATCCATGTGAGTGGTTCATGCAATCCGCATTTCAACGCCGTGGCGACCCATTACATCAATGGCGACACCACAGCCTTTGTGCAGTTCATGACCTCGGATATTTTCAAAGACTTTCCAACACTCAAATTCATCATCCCGCACGGTGGCGGCGCAGCACCCTATCACTGGGGCCGCTATCGCGGCATGGCGCTCGATATGGGTATCCCCTCGCTCGAGGAAAAAGTTCTGAACAACGTGTTTTTCGATACGTGCGTCTATCACCAACCCGGTATCGACTTGCTGCTGCGAGTCGTGCCCAATAAAAATATATTGTTTGCGTCGGAAACTGTTGGTGCAGTCCAAGGCATTGATCCGCTCACGAACTTTTATTTTGACGACACACGCCGCTACATCGAAGCCTCACCCTCGGCTGACGCATCACAGAAAAAGAAGATCTTTGCCAACAATGCGCTCGGCGTCTATCCTCGCCTGCGCGCGCATCCACGCTGCCAGAGTTGCTAGCTATCGCTTTTGGACGACTTGCCTAAGCATTTGATGGGCTTGTCGTCCAAGCTCGGCTCGCGTCGGGGCCGGCGTGGTTTCGGGCGTCCATACCGGCGGTAAAAACTCGACCTCGATGAGAACACCCTTGCCTCCCAATACTCTCCACAGGTTTTGCATCAGATTTTCCTCGCCCACAAAAGCGGCGAAATCACTGCGGACGCCATGATGGAAAAACAAAAGTGCGACAGGTTGAATCGGGACTCCTGCACGCCGAGCAGGTTCAAAGAGATTGGCATAAAAGGGTAACAAGTCGTAACCCTGAGAGGTTGTCCCCTCGGGAAACAACCCCACCACCTGACCTCGCTCAAATGTATCCTGCATTGCCCGACCAACTTTCTGCACAGCATGCCGCGATGCACGCTCGATAAAAATCGTGTCCGCTCCTGCGACGAGCCAACCCAGCAAGGGCCAGCGGCGGATTTCACTTTTTGCGATAAAAACTGCTGCGCGCACGTGATTGATAGCAAAAATATCCAGCCACGAGACATGATTGATGACCCAAAGAGCCGGCCCTTGAGAAATCGGCAAACCTGAATGCGAAACTTCCACGCCACAAAGCGTTAAAAGGACACCAGACCAGCGTCTCTTGATTTCAAGCCGGGCGCGCTGACCCACGAATGGAGAGACCAGGATCAAGGTCAGTAAGCCGATCAGTACCCAGGACAATGCGAGGGTGGCTCGAAATGTAAAGCGCAAAACATTCACGTCGTTCGTTCCCAGACGATTTCACCGCGCAAGACAGTGGTTTGAACACGTCCCGGCAACTCCCTGCCTAAAAACGGCGTATGCACACTCTCGCCAACAAGCGTGTCACGCCCCACCAACCAATACGCCTCAGGATCAACAAGACATAAATCCGCCGACTCACCGACAGATAAAGAGCCAGCCTGAGCGCCCAATATCTTTGCAGGGCCACACGTGACCCGACTGAATGCATCGACCCAATCGATACGCGCCTCTTGCGCCCATTTCAGGGTCAGCGACAACAAAAGCTCCAAACCGATCGATCCAGGTACAGCCTGGGCAAACGGCAAGTCCTTGTCACGGTCACTCAACGCGATGTGGTCTGAGCACACTGCATCAATCGTGCCATCCAGCAGACCACCGCGCAACGCATCGCGATCTCGCTGACCACGCAGTGGCGGATCCAGGCGAAAATGACTGTCGTAAAAGCCGATATCGACATCGGTCAGGTGAAGGTTGTTTGCGGCGACATCACATGTCACCGGAAGTCCTTCTTTTTTTGCGCTGCGAACGATCGCAACGGACTCTAAGCAGGACAAGCGGCAAAAATGCATGCGCACACCGGTCGCGCGCTGCAACGCGAGTAGTGTGTGTAATCCGATCGTTTCCGCCTCCGCGGGGATACCCTGCAGACCCAAACGCGTCGCGTAAGCTCCACTCGCGATTACGCCACCTTGAGACAACCAAAAATCCTGAGGGCGAAACCACATCGCATAGTCAAAGGTTTTTGAATATTGCAGCGCGCGTAAAAGCACCGAGGTGTCTTGCACCGGCACAAGACCTTGAGAAAAAGCCACACACCCCGCCAGCTTGAGCGCCACCATTTCGGTGAATGCACGGCCATTCAAACCAGAAGTCATCGCACCCAAAGGATGCAATCTGAGTCCGTGACTCTGACGCAGAAGGGATTGAACACGCGCGACCGTATCCAGTACAGGCACGGTGTCAGGTGGAACCACCACACTGGTCACCCCACCGGCAAATGCAGCCCGTATTTCTGCTGGAATGGTCGCGTTGGTGGGCACGCTAGACGGACTCAGGCGCGCGGCAAGATCGACCAAACCGGGCAAAACAAGTTTTCCTGTCGCATCAAGCACCCGGTCTGCGACAAACCCCTGCGGTATCGTCCCGACCGCGACCACCACACCATCCGCGATACACACCTGCGCAAGTCGGTCGATCCGGTTCACCGGATCAAGCACGCGTCCATGCTGGATCAAAAGTTTCACGACTTCGCCTCCGCGACGATGCTCATCGCCGCCTGCTGAACGGCAAGACGCAAAACCTCTCGGCTCTCTTGACGATGGATGACTAGACAAGCTGATTGAGCGCAAGCAAGATTGATCGCAGTCAGTCCATAACACTGCAAATACTCATTCTCGGAGGGTAGCTCAGCGCCACGCATCTCGTCTGGTTCAAACCCAAGCATGATGATGACATCAGCTTCTCCGAGACCCTGTTTCATTTCCGTGAATGCTTGCACTCCGAGTTGCGCAAGCCCCTCGGGTAACAGCGTCAGTGGCCCCACTACGCGCACTTGCGCCGTCCCCAGAGTAGTGAGCGCATGAATGTTGGAGCGTGCGACAGGGGAGTGCAAAATATCACCCACGATCGCGACGGTCAGATTGGAAAAATCTTTTTTAACCTGGCGGATCGTCAACATGTCCATCAACGCGTCGATGGGAGCGGCATGGCAACCATCTCTTTCGTTCATGACATGCACTCGGGGACCGACCTGCTGCGCGACCCAGTAGGGCAGACCACTCACCGAGGATTTCACCATCAAAATATCAGCCTCACGCGCAAGGCGATGGATATCGCTTAACGGCGCATGGTCAGTATCGAAAGTCAGTACCCTCTTGCCATGCAACGCGGAAACTTTTTCACACCCAGCATCAGCCTGGGAGAGAAACATCTCCGCCGTGTCGAGAAGTCGCGTCAACATGACACGCGACAGTCCTTCAGTCGTGATCAGATGCGTGAGCTCTCCGCGCGAGTTGAGTTGAGGATGACGCATGTCTTGCTTGAGCTCGTGTCCGTTTAAGTCAGTGCATGTTTAAGTCAGCGCATCAAAATATCGCTGCAAGATGATAGCTGCCGCGACGGCATCATCAGGTTCATGACCCGTTATTTTTTGGGCTTCGACGCTTGAGCCCCTTTCGTCGACCAAAACAACGGGCACCCCAAAGCGCCCCTCAAGCTGACGCGCAAAACGTCGGCAATGCTGACTGGCGTATTGTTCGCCACCATCAGTCGCGAGCGCCAGACCCACTACCAGTCTTTCCGGCTGCCAGCGCTTGAGCAAAGCTTCGATTCTGGCAAACCGTCCATCGCGCGTGGCTTCTAAAATGATTTCCAGGGGCCGCGCCTGTTTGAGCAGGGTGTTACCCATGGCGACGCCCAATTTCTTGGCGCCGTAATCAAAAGCAAGAAGGGTTTCCTCAGGCATGCCCCGCCGCGCCGGTCAGCATGACCGGATCAATCCCGAGAAGCTTGAGTGCCGCGGGGTAACGCTCCTGAGGCGGAATGTCAAAAATGATATTTTCTTGCGCAGGAACGCTCAGCCAGGCGTTTTGAGCCAGTTCGTTTTCGAGCTGACCCGCCCCCCAGCCTGCGAAACCCAAGGTCACCAACAAGTGTTCCGGACCGTTACCATGCGCGACAGCCTCCAGTACATCCCGGGAGGTGGTCAGTGCCATTCGACCAAGTTTGATGCTGGAACTGTAATCACCGGCCGGCGAATGCAACACGAAACCGCGATCAGTCTGAACCGGACCACCGAAAAAAACTGCGGGTTGATGAGCGGGATGCTGATCAGCGGTTTGTCCTGGGGCGATTTCGAGCTTGAGTTCAAGCTTTTCCAGCAATCCAGCCAAACTCAAGTCGGTTGGACGGTTGATCACAAGGCCTAACGCGCCCTTAGGGCTGTGTTCGCACAAGTAAATCACAGTACCCGCCAAATCACCGGTCACCATACCCGGCATCGCCATCAAAAATTGATTGGAGAGGTCTGTCACTGTCTCGGGGGTGGGCTGCGATGAATCCATATGCGCAGTTCAGATCTCCATCAGTTCAAAGTCTTCTTTGCGGGCACCGCACTCAGGGCAGACCCAGTTAGGGGGTACGTCTTCCCAGCGCGTACCAGCGGGAATGCCCTCTTCGGGTACGCCGGTTTCTTCGTCATAAATCCAACCACAAATCAAACACATCCAAGTACGCATCATTCTCTCTTCTGGTGGAACCCGTCTGGCCTAAAGGAAAAGGACAGCTAAAACAGGTCATCTCTTACAATGGGGTCAATCTTACCGAAACCAACCCATGCGTGCCTACACATCGCTTGTCGTTTTGACATGAATCAACAGATTTCAACACCTGTCACCCTTATTTTTGGCCCGTTTGACCCCACCGGATCAGACGGATTGCCTGCGGACGCGATTACCTGCGCGGCTTTAGGCGGTCATGCCATCTCCGCTCTGACAGCCATTACCATTCAGGACAGCGCCAAAAGCGAATCGGTTTTGCCTTGCTCGGCAGAGCAAATCGATGATCAAGCCAGATGCCTTCTTGAAGACATCCCTGTCCAGGCAATCAAAGTCGGGGCGCTTTCCTCGGTCGAATCAGTGAGCGCAGTCGCTCAAATCGCCGCCGATTACAGCCAGATCCCTCTTGTCTTGCATCTCGGCGCCCAGGAAATC
This sequence comes from Zwartia panacis, assembly GCF_030410395.1. GTDB lineage: Bacteria > Pseudomonadota > Gammaproteobacteria > Burkholderiales > Burkholderiaceae_B > Zwartia > Zwartia panacis. The sequence goes on from NZ_JAUHHF010000002.1 coordinate 393,563, forward strand.
GATACCGAAACCGGCGCTGAAGAGGAAGACGAGGTCGATGATCTCGTAGGTGCCGTCATCGAATTGCTCGTTCCTCAGGCTCACATTGTCGTCATCGAAGCGCGCCGACTCACGCAATGGATCACAGAAGAGGTGATGGAAGCCTCGGGACATGCAGGCGGTGCCCAAGCGCTCCAAGCGATTGGCGCGCAATGGGTGCTGATCACGGGCGTCAAACAACGCCCCGGGCATCAAGCCAACGTTCTGACCGGACCCGAAAGTGAAACCATTGCCTGGCCAAGCCCGTTGTCACCGGAGCGTACCCGTGACTCCGGCGGGCTGGTGGCCACCGCACTCGCCAGTTTGCTTGCGCGGGGGCTCAGTGTGCCCAAAGCCGCCGAGCAGGCCTGCGCCCACGCAAGTCAAGCCCTGTTACAGTCCTTTCAGCCAGGCATGGGTCAGATGATTGCCCGACGCATTCCGATCGCCCCTTAACCCGAGACTCCAGCAGCTCATGGACAACACGCTCAAATTCCCCGTCGGCCTATATGGTGTGACCCCTGACTGGGATGATGCCGCGCGACTCGAGCACGCCGTGCGCGCGGCGGCGCGAGGCGGCATGAAAGCACTGCAGCTGCGCCACAAAACTGCCGCGCCTGCGCTTCGCCGCCATCTTGCGCAAACTCTTCTGGACGTCTGCAACGAGCTTGGTATTGTTTTTTTAATCAACGATGACTGGCGTCTCGCGCTTGAAATCGGCGCGCATGGCGTGCATGTGGGACAGCACGACGATGATCCCGAGCGCGTGCGTCGCGAAATCGGATCGCAGATGTTGCTGGGCGTATCCTGTTATGCCGATCCGCAACGCGCCCAGAAACTGCTTGCGCATCAAGTCGCCTACATTGCCTTTGGCGCCATGTATGCCTCCTCGACCAAACCGCATGCCCCGACCGCACCGCTCGAGGTACTGGGCGCCGGTCAGGCGCTTTGCCAGGCGCTTGCCGCGCCACGTCCCGCAGTAGTGGCGATCGGTGGCATCGGCGTGACGCAAGCAGCCATACTCGCCAAGGCGGGCGCGGACAGCATCGCCGTGGTCGGGAGTCTGTTTCTGGCACCCGACATCGAAGCCGCGGCGCGCGCGCTCTCCGCACCGTTTGCAGACGCTCCGCCTGCTCAACCCTTTTCCACACTATCCTCTCCTGTCTGAACGGAGTATTTTTTATGTCACGCAACGTAGAACTTTTCGAACGCGCCTGTCGCAGCATTCCCGGTGGCGTTAACTCTCCTGTTCGGGCCTTTCGCTCAGTCGGCGGCACGCCCCGCTTTGTCGCGCGCGCCCAAGGCCCCTACTTCTGGGACGCCGATGACAAGCGCTATATCGACTATATCGGCTCCTGGGGTCCAGCCATCCTCGGACATGCGCATCCAGAAGTGGTCAAAGCCGTCCAGGAAGCAGCCGTGCATGGTTTGTCATACGGCGCCCCGACAGAAACGGAAATCGTCATCGCCGAAATGCTGATCGAGCGCATGCCCTCCATCGAGCAGGTTCGTTTGGTGAGCTCCGGCACCGAAGCCACCATGACAGCAATTCGTCTGGCACGAGGCGCGACGGGTCGCAACAAAATCATCAAATTTGAAGGCTGCTACCACGGCCATGCCGACAGCTTGCTGGTGAAAGCGGGCTCAGGCTTGTTAACCTTTGGCAACCCAACTTCGGCGGGCGTCCCGCCAGAATTTGTCGCGCACACCATCGTGCTCGACTACAACGATATCGCGGGTGTCAAGGCGGCTTTTGCCCAACACGGCAAAGAAATCGCCTGTGTCATCGTCGAGCCGATTGCCGGCAACATGAACATGGTTAAACCGATTGCGGGCTTTCTTGAAACGCTGCGCAGCGAATGCACCGCGCACGGTTCATTGCTGATTTTCGATGAGGTGATGACAGGTTTTCGTGTGGGTCCTCAAGGCGTCCAAGGTCTGAGCGGAATCAAACCCGACATCACCACACTCGCCAAAGTGATCGGTGGCGGCATGCCAATCGGTGCATTTGGTGGCAGCGCCGAAGTCATGAAAAATATCGCGCCATTGGGTGGCGTTTATCAGGCAGGTACTCTCTCAGGCAACCCCGTTGCAGTCGCTGCCGGCATCACCACACTCAAACTGTTGTCCAAACCGGGCTTTTACGAAGCACTGGACAAACAAACACGCGCACTGACCAAGGGTCTCACCGAGCGCGCGCATGCGCACGGCATCCCGTTCAGCGCGGACAGCGAGGGCGGCATGTTCGGTTTGTATTTCTCGAACAAGATCCCGACCACACTGGCCGAAGTGTCCGCCAGCAATATCGAGATGTTCAAGGTGTTTTTCCATGCGATGCTGGATGAGGGCGTGTATTTTGCGCCATCGGCTTACGAGGCGGGCTTCGTGTCTTCCACGCACGATGACAGTGTGATTGCCGCGACAGTCGCTGCAGCTGACAAAGTGTTTGCTCGACTCGCGAAAGGCTAAGCGCTAAACGCTAAACGCTAAACGCCCAAGTATCGTGTCCACAGGCTCCGCTGCGCATCCAGCTCGGCGGAGCTTCCCTGCCACACCACTGCGCCCCGCTCCAGAATCACATGGCGATCAGCGAGCTTCATCAGACGTTCAACATATTTGTCGATCACCAGAATAGTCTGACCGCTTTCGCGCAATCGCGCGATACATTGCCATATTTCTTCGCGCACCAGAGGTGCAAGTCCCTCGGTCGCCTCATCCAGCACCAGTAACTTGGGATTGGTCACGAGCGCCCGACCAATCGCGAGCATTTGCTGCTCGCCACCCGATAACTGATTGCCCATATTGCGCGCCCGCTCGCGCAAGCGAGGAAACATCTCGAATACCCGCTCGACATCCCAAGGCGTCCTGATTTCAGGATTGCGATGGGCAGCGAACGCCGTGAGATGCTCTCTCACGGTGAGATTGGGAAAACATTGACGACCTTCGGGGACAATCGCCAAACCCAAACGTGCGATACGGTCCGAATCCCAGCCCGCAATGCTTTGCCCTTCAAAAGTCAGCGTGCCAGCCGTGAGCGGAATCTGGCCAAACAACGTTTTGATCAACGTGCTTTTGCCCATACCATTGCGCCCCAGCAGAGCGACGACTTCGCCTCGCTGAATATCAAGCGAGACATTGAATAGCACCTGACTGAGGCCATAACCGCTCTGTAGTTGATGTGCATGCAGCATCAGGCCTGCTCCTCACCCAGATAAGCTTCTCGCACGCCGGCATGATTGCGGATTTCCTCGGGTGAACCCGTCGCAATGATGCGACCATAAACCAGGACAGAGATGCGGTCTGCCAGCCTGAACACCGCCTGCATATCATGCTCCACCAGCAACATCGTGGTGCGTCCGCGCATTGAGGCAATCAGTTCTGTCAGCTTGAGTGTCTCATCCGGACCCATTCCCGCCATGGGCTCATCGAGCAACAGCACGGAGGGTTTAGAGGCCAACGCCAGCGCAAACTCCAGCTTGCGTTGCTCGCCATGCGGCAACGTACCTGCAGTGACATGCCAGACCTCCGCGGCGATGGCACAGTCCCGCGCCAAATTCTCCGCAGCTTCGTATAAAACCCTGTCCTGCGAACGCGAACGCCAGAAGCTGAAACTACTCCCAGCGCCTGCTTGCACCGCAAGCAGCAAATTTTCAAACACACTGAATTGTTTAAAAATATTGGTGATTTGATATGAACGCGATAGCCCGGCTTTCACGCGCTGATGAAGACCCTCGCGTGTCACATCACGGCCTTCCAGCACCAGTCGGCCGCTGTCGGCCGCCACCGAACCCGAAAGCAAATGAATCAAGGTGGACTTGCCTGCACCATTCGGTCCGATCAACGCATGAATTTCACCAGGCAAGAGCCCAAGCGACACCTGATCACACGCCACCAATGCGCCATAGCGCTTGGTCAGCTGATGCGCCTCTAAGATGGGATGACTTTGGAGAGCATTCATCGTGTCACGCTCTGCTTAAACATCCCAGCAAGACCGCGCGGTGCGAACAACACAATCGCAAGCAGCAAGACACCCAACGGCAAGTGCCAATAGTCTGTATATAGACGCAAAATTTCTTCGAGCCACAACATGACCGCAGCACCCACCAGACCGCCATAGCGCAAGCCAATCCCGCCAACAATCACCATGATGATCAGGTTAGCCGAGGCCGTCCAGTGCATGAGACTGGGCGAAACAAACTGATTGTGACTCGCCAGTAATCCGCCTGCCAGACCTGCCATCACACCTGCGATCACAAAGGCGAGCAGCTTGATCCGGAAGACCGGATAACCCAGCGCCTCCATGCGGGACTCGTTTTCGCGAATCCCTTGCAAAGCCTGGCCAAAACGCGCCTGAATGAGACGGTTCAACCACCAGAGACAAGCCACTACCAAAACCAGCACAACGTAATAAAAGGTTTGATTGTCTGCCAGATTGAGACCAGGCAATACTGCGGGAGCTGTCAAATTGATGCCATCCTCACCCCCATACTGGCGCAAGGAGATAAACAAATAAAAAACCATTTGCGCAAAGGCCAAGGTGATCATGATGAAGTACACGCCACGGGTACGCAGCGAGATCATCCCGATCACAAAAGCCAGCACACCCGCCACCACCATCGCAGCTGGCCAGGCGATTAAAGCGTGCGAGATTCCTTGCACGGAAAGGATCGCCACCACATAAGCACCCGCCCCAAAAAACGCGGCATGCCCCAATGCCACCATTCCGCCATAACCCAAAATAAAGTTCAGGCTTGTCGCAGCCAACGCGAAAATCAACACACGACGGACAAAAGAAATATAAAAATCCAGATTGAGTGGGGGCGCCACGAGCGGAAACACGAGCAACAGCGCAAGTCCGAGTACCGATATAGTCGTCGGGTTAAAAAACTTACGCATCGTCAACCACGCGCGGGAAAAAGACCTGACGGCCTGAACACCAGCACCACCGCCATCAGGATATAAATAGAAAGCGCTGCCAGGGTCGGCCCGACGCTTGAAGCCACGGCCGGCGAAAAAAATAGCTTCAGTATCGAGGGTAAAAATGCTCTGCCAGCCGTATCCACGAACCCGACCAACAGTGCTCCGACAAAAGCCCCCCGCATCGAGCCGATTCCGCCGATCACAATGCAGACCAGCACCAAAATCAGAATTTGTTCGCCCATTCCGGTCTGAATCGCCGTCACCGGTCCCAGCAAAGCCCCGGCAAGCGCCGCGAGCATCGCTCCCAGCACGAAGACACCCAGAAACAATAGAGGCACGCGCACACCCATCAGTGTGGCCATTTGTCGGTTGGAAGCGCCGGCACGCACGAGCACTCCGGCCCTTGTTCGCGTCACGAACAGATAGAGCCCCAGTGCTGCGGCCAAACCCACTGCGATGATCAACAATCGATACGCCGGATAGAGCAGATCCGGCAACAGCTGTACCGGTCCTGACAATGCGGGCGGCATGCTCATCATCATCGGAGCAGGCCCCCAGATCATCTTGACCACATCATTGGCGATCAAGATCACCGCAAAGGTTCCGAGGACCTGCGCCAGATGATCACGGATGACAAGCTTTCTGATGAGAACAAGCTCGAGCACCAGCCCAACGAAACCCGTGACAAGGGCCGCAACCACCACAGCCGCAACGAAAGACTGCGTGGCCTGCATCGTTTGGGCCGCGACATAAGCACCCGCCATATATAACGAGCCATGCGCGACATTCAGGATATCGAGAATTCCGAATACCAGCGTCAGGCCCGCCGCGATCAAAAACAGCATCAGGCCGAACTGCAGTCCGTTGAGCAACTGCTCGGCGATCAGCGTCGAACTCATTTTATTTCTTGCATTGACCCACGTAGACATCCTGATAGGAGTCAAAGACCTTGCCAACCAATTTGTTGGTGATCTGACCATCGGGCGCCTTTTCAATCACACGCACGTAATAAGGCTGGATGGGAAAATTGTTGATCCCATAAGTAAAGGGGCCACGCACTGAAGAGAAGTCAGCCTTTTTAAGCGCAGCCAGAACCGCGGCGCGATCAGCCACATTGCCGTTGGTGGCCTTGACCGCCGCATCAATCGCCATGATCACGTCATAGGCTTGCGCAGCGTAAACAGATGGCGTACGGTTCTTGTATTCCTTGCGAAACGCTTCAACGAATTTCTTGTTCTGGGCATTGTCCAGATCATGTGCCCATTGAGCCGTGTTGAACATCCCAAGCATCGGATCACCCACCGCGCGAATCACGTCTTCGTCGGCCGAAAATCCGGGGCCCACCAGCTTGATGCTCTTGTTCAAACCAGCAGAGACAAACTGCTTGATAAAGTTAATCCCCATCCCGCCTGGCAAAAAGATGTACACGGCATCCGGTTTAGCATCGCGCAGTTGTGCTAACTCGGCCGCATAATCGATCTGTCCGAGCTTGGTGTAGACCTCTTGACCGACTGCAGCCTTGTAGCCACGCTTGAAGCCATTGAGCGCGTCCTTCCCGGCCGGATAGTCGGGCGCCATGATCACCATGTTTTTAAAACCGCGATCTGCGGCGACCTTGCCAGCCGCTTCATGAAACGCATCATTCTGGTAGGACACACCAAACCAGTAGTCATTGCATTGTGCGCCCGCAAATTGGCTGGGACCTGGATTATTGGACAGGTAAGGAATCTTGGCGGCAAAAAGCGCGGGGCCGACTGCCAAAGCTACGTTTGAACCGATCGGTCCGGTAAAGAAATCGATCTTGTCGCGCTGAATATAGCGGTTGACCAGTTGACGAGCCTGATCAGGATTGCCGCCCATGTCTGTTTGCAAAAACTCAGCAGGTTTGCCGCCGAGCTTGCCACCGAGCTGCTTGATCGCCAGATTGAAGCCATCGCGCGCCTCCGCGCCCAATGCGGCAAATGGTCCTGACAAATCATTCGCGATACCGACTTTGATCGGTGCCTGCGCGAACGCCAAACCAGGCACGAGTGCGGCCAGGGCAAGAAGTTGCTTGATCAAACGCATAAGAAGTCTCCTGAGCGATCTGTCGCCCCAATTAGGGCAAAAGGGTGTGCTGCTGCAGCGCAAATAGTAGCAGGTGAAGCACCGGACAAACCTCGATTCACGGGATTTCAGACAGGCTCACAGGGGTGGAAAACAGGTGATAATGACACTTTGCTCAACTCTTCATTAGCAGATCAAACATGGCCGTTAATTTGCACATCCCGTCTGATGACGCGGTATTTCCCGTTGCCGGTGTTGAAATCGGCGTCACTGAAGCCGGTATCCGCAAGGCAAACCGCCGCGATTTGACGGTTTTTCGTCTCAGCGCAGGGTCCAATGTCGCAGGTGTGTTTACCCGAAACCGTTTTTGCGCGGCCCCCGTATTAGTGTGTCAGGAGCACCTGGCCGCATCGGGCCCCATCCGCGCCCTGGTCATTAATACCGGCAATGCCAACGCTGGCACAGGCGAGCCCGGCATGCAAGCCGCGCAAGAAACCTGCCGTGCGCTGGCGACCCTCATGCAGCTCGACAGCAAGCAGATTTTGCCGTTCTCCACAGGGGTGATTCTCGAACCCCTCCCGGTCGACCGAATCAAGGCCGGCTTACCAGGCGCGCTCAAAAACCTCAGCGAAAACAACTGGGTTTCTGCCGCGCACGGCATCATGACCACCGACACCTTGCCAAAGATTCACTCTCAGCGTATCAACCTGGGCGGGCAGACCATCACGATCACTGGCATCAGCAAGGGCGCCGGTATGATTCGTCCCAACATGGCCACAATGCTGAGCTACCTGGCAACCGATGCCGGCATCGCCCAGCCATTGCTCAACCAGCTGGCCAAAGAACTGGCGGATGTATCGTTCAACCGTATCACCATCGACGGCGATACCTCGACCAACGACTCCTTTATTGTCATCGCGACAGGCAAAAGTGGCTTGACGATCGATAGCACCGCGCATCCTCAATACGACGCCCTCAAGGCTACACTGGCTGCGGCCGCGACCGATCTCGCCCAAAAAATCGTGCGCGACGGAGAAGGCGCAACCAAATTCATGACGATTCAGGTCGAGGAAGCGAAAACCACAGAAGAGGCCTTGCAAGTAGCCTACGCTGTGGCCCACTCCCCCTTGGTCAAGACTGCTTTTTTTGCCAGTGATCCAAACTTGGGCCGAATTCTGGCGGCCATCGGCTATGCCGGTATCAACGACCTTGATGTGAGCGGTGTCAAGCTCTGGCTGGGCGATGTGTTGGTCGCCACGAAAGGCGGACGCAACCCGGACTACCAGGAAGCCGATGGGCAACGCGTCATGAAAGAGCCTGAAATCCTCGTGCGTATCGCCCTGGGTCGCGGCAATGTTTCCGAAACCGTTTACACCTGCGACTTTTCGCATGAGTACGTCAGTATCAACGCAGATTACAGATCCTAATGACATCTCCTACACCCACAACAGGCCAGGACATGGCCGACCTGCTTGCACGCGCTACCCGTGTGCTCACTCAACTCGAGGCCTGGTTGCCCCCCGCGCCTCCGGCGACCAACTGGGACGCGCGCGCTTATCGCTGGCGCAAACGCGGAACCTCGCACGGCTGGCTGGATGCGATTGCCAACGTTTCGCTCATCCACACCCAAGATCTGCAGCACATTGAGCGACAAACAGAAATCATTGATCGCAACACCCGCCACTTCATCGAAGGCAAGCCCGCCAACAACGTCCTCATGACCGGGGCACGGGGCACAGGCAAGAGCTCTCTGGTCAAAGCCATGCTGGCCGCTTATGGCGACCGTGGCTTGCGACTCATCGAAGTCGACAAATCCGACCTGGGCGACCTGGCTGATATCGTCGATCTCGTCGCCAAACGCCCTGAAAAATTCATCGTTTTTTGTGACGACTTGTCTTTCGAAGAAGGCGAGTCCGGCTACAAAGCCCTTAAATCGGTGCTGGATGGTTCGGCCGCCTCCACTGGCAACAACGTTCTGATTTACGCGACCTCCAATCGTCGCCACCTCATGCCCGAGTACATGAGTGAAAACCTCCAGGCCAAGCACGGCGCGGACGGCGAGCTCCACCCCGGCGAAACAGTGGAGGAAAAGATTTCCCTTTCCGAACGTTTCGGCTTGTGGTTGTCCTTTTACCCTTTCCGCCAGGACGACTATCTCGATATCGTTTATCACTGGCTGCGTACGCTCGGCTGCTCAGAGACCAGTATCCTCGAGTCCCGCACTGAGGCTTTGCAGTGGGCCCTCGAACGCGGTTCACGCTCAGGTCGTGTCGCCTGGCACTTCGCCCGCGACTGGGCTGCGCGACATGCCTGACAAAATCATTGACGTCGCAGTCGGTGTTTTACTGCGACCAGATGGCACTGTGCTTTTAGGTAACCGACCAGCCGACAAACCCTGGCCTGGCTGGTGGGAACTTCCCGGCGGCAAGCTTGAGCCGGGTGAAACTGTCTTGCAGGCGCTCGCACGAGAACTCAAAGAGGAAATCGGTATCGACTTGACTCAGGCCACACCTTGGGTCACCTACGTTCACCAATACCCGACGACTACAGTTCGTCTGGCATTTTGCCGGGTGACGGGCTGGACAGGTGAGCCAACGGGCCTGGAGGGACAGTTACTTCGCTGGGTACCTATCGACTCAGCCGAGCAAGTTCCCCAGCTACTTCCCGCAACCTATCCGCCCCTGCGCTGGTTGCAACTCCCCACCGTCTATGCCATTTCGTCTGCAGGCTCCCCAGAGCAGTTCCCAGAGTTTTTAAAAAAGCTCGATCAAGGACTTCAGGCTGGAATCAGACTGTTCCAATGGCGTGAACCCGGCTGGCCCGGCGGGCCTGACAACACGGATCTTCATCAAGCCCTCAAAACGGTCATTGCGCGCTGTCATGCGGCCGGTGCTCAAGTCTTGGTCAACAGCATTCATCCCGAGGCCTGGTGGCATGAGGCTGATGGCGTGCATTTACGCACGCATGATGCCGCCATGCTCAGCCGCAGACCAGATCTGGCCAAAGGAAAACGCGTCGGCGTGTCCACGCACACCCTTGCCGAACTTGCGCATGCCCGCGCAATTGAAGCGGATTTTGCCGTGCTTGGACCGGTCCTGCCGACTGCATCGCATCCCGGACATCCCGGTATCGGCTGGGAAGCTTTTGCTGAGCTTAATGCACAAGCTGGTCTTCCGGTCTTTGCGCTCGGTGGCCAATCCGCCGCGACGCTCGCCCAGGCTCAATCAGTTGGTGGGCACGGCTTTGCTGGGATTCGTGGTTGGATTGCCTGAGTCGTCGAGACTCTTGAGATCCTCTGCCGACCAGCCACCACCCAGAGCGGCGACCAGCCTGACACTTGCGGCAAAACGATTACCGACGAGTGTGATGTAGGTCCGCTCATTATTGAGCGCCGTTGTCTCTAAAACAGCCACGCTCAAATAGTCAATCAAACCCTGATCGTACTGATTACGCGCTAAACGCAGCGACTGCTGCGCAGACAGAACGGCCTGCTTTTGCACGACTTCCTCTTGCTCGTACACGCGCATTTGAACCATCGCGTTTTCGACCTCCTGGAGTGCGGTCAAGACGGTTTGCCGATATATCGCGGCCTGCGCGTCAAACTGCGCGCGCGCCTGATTGATCTGCGCCTGTCTGGCACCACCATCGAAGATCAACGCGGCAAGCTGTGGCCCAAGCGCCCAAATTTGCGCTGGCGCACTAAACCACTGGGTGAAGTCATTGCTCCGATAACCACCACTCGCATTGAGCGTCAGATTCGGAAACCAGGCGGCGGTCGCCACACCAATCTGCGCATTGGCAGCCGCTGTTCGACGCTCCGCCGCAGCAATATCCGGACGGCGCTCCAGCAACTCAGAGGGCAAACCCACCGGGACTGCAGGCGGCACCAACGGCACCTTTGCCGCGGCAATCGAAAATGTCGATGGTGGCCGTCCAAGCAAAACAGCGACCGCATTCTCAAACACTGCGCGCTGTTGCTCCAGATCGATCAGTTGCGCACGGGTACTTGCCAGTTGTGTACTCGCCACAGCCACATCACCCTGGCCCGAGATTCCCGCGTTGTAGCGATTTTGAGTCAGCTTGAGTGCGCGCTCGTAAGCCTCTACCGTGGCGGACAATAAACGTCGCTGCTCATCCAACACGCGTACTTGCAGATAAGCCAGCGTCATGGCCGTTTGAGCCGTGAGTCGCGCACCCGAAACGTCGGCGGCCAAGGCGAGTTCAGTCGCATCCGTTGATTCGATATTGCGACGAATACTACCCCAAATGTCCAGCTGCCAAGACGCCTGGGCATTCAACCCATAACCCGTCACAGGGCCACTCGACGCACCCGAAACACTGCCGACGCTGCGCGTGGTGTTGGCGGTTGCGGAAACCGAAGGCAATAACGGCGCACGCGCGCCTTGCGTGATCGCCACAGCCTGCCTGAATCGCGCTTCCGCGAGCGCGATATTTTGGTTTGACGCGTTGAGTTCAGTGATCAATTCGCTTAGAACCGGGTCCTTGTACATGGACCACCAGGGACCTCGGGGATCGTTGGCAGCCGGACGCGCGACCTTCCAGCCTGGCGTTTCCTTGAACTGGGACCCGACATCGATTGCCGGACGCACGTAATCAGGACCCACCATACAGCCGGTGACCACCCACGCAAGACCTAGCGCACCCGCGAGTCGACACGACGCCTTGAAAGTAATGGCCGTTTTGTTCAACAAACTACACTTCATAGATGCGTCGACTCAGGGGTGGAAGAGGAGGCGGAGCGTGCCGCAAGCCACAAGCGAAAGCGATCAAGGTACAGATACACTACAGGCGTAGTGTAGAGGGTGAGCAACTGACTGACCAATAAACCCCCAAGAATCGTGATACCCAGAGGCTGGCGCATCTCCACGCCGGCACCTGTTGCAAACACGAGGGGCAGAGCCCCGAAAATCGCCGCACAGGTCGTCATCAAAATCGGTCTGAACCGTGTCAAACACGCCTGATGGATCGCATCGCGCGGCGACACGCCCAGGCGTCGCTGGGCATCGAGGGCAAAATCAACCATCATGATGGCGTTTTTCTTGACGATCCCGATCAGTAAAAACACACCAATTAACGCAATCAGACTGAACTCTGTTTTCAACAACAACAAAGCCAGCAAAGCGCCAACCCCTGCCGAGGGCAAGGTCGACAAAATAGTCAGCGGATGAATCGTGCTTTCATACAGCATCCCTAAAACCAGATACATCGTAATGAGTGCCGCCAGAATCAGCCAGGGTTGATTCGACAGCGCACTCTGTAAAGCCGCCGCAGTGCCTTGAAAACCCGCCTGAATTCTGTCACTGGGTAAGTTGATGGCTGCGACTGCCTGTTCGATGGCGGCATTGGCTTGACCGAGCGATACGCCAGGCGCCAAATCGAAAGAAATTGTGTCGGCTGCAAGCAACCCCTGATGGCGGACGCTCAAAGGAGCGTTGGTTGTTTCGAACTTGGCAAAAGCGGAAAGCGGCACACGTTGACCCGTTTTACTAAGCACATAAACATCGCTAAGCGACTCCATGCCCTGGGCGTGGCGAGGTGCAACACCCATGACCACGCGGTACTGGTTTCTCGCCCCGTACATGACAGAAATTTGACGCTGACTGAACGAGTTATTCAGAACCGCGGAAATACTTTCCGTGGGGACATTGAGACGCTGCGCAGCGTCCCGATCAATCACAACCGACACCTGCCTGCCCCGATCTTCGACATCCGTATCGACATCGACAAGCTCTGGCAAACTTGCGATCGCCTGCTGCACTTTAGGTAACCACTCTTTGAGATCAGACAATTCGTTCGCCATCAAGGTGTACTGATACTGCGAACTGGTCTGCCTGCCACCGATCCTGATGTCTTGCTGGGGCACTAAAAATAATCTGGCACCCGGAATGCTCGCAAGCTGGGGACGCAAACGATTGATCACCTGCCTGACTGGAATCTTGCGCTCACTGATAGGTTTGAGCTGCACCGCGAGAAAGCTCGAGTTACTACCCCCGCGTCCGCTGGCATAAGCTGTCACCGTATTAATTGCCGGATCTTTCATCACCACCTGGCGAAATTGATCGAGCTTGGGCTTCATCGATTCAAATGACGTCCCGTCATCGGTCGCAAAAAAACCGATCATCATGCCTGTGTCCTGCTGGGGGAAAAATCCTTTTGGTACGACACCGTATAAATAAAAATTGAAACCAACAGTGGCAACCAGCAACACCATCATGAAACGCCCATGCGCAAGCGCCCAGTTGAGCGAACGCGAATAAGCGTTCATGGTCGCGTCCATCCCTTTCACCAACACACGCTCGAGCCATCCCAAACGCGCCTCAGTTTTAGATTCGGCAGTTTCACGCTTGAGCAAACGCGCCGCCATCATGGGTGTGAGCGTCAAAGAGACCAGCATCGAAATCAAAATCGCAGCGGACAAGGTCACTGCAAACTCGCGAAACAGACGACCTGGCAACCCCCCCATCAATAGAATCGGAATAAAAACCGCGATGAGTGAAATACTCATCGAAAGAACCGTAAAACCAACCTCTCGCGTCCCGCGTAAGCTCGCCCGCTTGACTGACTCACCGCGCTCAAGGTGACGCATGATATTTTCCATCACCACAATCGCGTCATCCACCACAAAACCAGTCGCGACAATTAATGCCATCAACGACATCGTATTGAGCGAATAGCCCAGCAAATACATCACGCCAAAAGTACCAATCAAAGAAACTGGAACGGCGACAGTCGGAATCAGCGCGGCACGCCAATTACGCAAGAAAAGCAGCACCACCAGCATCACCAGCGCAATCGCAATCACGAGGGTGTGTTCGGCCTCTTTGACTGAAGCGCGAATACTGGGGGTACGATCCTGGGCAACACTTAAATTGACATCCGCGGGCAACATCGCCCTGAGAGTGGGCAGATCCGCGCGAATCTCATCGACCGTGCGAATAATGTTCGCTTTAGCCTCGCTTCTGACCAATACCAAAATCGCTTGCTGGTCGTTGAAATATCCGATGTTATTCGTGTCTTCGACAGAGTCCTCGACCTTGGCGATATCGGACAGACGGACAGGTGCGTCGTTGCGCCACGCCACAACCAAGGGTCGGTATTGTTCAGCGTTCCAGAGCTGATCATTCGCCGTGATGAGCCAGCGGTTGACATCGTTCTCGAGCATTCCTTTCGGTTTTGTCGAGTTCGCCGAGGCAATGGCCGCCCGAACAGAATCCAGCGACACCCCATATTTCGCGAGCGCATCGGGATTGAGCTCAATCCGAACGGCCGGTAGGGAACTGCCACCAATTTGTACTTCACCAACACCCTGCACTTGAGAAAGTTTTTGCTGAACAGTCGTTGAGGCAATGTCATAGAGTTGCCCCTGCGACAAGGTCGCGGACGTCAGGGCCAGGGTCATGATGGGTGCCGCCGATGGGTTTGCCTTGCGATATGAAGGATTACTCGGCAAACCGCTTGGCATCATCGCTCGCGCAGCATTGATCGCGCCTTGAACGTCAGTGGCCGCGCTGTCGATATCCCTGCTCAAGTCAAACTGTAACGTGATGCGTGTTTGTCCCGTCGTACTACGGGAGGTCATCTCTGTGACCCCGGCGATCGTCCCGAGCGAACGCTCCAAAGGAGTCGCCACCGTTGCAGCCATCACCTCCGGACTCGCACCCGGCATACTGGCGCGCACTGAAATGACTGGCAATTCGATTTGAGGCAATGGCGCAATCGGTAACAAACCGTGCGCCAGCCATCCCGCCAACACCACACCCAGCCAGATCAATGTCGTCGCGACGGGACGGACGATAAAGGGGCCGGAAATATTCATGACGTCACACGCTCGTGTTCCGTTCGCTTCGGATGCGAACGCAAGCGATCAAAAAAGAGATAAATGACGGGCGTCGTGAAAAGCGTCAGCACTTGACTGACCAGCAAACCACCCACCATCACCAAACCGAGTGGCTGGCGCAATTCTGCACCCGTACCCGTCGACAACATCAACGGTATCGCACCGAACAGGGCTGCAAGCGTCGTCATCAAGATTGGCCTGAAGCGCAACAGCGCGGCTTGCTCGATCGCCTCTCTGGGTGACAATCCGAGTTTACGCTCGGCATCCAGGGCAAAATCAATCATCATGATTGCGTTTTTCTTGACGATACCAATCAGCAGGATAATGCCGATCACACCAATCATGTCCAAATCGCGTCCCGTGAGAAGCAGTGCCAACAAAGCGCCAATCGCAGCTGACGGCAAAGTGGACAGAATCGTCACTGGATGAATAAAACTCTCGTACAAAACTCCCAGCACAATGTACATCGTGATAATGGCAGCCAGGATCAATAACAAGGTACTCGAGAGCGAAGCCTCAAAGGCGCGTGCGGCGCCTTGAAAGCGTGTCTGGATCGCTGCGGGTAATCCGATCTCTTGCGTCGCGCGCGTCACGGCATCCACGGCACTGGATAAAGAGGTTCGTGGCGCCAAATTAAAAGAAATTGTCACAGAGGGAAACTGATCCAGACGATTGATGACCAAAGGCGTACGACCCTCGCTCACTCGGACAACCGTACTCAAAGGAATCGGTTTGCCGGTATTGCTTCGTACGTAGACAGAGTTCAATGCAGAGGGATCCCGCCGAAACTGAGCTGGCACCTCGATGACGACCCGATATTGATTGGACTGCGTGAAAATCGTCGAAATCTGGCGCTGGCCGAAAGCATCATAAAGCGCGTCATCGATCGCAGATGCAGACACCCCGAGACGTGCTGCCGCGTCACGATCGATATCGATGAACGTGTTGAGCCCATCCTCTTGCAAGTCGTCTACCACACCCGTTAATTCAGGTTGTGCTTTGAGCTGATCAACAAGTTTGGGTACCCACTGCGCCAGCAAGGCAGGGTCGGCGCTTTCCAAAGTCAGCTGATACTGCGTGCGGCTGACACGATCTTCGACAGTCAGATCCTGAACAGGCTGAAAGTAAAACTGCAATCCCGAAAAGTCGCCAAGCTCCGTTTCCAATCTTTTGATAACCTGCGTGACACCATCGCGACGCTCATTCTGTGCACGCAGTGAAATCTGTATCCGACCCGTGTTGACGGTTTCATTGACCCCATCAATGCCGATGAATGATGCCACGCTTGCCACATTTGGATCCCGCAAAATAATGGCGACTGCCTCCTGCTGGCGGGTGGACATGGCATTAAAAGATAAGTTTTGCGGCGCCTGAGTGACCACCTGCACAAGACCTGTATCTTGCGCCGGGAAAAAGCCTTTTGGTATGACGAGATAAAGCAAAGCCGTCAGAACAAATGTTCCCAAAGCAACAAATAGAGTCAGCGTCTGGTGACGCAAAACTACATTGAGCCCTCGCTCGTACTGACGAATTAATGACTCGATCCAGGCATGCGTCTTGCGTGCCACCCAACCATACTTTTCCTCTTCACCCGCGCGCAATAGTCGTGCACACATCATGGGTGTCAGTGTGAGTGAAATAATCAGCGACAGAAAAATCGCCACAGCCAACGTAATGGCGAACTCCCTGAAGAGCCTTCCAACCACCTCCGTCATAAACAACAGCGGAATCAACACCGCGATCAACGACAATGTGAGGGATACAAGCGTAAAACCAATTTGCGAAGCACCCTTAAGTGCGGCCTGTAAAGGCTTTTCACCACGTTCGAGATAGCGCGCAATATTTTCAATCATGACGATGGCATCGTCGACCACAAACCCTGTTGCAATCGTGAGTGCCATCAGCGTGAGATTGTTGATACTAAATCCCACCAGGTACATGATCCCGAAGGTTCCGATCAAGGACAGTGGCACCACGACGCTAGGAATCAACGTAGCGGTCAACGTACGTAGAAACACAAAAGTCACCAAGACCACCAAACCAATCGCGATGAGCATTTCGACCTGTACATCTTTGACCGATGCGCGAATAGTCTGCGTACGATCAGACATCACCGTCACATCCAGATTGCCAGGCAGCGCTGCTCGCAATTGAGGCAGAATTTTTTGTATGCGATCGACGACTTCGATAACGTTTGCGCCAGGTTGACGTTGAACATTCAAGAGAATGGCGGGTTGCAGATCTGCCCATGCTGCCAGCCGCGCATCCTCGGCTTCGAGGACAACCTGAGCGATGTCGCCCAAGCGCAGAGGCGACTCATTTCGATAGGCGACGATGAGCCCGCGATAATCCGCTGGATTTCTGAGCTGATCATTCGCATCGATCGTTGTGGAACGCACCGGACCATCCAGAGTCCCTTTGGGCTGGTTGACGTTTGCAGACACGACTGCCGCGCGCAAATCAGCGAGAGTCAACCCATAAGCAGCGAGTGCCTGGGGATTCGCCTGGATTCGCATCGCAGGCCGCTGCCCGCCGGCGATCGTGACCAGGCCGACCCCTGTGACTTGCGATATTTTTTGCGCCATGCGTGTATCGACCAGATCCCGCACTTGCGGCAACGGGACCGTGGGCGATGTGATGGCAAGCGTCATGACTGCCGCATCCGCAGGATTCACCTTGTTGTAGACAGGCGGAGCGGGTAAATCTCTTGGCAACAGGTTGCTCGCGGCGTTAATAGCCGCCTGCACTTGCTGTTCGGCGACATCCAGAGGAAGCGAGAGTGCAAATTGCAAGGTGATGGATGAAGCACCCGTGGTACTGCTCGAAGTCATCTGGCGCAAACCTGGCATCTGACCGAACTGCCGCTCGAGCGGCGATGTCACCAGCGCGGCCATCACCTCGGGGCTCGCGCCCGGGTAAAAGGTGGTCGTCTGAATAGTCGGATAGTCCACCTCTGGCAAAGATGAAACCGGCAGCCACCTATACGCGATCAAGCCACACAACAGCAAGGCGATCATCGCGAGCGTTGTCGCGACGGGTCGCAAGATAAATGGACGCGAGATGTTCATCTGTTATGGAGCCTAGGGTCTGACTGAACCTGGTGCACCACTGCGCGGCTGAGCTCGGACCGGCTGGGCATCCGGCCTAGGAGCCCTGCTTGGGTCGATGATGCGAACCTTTGCGCCCTCACGCAGTCGGTCGGTACCCTCCAAAACCACGCGATCCCCCTCTTTTAGACCTTCGAGTATCACGAGTGACTCTGCGGTTCGGTCACCTATTTTCACAGTTCGCACTGCCGCTGTTCCCTCCTCAGTCACGACATACACAAAAGCGCCTCGATTGCCCTGCTGAATCGCTCCGGCAGGAATGGTCAGTGCGTTCTTGATCGTGCGCACTTTCATTCGCACGTTGACGAATTGATTAGGAAACAAAGCGTCATCATCATTTTTGAATTCCGCTTTTAATTTGACCGTACCAGTCGTGATGTCGATCTGATTATCGATCGAGATCAATGTCCCCTGGGCAAGGCGCCTGGTATCAGCCCGATCATACGCATCGACCTCCAGTTTCTGACCGGCCAACATAGGTTGGCGCACAGCCGGCAAATCGTTTTCCGGGAGCGTAAAGACGACCGAAATTGGCTGCGTCTCGGTAATCACCACCATACCAAGTGGATCATTCGCGTTCACCAAATTACCTGCATCCACACGTCTGAGACCCAGCTTGCCTGAAATCGGCGCGGTGATCCGCGTGTAACTCAATTGCAACCGCGCGTTATCGACCGCTGCTTGATCGCTTTTGATTTGACCTTCAAACTTTCGGACAAGCGCGGCTTGTGTATCCAGCAGCTGCGGTGCGATAGAGTCCTGTTTGCGCAAAGTCTGATAGCGCTGTAAATCTCTCTTTGCGTTTTCGTACTGCGCCACGTTTTGTTGCTGGATACCAATCGCCTGATTGAGTGCCACTTCATAAGGACGCGGATCGATCAGTGCAAGCAATGTACCGGCCTTGACTTGCTCTCCTTCCTTGAACAAAACCTCGATCAGCTCACCCTGCACGCGACTTCTGACCGTGACAGTATTCAGGGCGGTGACAGTGCCTAGCCCGCGCAAATAAATATCGAGATCTTGCAAACGCGCGGCCTCTACTTTGACCGGCGTCCCTGAGGACGCTCCAGCCGGAGGCCCTTTAGGAGCCACCTTCTGCGTACCCGACCACCACCAGGCTGCACCACCGAGCGCCAAGGCGATCACTAGCCACGTCAAGGGCGAACGCAACGCCGTCCTTGCTTTCTTGCTCTCAGACATATTGATTCCAACTGGCCCTTAAAGGGCGCAAAGGGTCATTTTGAAGGCCACATCGTGATTGACGGGCTGGGGTCGTTGCTCACCATCCTGCGAGGAATAGCGAATCCAGACCATATATTTGTTGGCACTAATTTCAGGAAAGACGTCGGCTGACTCATCGACCCAAACCCTCAATAACTGATATGTTTTGCCAGCAAGCATCTGTTGATACGCTCCCTGGGGTGCCACGGCATCCGTTGGCTGACCTGTTTCCCGCAGAAGGCGCATCACCATACTGATGCCCGCTTGCAAAGGCATCAACGAAGACATCCATCGCTGCAGATCGGCGCATCGCTGCGCTTCCGATCTGTATTGCCAGGCGTGAAAAGAAGGCATGTCCACTTGGGTACCGCCGCCAGGTACGGCAAGCCGCCCCCTAAGACTACTGAGCCATTCATTTGCCCTGAGTTCCTGACCTGTTTTGCCCGCGGCATTCAGATTGGTGATGACACGCTCAATCTCAACGAGCATCGCAGCCAGGGTTTTCGGATCCACGCTGGGATGATCCCGTAACGACTGCAAAACATTACGCTGGCGCTCCAGGTCCTGGAGAACACTGCCTTTCATGTCTGTTCGTTCAGTCGCATCAAGCAAATCAAACAAGGCCGCAAGCGCGACCTGATGATGCCTGGCATCACCGGGCTTGGCAAAGAACATCATTCGATCGAGCAAGGCCTCCAGGCGCATCAGCGCACGGACTCGCTCATTAAATGGGTATTCAAAAAGAATCACTGGTTCTTATCATCCAAGCTCATGGCATTTGCGCTGCGTTTAACGCTTTTTACCTAACTACGCTAGGTTACACCACGCTTTATGCAAGACCAATACTTGTTTTTCAAGATCACTCAGCGAGGTATTTGCCATATTGCTAATTATATCGTCCGCGGCTGCCAGGCGCTCCCCTCGGCTGACTTGTGCAGCCATGATTCGGCGGATCGTCTCGGCCGGAATCCCGCTTCTGGCCTGCACCCGCGCAATCTGCGTTTCCTCTTCGCAATCCACGACACACAGACGGTCGATTCGATCACGCCAGCGACCTGACTCGATCAGCAGAGGCACGACAAAAACAGCGTAAATGCCAGTAGCTTCTTGCGCCTGCCTAAGCACTTCTTGTGCAATCCGCGGATGCAGAATCCCCTCTAACTGCGCGCGACGACTGGCATCCGAAAACACCAGTTCGCGCATACGCGCCCGATCCAAAGCTCCATTCATGTCAATTAATTCAGGGCCAAACGATTCGCGTATGGCATCGATTGCGGAGCCACCGGGTGCCGTGAGCTGATGAGCGATTAAATCCGTATCAATGACAGTCGCGCCCCAACTGGCCAGAAGGTTGGCGACATGGGTTTTGCCTGAGCCAATCCCACCGGTCAGACCAAGCTTAAACATCCCAATTCTCCTAAAAAAATGACTCAGACCAGTCAAAAAACAGCATCAGGATACCCCCAAGCGCCAAACCCGGCCCAAAAGGCATGGGATTTCTCAGACGACGACCGAAAAAACGGTTTGCAATCAGGGCTACCAACAGACTGAAAGATGAGGCGATTAACCACACGAAAGGTAGGCCAAAGCAACCTAGCCATGCCCCGATGGAAGCGGATAACTTGAAGTCACCATGCCCCATCATCTGCCTGCCCCATACTCTTGCTATCAGGGCACATGGCAACCACAGCGCAATATAGCCCGCTGCGGCGCCCCAAACAGCCTGTTCAAGCGGTAGTTCACCCATGCCGGCCGCATTCCACAGTAGCCCGAGCCAAAGTAAAGGCAGCGTCAATATATCCGGCAATAGGCGTATTCGGGCATCAATCCGGGCAAGAAGCAACAGCACTGCGCAGTAAAAAAAGGCTGTCCAAGCCGTTACGCCTGCCCCCCACTGCATCACCACCCCGATCGCGCACAGGCACACCAACAGAACCAGTAAAGCATCCTGCCAGTGAAGCCCTCGAATCGCCGGATCTGACCACTCGAGAGCAGGCCGCAAATGCGTATCTGCCAAAATTTGCTGAGGTATTTTCCAAGAAAGCCAAATCAGCGGGACTGCGGTCGCCAACCCCATCAAAACAGCCACAAACACCGGGAGTCCATGGTCAATCACTTTAATATTTCCTTTGTAAGGTGTGTGCAGCGTCCATGCCAAGTGCGTAAAATGCGTTCATATTCAGCTCCGTCAGTCTTTAATTGGGAAAGTCATCATGTCAGGTCGAACAGCAGGGCACCTCTCACTGCACGCCACTATTTGCCGTTATCTCGCGATCACCCTGCCCATCGTTCTAGCAGGCTGCGCCCAGATGCAGCAACAAATGCAACAGCCTGGCTACTACAACCCACCGCCTGCCAGCTCCACCACTGACGCAATCGAAAATGCCGAAGGTCCATATGGCACGCAAACAATCCGTGCGCCGAGCCAGATTCAGATTGGCCTGAAAAACAGGGGCTCTGATGCCGCACCCGTGCAGGGCTCGGCCCCGCAAATCGCGACAGGTCAGACGACTTCGACGGCTACACAGGGGGCTTCTGGTGCAGCGGGTGTGGCCACTGGATCAAGCACGACAGCGGATACGCTTCAAGCCTCACTCTTTCCAGAGCCATTAACGTTCGCCGGTACCCTGCCTTGCTTTCATCCCGAAATGAAATGCTCGGCACAAAAAATCACCATCACGCTTGCACCCAATGGTCGTTGGCGGGCACGTGCCGCTTATCTGGAACAAGCCAGCAAGAGTGGTTCAACCCTTGCTGACCAAGGTTGCTGGCGTGTCATTCCACAAGCGGTTCCACGCATCATTTTGCTGAACCCCTCGGGTAACGTGCGTGCCGAAATGGCGCAGACCTCCGGGAACGTTTTACGTTTGATCTCGATCAATGGCGACTCAGTCAACTTGACCTACACACTGACCCGACAGCCTGACCTTGATCCAATCGACGAACTCAATAAGACACCAGCGCCCACTTGCCCCTGAGATCCCGAACCTAAGGTTCAGGATTGGTGCAAACTTCACGCGCGAGCTGGACTGCATTGCGCACGCCCATTTTGTAAAAAATGCGTGCGCGATGCGCTTCGACGGTGCGCATCGAGATGCCCAGTTCAAGTGCTATGAATTTGTTTGATTTGCCTTCGGCGACCGGGTGGATCACGTCGCGTTCTCGGGCGGTTAGCGCTCTCCAGCCAGCGCCACGGGCGTCTTCAAAATGTTTCATCATGCCTCCGTATCATCACGGACTGAAGTCTGGCAGAGTGTTGGCTTGGGGGTAAGCTGTCAAATCTGACAGGCGGAATAACCCTAGGTACGTATTGACAGATGACCGAAATTGAACTGCCGTGAGCCTGGTCAGAGCTCCAGATTGTCAATCAGTCGTGTGGCGCCAAGCTTGGCCGCGGCCAAGGCAACCAGAGGCTCGCCAGCGGCCACTTGTTCAATCGTCGGTTTATGCAAATCCCGGCGTCGTCTGACTGCGATATAGTCAACTTGCCAACCGCGCGCGGTGAGCATGCTCGCCGCCTCGCGCTCAAGTTGCTGTATGTCATGCAAACCCGCATGCAACTTGGCTTGCATCGACTGGAGCAAGGCAAACAACTGGGGAGCTTCTTGACGCTCGGCTTCCTGCAAATAAACGTTACGCGAAGACAGCGCCAATCCATCTTGCGCGCGTACAGTCTCATGCGCCAAAATTTCGACAGGTAATTGAAACTGTCGGCACATATTGCGTATCACCATCAACTGTTGATAGTCTTTTTTGCCGAATACCGCCACGCGAGGCTGTACGCAGGAAAAAAGCTTCAGCACGACAGTGCTGACTCCGCCAAAAAAACCAGGACGATGTTCACCTTCGAGAATATCGCCAAGCTCTTGTGGGGGTTGAACGCGATAGCTTTGCGGCTCCGGATAAAGCTCGCGTTCGTCCGGGGCAAACAATACGTACACATTTCGGTCACGTTCGAGCTTGGCAATATCGTCTTGCAAGGTGCGCGGATACTTTTCAAAATCCTCGTTCGGTCCGAACTGCAGACGATTAACAAAAATACTGGCGACAACAGGATCGCCATGCTGCCTGGCAAGTTTCATCAGGGCCAAATGACCCTCGTGCAAATTACCCATCGTGGGGACAAAAGATACGCGCAGCTGCCCTCGCAACTGATCACGCAACTCTTCAATGGTGTGTACAACCTTCAATACATTCTCCGGATACGGCGGGCTGTCAGCTCAAACTGCCGCGCTGGTATAGGCGAGTCGCACATAGATCGGCGCATAGGGCTCCGCCTGCGTGATTTCAAGCAATGACTCTCGAGAAAGCTCAAGAAGCGCCAGAAAATGCACGACGACAACCGCTACTGCAGCGCCCTCTTGAATGCGCTCCATGAATAGCTCGCCAAATTCGATGAACCGCACATCGGACAACCGGCGCAGTATATGCGTCATATGATCGCGAACAGACAGTTGCTCGCGGGTAATGTGATGGTGTGCATTCAGCTTCGCACGTTTGAGGATATCGATCCAGGCTTGGCGCAAATCCTCGACGCTCACATCGGGAAGGGCACGTTCGACGCGCAAGTCCGCAAAAGCCTGGGCACGCTGAAAGTCTCTCCCCAGTTGGGGCAGCGCATCCAGCCTCTGGGCTGCAAGCTTCATCTGCTCATACTCAAGCAAGCGTCTGACCAACTCGGCTCTCGGATCCTCTGGTTCTTCGCCAGAATCCGTTTTCTTGACGGGCAACAACATGCGCGCCTTAATCTCGATCAGCATCGCGGCCATCAAGAGGTATTCAGCGGCGAGTTCAAGGTTATGCATCCGGATCTGATCGACATACGACAGATACTGCCGTGTCACCTCGGCCATCGGGATATCCAGAACGTTGAAATTCTGTTTGCGGATCAGATAAAGCAGTAAGTCCAACGGTCCCTGAAAAGTTTCCAGGAATACTTCAAGTGCGTCGGGCGGTATGTATAAATCATTGGGTAACGCGAACAACGGCTCTCCGTAGAGCCGAGCAAGCGCGACCGCATCGATGACATCAGGTGTGGTGTCTATCGTAGGATCGACTAACGCACTCAGACTATCGTCTGGAACTTGACTTGAAACCATGCGGTTTAGTTGTTCTGGTAAACGTAAGGATTTTGACGCACGCGCGCTTGTTTGAATCCTTCGGCAAGCTCGGAATCCTGTGGGCGATCCCATAGACGTGCGCGACCATCGCGCTGGCGTTGCTCGATATCAGGGTGCTCCGTCTTGAATTTTTGGAGGAACTGGGTGATTTCGGAGGTGTATTGGTCGGCCATAACTTGTCAACAAAAGGTTAGACTGCTCGCTAGTGTACTGTAGAGCCGCCCATGTCTAGCCCCACCCTCGACCCGCCAACCCCCGCGCAACGCATCCTGCCATTTATAGTCGGCTGCGCGTTACTGATGCAGATGCTGGACTCGACCGTTGTGACGACGGCGCTCCCCGCGATGGCGCGCGATCTGGGCTCCGACCCGATCAGCATGAATATTACGATTACCTCTTATTTGATTGCGGTCGCCATGTTTGTCCCCGTCAGCGGATGGGCAGCAGACCGCTATGGCGCACGCAAAGTATTCATTGCAGCGATTGCACTGTTCACGCTCAGTTCGCTGACTTGCGCGCTCTCAAGCTCCCTCACGCAGCTAGTAATCTCCCGGGTGGTCCAGGGACTCGGGGGGGCCATGATGGTGCCAGTCGGCCGCATCATCTTACTGAGAACAATACCTAAGCATAATTTACTAAAAGCCATGGCATTTCTCTCGATGCCCGCTTTGATCGGACCCATGGCAGGACCACCGCTTGGGGGACTACTCGTCACCTACGCCTCATGGCAATGGATTTTTCTGATCAATATTCCTATCGGTATTCTGGGGATATGGCTCATCATGCGATACGTCCAGGCACTTCCGACGGATACTGAGTCGCCCCGCCTGGACGTCGTGGGCTTTTTATTGAGCGCCGTGTGTATGGCAGCCTTGGTGAGTGGTTTCGAGTCGCTCGGTCATGGCGGCCCGCAGGCATGGGTGTCTGCCACCCTGATTGCGACGGGACTGATCACAGGCTATCTATACGTGTTGCATTCCCGCCGACACCCCAACCCTATTCTAGATTTAACCCTTTTACGCACGCCCACTTTCCGGGCCGCGGTCTTGGCGGGCAATCTTTGCCGTTTCGCCGTGGGTGCGACGCCTTACCTGCTCGCACTGCTGCTGCAAATTGGCTTTGGCATGAGTGCCCTCTCAGCCGGACTCATTACTTTTGTGGGTGCGGTCGGCTCCCTGCTGATGAAGATGGCCGCCCCCCGCATTCTGAACCGCTGGGGCTATCGGTACGTCCTGACAGTCAATGCCGTGCTCACTGGGCTGAGTCTGGCTGCCTGCGCGAGCTTTACACCTGAAATGCCCTCAGTACTCATGTTGGGCATTCTGTTGATCGGTGGATTTTTCCGCTCATTGCAGTTCACTGCGGTCAATACCCTGGCTTATGCAGATATTTCTCACGCTGGTATGAGCCGAGCCAGCAGCTTCGCAGCGATGGCCCAGCAACTCGGTGTCAGTCTGGGTGTCGGGGTCGCCGCCGAATCACTGAGCCTGAGCATGGCCTGGCGTGGCAGCAACAATCTGATCGCAGCCGATGTCATGGTCGGTTTTATCGTGATCGGCACACTGTGCGCGCTTGCCAGTCTGGCGTTCTGGAAACTTTCGCCTCACGCTGGCGAATCGTTACGACAACGTTAGTCGACTTTCGCCCCGGAAAGCTTGACGAGTTCCTGGTATTTTTGGCGCTCCTGCACAACCATTTCCGTAAATTGCGCAGGGGTCAGGGACGAGGCATTCGAACCCATCTGCTTGAGACGTGCCTGCACAGCAGGATCGGCAAGCGCTGCTGCATAAGCATGGTGCAGCTTGGTCACCACAGTCGCAGGCGTACCGGCAGTTGTGAATACGCCGAACCATGTGCCGATATCAAAGGGTTTGATCCCCGCTTCCTGGACGGTTGGGACGTCAGGCAGGATATCCGACCGCTTATCCGTGGTCACAGCCAAGGCGACAACTTTGTCGTCTTTGATTAAGCTCACCGCGGAGGCCAAGTTGTCGAACATGAAATCAGACTGACCTGATAGCAGTGCAAGCTTGGCGGGCGCGGCCCCCTGGTAAGGGATGTGGACGGCCTTCAGCTTGGTCCGCTCCGACAACAGCTCTCCTGCCAGATGGCCGGCACTACCGGAGCCGCCCGAACCATAATTCAGTTTGCCCGGATTGGCCAAGGCGTATTTCACGAGATCCTGCATCGTGCGTATACCGTGCTTGTCCGCAAACTCCTTGTTGACGATCAGTACGTTGGGCACAGAAGCCACGAGGGCCACCGGCGCAAAGTCACGCACGGCGTCGTAAGGGATTTTGCTGTAAAGCGCAGGATTGATCGCATGTGTGGCCACAGCACCCATCACGAGAGAGTAGCCATCGGGCTGGGCTTTGGCGATGAGATCCGCGCCAATATTTCCGCCCGCTCCGGGACGGTTTTCAACAATCACTGGCTGACCGAGTGCGGGCTTGACCTGCTCTGCAAGCACGCGCGCAATCGTGTCTAGCGGTCCGCCGGGGGGATATGGCACCACGAAACGGATAGGTTTAGTCGGCCAGTCGCCTGCAGTTTGTGCATGAGACGTCCAAGAAACAGTCACAGCGCTCAGACAAAGCGCGAGCAATGAAATCCTGCGAAGCTTGCTGTGTACTGTCTGCATGATCGAATGACTCAATGAAGAATTTGACTGAGAAAGAGCTTGGTTCGTTCGTTCTGAGGATCATCAAAAAACGCATCCGGCGTATTCTGCTCGATGATCTCACCTCGATCCATGAAAATCACGCGATCGGCGACTTTACGCGCAAAACCCATTTCGTGTGTGACACATAACATCGTCATGCCAGACTCTTCGGCGAGTCCGATCATGACATCCAGCACCTCTTTCACCATTTCAGGATCAAGGGCAGAGGTGGGCTCATCAAACAGCATGATTTTTGGATCCATGCACAGGGAGCGCGCAATGGCCACGCGCTGCTGCTGTCCGCCAGACAATTGGCCCGGGAACTTGAGCGCTTGCTCGCTGATACGGACACGCTCCAGGTATTTCATCGCGCGGGCCTCTGCTTCAGCCTTGGGTGTTTTAAGGACCCAGATCGGACCAATTGTGAGGTTTTCCAACACAGTCAGATGAGGAAACAAATTAAAGTGCTGAAATACCATGCCGACTTCACGGCGAATCGCTTCGACATCCCGCAAATCATTCGTGATTTCAGTACCGTCAACGATAATCTGACCTTTCTGATGCTCTTCGAGCCGGTTGATACAACGAATCAGAGTGGACTTGCCGGAGCCGGAAGGTCCGCACACGACGATTCGCTCACCCTGAGCCACATCAAGATTGATATTGCGCAACACGTGGAATTTACCGTACCACTTGTTAACGTCTTTCATGCGAATGATGGCGTCAGCCATACATGTTCTCCAGAGATCGGGCGCGCCCAGAGTTTGGCGCTTGGCCCCTAACGCTCATGTCCCGTTGACAGCCGTTTTTCAAGAGACTGGCTGTACTTGGACATCGAGTAACAAAATACGAAGTAAATCGCGGAAATAAAGATATAGACTTCGACGCTGAAACCACGCCACGCTTGATCAGTCAGCGCGACTTTCGCCGCCTGCGTCAGATCAAAAATACCGATAATAACGACCAGCGAGGTGTCTTTAAACAAAGCGATGAACAGACCCACCAAAGGGGGGATCACTATTTTGAGGGCCTGCGGCAAGACAATCAGTCGCATCTGCTGCCAGTAACTCAGGCCTAGCGAATCCGCCCCCTCGAACTGACCTTTGGGAATGGCCTGCAATCCACCGCGAATGGTTTCAGCCATGTAGGCTGCCGCAAATAAAATGATTGCGATCTGGGCGCGCAGCAATTTGTCGATGTTCATCCCCTCAGGTAGAAACAACGGCAACATGACCGCGGACATGAACAATAAGCTGATCAGCGGCACACCGCGCACAAGCTCGATGTACACCACGCAAATCGACTTGATCGCCGGCATGTTGGATCGACGCCCGAGCGCCAACACGATACCCAATGGAAAGGCCAGCGCAATACCAAATGTCGACAAGATGAGTGTCAATGGCAAGCCGCCCCACTGACTGTTTTCAACATATGTCAGGCCGAAAACGCCTCCCCACATCAACACCGCCACCGCGGCGAGCGAAACAGTCCATAGAGCGAGCAGCCACATGTTCCAAAGCTTTCTCCAGCCGCTCAGGATGATCGAAGCAACCAAAATGCCTGTCGCGATCAAAGGGCGCCACTGCTCGTCATAGGGGTACAAGCCAAACAAAATCAGGCGATGTTTTTCGACAATCATGGCCCAGCAAGCACCTGTCGACTTGCGGCACTCATCGGCCGTGGAGGCGGTGGCATTCGCATTGATTAAAAACCAGTCCACCATTGCAGGGACGGTTGCAAGCAATAACCACACCGAAAGAATCGTCAGCAAGCTGTTGATCGGCGATGAAAAAAGCTGCGAACGTATCCATGCGAACACGCCAACGGCGCTTGCGGGCGCTTTCTCAGTTGAAACTGCGGTAGTTGGTGTAGTCATTTCAACGCTCCACCAACGCAATGCGTTTGTTGTACCAGTTCATGAAAACAGAAATCGACAAGCTCACCGTCAGATAAGCCGCCATGATCATCATGATGCCCTCAATCGCCTGCCCCGTTTGGTTGAGGGTCGTATTGATCACAGAGACGATGTCCGGGTAGCCAATGGCCACCGCCAGCGAACTATTTTTAGTGATGTTCAAATACTGGCTTGTCATCGGAGGGATGATCACACGCAAGGCCTGCGGCAATACGATCAAACGCAACACTTGACCGCGCTTGAGCCCAAGGGCCTCGGCCGCCTCCCATTGACCGCGATTGACCGACTGAATACCAGAACGCACAACCTCTGCAATAAAGGCAGCGGTGTAAATCACTAGGCCAATCAGCAGCGCGGCGAACTCGGGAGAAAGCGTCATTCCACCGGCAAAGTTAAACCCCTTGAGCTCTGGCACATCCAGCGTCATGGAAGTTCCACTGAAGAACCACATCACGACAGGTAACACCAAGAGCAACAACATTGACCATCTTCCCGTGGGGAAAATCTGACCAGTCTTTTCCTGATTTTTACGCGCCCATTTAGCCATGATGATCGAGAGAATCACGGCAACCAGAAAACCCACCAACAACCACAGCAATCCGTCACCGTGAACAGTTGGCATCTGTACCCCGCGATTCGAGACGAACACCCCTGGCAAGGGATGCAGCGCCTGGCGGGGACCGGGTAGCGTTTCTGAAATGATGGCGTACCAGAAAAACAACTGGAGCAGCAACGGGACGTTGCGCATCACTTCAACGTAAATGCTTGAAATCTTGCGGATCAGCCAGTTGCTCGACAGCCGGGCGATACCGATCAATGTACCGAGTAAAGTCGCGAGAACGATGCCAATCAAGGCAACCCGCAGTGTGTTGAGCAAACCGACCGTGATCGCCCGGCCGTAAGTACTCGCTGGACTATAAGCAATTGGTGTTTCGCCAATGGCGAAACCAGCTTCTTTGCTTAGAAAATCGAAACCTGTCGAGATATTGCGCGCCGACAAGTTACTCAATGTGT
Source organism: Zwartia panacis (assembly GCF_030410395.1). Lineage (GTDB taxonomy): Bacteria > Pseudomonadota > Gammaproteobacteria > Burkholderiales > Burkholderiaceae_B > Zwartia > Zwartia panacis. The sequence goes on from NZ_JAUHHF010000002.1 coordinate 423,444, forward strand.
TGTGAACCAAAAACCAGACTGCTCCACCTACGGCGAGCAATGCAAGAATTTGATAAATGATCGAGCGCGTGCCTGGATCATTCCAAGACAAGCGTCTTCGAGCAGGGGGTGCTAGAGGTGATTCTTTAGGCTTCGTCATAACTTAGGGCGACCGCAACGCGGTCGCCCCTATGTATCAAGTGAGATTAGCGAATGGGCCAGGCGTACATCAGGCCGCCTTTGGTCCACTGGGCATTGAGACCACGCTCAAGCTTGAGTGGAGTGTTGGGACCGATGTTGCGATCAAAGCTCTCGCCGTAGTTACCGACTTGCTTGATGATGTCGTAGGCCCACTTTTCTGACACACCCAGGTTTTTACCCATGCCAGGTGTCACGCCCAAAATACGCTGAACGTTTGGATTCGTGCTCTTGAGCATTTCATCGACGTTCTTAGAGGTGATGCCGTACTCTTCAGCTTCAAGCATTGCGTAGAGTGCCCAACGGACAACGTTCAGCCACTGTTCGTCACCTTGACGAACCTGTGGGCCGAGTGGCTCCTTGGACAAGTTTTCAGGCAGGATGATGTTGTTGTCTGGATTTTTCAGTGTCGTACGTGACGAAGCCAGTCCCGACTTGTCAGTCGTATATGCATCGCAGCGACCGGAATCATAGGCGCGAACAACTTCATCAACCTTTTCGATCACGACGGGCTTGAAGGTCAGATTGTTAGCGCGGAACCAGTCAGCCAGGTTGAGTTCAGTGGTTGTGCCGGGCTGAACGCAGATCGTGGCGCCGTTCAATTCTTTGGCGCTCTTGATGTTCAAGTCCTTGCGAACCATCAAACCCTGGCTGTCGTAAAAGTTGACGCCAGCACCCAACAAACCGAGCGAGGTATCGCGCGTCATTGTCTGGGTCGTGTTACGTGTCAGCACGTCGATTTCACCGGACTGCAATGCGGTAAAGCGTTGCTGAGCGGTCAAAGGTGTGAATTTGACTTTCGAGGCATCGCCAAACATGACGGCGGCGATGGCGCGGCACATATCGATGTCCAGACCTGACCAGACACCCTTGCTGTCAGGCGCCGAAAAACCAGCCAAACCTGTGTTCGTGCCGCACTGGACGAAGCCTTTCTTTTTGACGTTATCGAACGTTGGACCTGCCTGCGCGACGGTGTTGGCCGCGAGCATCGCTGCGCCGACTACTGCTAGTTTCAAGAATTTCATTACTCGATCTCCGAAATACTAAAGGGTACGGCAGCCATTCGGGCAAGCCGCAGGTCTAGTTGTGCAAGGCACCAATGGTAGCCTTACCCACACCCGGACTGTATGGGGGAAATCCCTCGCCGTCAATAATTCCTCTGTCATATGCTTATTAAATTGTGAGTGAGCAGGGTTATTATTAGGGAATAACCTATGTGACAACATGATCGAATTCCAGCACGTATTCAAATCTTATGGCCAAGGACGCAATATCTTGGCCGATATTACTTTTCGCGTCGCCGCTGGTGAGTTTGTTTACGTGGCGGGACCTTCCGGCGCAGGCAAATCCACGCTGCTCAAACTGATTGGCGGTTTAGAAGCCCCCAGCCGCGGTTCGATTCAGGTCAATGGACAGCGGCTCGAACAGCTCTCTGCCCGCGCAAGACCTTACCTGAGACGATCGGTGGGCGTCATATTGCAAGATACGCACCTTCTTTACGACCGAAGCGCGATCGAAAATGTCCTTTTACCCCTCACCGTGACAGGCCTGCCAAATGACGTTGCCCGGGCGCGCGCCCGAGCCGCGCTCGACAAAGTCGGACTGAACAACAAAGAAAACACCCCTCCGATCGAACTGTCCGGTGGCGAGCAACAACGCCTGGCCATCGCCCGCGCCATCGTGAACCGCCCTGCCATCCTGATCGCAGACGAGCCCACCGCAAGCCTGGACAAAGACACTGCCCGACGCATCATGTCCGTATTCAAGGACTTTAATCGCGTAGGCGTCACCACACTGATCGCCTCGCATGATGACGACCTGATGGCCGAATACGCCACGCGAGCATTCAAAATCGAGCCCGGCAAGTTTGCAGACTCCGCAAACAGACGACCTGCCCATACTGAGCCGGTGCAACATGCGGAATCAGGTCATATCGAACCACACATTGGCGGAGCCTCGAGATGAAAAGTCTGCTCCGACAACATCGCTACGCCTTAACCGTGACGGTCAGAAGGCTTCTTTCACAACCGATTTCCTCACTGACCAATCTACTGGTGATCGCTCTGGCATTGGCACTCCCTCTGCTGGGTGCCTCTTTGCTGACGTCGATTGAGCCAGTTGCCAAGCAAGTCTCGGTGACTCCCGAGCTCACTATTTTTCTCAAAACAGATGCCGCGGCCGGGACTGCCGACAAACTCGCCCGCCAGGTTCGTGAAGAATATGCAGAGCAAACCGTCAAGGTCCGCGTCATCCCCAAACAGCGGGCATTAGAAGAGCTTCGTGCGAATCCAGCATGGGAGCAGGCACTCAAAGTACTTCCGGTGAATCCGCTTCCTGACGCGATCGTCGTAGAGCTTGCCCCGGGAGATGACCTGGCCAAGCGCGCTGACCAGCTCGCCAACACATTGAGAAAATGGCCAGGCGTTGATCTGGTTCAACTCGACAGCGCCTGGGTACAACGTCTCGAAGCACTTCTTCGTTTTGGCAAGGTGGGACTCATTTTGTTGGCACTCAGCGTGATGTTAGTTGTGCTGGCAACGGTGTTTAATACTGTCCGGATGCAGGCCTTGTCCCAACGCGAAGAAATTGGAGTGGCACGGCTGGTTGGAGCAACCGAATCATTTGTCCGAAGACCATTCCTTTATCTGGGCGCACTCACCTGCAGCTTGGCTGCGCTCATCAGCCTGGGCATCGCCCGCTTGACGCTGACACCCTTGAACGATGCGCTCGCCTCGCTCGCCCGTACCTATGACGCGGAGTTCGCTCTGAGTCTGCCATCCACGCCTGTTCTTGTTGCCTGCGTGCTGCTTGTAGCCGCTCTGGGCGCGCTCTCGGCCAGATGGTCTGTACAACGCAACACTCGCTTTTAACTCTTCACGGTCGGTGCGATGAAACTTGCCAATAAAATAATCGCCTGGCAACGCACCCATGGCCGACACGACCTGCCTTGGCAGAACACACGAGATCCCTACCGAGTCTGGCTCTCGGAGATCATGCTGCAACAAACACAAGTCAGCGCAGTGATCGAATACTATCAGCGGTTTTTGAGTCACTTTCCCGATGTCGCCCGCCTCGCGCAAGCAACTCATGAAGCCGTCATGGCTCAGTGGGCGGGCTTGGGATACTATGCGCGCGCACGCAATTTGCACGCCTGCGCGCAGCGCATCATGACCGATTGGAATGGGCACTTTCCTACCGATGCCGCAGGACTTGCCACTTTGCCAGGCATAGGACCTTCAACGGCGGCCGCGATCGCTGCCTTTTGCTACGGTGAACGTGCGGCGATACTGGACGGCAACGTCAAGCGTGTTTTTGCAAGATACTTTGCCGTCGAGGGTGATCCCACCCAGCGGGCCACTGAAGTACGACTTTGGCAACTTGCCCGTGATGAACTCCCCACGTCAAAAACATGCGAAAAAGATCCGGAGGCAATGGCGCGCTATACCCAGGGTCAAATGGATCTCGGCGCCACACTCTGCACCCGCAGTCGTCCGAGATGTATTGAATGCCCGCTTTCCAAAGGATGTATGGCATTCAACACGGGTCGCACAGAAGAACTTCCGTGGCCACGTCAGCGAAAAGTTCTGCCAGAACGCTCCACTGGAATGCTAGTGGCGTTTCGGGACGACCACCTCTTGCTGGAGCAGCGACCCAATACCGGCATCTGGGGTGGCTTGTGGAGTCTGCCAGAATTCGAAGTCACCCAAACACCCACTCAAGTCTGCGAAAAATTAGGCCTCAAAGTTCGACAAATACAGACACTCGCACCCTTTCTGCATGTGTTTACACATTATCGGCTGACGATTGCCCCGCTCCTGGCTCACGTGTCGACTGACAGCATTTTGATCAACGCTCAAACAGAAGTCGATCGGTGCTGGATTCGTTATGAAGAAATCGAAAAACTAGGCTTGCCGGCACCCGTTCGAAAACTGATTATGAGCCTTCGCACAGATCAGCTTTTGTGAAATCTCGAGTAAGTCGCGCAAATCCACAGCATCAAGACTCGTTTCCAGGGATGTAGTGACTGATACTCATCAGGATCCCGCAAGCAATACCGATCGTCAGCAATGCCGTTCCACCATAACTCAGCAGCGGCAGTGGCACCCCGACAACAGGCAAGATACCCGTTACCATGCCAATGTTGACGAACACATATACGAATAACACCATGGTCAGTGCGCCAGCCAATAATCGACTCGCGTGAGTCGGTGCGCGAATAGCGATGGCAAGACCTCTGAAGACTAACAACAAGTACAAAATCAATAGCGTGACGCCGCCATAGAGGCCAAACTCCTCGGCGAACACCGCAAAAATAAAATCGGTTGTACGCTCCGGAATAAAGTCCAGATGCGTCTGCGTACCACTCATATATCCCTTTCCGTACACGCCCCCTGATCCTACCGCGATCGTTGACTGAATCGTATGGAAACCCTTGCCCAATGGATCATTGTTCGGATCAAGCAAGGTACACACACGATGTTTCTGATAATCGTGCAGGACGACCCAGTCAGTCCCCTCCTTGCAAAGGTCTTCCTGATAGGCAATGATGCCGCCGATACCGACGATTGCGGCAATCAAGATTGGAATGAGCAGTTTGAAGGACAGGCCGGCGAAGTAAATCACACAGAAACCGGCTCCAAATACCAATAGTGCCGTACCCAGGTCTGGCTGTTTGACGATCAACATAAACGGAACGACAAGCAGTGCGCCCGCAACAAAAAAATCGTAAAACTTCAACGTACTTTCACGCTTGTGAAAGTACCAAGCCAGCATTAGAGGGACTGCGATCTTGAGCATTTCAGAGGGCTGGATCCGAATGAAACCCAGATTTAACCAACGGGTCGCACCCTTGCTCGTGGAGCCGAAAAACTCGACGCCCAACAACAGCACCACACCCAATACATAAAAAGGGACGGCTAATTTCAAAATATAGGGAAAGGGCACCATAGCCACTACCCACATCACGCCCAAGCCGATCAACAAGTTGCGCAAGTGATCTGCATAACGCCAGTCTGTTCCGCCCACAGCAGAGTGCATCACCAACAAGCCAGTCGCCCCCAAAAGCAACAAGACGATCATCAGGGGCCAGTCAAAAGCAGTCACACTGCGCAGAAAAATTTTGAAGAGCAGTTTCATTTCGCCGCTGCGCCTCCCTTAGGATTGCGCAGTAACCACTCATCGAAAACTTTGCGTGCAATCGGTGCGGCAACGCTGCCACCCCAGCCTGCATTTTCGACCAAGACCGCAATCGCGATCTTGGGATCCTTCACGGGCGCGAAAGCCATGAACAACGCATGATCACGCAAGCGTTCATCAATCGCATTACTTTGATACTTACCACCCTTCAAACTGTAAACTTGCGCGGTTCCTGTTTTACCAGCAGTCTGATAAGGCGCCCCCACAAAGGCTTGACGGGCGGTACCCGTAACAGTCACATCAGCCAGGGCGCGCTTGACGGCCTGAATATTTTCAGACTTGAGTGGAATGCGGTGTGAAGCCTCGGCCACGTTCAGCCGTTCCTCACCAGAGGTTGGATTTTTAATCGCACGCACCAAGTGAGGGCGCATGTATGTCCCGTCGTTCGCCAACACCGCAGTCGCCTGGGCAAGTTGCATCAAGGTGAAGGCGTTATAACCTTGTCCCACGGCCACAGAAATTGTCTCGCCTGCATACCAGCGTTGTTGCTCTCGCTTTTTATACGCGTTACGTTTCCACTCCGTCGAAGGCAGCACACCCTTTCGTTCACCCTCAATATCGATGCCAGTGATCTGGCCAAACCCAAAAGGTTTCATGAAATCATGCAGCGCATTGACACCAATTTCAGGCGCAAGCGAATAAAAATAAGTATCCGAGGAAACCACCAACGCCTGGTGCATATCAATCGAACCAAAATATGCCGAACCCGCATTTCGGAAACGTTGCCCGCCAAACTCAAAATAGCCAGGATCATTGATCCGATCCGTGGCACGCCGTTTGTTCAGTTCAAGCGCCGCCAGCGCGACGAAAGGTTTGTATGTGGAGCCTATCGGATAGGTCCCGTAGACAGGACGGTTGATCAGCGGATGGTCAGGTGATTCGTTCAGACGACGCCAACTTTCCACATCGATCCCGTCAATAAACAAATTGGGATCGTAGGAGGGTTGTGAAACAAACGCTAAAACATCACCCGTCGCAGGCTCGATCGCGACTAAAGCACCTCGATAATCTTTGAAGGCCTCTTCAGCGATACGCTGCAGCTCGAGGTCCAGCGACAACACGAGATTGGAACCAGGTATGGGATCCAACTTACGCAAGCGTCGAACAGGTTTTCCGCGAGCCGTGACCTCAACTTCCTCGAATCCAGTCTTACCGTGTAAAACTGACTCATACGTTTTTTCGATGCCTTTTTTGCCGATGATGTCCGTGCCGCGGTAGTTACCAAGTTCGCCCTGATCTTCAAGCATGGCGACATCAGACTCTGCAATCCGACCGACATACCCGACAACATGACCTGCGACTTTACCTTGAGGATATTCACGCACCCAACGTGCGCGGAGCTCGACACCGGGAAAGCGCAGAGAATGCGCGGAAAACCAGGCGGCTTCGGTCTCGTTGAGGTTGTTGCGCAAAACGATGCTGGCATAACGCCCGGATTCATTGACTCTGCGCTTGAAACGACGTTGATCCGCGCTGCTGACATACACAATGGGGGTCAATCGGCTCAGCATATCGTCAATATTGCCTGCGCGCCCGGGAACAACCTCGAGTGTGAAGCTTAGGTAATTACGCGCCAATACTTCACCGTTGCGATCCACAATATCGCCACGGCGAGGTGGAATCGGCAACACGGCGATACGATTGTTTTCTGCGCGAGCAGCCAGGCTTTCATGCCGCTCCACTTGCAACACCCAGAAACGCCAGCCCAGCAAACCGAAGCACGCAATTGCAAAAACGCCCGCAACGATCGCGCGCAACATGAAGCGTCGCTTTTGATGCTGGTCTGTTTGCTTGAAATCAAACATGTTCAGTCGGACTCAAGCTGAACCGCCTTCGGCATCATCCAGACGATGCTGAGGCAGAAGGAGCAACCAACTTACCAATGGCCAGAGCGCCGCCGTCAAAAGCGCACTCAATAGCCAGGACCAACCTGGCCATGCACTGACCAAAAAAGCACCAATCAACACCATGACCAGTTTTGCGCCAACAAAAACCGGTAACAAGTGGATGCCCTGCTGAACCAGATTGAAGCGCAAGACGCGACGCTGCATGGCCTGTGCACCATAAACCGTCAAGGTGAACATGAGTGCTTGCAAACCGAGCGGCCCGACATCATGAACATCGAGCGTCAGACCGAAAAAGAACGCGACCACCATCCCCACGTGGCGGGAATCCCGGAGTGACCAGAATGTAATCACTAGCAGCAACAAATCCGGTGCCGCATGCCAGACTCTCCAGGGCAACAGGGAAAGCACCCACACCAGAAGCATCGTCGCCCAAACATAGCCAGCACCCATCGTGGCCTCGACGGACTCGGGGCCGACGGCGTGAGCCATTGGCATGGGTGGTTTTTTACTTGGTCTTGTCTGTCGCACCTGCAAGCTCCGTCGATGATGTGGCAGCCGCTGTAGGCAAAGACGTCAAGCCATCGCCAACCGGTACTTGTAAGACCAGGAAATGCCGATAACGTTCCGGATGAGAAGCAGGTTTTGCCTCTGCGCGCGCAAAACCCGAGGCGGGGTTACGTTCGACATGGTCAATCTGGCCGACTGCGAGCCCTGCAGGAAACACACCGCCGACTCCGCTCGTCACCAGTTGATCCCCTTCGCGTATGTCTGCGTCAGAGGAAAAGTAGCGAACCTCCACCTTGCCGGGTGAGCTCGAGCCAAAAGCAATCAGCCTCAGACCGTTACGTAACACTTGCACTGGGATGGAAACAATCTCGTCTGTCAGCATCGCCGCCTCAGAGGTCATCGGCGTCACACGCGTGATCTGCCCGACGACTCCGCTTTCGTCGATGACCGGCATGCCCTGAGCGATACCGGCTCGGCTTCCTTTGTTGAAAACAATCCGTCTGGTAAAGGCATTGACAGGCTCGTACAGAACCTCAACGACCACGGTGGGTCGGTCGACTGCCGTTTCAAGCACCCCCAATAATCGGCGGAGCTGGGTATTTTCAGCGGAGAGCAGTGCAGCGTTTGCGGATACCTGAGCCAGTGCGATCCTCTGGCGCTGAAGAGCTTCGTTTTCGGACTTAATCAGTGCTGCGGCGTTGATCCACTCGTTGAACATCGTCAACATGTCACGGGGAAACAAAACCGCACGCTGAAAAGGATAAAGCGTTGTCGCGATTGCCTGGCGGACAGGATTTGTTTTGCTCCATGTCGCATCCGTGAAAAGCAGGACAATAGAGAACAAAACCAAAAAGGTCAGGATGACTTCGGCGGCAGGGCCGCGCCGAAAAAGACGAAGGGTGACGTGTCGTTGCATCTGAGCTCAGTACCAAGCCACCCGAACCTCAAAAAGGCCAGGCGGATTAGTCGTTAATGAAGATTGCGCCTAACTTTTCAAGATGCTCAAGCGCATCGCCACAACCACGCACGACGCACGTTAAAGGATCCTCGGCAACGATCACTGGCAAACCGGTCTCCTCTTGCAGCAAGCGATCGAGATCTCGCAACAATGCGCCACCGCCTGTCAAGGCAATGCCCTTGTCGGTGATATCGGCGCCTAGCTCTGGAGGTGTATTTTCCAGGGCGATCTTGACAGCAGAAACGATCTGATTGAGCGGATCCGTCAATGACTCCAAGATTTCGTTGGAAGAGACCGTAAAACTGCGGGGCACACCCTCGGCCAGATTACGACCTTTCACTTCGATCTCACGCACTTCCGAACCCGGGAATGCCGAACCGATTTCTTTTTTGATCAGCTCCGCAGTAGGTTCGCCAATCAGCATGCCGTAATTGCGACGGATGTAGTTGACGATCGCCTCGTCAAACTTGTCACCGCCCACGCGCACTGAACCCTTGTAAACCATACCGCCCAGGGAAATGACGGCCACCTCGGTGGTGCCGCCGCCGATATCGACCACCATCGAGCCGCTCGCGTCGGAGACGTTCAAACCCGCGCCAATCGCAGCGGCCATCGGCTCCTCGATCAGATAGACACGGCTCGCACCCGCGCCCAGCGCCGATTCGCGGATCGCGCGACGCTCAACCTGGGTCGAACCGCAGGGAACGCACACGATGATTCGCGGGCTTGGGGCCAGCATGTTTCGGGGGTGGACCATGCGAATGAACTGTTTGAGCATTTGCTCGGTCACGGTAAAGTCGGCGATCACACCATCTTTCATCGGGCGAATCGCCTCGATGTTGCCTGGTACACGACCCAGCATTTGCTTGGCTTCGCGACCAACCGCCTGAATAATTTTTTTACCTCCGGGACCACCGTCGTGGCGAATCGCGACAACGGAAGGCTCGTCAAGAACGATTCCTTTGCCTCGGACGTAAATAAGTGTGTTGGCGGTACCGAGATCGATCGCCATGTCACTAGAGAAATAACTGCGCAGGAATCCGAACATGAGAACCCAGCCAAAGGGAAAATTGACGCACGCAAGATGCTGCGAATAGCCCTCTATCATAACTTATAATTCAATAACAACGGCAAGATTTGCTCTCGTCAAGCCCGGGAAGTCACGGGCAGACTCCCTCATTGGATTAAACAAGTCTTATGGCTCTCACAGACCAAGAAGTTGCCCGAATTGCACGCCTGGCAAGGCTCCATCTGACCCCGGAACAGCAGGATCAGGCTCAGACTGACCTCAATAAAATCCTTGGCATCATCGAAACGCTCCAGTCCGTCGACACCACTGGTATAGAGCCTTTGGCACACCCCCTGGCCTCTGTGACCGATATCCATCTTCGCCTGCGGGAGGACGTTGTCACAGAAGTCTCGTCGACCGAAAGGCGCGAGGCACTGATGGCAAACGCCCCCGGCGCCTCCAAAGGCTTGTTCCTGGTTCCAAAGGTCATTGAATAAGATGTCTAACGCACTTAAGCTCCACCCCACCATCACATCCCTGAGTCAAGCACTGGCCAAGCGAGAGCTCAGTGCGACCGAACTTGCCCAGGATTGCCTAAGACAAATTGAGGCAAAAGCGGAGCTGAACGCATTTGTCCATGTTGACGCGGACTTGACGCTGGCGCAAGCCCGCGAGGCGGATGCGATGCTGGCAGCAGGTCGCGGCAACATTCTGACTGGACTTCCTATCGCACACAAGGATGTCTTTGTGACGCAGGGCTGGCGCAGCACTGCTGGCAGTAACATGCTCAAGCATTACACCAGCCCGTTTGACGCAACCGTCGTCCATCAGCTTCGCGCCGCGGGTTGCGTCACCCTTGGCAAACTCAACTGCGACGAGTTCGCGATGGGTTCGGGAAATAAACATTCGGCCTTTGGACCCACGCACAACCCTTGGGACACGACCGCGGTTCCGGGCGGCTCTTCAGGTGCGTCGGCAGCCGCCGTGGCAGCCAAGCTTGTCATCGCGGCAACTGGCACTGATACAGGCGGCTCTGTCCGGCAGCCTGCCGCCTTGTGCGGAGTGAGCGGCATCAAACCCACGTATGGCGCAGTATCGCGCTATGGAATGATCGCCTACGGCTCCAGTCTCGATCAAGCGGGACCGATCGCCGCAAGCGCCCTGGACCTCGTGGATTTGCTCGATGTCATGAGCGGCTTCGACAATAAAGACTCCACCAGTGCGGAACATTGCAAAGGCGTCCCCAACGCACCTGGGCGCATTCGTGCCGAATTCAACAGCGCCACCGCGAACTTCAGCAGCGATATTGCTCAGCCTCTAAAGGGCTTGCGCATCGGCGTACCCAAAGAATTTTTTGGTGAGGGACTTTCCAGCGACGTCGCCCTTGCGATCGAAGCCGCCTTGAAGCAATTCGAAAAGCTTGGCGCGCAACGTGTGGATATTTCTTTGCCGCGAACCAACTTGTCCATCCCGGCTTACTACGTCATTGCGCCGGCCGAAGCATCGAGCAACCTGTCCCGCTACGATGGCGTACGCTACGGGCACCGCAGCGACTCCTATTCGGATCTGGCCGACATGACCGCACGCTCACGCGCCGAGGGATTCGGTGCGGAGGTCAAACGTCGCATCCTGATCGGGACGTATGTTCTCTCGCATGGTTACTACGACGCGTATTACCTGCAAGCCCAGCGTTTACGCCGCATGATCGTCGATGATTTTCAAGCAGCACTCACCCAGCACTGCGATGTCATCATGGGACCTGTGACACCAACTGTCGCACAACCCATCCATCAAAATCAAAACGATCCAACCGCAGACTGGCTTGCTGACATTTACACGCTTGGACTTAATCTGGCGGGCTTGCCCGGCATGTCCGTCCCTTGCGGTTTTGGTAAAGGTGCCTCTGGCAAACCATTACCCATCGGGTTACAGATCATCGGCAACTATTTTGAAGAAGGGCGACTGCTCGCGGTTGCCCACCAATATCAGCAAGTCACGGACTGGCATCAACGCGTTGCGGGGCAAGCATAATGGCATGGGAAATCGTGATCGGACTGGAAACACACACCCAGCTCTCGACTCAAACCAAAATCTTTTCTGGCAGCTCCACGCGCTATGGCGCTCTGCCCAACACGCAAGCCAACGAAGTGGACTTGGCACTCCCCGGCTCACTTCCCGTGATGAACAAAGCCGCCGTGGATCGCGCCATCCGCTTCGGTCTGGCGGTGGGTGCCACCATCGCTCCACGGTCGATCTTCGCCCGCAAAAATTACTTTTATCCTGATTCACCCAAAAACTATCAAATCAGTCAATTTGAAATCCCGGTTGTTCAAGGCGGATCAATCAGTTTTTTCATCGGTGACCAAGAGAAAACAGTCAATCTGACTCGCGCGCATCTCGAAGAAGACGCTGGCAAATCCATGCACGACGACTTTGTCGGTCCGCATGGTGAGGCCTCCTCCGGGATCGATCTCAACCGCGCGGGCACTCCCCTTCTGGAAATTGTCTCCGAACCTGAAATGCGATCGGCCGCCGAAGCAGTTGCCTACGCAAAAGCGCTTCACAGCCTCGTCATGTGGCTTGGCATTTGCGATGGCAACATGCAAGAAGGTTCATTCCGGGTCGACGCAAACGTTTCCGTTCGTCCTGTCGGACAAAAAGAATTCGGCACCCGTTGCGAAATCAAAAACGTCAACTCCTTCAGGTTTCTCGAGCGGGCGATTCAATACGAAGTCAGACGTCAGATCGAATTGATCGAAGACGGTGGCCGCGTGGTTCAGGAAACTCGCCTATACGATTCCGAACGCGATGAAACACGCAGCATGCGCAGCAAAGAAGACGCGCACGACTACCGTTACTTTCCAGACCCCGATCTGCCACCACTCGTGATTGCCCATGACTGGATTGAATCCGTGCGTCAAACCATGCCTGAGTTGCCGGCGGCGTTACGCTCAAGGTTTGTTTCAGATTTCGGTTTGGCGCCCGTAGATGCCGCTCAACTGTCCAGCAGCCGCGAGCTCGCAGGTTATTTTGAAAGCGTGAATGCCGCACTACCTGCAGGTCAAGCCAAACTTGCCGCGAACTGGATCATGGGTGAAGTCTCCGCCACACTCAATCGTGAAGAAAAAGACATCACTCAATGCCCCGTATCGGCAGCTGCGCTCGGGGCACTTTTGACACGTATTATTGATGGCACCGTTTCCAACAAAATTGCCCGGGACGTTTTCGCCGCCATGTGGGCGGGCGAGCATGACGGCAATCCCGATGCCATTATTCAAGCGAAGGGGCTGACTCAAATCAGTGACACTGGAGCCATCGCAGCGATGGTGGATGCCGTGATCGCGGACAACCCTGCCATCGTGGCGGAATATCGTGCCGGCAAACAAAAAGCATTCAATTCGCTCGTCGGCCAGATTATGAAAGCGGCAAAGGGTAAAGCCAACCCTCAGCAGGTCAATGATCTACTGAAGGCCAAGCTGGAAGGTTAAGTCAGGCGCCGTGGCGACATATGCCCTCACGTTAGATACCGTAACGCGCTCGATATGCGAGCACTGACTCACGGTATTGAGCAAACTCGGCATTGTGCTCAAGCAGCGCGAGAATATCCGTCAGAGACGCAATGCTGACCACGGGCAATCCATAACGCTGCTGGACTTCCTGAACCGCTGAATGAGGGGATAGCGCGCCATCAGGCCCTGCGCGCTCCATCCGGTCCATTGCAATCAACACTGCACAGGGTTCTGCACCCGCGGCGCGAATGATTTCGACCGACTCTTTCACCGAGGTACCGGCCGTGATCACATCATCGATGATGACAACCTTGCCCTTGAGAGGCGCGCCGACCAGGACCCCGCCCTCACCGTGATCCTTGGCCTCTTTGCGGTTGTAGGCGAAAGGCACGTCGCGGCCTGTTAATTCAGCATGGGAAGCGAGGGCGACCGAAGTCGCCGTCGCGAGCGGGATCCCCTTGTAAGCAGGCCCGAACAACATATCGAACGGCAACTTGGAATCTATCAGTGCCTGCGCATAAAATTGCGCAAGCTTGCCGACTGACGCACCCGTGTTAAAAAGACCCGCATTGAAGAAATATGGGCTTGTTCGACCGGACTTTGTCACAAAACTACCAAAACGCAGTACACCCTCTTTCAAGGCAAACTGTACAAACTCACGACGATCAGTACCCTGCGCCATATTATTTCTCTCCGTTTCAACTTAATCCGTCATACCCGCCATTATCTCACCGACCAGGAGTCTCGCCTTGCTGCGCATCACCTCACTGAATCTGAACGGCATACGCTCGGCCTACAACAAGGGCCTGCTCGAATGGCTGAAATCACATCAGGCAGATATCCTATGTCTGCAGGAGCTCAAGGCACACCTGACCGATATCCAGCATGATTATCAACATCCTCTAGACTATACCGGGCATTTCTGCGCAGCCGAAAAAAAAGGCTATAGCGGCGTTGGTATCTACTTGAGACAACAACCCGAGCGAGTGCTCACAGGCATCGGCTGCCCTGAATTTGATCAGGAAGGACGCGTGATCCGCGCGGACTGGCCGAATCTGACCGTGGTCAGCGCCTATCTCCCCTCTGGCTCAAGTGGTCCGGAGCGTCAAGAAGCAAAATTCCGTTTTCTAGATAAGTTTGGTCCCTGGCTGCAGGACCTGATGGATGATCACAAAAAGACCAAACGCGAATATGTGATCTGTGCGGACTGGAATATCGCACACAAAGAAATCGATTTGAAAAACTGGAAATCCAATCAGAAAAACTCAGGCTTTACACCTGAGGAACGGGCATGGATGACTCACACAATTGACGAGATTGGTTTCATCGATGTGTTCAGAACACTCGATCCTCGTCCCGAACAATACACTTGGTGGAGTAACCGTGGTCAAGCCTGGGCCAAGAACGTGGGCTGGCGTCTGGACTATCAGCTCGCAACGCCCGGGATCGCGGCCAAAGCGAAAGCAACCAGTATTTACAAAGAAGAGCGTTTTTCTGATCACGCGCCCTTCACAATTGATTACGACTTCAAACTCGGGGCGTGAGCTCGACGGCCTCTGTTTCAAACACCTGCGGCATCGATACGTTCAATATCCCGGCGCCTCCAGCGCAATAGCAACAGGCCTGGAAGCGCGATTGCAACCGTCATCAAAAAGAAGGAAGGCCAACCGGCAAACTCCACTAGCGGCGGGGTAAAAGGCCCCGCCAAGTAGGTCCGACCCACTGCAGACAACGCAGACAGCAACGCAAACTGTGTAGCAGAGAATTCCCGGTTGCAAAGCCCCATCAGCAACGCAACGAAAGCGGCCGTCCCCATTCCGCCACACAAATTTTCAAGCCCCACACCGGCAGCCATCAACCAGACACTATGGGGTCCGACGGAAATCACCCAGAACCCAAGGTTGGACAAGGCCTGAAGCAAACCAAACAGCATCAACGAACGGTACAGACCTAACTTGGCCATCAACGCGCCGCCCGTCAACGCGCCCACGATGGTGGCGGTCAGGCCGAGCAACTTATTGACTGTTCCGACCTCTGTCGCCGTGTAACCGGCAGCACGTAACAAGAAAGTCGTTGATAGTGCGCCCGCAAAGGCATCTCCCAGCTTGTAGAGCACGATCAGTAGCAACACTGTGATGGCTTCAGGGCGACCGAAAAACTCTTTGAATGGTTCAAACACCGCACGCGATAGCGATCGAGGTGTCTGCGCAGGCAACTCCGGCTCTGGCGCCCAGAGGGTCGCAAGCGCGACGACCAACATCAGCGCCCCCATCAAGATGTAAGTATGCCCCCAGCCTAGCCATTGATCTGCCAAGATCAATGCCAACCCTCCCGAGGTGAGCATCGCCAACCTGTAGCCGAGCACAGACAAGGCCGCCCCGGCACCTCTTTCTTCTTTGCGTAACACGTCGCTACGATAGGCATCAAAGGCAATATCCTGCGTCGCGGAACAAAAAGCCACTGCGACTGCCAACAATGCAAGCGGCAACAAACTCTGTCCGGGCGACATCAAACCCATCGCCATGATGCCGAGTGCGAGTAATAGCTGCATGACCAGCATCCAGCCTCGCCTGCGTCCCAAAAACGGGGGCACATAACGATCAATCAAGGGCGCCCATAAAAACTTGAGTGTGTAAGCCGTCCCGACAAGCGTCAGGAAGCCGATTTCCTGCAAAGAAACTTGTTCGATTGTGGCCCAGGCCTGTAAGGTTCCACCCGTTAACGCGAGGGGCAAGCCACTCGCGAAACCCAAGGCCAGCAAAGGGGCAACCCGCCTGCTGGTATAGAGCTTTGACGCCGGAATCGTCTGCGGCTCCGCTTCTGGCAATGGGTTGCTCGTGGCGGTCATGCGTGACGCCTGGCACTGAAACGGTACGCGGCAAGCGTACTGCGCCATCCTGCCAGCACCTTCACTTCACGCTCATCGTTGAAGGTGGCACGCTCTAAAATCGTAAATCCCAGCTTGGCAGCCAGACGTTCAAAATCTTTCAGCGTGCAGAGATGAATGTTGGGTGTGTTGTACCAGTCATAAGGCATTTGACCGGTGACGGGCATCCGTCCACGCAAAATCGACCAGCCATGTGGCCAATATCCAAAATTGGGAAAGGAAACGATTCCCTCGCGCGCCACACGCGCCATCTCTCGCAAAATATGCTCAGTGTTGTGCATGGATTGAAGCGTTTGAGAGAGCACCACAGTATCGAACTGCTGGTCGTCGAACATCGCCAGTCCGTCTTCGAGGTTTTGCTGAATCACATGCACACCGCGCTTGACGCAGCTTAGCACCCGATCGTCACTGATCTCAACACCCACACCCTGAACATTTTTAGACTGTTTAAGGTGCGCCAGTAACGCACCGTCTCCACACCCTAGATCCAGGACGCGACTATCCGGACGCACCCATTGCGCGATCCGAGCCAAATCACCGCGCAAATCACCATCCATCGTTTGACCACTCAGTTGCAGCTGCTCTTTCATGGACGCACCTCGCTTGAAGCACGCAATGCCTGTGGCACATCCAGTGTGGCGGCGATGCGGAGAAAATAGGCACGCATCAGGCTGTGATATCGGGCATCGTCGAGCAAAAAGGCATCATGCCCGTGTGGAGCGTCGATCTCGGCATAGGTTGCGGGTTGACCGTTTTTAAGAAGAGCCTGCACAATTTCCCGCGAGCGTTCAGGAGGAAATCTCCAGTCCGTCGTGAAGGAAACCAGGAGGAAATCTGCCTGGGCAGGCGCAATCGCACGCGCAAAATCACCACCGGTTTTCTTGGCAGGATCAAAATAATCGAGCGCGCGTGTAATGAGCAAATACGTATTCGCATCGAAATATTTGGAAAATTTCTCGCCTTGGTAACGCAAGTAGGACTCGACCTCAAACTCCACACCGTAACCGTAATGATAGGCACCATTGGCTGCAGGTTCACGCTGCGTCCTGCCAAACTTCTCAGCCATATCATCATCAGACAAATACGTGATGTGGCCAATCATTCTTGCAACCGACAAGCCATGGCGCGGGACGGTATTGTGTGCGTAATAGTCGCCCCCGTGGAACTCAGGGTCCGTGATGATCGCGCGTCGTGCCACCTCGTTAAAACCGATATTTTGAGCAGACAGGCGCGGCGTGCTGGCGACCACTACGCAATGTGCGACCCGCTCGGGCAGCGTAATCGCCCAACTCAAGGCCTGCATCCCGCCCAATGAACCACCCATCACTGCGGCGAAGCGTTTGATCCCCAGACGATCGGCCACGCGGGCCTGGGCCGACACCCAGTCTTCGACGGTGAGCACAGGGAAAGCTGCGCCCCAGGGCTTGCCGGTCTCGGGACGAATACTGGCAGGACCTGTCGAGCCGAAACAGGAACCCAGATTGTTCACACCGATCACGAAAAATACGTTGGTATCGACCGGCTTACCCGGCCCTACCATGTTGTCCCACCAGCCGATGTCATCCGGATTTTCAGCGGAGATCCCCGCCACATGATGTGATGCATTCAAGGCGTGACAAATGAGTACGGCATTGCTGGCGTCAGCATTCAGGGTGCCGTACGTTTCAATCGCCAAGTCGTAAGACGAAAGAGTATGACCACTGGCGAGAGGCAGTGGCTCATCGAAATGCAAAAACTGTGTGTGGACGACACCTACAGAGCCCAAAGGGATCTTGGCGGAAGCTTGTGCGGATGGAGCGCCCTGGATACTGGACGAATTAGGCATACAGACCTTCTTTAGCGGGATTTATGAGGCGCCCGCAAGCGGATCGAGCAAATCGGCGCCAACTAGGATCAAATTCTAACATCGCCCAGACAACAAAAGCGTTAAACAAAGGCGGCAAGCTGAGGAGGGTGGTAACAACTTGGCTACTTCTCAAACACTTTATTACAAATGAGTGTGCCATCACAGGGGTTCTGCGCATTCTAATTAGGAGAATATACGCTCACACTAACTAATTATCATTTGAGTCCACTGGGAGCTTTTTCTCATGACAAATCCACGTCTTTCCGGACGAGAGTTGCAATGCCTGGAGTGGGTGTCCGCTGGCAAGACCAGCTGGGAAATCGGGCTCATTATTGGGCTCTCGGAACGAACGGTCAATTTTCATTTACTCAATGCATGCCGCAAACTGAAAGTTTATGGCCGACAAGCAGGGGTCGCCCAAGCACTCAGACTTGGCCTGCTCACCGGTCACCCTCACTTCAATCTGAGTGAGCGGACAAACTCAAGCGCATTTTCATTTGAAAGCGATTGTTTCGGTCCCGAGACGACGACTTGAATCAACATCCCACGATGGATCACCACACGGGCCATCATCAGTGAGGGTTTATTTGCCACAACCGTTTCCAGCGTAAAAATCTCACCAGTCAGCGCATTTTCAGGGGCTTGTTTCCCGGCCCGCGCAGCGAGCGCAGACACCACGGTCTTGACCAAAGCCGTGCTTTTTTCCTGACCAAGCGTCTCTGGGAGAGGAATAAAACCTACAGAAAACACCGCCTGGTCCACCGCTGCCGTAGTCAGAGAAAAGGTCGTTTGAATACCTTCGACATCGATGGGTCGCTGTTCGGTCTGCGTGCGCGAAGGAAACATGATGACGGCACGGTCCTCGGCAACCATCGTCTCCCGCCAGTTGTACTCAGGCGTGCAGCCAGTGAGTAAACCAACAGACAAACCAACTGATAACCACATCACTAGTAGGGAAAAAATTTTGCGCACAACACGTCTCGATCAAGATCTATTAGAAAGTACTGACAGCACTGTTACAAATTGTCCTCTATTTTCTTCATCCGCGGGTAAAATGAAGCATCCCTTAAAATGAACTGATTCGCCTCAGCTATAGGTTTACCCGTGTCCACATTGATTCAACGTCTTGCCATCCTAAATTCCCACCCAGAGGTTTTGGGAAAGTCGCTACGCGGCATTGAAAAAGAGGGCCTGCGCGTGGATTCCCACGGGTCGCTCTCCAGGCGGCCCCACCCGGCAGCCCTGGGCTCTGCGCTGACTCACCCGCGGATCACAACCGATTACTCCGAAGCGCTGCTTGAACTGATTACCGGCACACATACCAACGTCGACAGCCTCATGGCTGAACTCGACGAAGTGCACCGCGTGGTTGCCACGACCTTGAGCGACGAACTCATGTGGAACCACTCGATGCCCGCACACTTGCCAGCGGACAACGAAATCCCCATTGGCTGGTACGGCACCTCTAATACCGGCATGATCAAACACGTCTATCGCAGGGGCCTGGCAGAACGGTATGGACGCACGATGCAGTGCATTGCAGGACTGCACTACAACTTTTCTTTTGATGAATCGCTATGGGAGTTGCTCAATCTCCCGCAGGCCACAGCGCAGGACCGCCGCTCCGCAGGTTACATTTCCTTGATTCGCAACTTCACCCGCTACAGCTGGTTGCTGATGTACCTGTTTGGCGCATCACCGGCTCTTTCAAAAGAGTTCCTGCGTGGGAAAACGGGAGACTTGCTTGAGCTCGATCAGCAAACCATGTATCTGCCCCACGCAACCAGCCTGCGCATGAGCGACCTGGGTTATCAAAACAAAGCTCAATCAGGTCTCAAGCTTTGTTACAACGACCTCAAAACATTCCTGTCGCGCCTCTACGATGCCGTCACAACGCCCTGGCCCGATTATGAAGCGATCGGGACGCACCGCAACGGGGAGTGGATACAGCTCAATACCAATGTGCTGCAGATTGAAAACGAGTTTTATTCGAGTATTCGGCCCAAGCGTACGACGGGTCCCTGCGAACGGCCGATCACGGCGCTGGCGGAACGTGGCATCCAGTACATTGAGGTGCGGTGCCTGGATATCGATCCGACCCAGGCGACTGGTATTTCTGCCCAAACGGCTAGATTTGTCGATGCGTTCCTGCTTTTTTGCGCCCTGCAGGAAAGTCCGCCCTTCGCCGACAGCGGCTGGTGCTCCGAAAGCACGTCCAACTTTGCTACGGTCGTTAAAAAAGGGCGTCAACCAGGCCTGATGCTCTCCAGACTCGGTCGAGAAATTTCCCTCAAACAGTGGGCCGATGAACTGCTGGACGAGATCGCGCGATGCGCGGAGACGCTCGATCAGACTTTGGGCGAAAAAAGCTATAGAAATTCGGTACTTGCGCAGCGTGAAAAAGTGGCTGATGCAGCCCGCACACCCTCCGCACAGTTTCTCGAACAGCTCACTTCGCACAAGGTTTCCTTTCACGACTGGACACTCGAACAGAGCCGGGTGCACGCCCTCAAGCTCAAGCAAGCCGGTCTGAGCCCGGCCGAGCTCGCCGCAACCCAGGCGCAGGCCACCCAGTCCCTCATGGAACAACAGCAGATCGAAGCGAGTGATCAGGAAAGTTTTGACGATTATGTCGCGCGCTTTCACAAGGCACTGAAAAAGCCTGTTTAGACAGACTTTAGGGGTATTTGGCGCGCCCGACAGGAATCGAACCTGTATCGAGAGCTTCGGAAACTCTTATTCTATCCATTGAACTACGGGCGCCAGCGGGCGAATTATAGCGGCAGATGCTGAATCACCCCCCTGGCGAAACAGAATTGCTCGTCTCTTTTCGACTTAGCCCGCCCGATGCCGCTATAATCCTTGGGTTATAAGAAAACCGCCTAACTACTATGGCTGGTTACTCGCACGACTGGGGCACTGAACCGCTCCTGCCGTCCAGGTCTCCAGTCGAAGACTCGCAGGATTTGGTCATGAGCAATACGCAGCCACACGAAGAGCATCAATCGCCTATCAAGACACCTAAACAACTGATCGTCACGATCGTGTTGTCCTTTGTCTTGCCAATCATCGTCATCCTTCTCCTGGTCAAGCTCGTCACCGCTGGTGATCAGGTTGGCGCAGGCTCCAACACCCTCAGTCCAGAAGCCACACAAAAGCGTATCGCGCCCGTGGCAAAACTTGATCTGGTGGATGCTAGCGGTCCGAAAGTTTTCAAGACTGGCGAACAGGTTTACAAAGCAGTCTGTGCAGGCTGTCACGATGCTGGCGCAGCGGGCGCCCCCAAATTTGCCGATGCGGCAGCATGGTCCGCTCCGATCGCCACAGGTCTGCAATCCATGATTGCGAGCGTCGTCAAGGGTAAAGGCGCCATGCCTGCCAAAGGCGGCAATCCTGCTCTGGACGATTTTGAAATTGCCCGTGCAGTGGTGTACATGGCCAACAGCGCTGGCGGCAAATTTGCCGAGCCTGCTGAACCCAAACCTGCCGAGGCAGCTGCTGCTCCGGCACCCGCCGCACCTATGGCTGCCGCACCTGCACCAGCAGCACCCAAGGCCATGGCTGCAACTGCTACAGCAGCCACACCTGCCGCCGCAGCCGCACCGGCCACAAACGACGTGGGTGAAAAGCTGTACAAACAAGCCTGTGCAGCCTGCCACGTCGCAGGTGTTGCGGGAGCTCCCAAATTCGCTGACAAAGCTGCCTGGGCACCACGTATTGCCACTGGCATGGATGCACTTGTGGCTGCGGTGATTGCCGGCAAGGGCATCATGCCTGCCAAGGGGGGCGCTGCGGGCGCGAGCGATGCAGATCTCCGCGCTGCGACACAGTACATGGTCGACGCGGCCAAGTAATCATCAATCGTCCTGAATGCTGGCGTCAATCGCTTCTGCATTGAAACAAATGGTCTAAGTAAAAAAGCCCTCAATCGAGGGCTTTTTTACGTTTAAAAATATCCTTTCTCAATACCCTTTGCTAAACACGGGTGGTCAGCAAAGACATACCAAGCTGCACTCTGCGTTGCAACCACAAGCTTGGACGATAGCGCGGGTCACCCGAGACGCTTTGCATGTTGCGCAAAATCTCCAGAATATTTTCCGCGCCCAACGCATCGCCGAGGCTCAAAGGTCCCTTGGGATAACCCAAGCCAAGATTCACGGCAAGATCGATGTCTTGAGGCGAGGCGATATCTTGTTGCGCAATATCGCACGCCACGTTCACGATCATCGCGACGATTCGCTGCGCCACAAAACCGGCCGAGTCCTGAATCACGCTGACACGCACGTGATCCACACCAAAGATGGCATGCGCCATCTCTCGGTATTCGGCACGCGTAGCTGGCGAGACCATCAACGTGCGTCTGCGCGAATGTTCAAAATCATGAAGCGTGTCAAGACCGACAGTGCGTGCGGCATCAAGCTTTTGTTTGGATACCGTTGTGGAGACATCCTCACCGTAAGGTGTCACCACAATCAGACTGTCCACGTCGGGTGTGTGTCCGGCTTGCACCGTGGCGCCCAGACGCTTGAGGAGCTCCACCGTACGGGCATGACCCAAGTGATGCAGTGGACTGACCCATACCTTGGCGGGTCCGGTTAAAGCGGGGGCTGGCGCCTCAATCACAGGTTGTTTCTGACCTTCTTCATAGGCATAAAATCCACCCTGACTCTTACGACCATACAAGCCACCTGCTACGCGAATCGTCCCGATTGGAGAGGGCTTGAAGCGCGGCTCTTCGTAAAATTGGTGATAAATGGACTCCATCACGGCGTGCGAGACATCAAGTCCTGTCAGATCCATCAGCTCAAAAGGTCCCATCTTGAACCCGGCTTGCTCGCGCATGATGCCATCGACTGTCGCAAAATCCGTGACACTTTCCTGCACGACGCGCAGACCCTCGGTATTCATCCCCCGGCCTGCATGATTCACAATAAAGCCAGGCATATCTTTGGCACGCACAGGCTTGTGTCCCATGCGAACAGTGAGTGCCATCAAGGCATCACCCACAGCGGGATCCGTACGCAAACCATCAATGACCTCGACCACTTTCATCAAGGGAACTGGATTAAAAAAGTGATAGCCCGCAACGCGCTCCGGGCGTGCGCAGACCGCTGCAATCGCCGTGATGGACAAGGAAGACGTATTAGAGACAAGAATGCAATCAGGCGATACCACTGACTCGAGTTGTTTGAAAAATGGCTGCTTGATGTCCAGCCGCTCAATGATGGCCTCGATCACCAGATCACAATCAGAGAGGTCTTTGATCTCATCAATCAGATAGAGCTTGCCCAAGGCCTCGTGAACCTGTTCGTCCGTCATTTTGTCCTTGCTGGCAAGCATCGTCCATGTGTTCGTGAGGGCGTCTCGCGCCGAATTCAGCGCAGCCGGATTCGTATCGAACAACTTGACCCGCAGACCAGCCTGAGCCGCAATTTGCGCAATACCTCGCCCCATGGCTCCGGCGCCAGCCACACCTACTGTATGAATCGCTTTCATGTGATTTCCTGAAATCTAATTAGCTCTAACTATAGCTGTTGCATAATAGTCATATTCAAGGTCGTCGTCATATCCGCACGTGGCACGATCCGGCCTCTACACCCCTAACAGATGCCTGCCCATATGACTCTTTCCCACCTGAGTGGAAGTTCCGTGGTGGAACAGCAGTTTCCACTGGTCTTTGCAGTCCGTGACCCTGAGGGACACAAAGGCACCTTTGGATCTGTCGGGATTCTGGGTGGCGCCCCGGGAATGACGGGAGCAGTCATTCTGGCAGGCCGCGCAGCGCTCAAAAGCGGTGTCGGTAAAACCTATCTGGCGCTCGCACAGACACCCCTCCCGGTTGCCTATGACAGCAATTACCCCGAACTCATGCTCCACGAGGCCTCTGGCTTGATCGAATCTGCCTCCAGCATGACAGCCTGGGTAGCAGGTTGCGGTCTCGGTCAGGCACCCGCTGCTTTGGCTTTGCTCAGGCGCCTCTTTGCTGTTCGCGCTGAACTTCCTCTCGTGCTGGACGCTGATGCACTCAATGCGCTCGCACAGGGAGAGATTTCAAACACATGGGGCAAAGGGTTGGTGGTGCTGACACCCCACCCCACTGAAGCCGCGAGACTTTTACAAACAGATACCCGCACGATCCAATCTGATAGAGCCCAAGCGGCACAAACTCTTGCCCATCGCTATCGCGCGTGGGTTGTTCTGAAAGGTGCCGGAACCATCATCTGCTCACCCGAGGGACAATGGCAAATCAACACGACAGGAAATGTCAGTCTCGCAACAGGTGGGACTGGAGATGTACTGAGTGGTTTGCTGGGTAGCCTGCTTGCGCAGGGTATCCCTGCCGAGCAAGCGATCCCTGCGGGGGTTTGGTTACACGGAGCAGCCGCCGATGCATTGGTCTCTCAAGGTAAGGGACCCATCGGCCTGACTGCCGGAGAACTGCCTGACGCCATTCGAGACCTCAGAAATCGAGTATCTTTTAAAGAAAATCACAAATAGTTACTTCAGACGAGGATCCCAATGAATACCGCGACAACGCCCGCTCTCGATCGTCCAGCCATCACCCCTGAAGCGCACGCGCTTGCACAAGGCATCCGCACCTGGATCGAATGCGAGTCGCCCTCCAGCGATCCTGCTGCAGTCCATCGCATGGCGCAAATCGTTTTAGCCAAGGCGCGGGACGCCGGTCTGAAAGTGGCACTGAGCGAAATCGGACCCACTCGACTCCCCATGATACATGCGACGAATCGGGCGGATGGGGACACACGTCCCGGTTTGCTGTTGCTCGCACATATCGACACCGTTCATCCTCACGGGACACTTGAAACCAACCCATGTCGTATCGAAGATGACAAACTCTATGGGCCCGGGAGCTTTGATATGAAGGGAGGCACGTTCCTGGCCTTGACAGCCCTTGGTGAATATTCCAAACCCGGCTCCACACCCATGCCAGTCGATTTTCTCCTGGTTCCCGATGAGGAAGTAGGCAGTCATGCCTCACGTGAACACATCGAAGCCTTTGCCAAACGCGCGGTCTACACCCTCGTTCCAGAACCCGCACGCCCAAACGGTGGACGTTGCGTGACAGGACGCAAAGGCACCGGCATGTTAAAGCTTGTCGTGACAGGCAGACCTTCTCACGCCGGAATGGCACACGAGAAAGGACGCAGCGCGATTCGTGAAATGGCGCATCAAATCCTGGCCCTCGAGGCCATGACTGACTACAGTCGAGGGATCACTGTAAGCGTAGGCACCATCTCCGGCGGCACAGTGACCAATACCGTACCCTCTCACTGCGAAGTCATGGTGGATTTCCGGATTCCCGACGAGGCAACGGGTCAAGAAATTTTGGCGCGCATGCAGGCACTCAAACCGGTGGATCCAGATGTGACCCTCGATATCGATGTTGAACTCAACCGCCCGGCGATGGTCAAGTCCGCTGCAGCAGAGAAACTGCTGGAGACACTTAAACCCTTTGCCAAGCAAGCGGGATTTGAACTCGAAGAGGCACCCGTATCGGGAGGTGGCAGCGACGCAAATTTCACAGCCGCGATTGGTTGTCCATCGATCGACGGGCTCGGCGCCGAAGGGGATGGCGCCCACACGTTGCGCGAACATATTTTCGTCTCGACACTTCCAAGACGTCTTCAGTTCTGGCGAAATACGCTGGCCAATCTTAGATAATTTTTTATATCAGTTTTTTTTGTTCAACATCGCCTTGAGCATCTCAAGGCGGTTTTTCGGGCTCATCGTATCAGGCTGCAACTGGAGCGCCGTCGCGGACAAACCCATCTCTTCGATAAAACGCGAGGGCTCCCTCACCAGATCCTCACGGGCCCGGCGACGTTTCTGACACCAGCTCAGATGCAAACTCCGCTGCGCACGGGTAATGCCCACGTACATCAGACGACGTTCCTCCTGGATGCGTGACACAAGCGCATCCGCCGCCTTACTCGGGTCCACGTCTTCGTCATCCCGTCCCATGTGCGGTAGTAAACCCTCTTCGACACCAAGCAGATAAACGTGGGGGTATTCCAAACCTTTGGAAGCATGGAGCGTCGATAGTTTGACCGCATCCGGCTCGTCCTCTTCGCCGCGCTCGAGCATTGTGACCAGGGCAACGTGCTGGACCAGGTCGATCAAGCCCATGCTGTCGGCCTCAGCCTTGCGCTTGAGCCAGCCAATGAGCTCAAGCACATTTTGCCAACGAGATTGCGCGGGTTTTTCATCCAAAATATCGTAGAGGTAGCGCTCGTACTGAATCGCGCTCAGTAAATCATCCAAGATGACCCCTGCAGGCTCAGCAGCATGCACAGGTTGGCCGGATTCGACGCGACCTGCGCGATACTGAATGCGGGAGATAAACTCGCCAAAAGTTCTGAGCGGCTCAAGCTGGCGTGCATTCAGTCGGGGCTCGATCCCTTGTTCAAACAATGCTTCAAACAGGGAAATCTGTCTTTCACCGGCATATTGTCCCAGGGTCTGGAGCGTCGCTTGTCCGATCCCCCGTTTAGGCGTTGTTGCAGCACGAATAAAGGCTGGATCATCATCCTCATTAGCGATCAACCTCAAGTAGGCGAGAACGTCGCGTACCTCGGCCTTGTCAAAAAAACTCTGACCACCCGAAATCGTATAGGGAATATGCAAATTCCTCATCGCTTGTTCCACGATGCGTGACTGGTGATTACCGCGATACAAAATCGCGAAATCCTTCCATGACGCTTGCTTTTCGAAACGTGCGGCTGAAATTTTCATCGCCACATTTTCAGCCTCTACCTCGTCGCTTGCCATCGCGGTCACACTAATCGCATCGCCCAGACCGTGCTCGGACCATAACTTCTTTTCGAAAAGCTTTGGATTTTTAGTGATCACATTATTTGCCGCAGCAAGAATGCTTTGACTGGAGCGGTAGTTCTGCTCGAGTTTGACCAGCTTGATCTGAGGATAATCTGTCGTGAGTTTGGCGAGATTTTCGATGGTCGCACCACGCCATGCATAAATAGCCTGATCATCGTCGCCCACTGCCGTGAACATGGCACGCGGTCCCGTCAGCCACTGCACCAACCGATACTGACAAACGTTAGTATCCTGATACTCATCCACTAAAAGATAACGCACCTTTTTTTGCCACTTTTCCCGCGCCTCGGCGCTTCGCTCGAAAATCTGCGCAGGGATGGCGATCAGGTCATCAAAATCAACGGCCTGATACGCAGCGAGTGTTGCGTTATAGCTTCTGTAAACACGCGCAGCTTCGATCTCACTGGGTGTCGCGGCGATGTTTGCCGCGGCGTCAGGATCCAGCATGGCATTTTTCCAAAGGGAAATAGTCTGCTGGACAGAGCGTAAACGTCCCCGGTCCGTGGTAGCCAACAGATCCTGGATGATGGCCAACGCATCATCCGAATCAAAAATCGAAAATTGAGGCTTAAGCCCCGCATGCTGAGCTTCTTCGCGCAATATCTTGACACCAAGCGAATGAAAAGTACTGATCGTCAGGCCCTTTGCGATCGAAGGATCCACCAAGCGTTTCACCCGATCCTCCATCTCGCGCGCAGCCTTGTTGGTAAACGTCAAGGCCAGCACATTGCGAGCGGGATATCCACAGTCGCACAATAAATAAGCAATTTTCTGAGTGATGACCCTTGTCTTGCCCGAACCCGCTCCCGCCAGCACGAGGCAAGGACCGTCAAGATACAGCACAGCTTCGCGCTGGGCGGCATTCAGACCATGAGTGAAAGACGTGGACATAGGGAGAATCAAATTTCGAGCGGATCAACTTCAAGCTGCCATCGTACTCGACGCAGATCAGGGTGCTCGTTCAGCGCGCTCATCCAGTGACGTAACAGGGACTGGAGCGCTGGACGATGCGTTGCCTCAACGAGCAACTGTGCACGGCACATGTTGTCAACCCGGACGATGCGAAGTGGGACAGGATCGTACAAAGTGATCACCGCCTCTGTTTGCTGCGCTACTAATAAAGTGTGTGCCGCATCACGAGCAGCTTGCAAAAAATCAAGAGCAACGTTGAGTTCACGCGCTTCTGCGCTCAATAAAGCTTGATGCGAAAACGGAGGCAGCATCGCAGCCTCGCGCTCATTCATCGTGTGACGCGCAAACCCGGAATAATCATGTTTAAGTAAAGCCTGATAGACGGACTGTTCCGGATAGCCTGTCTGGACAATCACTTCACCATGCCCTGTATGGCGACCCGCACGACCCGCCACTTGCATCAGTTGCGCAAAGAGTCGTTCAGGTGCGCGAAAATCCTGCGAAAAAAGCATGGCATCGGCATTGAGCACGCCCACCAGCCCCAGATTCGCAAAGTCATGGCCTTTGGCGACCATCTGCGTGCCGACAAGAATATCCACTTCCCCCGCATGCACACTTGCAAACAGTGCCTGCGCGCTTCCTTTTTTACGCGTGCTATCCGCATCAATGCGTGCCACACGCGCCTCTGGAAATAGCATGCCCAGGTGCTCCTCGATGCGCTGGGTACCGCGACCGATCGGTTGCATATCCTGATCACCGCAATCCGGACAGGCCTGAGGAACGCGCTGCTGGAAACCGCAATGATGACAATGCAACTGATGGCGTCCGGGAGTCATGCGGTGCAACACAGTAAACGTCGTGCACCGAGGGCACTGACTCACCCAGCCACAGGAGGTGCAATGTAAGGCAGGCGCATAGCCTCGGCGATTTAAAAATATCAGTACTTGCTCTCGATTAGCCAGACGCGTGCGCATCGCGTCCAGTAACTGCACGGACAAGCCATGCTCCATCTTGAGGCGACGAGTATCGACTAACCGCACTGAAGGCAAGTTGACCTCTCGGGCGCGCGCCGGCAAATCCAGCCTTTTGTAATTTCCCTTTTCCGCATGCACCCAACTCTCCAGCGAGGGCGTCGCAGAACCCAGCACCACAGGGATCCCCAAATCATGTCCTCGCCAAACAGCGAGGTCACGCGCCGAGTACCTCAAACCATCTTGTTGCTTGTAGGAAGGATCATGCTCCTCGTCGACTACGATCAGCCCGATGTCGTCCATTGGCGCAAAGATGGACAACCGCGTGCCTAAAACCACTCTGGCCTCGCCACGCTGCGCACGCAACCAGGCTCTGAGCCTTTCACCATCGGACAAGGCGCTGTGCAGAACGGCCACACCACCCACACCAGCGACGGGCTCAAGGCGTGCGCGCAGGGATTGCTCAAATTGTGGCGTGAGATTGATTTCAGGTACGAGCATCAGGACACGCTTGCCCCGAGCCAGAGTTTGAGCTGCAGCGTGCAAATACACCTCGGTCTTGCCACTCCCGGTGACGCCATACAAAAGAAAAGCCTGAAAACCCAGGCTGTCTCCGATGACCTGGACAGCATGCTGCTGAGCATCATTCAAAGAGGGGGGGGCCGAAGGCTCTGTGGGTTTAAGTTTGGGCGCACGGCGCTGATCCAGACGTGCGACAGGCCCTCCTGCAGAACGCTTGCCCTGATAGGCGCTCAGACTGCGCAAAGCCACAGGGAGCGCCGGCATGACTACTTCACCCAAAGGACGCTGATAATAGTCCGCAGCAAACCTCGCAAACTTTAACCAGCTTGCAGACAGCGCGGGAATATCTTTGAGAACTGACTCAACGTGTTTGACAAGACTCGGATCACAACCGGGCGTCGAAGGCAGCTCCACCACCAGCCCGATCATTTTTCGGCGACCAAAGGAAACAATCACCCGGTCGCCAACCACAACATCTTGGGGACCACGGTAGTCAAAAGGCCCCTCTACTGGCACGTCCAGCGCCACGCGGATCCAGACCTCAGTAGAGGTCTCACTATCCGACGAAAAATGACGCGAATCTGACATGTACTTAATGTTGTTTCTTGATTTTGAGTCTAAAAGACTGACAGATCATGGCTTCAAAAAAATCATGCTGCCGCTTGTGGATAACTTTGGGGAAAACCGTGTACCCATCATGCATCAATTAGGACATTGATACTAAAGAAAATGTCAATTTAACAATAGTTGACGTATTTTATTATTAATAATCAAATACTTACAAAGCTATCATAGAATTGACTTTCTAAATGTAGGGCTTTCCCCAAGGTTTTTAGTGCTGTGCACAACTGCTTCAGTCTGGTGCAGGATTACAGGTATTTTTCTTTTAAAAGGCGCATGGTTGCTCACTTTATGGTGCTCGATCCATGTAACTTCGGGCTATACGCTCTAACCTCATCCACAAGGACACCCACCGCCTCTGGGGGTGTGAATTGAGAGATCCCATGACCCAGATTAAACACATGACCGCCACTGCCAACCGGACCATAATTATCCAGCACTCGACGCACCTCTTGGCGTATCGCAGGCTCACCACCAAACAAGGCGATGGGATCAAGATTACCTTGAAAAGCAACTGAGTCTTGGACTCTGCGACGCGCAGCAGCAAGATCGACCGTCCAATCGAGTCCGACAGCATCGGCGCCACAATCTGCGATCGACTCTAGCCATTGCCCGCCACCTTTGGTAAAAACGATCACCGGGACTTGGCGGCCCTCATTTTCTCGCTTGAGCGCGCTGACAACCTGCTTGGTGTAGTGAAGCGAAAACTGCTGAAACAGACTGTCCGCCAAAACACCGCCCCAGCTGTCAAAAATCATCACGGCTTGCGCCCCGGCATCAATCTGGGCATTCAAGTACTGGGCGGTGGTTTCGGCATTAATCTTTAAGATGCTATGCAACAAATCAGGGCGTGCGTACAACATGCTTTTGATCAAGCGATAGTCATCACTCCCCTTGCCTTCGACCATATAGCACGCAACGGTAAAAGGGCTGCCTGAGAAACCGATGAGCGGCACGCGTCCATCGAGCTGTTTGCGTATGACGCGAACAGCGTCGAACACGTACTGAAGCTTGCTAAGATCTGGCACAGATAATTTCGCGACATCTTGTTCATCGCGAATAGGATGCGCAAATCGAGGCCCCTCACCTTGAGCAAAGGACAGTCCAAGACCCATCGCATCAGGCACAGTCAAAATATCTGAAAAAAGTATTGCCGCATCCAATGGAAAGCGATCCAGCGGCTGAAGAGTGACCTCGGCCGCGTAGTCTGGATTTTGAGCTAATCCCATGAACGAACCCGCGCGGGCGCGGGTAGCGTTGTACTCGGGCAAATAGCGACCCGCTTGGCGCATCAACCAAGTCGGCGTGTAAGGTACGGGCTGGCGCAACAAGGCCCGCAGCAATAAATCATTTTTCAAAGGGGCTACAGACACAACATTCCTTTATCCGGACAGCGAGCTGCAAAAGCGGCAATACGCCATGACAATTGCACCATTTTAACCCTCCCAAACATCTCAACGCAGAACACTTTGGGTTTAATACTTGAAATCCCCCGCGGCAATTTCGTACTTTTGCATGAGCGCCCAGAAGGCTCGTCGATGCTTACCTGAATATCGGGCAGCCGTGGCGATATTTCCATTGTTAGATTCAAGCGCATCAATAATGTAAGCACGTTCAAAATCCTCTACGAGCTTAGCTTTCAATACCTTCAAATGATGCCCTTTATGACCTATCTGAAACGACTCAAGCTCTTCATTGTCTTCAAAAATGCTCGAGCTTTCCGATTCAACATCTAATCGATCGTTTTGTTCAAACTCCTCTTGAACATCCAATGCTTTTTCGTATTCGATTTTTAATCTTTCATTTTTTTCAAATTCAGTTTCAGGTTTATTGGGTAATCTCCCCATCAATACGTTTTGAAGTTGCTTAGAAGAAGGAACTTGGATTTTCAAACTTTTTGTCTTTGTCAGTTCGAGCCACTCCTGCAAGGATGACTCACTCATCCTTGGCACCACCCCTCTTGCGAAGGCGATATTTTGCTGATAGTTGAGTGTGGGCTCTCTTAAGCTTCCGAATCTTGGCGTTGAAGATACAGCATGCAACAACCTAGCCCTGAACTCCTCTGCACACAGAGGCAACCTGACAAAGTCAGAGATCCCCATTTCCAATAAATCTTGTATCGCTGCGGAACGCAAATCTTTGGTGATTCCCAGCAATGGGATAAAAGGGCCTCTCGGAATCGCAGCAAGTGCCTGACGGGTCCATCCGAGCGTTTCCATTGATACTGGCACAAGAACAATGTCATAACGTCGCAGACTAATGCTCGCCTGTGCAAGGGTTTCAACAGGCAAACTGACCGGCGCTACTTTTTCAAGACTTGAAGAAGCATCCAACACATTCCCTGCCTCCCACTCAAGCGGGAACAGTTTGATACGGTTTAAACCAGGCTCTGCGGAAGAAAGCACCTGGGGCATCCATGACTGATGCGCAGATAGGACTAGAACAGCGCAATCTATTTGCTGACGCATGGAAATTCACTCCGGCAAAATCTCTGAGAGTAGAGAGTTGGAGTGATTGGGGAAATTCGGAATCCACGCAATCGTAGATATACGTAGAATAAAAAAACACGCCCGTAGGCGTGTTTATGATACTGCTCAGATGCTAGAGAAGATTACTGCTTGTTC
Source organism: Zwartia panacis (assembly GCF_030410395.1). Classification (GTDB taxonomy): domain Bacteria; phylum Pseudomonadota; class Gammaproteobacteria; order Burkholderiales; family Burkholderiaceae_B; genus Zwartia; species Zwartia panacis. Next base: position 455,886 of record NZ_JAUHHF010000002.1, read on the forward strand.
GTCAATTCGCGAATACGACGTGCAGCATTTGCTTGCGCAGCCAACATGTCGAGTTCGGCTTGCATGACATCCATGCTCGCCTTGTCTTTCGCATTCGCCAAGGCCTCTTGAGCGGCCAAGCGAGCAGCTTCTGCTTTTTCGGCATCCAGATCACCGCCACGGATAGCGGTATCTGACAAGACCGTCACATGGCCGGGCTGAATCTCAAGGAGACCGCCAGCCACGAAAATTGTCTCTTCAGAGTCGTCTTCGAGGACGATACGCACCAATCCGGGACGGATGCGGGAGATGAGAGGGGTATGACCAGGCAAAATACCCAGTTCACCCGACTCACCAGGCAAAACTACAAATTTTGCGACACCAGAATACAGAGACTTCTCTGCACTGACGACGTCAACTTTGACGGTAGCCATGACGGATCCTTATTGGAGTTTCTTGGCTTTTTCGAAGGCTTCGTCGATGCCACCAACCATATAAAACGCTTGCTCAGGCAAAGCATCACACTCGCCGTTCACAATCATCTTGAAGCCACGCAGTGTTTCCGACAAGGGAACGTACTTGCCAGGTGAACCTGTAAATACTTCAGCAACGTGGAATGGCTGTGACAAGAAACGCTGAATCTTACGTGCGCGGGCAACAGCCTGCTTGTCTTCTGGAGACAATTCGTCCATACCCAGAATCGCGATAATGTCGCGCAATTCTTTGTAACGCTGGAGAGTCTGCTGAACACCACGTGCAACGTTGTAATGCTCCTCACCCACCACGTTTGGATCAAGCTGACGGCTGGTCGAATCGAGCGGATCAACAGCTGGGTAAATACCGAGCGAAGCGATGTCACGCGACAACACAACTGTCGAATCCAAGTGCTGGAAAGTCGTCGCTGGCGATGGGTCGGTCAAGTCGTCGGCAGGAACGTAAACAGCCTGAATCGAAGTAATCGAACCCGTCTTCGTCGAAGTGATGCGCTCCTGGAGAACGCCCATTTCCTCGGCGAGAGTAGGCTGATAACCCACAGCAGATGGCATACGACCCAGCAGAGCCGATACTTCCGTTCCTGCGAGTGTGTAGCGGTAAATGTTGTCAACGAAGAACAAAATGTCACGGCCTTCGTCACGGAATTTCTCAGCCATCGTCAAACCGGTCAACGCCACACGCAGACGGTTGCCTGGAGGCTCGTTCATCTGACCGAACACCATGGCGACTTTGTCCAACACCTTGGACTCTTCCATTTCGTGATAGAAGTCGTTACCTTCGCGAGTACGCTCACCCACACCGGCAAACACGGACAAACCGCTATGCTGCTTGGCGATGTTGTTGATGAGTTCCATCATGTTCACAGTTTTGCCCACACCGGCGCCACCGAACAGACCAACCTTACCGCCCTTGGCGAAAGGACACACCAAGTCAATCACCTTGATGCCTGTTTCGAGCAACTCAACCGAAGGAGAGAGTTCGTCGAACTTAGGAGCAGGCTGGTGAATCGCACGCAGTTCGTTGCTGGCGATCGGGCCTGCGTCGTCGATGGGGCGACCCAGCACGTCCATGATTCGACCAAGTGTCCCTGTACCAACTGGCACGGAAATAGGTGCGCCTGTTTTGGAAACAGCCATCCCACGACGCAGACCGTCGCTAGAACCCAGCGCAATGGTGCGAACCACACCGTCGCCGAGCTGCTGTTGCACTTCAAAGGTCAAGCCTTTTTCAGCGAATGCCGAAGTGTCGTCCGCCAGGCGGAGCGCCTCATAAATATGGGGCATGTTATCGCGGGGAAACTGAATATCCACCACGGCGCCGATGCACTGAACGATGGTTCCGTTGCTCATGTCTGATCCTTACTTGATAAAGTCTGATGGGATACCGAATGCAGTCTAAGAATTAGACGGCCGCGGCGCCCCCCACGATTTCCGAAATTTCTTTAGTAATAGCAGCTTGACGCGTCTTGTTATAGACGAGTTGCAAGTCACCAATCACCTTCTTAGCATTGTCCGAGGCCGCCTTCATGGCAACCATACGGGCAGACTGCTCTGATGCCATACTTTCTGCTACGCACTGATATACAAGACCTTCGACATAACGCTGCAACAACTCGTCGATCACTGTCTGTGCATCAGGCTCGTACAAGTAATCCCAACCGTGATCAGCCGTCACAGCATCCCCGTCCTGGGCATGAGCTGAAGAGGCGTGGTAGGGATCAACCAACTTGCCAGGCAAAGGCAAGAGACGCGTAAATGTCGGCTCTTGCTTCATTGTGTTGACGAAGCGATTGGTCGCGATATAAATCGCATCGATGCGTCCTGCCAGAAAATCATCCAGCTGAACTTTAATTGCACCGATCAGACGGTCGAGTTCAGGTTTGTCACCCAAACCGATTTCTTGCGAGACCACATCAGCACCGATACGTGTCAACACACCCAAGCCCTTGTTACCAAAAGCTGTAAATTGGGTACGAACGTTCTTGCCGTTGAATTCGCGCATGCGATTTAACACCAAGCGCATGATGTTGGTGTTCAAACCACCGCACAAGCCCTTGTCTGTGGAAACCACAACGATACCAACCGCTTTAAGTTCGCTTCGTTCTATCAGGTACGGGTGTGTGTACTCGGGGTTCGCTTCCATCAAATGGCTGGCGATGTCATACACTTTCGTGGCGTATGGACGGCCCGCACGCATCCTCTCCTGCGCTTTGCGCATCTTGGAGGCGGCTACCATTTCCATCGCCTTGGTGATCTTGCGCGTGTTTTGCACGCTCTTGATCTTTGTTCGAATTTCCTTGATTCCTGCCATTTCGCTTCCTGTGTCAGACCTGTCAATCAGGTTTCAGACCATCTGCTTGCGCTGAGCCCGGCAAAAAGGCCAGGCCTGCGCGATAGCGGGTTACTTAGTAGGTACCGTTCTTTTTGAAGTCGGCCAGCGCGGCAACCAATTCAGCCTCGTCGTCCTTCGACAATTCCTTGGTGTTTTCGATGCGTTCGATCATCGCAGCGTTTTTCGCCTTGAGGTAGTCTTTGAGACCTTTCTCGAAGGGCAACACGCTTGATACTTCGACATCATCCAGATAGCCGTTGTTGACAGCAAAAAGGATTACACCAAGTTCCCAAACCTGCAGTGGCTGGTACTGTGGCTGCTTAAGCAACTCAACCACGCGCTTGCCACGCTCGAGCTGACGGCGTGTTGCATCGTCAAGATCAGAAGCAAACTGTGCAAACGCTGCGAGTTCGCGATACTGAGCCAAGTCGGTACGAATACCACCCGAAAGCTTTTTGATGATCTTGGTTTGAGCTGCACCACCGACTCGGGACACCGAAATACCGGCGTTAATAGCAGGACGCACACCTGCGTTGAACAAGTCGGTCTCAAGGAAGATCTGACCGTCAGTGATCGAAATCACGTTCGTAGGAACGAAAGCTGAAACGTCACCTGCCTGTGTTTCGATGATTGGCAAGGCTGTGAGTGAGCCTGTTTTGCCTTTGACAGCACCCTTCGTGAATTTCTCGACGTAGGCTTCGTTCACGCGGGCTGCGCGCTCGAGCAAGCGTGAGTGGAGATAAAACACGTCACCAGGATATGCTTCGCGGCCTGGAGGACGGCGCAACAGCAAGGAAACCTGACGGTATGCAATCGCCTGTTTGGTCAAGTCATCATAAACAATCAGAGCATCTTCACCGCGATCGCGGAAATATTCGCCCATTGTGCAGCCTGCGTAGGCTGACAAGTACTGCATTGCAGCCGAATCAGAAGCTGCGGCAGCGACAATGATGGTGTACTCGAGTGCACCGAACTCTTCGAGTTTGCGCAAAACGTTGTTGATTGTTGATGCCTTTTGACCAATCGCGACGTAGACGCATTTAACACCCTTGCCTTTCTGGTTGATGATCGCGTCAACAGCAACGGCAGTTTTACCTGTTTGACGGTCACCAATGATCAACTCGCGCTGACCACGGCCGATTGGCACCATGGAGTCAATTGACTTCAGACCAGTCTGCATTGGCTGTGACACTGACTGACGCGCGATCACGCCAGGTGCCACTTTTTCAATGATGTCTGTTTCTTTGGCATTGATCGGGCCTTTGCCATCGATCGGCACGCCAAGCGCGTTGACCACGCGACCCAGCAGTTCGGGTCCTACGGGCACTTCGAGAATGCGGCCAGTTGCTTTGACTGCATCGCCTTCGGAAACGCCTGTGTAATCGCCCAAAATAACGGCGCCCACCGAGTCACGCTCGAGGTTCAGCGCCAGGCCGAAAATGTTGTTTGGAAACTCAAGCATTTCGCCTTGCATCACGTCTGACAGACCGTGGATACGGGTAATGCCGTCGGTCACGGAAACAACCGTGCCTTGCGTACGAATATCGGACGATGTGCCCAGACCCTCGATACGGCTCTTGAGTAGTTCGCTAATCTCTGACGGATTGAGTTGCATGTTCAGACTCCTGGAATCTTTAGGGCGGATTAAACCGCCATCGTGTCGCGCATGCGTACTAACTGGGCTTGCACGGATGTATCGAGTACGTGGTCACCCACCTGAACGCGCACACCACCAATCAGGGAGGCATCAACGTTCACGTGGGGCTTGAGCTTGAGACCAAACTTCGGCTCAAGCAGCTTAATAAGATCAGAGACTTGTTGCTCGGTCATTGGAAAGGCGCTTGTGATGTCAGCTTGTGCGACACCTTCGGCCTCGTCACGCAAAGCATGAAACTGCTCAGCGATATGACCCAACAATGAAAGTCGGTCGTTGGCAACAAGCAACGCCACAAAGTTTTGCAACGCTGCGGATGGCGCAGGTTTGACCAGACTCAGAAAAACGCTCGTACGCTGTGCGTCTTCGAGACGTGGATCGGCCATTGCGACACGCACGTCTTCAACCGCTGCGATATCAGCAAGCTGCTGGACCTGATCGGCCCAAGCGGCCAAACCGGCAGCGTCTTGACGCGCTACGGCAAAGAGCGCCTCAGCGTAAGGACGAGCAACGGTGGAAAGTTCTGCCATGTCGACCCCGGGGATTAAAGCTGTGCCTTAAGTTGCGCAAGCAACTCGGCGTGGGCACGCGCATCCACTTCGCGCTTGAGAATCTGCTCGGCACCTTTCACCGCCAGATCTGCAACGTCATTGCGCAAAGCATCACGTGCACGCTGGACTTCCTGAGCGGCATCTTGTTTAGCTTGCGCAAGAATACGTGCGCGTTCGCTTTCAGCCTCTGCACGAGCTTGCTCGATAATTTGAGCGCCCTGCTTTTCGGCTTCAATCATTCGGGTGTGCAGCTCAGCTTTCGCAGATGCCTCGATCGAACCAATGCGCGCCTGTGCTTGGGCGAGGTCTGTTTTGCCTTTTTCGGCAGCAGCCAAGCCTTCAGCGATTTTTTGGCGTCGCTCGTCGATAGCCTTTGTCAAAGGTGGCCACACGAATTTCATCGTGACCCAACCCAGGACAAAGAACACGATCATCTGGAAAAAGATCGTCGCGTTCAGATTCACGGTCGTTTCCCTATTACATCTGTTGCCCTTCAGGCGGCATTGCCTGAACGGGCTGAATCAATAAGCCAGGGGTAGAACCCTACCCTTGGCGCGTGCACTCACTTCCTAAACGGTCGTGAGTATCCAGTCGATTTAGACGAAAGGATTTGCAAAAGCGAACAACATGGCGATACCAACACCGATCAGGAACGCGGCGTCGATCAGACCAGCCAGCAAGAACATCTTGGTTTGCAGGGCGTTCATCAGCTCAGGCTGACGTGCCGAAGCTTCGAGGTACTTGCCACCCATCATGCCGATACCGATGCAGGCACCAAAAGCACCCAAACCGATAATGAAAGCGCAAGCGAGAGCAACGAAAGCGACGTTAGTCATGAAAACTCCTTGATTAGTATCTAAGTATCAAAATTTAAAAATCGAACATTCAAACTACAAAACCGCTAAGTAAAACCTTTCTGTGCCCAGATTGAGTCAGGACACCTACTACTCTTTAGTGACCTTCGTGTGCTTGTCCGATGTAGACCAAGGTCAACATCATGAAGATGAAAGCCTGCAACAAGACGATCAGGATATGGAAAATCGCCCAGATTGAGCCCGCCAGAATGTGACCGATACCCAGACCAACGCTCATGGCATTGAAACCAGACCAAGCACCACCCAGTAGAGCAATCAACATGAACACGAGCTCGCCGGCGAACATGTTGCCGAACAGTCGCATTCCCAAAGAAACCGATTTTGCCGCATACTCAACCAGGTTCAGCAGGAAGTTTGCTGGAGCGAGGATAATGGCTGAAAAACCATGACCATGGAATGGCGCTGTAAAAAGCTCTTTGACGAAACCGCCAGGAGTTTTGATCTTCAAACCGTAATAGAGCATCAACAACAACACGCCCATCGACATACCCATTGGTACGTTCAGGTCAGCTGTTGGAAGAATACGGTGGTAGTGCAAAGGATCAGTGACTTCTTTGCCAATACCCAAGAGGTGCAGGACATAGTGAACCAGATCAACAGGGATCAAGTCCAGTGCGTTCATTAAAACAATCCACAAGAAAACCGTCATGGCCAGAGGCGCAACGAACTTGCGAGTCTCTTCACTGGGAACAATGCTGCGCGCCTGCTGGTCGACCATATCCACCAGCATTTCGACAAAACCCTGAAAGCGTCCGGGAACCCCGGAAGTCACGCGTCGGGCAGCCATCCACATAAAACCGACAGCAATCAGACCCATCAAGAATGACCAGAACATCGAGTCAAAGTTGAGGACGCTGAAATCGGCGATAGCGGTTTGCTTTTCACCAAGGCTATTGAAATGCACCAAGTGGTGCTGAATATATGCGGCCTGGGGCGATACGTCAGCTGCAGCAGCCATGAGAGTTCTCTAAAAAATGCGTCAAACTAGCTGTTTGTTGGACGTGACACAGCACGTTTCCCGAACATCAGCACCAACATGTAGCCTTTGAGCGCTGCGATCAGACCTGCGATTACCGCCAGCCACACCACGCGCTCACCACCTACATGAGCCAACAACCATAACAAACCGACTGCAGCACCCACCTTGAGAAACTCGCCCACTAAGAAAATGAATGGGCTTGAACCACCAGGTCGAAAAGTTGCTAAAAACAGTCGCAATGCAAATAAAAAGTTTGGAACGAAATATGCAGCAGACCCGGCCAAAGCAGACCAACCAGCGTCGAAACCACCTATCAGCCAAGCCAACAATGCAACAAAAACCGCGGTCGCCACTTGCGCGAAAACAACCTGGGCAAGCTCAAGACGGGCGCGAACATTAATGAGAGCCAAATCGGCGTCGGTTAATGTCAAAGGTCCCTGCTCTTGACTAAGTCCTGGCGGGACATTCGTTTTCGACACATCCGTCACGATTACCCCTTTTCCGGCAAACTCAATGAGTATAACTGCTTTTTAGACACTGATGCAAACCCTAATCGGGTTTGTCACCAGTTTATAAAAATGCACCGAATTGGTGCAAATTATTTATTCTTGAATACGGGTTTGCGTTTTTCGACAAATGCAGCCATGCCCTCTTTCTGATCCTCCGTCGCAAAACAAGCATGAAATACGCGACGCTCGAACAAAATGCCCTCGTGCAGTGACGATTCGAAGGCACGATTGACCGACTCTTTCGCCATGATGGCGACAGGTATCGACATCCCTGCAATCACCGTTGCGGTCTCTATCGCATCGTCAAGAAGGCGCTCGGCAGGTATCACGCGCGACACAAGCCCCGCACGCTCGGCCTCTGCGGCATCCATCATGCGACCCGTCAGAACCATTTCCATTGCTTTTGCTTTGCCAACCGCTCTTGGCAAACGCTGCGTGCCGCCTGCCCCAGGTATGACACCAAGTTTGATCTCAGGCTGACCGAATTTGGCGGAGTCCGCAGCCAAAATAAAGTCACACATCATCGCCAGCTCACAGCCTCCGCCGAGAGCGTAACCTGCGACCGCCGCAATCACGGGCTTGCGAATAGTGCGCAGAGTCTCCCAATTGCGACCGATATATTCAGTGCGATAAACGTCCATATAAGACCAGTCTTTCATCGCCCCGATATCAGCACCTGCGGCAAACGCCTTTTCACTGCCGGTAATGACAATGCAGCCAATATCATCGTTTGCATCAAAAGCCTGCAAGGCAGCCCCGAGTTGGTCCATGAGCTGATCATTGAGGGCGTTCAACGCTTTGGGACGATTCAACGTCAGGAGGCCGACGCGCCCCCGTGTTTCGACCAGCACAAAATTTTCACTCATGGATGTCTCCCTGGAAATGTGAAATAAGATATGGGTTATGAATCGCAAAAATAACCGCAAACCTCTACTTTACAGCCTTGAACCCCTTGATTTGTCCGGACACCGGCTCAGGGCGACAGTTCGCATCGCAGATCCAGACCCAAAGGGGCAAATTGTGTCTCTGCCCGCCTGGATTCCAGGCAGTTATCTGATCAGGGACTTTTCCCGGCACATCGAAAACATCGAAGCGCGCTCGGGCAGGCAAGTCGTCTCAATCACCAAGCTGGACAATCACCGCTGGCGCATCGCCCCTTGCCAAGGTCCCTTGACCATTACTGCCGTCATTTATGCCTGGGACTTATCCGTGCGTGGCGCCCACGTCGACGAAACGCATTGTTTTTTCAACGGCACCAGTGTTTTTCTGGCGGTGCAAGGACAAGAAAACCATCCTTGCCGTTTAACACTCCTCCCTCCTCCAAAAACCACACGCTGGAATGTTTTCACAAGCATGCCCCGCGACACGCGGGCCAACGCAAAGGTGACTCGCGATGGCTTCGGGACCTATGTCGCGGAAAACTACGACGCCCTGATCGACCACCCATTTGAAATAGGTAATCCCAGCGTCATTCAATTCAATGCCTATGGCGCAAAACACGAAATGGTGTTTACCGGCGTCATTCCAAATCTTGATCTTCAACGCATCGCGCGAGACGTCAAAAAAATCTGTGAAGCGCAGATCCGCTTCTTTGAGCCTGACACGGCTCAGGCTCCGTTTCTGGACAGTGCTACAAAATATGTATTCATGACCATGGTCACAGGCGACGCTTATGGCGGCTTGGAGCATCGGTCCTCAACCGCTCTGATGGCCTCGCGCAAGGATCTGCCGACAATTGGTCATGACAAAGCACCCGAAGGCTATCAGACCTTTTTGGGATTGGTAAGCCATGAATATTTCCACACTTGGAATGTCAAACGCATCAAACCCGCGGCTTTTGCACCTTATAAACTTTCCGGGGAAAGTCACACGCGCTTGCTGTGGATATTTGAAGGATTTACCTCGTATTACGATGACTTGTTTTTACTGCGCAGCGGTGTGATTGATCGCAAAACGTATTTAAAGACGCTAGGCAAACAAATTGCCTCTGTCTGGAATACGCCAGGACGTCACAAGCAGTCTGTCGCGGAAAGTTCTTTTGATGCGTGGACACGCTATTACAAGCAAGACGAAAACGCATCCAATGCGATCATCAGCTACTACACCAAAGGTTCGCTCGTCGCACTCGCGCTCGACCTCACCATCAGACAGGCAACCCATCAGCAGCATAGCCTGGATGATGTGATGCGATTACTTTGGGATCGCTACGGTCGCGATTTTTATCAAGGTAACCCGACTGGTCTGTCTGAAAAAGGCTTTCCTCAGCTCGTGCGCGAAGCAACAGGCGTCGACGTGTCTGACGAAATCACGCAGTGGGCATACGGTTGTGAAGACCTGCCACTCAAGCAACTACTGGCAGCGCAAAATATTGTTCTTGAGTGGAAAGCCAGCAACACGCGCCCGTCTCTGGATATTCGCACTCGCAAACAAGGCGAGCACCTCGTCATTTCCGCGGTAACCGAAGGTGGAGCGGCGCATCTGGCCGGACTTTCAGCGCACGATATTATTGTCGCGATCGATGGTGTGCGCGTCGATACCAGCTCAAACACGCTTGATACGATTTTGGCCCGTTATGAGCCTGGTCAAAATATTCAAGTACATGTCTTCAGACGAGACGAATTACGCAGGTTTGCACTCACACTCTCCTCGCCTCCCCTGGCGGAATGTCATCTCCATGACGCGGACAAACCATGAGTACAAGGCCTGATACAGAAGACTTCGCTTCGGTATTGCTCAGCGGCGTACCATTACTCGATGTGCGCGCGCCTGTCGAGTTCGCACAAGGCGCATTTCCCGCCTCGGTCAACCTGCCTCTGATGAACGATGAAGAACGCCATCGCGTGGGCCTTCAATACAAGCAAAAAGGTCAAGATGCGGCGATCGTTTTAGGCCATGCGCTTGTCTCAGGGGAAATCAAAGCACAGCGCGTTGCACAATGGGTCAAGTTCGCACAGGAACACCCCGAAGGTTACCTGTATTGTTTCCGTGGTGGTCTGCGCTCGCGTATTTCGCAACAATGGCTGGCCGATGCCGGCCTGCCTTACCCGCGCATCATCGGCGGCTACAAAGCGATGCGCAGCTTTCTGATTGAAAAGCTGAACACATCAATCGCGGCATCTAAATTCGTTCTGGTCGCAGGCTTTACCGGCTGCGGAAAAACAGAAGTCATACAAAATCTGGATGCCGCAATCGATCTCGAAAAACTTGCGCATCATCGCGGCTCAAGCTTTGGTAAGCACGCAACCGATCAGCCCGTGCAAATCGATTTCGACAATCTCCTGGCGATCGCGTTCATGCGCTTGCATGCAGCGGGTAAGTTCAACATCGCGCTAGAGGACGAATCACGATTGATCGGAAAGTGCGCGCTACCCATCCCCTTGCGCGACATCATGCAAGCAAGCCCCGTGATTTGGGTCGAAGAGCCAACCGAATCCCGCGTCGAACGTATCTTGCGTGATTACGTTGAAGATCTCGGTGGACAATTCGCGCGCAAACTCGGTGAGGACGCAGGTTTTGAAGCTTTTTCCCAGAGACTCTTGGAGAGCCTGCAAAATCTTTACAAGCGCCTTGGCGGTGAGCGTCATGCCCGGCTCAACCAACTCATGCTTGATGCACTTCATGCGCAGAAAGCCACTGGCAAACTCGACCTTCACAGAGACTGGATCCGCCCCTTGCTGACCGAGTATTACGACCCGATGTATGAACACCAGCGCGCGGGCAAGGCTTCACGGATCATTTTTTCTGGTGACCGCGAGACTGTCACGCACCACCTCAAACAACAAGGCTATTAATCATGCAGTCGGATCTTGAGCGGCAGCGCCTCGAGCAGAACAAACTCTCCAAACGCCTGATGCGTGAGACAGGTCGTGCGATTGCCGACTTTAATATGATCGAGCCGGGTGATCGCGTCATGGTTTGTGTCTCGGGTGGCAAAGACTCCTACAGTATGCTGGATATTCTGATGACACTGCGTCATCGCGCACCGATCGATTTTGAAATCGTCGCAGTCAATCTTGATCAAAAACAGCCTGGTTTTCCAGCCGAGATTCTTCCTGAATATTTATCCAAGCTTGAGGTACCTTTTCATATTGAAACGCGTGACACCTACTCGATCGTCAAGCGCTTGATTCCTGACGGCAAAACAACCTGCTCGTTGTGCTCGCGACTCAGGCGCGGGATCTTGTATCGAGTGGCCGATGAGCTCGGAGCGACCAAGATTGCACTCGGCCATCACCGCGATGACATCCTCGGCACGTTTTTCCTGAATATGTTTTATGGCGCAAAACTTAAAGCCATGCCGCCCAAGCTCGTCTCAGACGATGGGCGTCACATCGTGATCCGGCCACTTGCCTATGTGCCAGAGAAAGACTTGATCGACTATGCGCAGTGCAAACAGTTTCCAATCATTCCTTGCGATTTATGTGGCTCGCAGGAAAACCTGAAACGCAAGGAAGTGACGCGCATGCTTCAGGAGTGGGATAAAAAAGATCCGGGGCGTGCCTGGAATGTATTTAAAGCCTTGGCTAACGTCACGCCCTCTCACCTGATGGATCGGCAACTGTTTGATTTTGTCGGTTTAAAACCCGACGGAAAAATCAATCCCCAAGGCGATACCGCCTTTGATCCCGTCACCATTGAAAAGAGTGAATCAAACCCCGAAATTTCTTCTGAGAAACAACAGAACTCAGGCGCCGCCCGTCCCTTCCCATCGTGGACCCTTCACGTCGATTCCCACTAACTCGAGGATGCGAGACACCGTGTGATCAATCATTTCTTCGATTGATTTCGGGCGATGATAAAAAGCCGGCAGCGGTGGAAAAACAATTCCACCCATTTCGGTGACAGAGGTCATATTGCGCAGATGCGCCAAGTTAAAGGGCGTTTCTCGCACAACCATCACGAGGCGACGGCGCTCCTTGAGTGTCACATCCGCGGCACGCGTAATGAGATTGTCAGACAATCCCATCGCCACAGCGGCCAGGGTGCGCATTGAGCAAGGCACCACCACCATACCCGCTGTTTCAAAAGCACCGCTCGCCAGAGTCGCCCCGACATCGCGGATGCTATGCACTTTGTCAGCAAGCGCATAGACCTCATGGCGGCCAATATCGAGCTCGTGCTTGATATTCAGCACACCCGAGGCTGAGATCACTAGATGTGTTTCGACATCAGGCGCGTTCGTGCGAAGCGTCTGAAGCATACGCACAGCATACAGAGAGCCTGTAGCTCCTGTAATACCGATCACAAGGCGTCGTTTACTCACGCAGTCACGCAGTCGCGCCGGCTTGAGTCAAGATAGTCTTGAGCTCGCCGCTGGCGTTCATTTCGCCCATGATGTCAGAGCCGCCAATAAACTCGCCGCCAACATACAACTGAGGAATCGTAGGCCACTGTGAAAAAGTCTTGATGCCGCTACGGACTTCTTCGTCCTCGAGAACATTGACAGTGACAAGCTTGGTCACGCCATTGCTTTTAAGGATTTCGATCGCTCGACCGGAAAAGCCGCACTGAGGAAACTGGGCTGTGCCTTTCATAAACAACACAACCGGATTGTTTGTGACGGTGTCACGAATAAATTGCTGGACGTCGCTCATGATGTTCCTGATCGATAAAAATATGAAGAGTACTGCCAAAACGTCATTATAAGAGGCAGTTAAGGGTTAGGGCCTGATGCCCATACCCCGCCGGTGACACGAGGTAAATTAGCCAAATCAGCGTGGGTTTGAACAGAAGTAAATCCCGCCTCAGCCAGCATCCGACTCACTGGCTCGGCCTGATCATAACCATGCTCAAGCCATAAACTGCCTCCCGGTAAAAGTCGGCCCCCCGCCCCGTTGATAATTCGCATGAGATCAGACAAACCATCCGCGCCATCTGTCAGCGCTTGGGAGGGCTCAAATCTGAGATCCCCACGTTTTAAATGATCATCGTAGGATGCAATATAAGGTGGGTTAGAGACAATCAGATTAAATCGCCCCTCTGGCGGAAGGGCTAAAAACCAGCTCCCCTGCCACCACTGCACACGAGCGCCCAAAGCCTGTGCGTTTCGTTGCGCAACAGTCAAGGCCTCGACGCTCAAATCAGTTGCCGTGACACGCGCATCCGGGCGAGCGAGCGCCAGACTGATCGCCACAACGCCGCTGCCAGTGCCCAGATCAAGCACCGCAGGGGCTTCATAACCGTCGATGGCTGACAAACCCACCTCAACCAGAAGTTCTGTCTCTGGGCGAGGAATCAGGACAGCGGGTGTGACCTCAAAGCGATGGCCCATAAACTCGCGCCAACCAATCAAATGTGCCATCGGCACCCCCTGCCGACGCTGAGCCGCAAGGGATAAAAACCGTGCCGCGTCTTCAGGGGACAGCGGATCCGTGTCATGCGCCAGCAACCATTCGCGAGGCTTTTGCAACACACACTCAAGCAGCATTCTGCCCTCGAGTCTGGGCAAACCACAGACCAGCATCAGGGATCGTCCGGTCTGCATCAGACGTCGTCACCCAGGGCCGCAAGAAGCTCGGCTTGGTGCTCGGCAATCAGCGCGCCTGTCACCTCGCTCAGATCGCCCTCCATAATGGCGCCAAGCTTGTACAGAGTCAGATTGATACGGTGATCCGTCAACCGACCCTGCGGAAAGTTATATGTGCGAATGCGCTCCGAACGATCGCCTGAGCCTACAAGACTTTTACGCTGGGCGGCTTCTTTATCATGCTGCTCTCGCTGGACTTTGTCTTTCAGCCGCGCAGCAAGAACTTGCATGGCTTTGTCTTTATTGCGGTGCTGCGAACGATCGTCCTGGCACTCCACCACCAAACCAGTCGGCAAGTGCGTAATACGGACTGCAGAATCTGTCTTGTTAATGTGTTGACCACCAGCGCCGCTCGCACGAAATGTGTCGATACGCAAATCGCTGGGATTAATCACAATATCTGTGGCAGCATCTGCCTCCGGCATCACGGCCACGGTGCAGGCCGAGGTATGAATCCGGCCTTGCGCCTCGGTCGCTGGCACCCGCTGGACACGATGCGCACCAGACTCGAACTTGAGACGTCCATAGGCGCCCTCACCATCGATACGTACGATAACCTCCTTGTAACCACCCAACTCAGATGGACTTTCGGACATCAGCTCGACGCGCCAGCCTTGCTGTTCAGCGTAACGCGTGTACATCCTCAACAAGTCGCCGGAGAACAGCGCGCTCTCATCCCCACCCGTGCCGGCGCGAATTTCCAGAAATACGCTCCGACCATCATCCGGATCCTTGGGCAACAACTGTAACTGCAACTCAGCACCGAGCTTTTCGATGCGCGCTTTGCACGCCTCGATTTCCTCTAGCGCCATCGCTTTCATTTCAGGATCGTCCAACATTTCCTTGGCGCCCGCCAAATCAGCATTCGCCCCTTCAAAAGCCTCGAAAGCCTTAACCACAGGCTCAAGCTCTGAGCGCTCCCTTGAAAGCTTGCGAAACTGGTTCATATCGTTGGCGGCATCCGGCTCTGCCAGCAAGGCATCAACCTCGACCAAGCGACGGGATAAGTGCTCAAGGCGAGCGCGCATTGAAGGTTTCATAAGGAACTATATTGACTTTAAAAGTTGGGGGAACGGCTATACGCTCGCCGAAGCAAGCATGGTCAGCAGAGTCGCTAACGCCGATCGGAGCCAGATGGAAATATGCGCGGCAGCCAGGTGAGGAGCTGTTGACGCTCAGCTTCTTCGCTGTGGTTCAGCGCGGCAAGCGTGCCATGCAAATATTTTTGCGTCAGCCCGTGCGCGAGCTGTTCGAGGACGGCTTCAGGGGAGTCCCCTTTGGCAAGCATGCGTCGCGCACGCTCAAGCTCTTGGGCCTGGACGGCCTGAGCGGTTGTTTGCAAATCCCGGATCACAGGCACGTTGGCTCTGACCTGCATCCAGTGCATAAAATTTCTAACACGGGCATCGATAATGGCTTCGGCCTGTACCACAGCCGAGCGCCTAGCCTCAGTGCCGCTCTGGACGACGGCGCCAAGATCATCAACCGAGTAAAGGTAGACGTCATCCAGTTGTGCAACCTCTGGCTCGATGTCTCTGGGCACAGCCAGATCAACCATCACTATTGGCTTGCGTTTACGCTGTTTTGTCGCCCGTTCGACCATCCCGAGACCCAACAAGGGCAAGGTACTGGCCGTACAGGAAACGACCACGTCAAACTCTGCCAAACGATCGGGCAATTCTGCAAGACGCATGGTTGTGGCGGAAAAACGATTGGCCAAAGACTCCGCGCGCTCAAGCGTGCGATTGGCCACAACGATCGCACCCGGTTGGCGCGCCGCGAAGTGGGTTGCGCAAAGCTCGATCATTTCACCAGCACCGATAAATAACACCTTGGAGCTCGTCAGCTCCCCGAATACCCGTTCGGCCAGGCGAACAGCTGCAGCAGCCATCGAAACAGACTGGGCGCCAATCGCCGTCGTGGAACGGACCTCTTTGGCAACCGAAAAAGTTCTCTGGAAAAGCTGATGGAGCAAAGTACCAAGCGCGCCTGCATCACTGGCAGTACGCACCGCATCTTTCATCTGACCCAGGATCTGAGGCTCACCCAAGACCATGGAGTCCAAGCCGCTTGCGACCCTGAACGCATGGCGCACAGCATCATCACGGTCATGCAGGTACACATGCGGAGCAAGCTCACCTGCCTCGATACGGTTAAAGTCCGCAAGCCAGGATGGAAGCTGCGCGGCAACCTGCGGCTCCGCTGCACAGTAAAGTTCGGTGCGATTGCAAGTGGACAATATCGCAGCCTCTTTGACCGCCCCACCAAAGGCCTGACGCAAAGCATTGAGTGCCGGCTGTACTAAATCCTCAGGCATAGACACGCGCTCGCGCACCGAGACGGGTGCCGAGACGTGGTTCAGACCAAGGGCGAGGACGCTAACCGACATAGATAAGGGAGTTGTTTTATTTGGCCTACGTAACAACCCTTATTATAAGGGTGCAAAAGCTTATAAAGACGCAAAGTCCCTGTCTGGACCGAGAACCTGGAGTTTCCGTACAATTCCCCGCTGAGGAGACTTCAATGAACATTCAAAAAATAATCACCCGTGCTGCTTTAGCGCTGCTGCCCCTCTGGGCGGCACACCAGGCGACTGCCAGCACCGACTATCCCAACAAACCTATCCGGATCGTTGTAGCGTACGCCCCCGGGGGGTCAACCGACATCGTGGCAAGACTTTTCGCGCAAGAGCTTGGCACCAAGCTGGGCCAGCCTGTATTAGTTGAAAACCGTGCGGGCGCCGGTACCTTGATTGGCACAGATTCAGTCATCAAGGCGGCACCTGATGGCTACACCTTGTTCTGGGGCACTCCAGCTACCGTCATTACTCCACTTTTGCACAAAAAACCGACTTATGACGTGCTGAAAGACCTCCAACCCGTCGCGCTGGCAACCACCCAATCTATGGGGGTATTGGTTTCGGCCAATAGTGGTGTCAACAATGTCAGTGATCTCATCAAATATGCCAAAGCCAACCCCGGAAAGGTGAATTTCGCATCCTCTGGCAACGGTTCGGCCCAACATCTCGCCGCCGAGGCGCTCAACGATGCCGCCAATATCAATATGCTCCACATTCCATATAAAGGTGCCGGGGTAGCGCTCAACGACCTGGTCGCGGGCCGCGTTGATGTCATGATTACCTCTCTGGTCGGAAACATGATGGAACAGGTCAAGGAAGGTCGGATCAAGCTGATCGCCACTACAGGTCCTGAACGTAGTGCCACCATGGCCGACGTTCCTACCGTCGCTGAAGGCGGTGTCCCCAGTTTCGGCATTCGCACCTGGACTGCCGTATTTGCCCCTACCAACACACCGCCCGAGGTCGTGGCCAAACTCAATCGAGCCATGGCTGAAATTCAAAAAGACGGCAGCATCCAGAAAAAAATTGAAAATCAGGCGATGGACGTGACTGTGGTTTCCCCCCAGGAGCTTAGTGCGATGCTCGCCAAAGAAAGTGAGTTTTATTCCGCAATCCTGAAACGGACCAGTACAAAGCTCGATTAAGCAGGCTTGTCCGAATTGGTGTAATATTGCGGGCTTCAGTTGGCCCGGTAGCTCAGTCGGTAGAGCAGAGGATTGAAAATCCTTGTGTCGGTGGTTCGATTCCGCCCCGGGCCACCACTGAAACTATAGAAACCCCTGCGTTCGCGCTGGGCTCTACCCCATTAACGGGGGATCAGCAGTATCCATCAAGGCTCTACCCCGGCTCTACCCCATTAACGGGGGATCAGCAGTATCCATCAAACATCAGCACTCATCAAACACGGCTAAATACGCCGTTCCAACCGCAGTGGGCCAAGACCCTGAGCCGGTAATTCTCAAAGTTCCTAA
>NZ_JAUHHF010000030.1 GCF_030410395.1 Zwartia panacis
GGCTCTACCCCATTATCGGGGGATGAGCAGTATTCATTAAATATCAGTACTCATTAAATACGGCTAAATACGCCGTTCCAACCGCAGTGGGCCAAGACCCTGAGCCGGTAATTCTCAAAGTTCCTAAATCCATATGCCCTTCGGGACATCATTTCCATTTTAGTGTGGAACCCTTCCGTTATTCCGTTTGATCTTGATGTGCGCCACATCCTGACGATCGGCTCCAGCCAAGAGGTGAGTGTGTTGGCCAGAGTGCGCGCTGGGCTTTGGGCTAATTGCTCAATCAACTTTAGCAAACGTCTCATAAATTTCCTCCCATGTTTAGGCATTAAATTCCTAATCAATAGCAGCTTATTGAGTCGTTGCTTGGCAAAGTAGAGTGACTTAAGAACCGGAAATTGATCTAAATACCGTGCCAGATTCTCGCGCTGCTCTTGACTCAAGTTCCAGCGATGCCGTCTCACCAAGCTCAGCAAGCCACGGTTCATTCTTCCTACCGGATCTTGTTGTTTCCAGAGATTCAGAAAGTGCTGATTGACCAGTCGAATCACGTGAAAGCGGTCAGCCACGATCTTGGCGTTAGGAAAGTACTTTTGCACGATAGACCGGTACGTTTCGGATAAATCCATGACAACGAGCTGAACCTGCTCGCGACCCGGCAAGAGGCTTAAATACTGCCTCAGGCTCAGTTCCGAGCGTCCGAGGACCACGTCAAACACTTTGTGGTTTCTCAGGTCTACGAATGTTGTTGCGTAGCCCTTTTTACGGGTAAAGAAATGCTCATCAATCCCCAAGATGCGCGGGCAGGCCCTGCCAGAAAGCTCAAGCACCCTTCGCTTAACGTGGTGCTGATACCAGCGCTCAACAGTGGCACTGCCGATGCGATGTGTGGTTGACAGTTTGCGCTGACTCACGCCTCCATCGTGCGCTTCAAATACCTCCAGCCGAAAGCACTCCGTGGCGCGCAGCCGT
Source organism: Zwartia panacis (assembly GCF_030410395.1). GTDB lineage: Bacteria > Pseudomonadota > Gammaproteobacteria > Burkholderiales > Burkholderiaceae_B > Zwartia > Zwartia panacis. The sequence continues at coordinate 973 of NZ_JAUHHF010000030.1, forward strand.
GGGCGAACCCCAGGGAACTGATGTCGGAAATAACGGTTGCAGTCCTGGCAGTGATACTTGGGCACGCTCAAATGCAGAAACACGATCTGATTGCCTTGGCGTGAGTGCTTAAGCGTTCGGCTGTGAGTCGCTTTAATACGTATCGATGGACTTGCACAATAATGACAAGCGGGTCGGCTTGTGGGCTTGGCCCAGACATGAACGCCTAGCTGGCGATCCACCCGCTCAATGGCTAATCCAGGCAGTCCTAGGATAGAATCGA
>NZ_JAUHHF010000031.1 GCF_030410395.1 Zwartia panacis
AGTGGTTTCAAGTACGAAGTGCAACACGGTTTAGGGACTGGTGAAACACTTCGTACGGAGTTTTAAAACCTAATCGTTTACGTGGTCGGTGATTAATACGATCTTGAATCATTTTAAGTTCATCCGCAGTCACGGTCGATAAGGGGCGTTTTTTAGGAATGTACTGGCGCAATAGGCCATTGAAGTTTTCATTTGAACCGCGTTGCCAGCTAGCAAACGGATCTGCAAAGTAAGCCGTTGATTTCAACGCCTTATCCACAACAGCATGATCCGCAAACTCTTTTCCATTGTCGTAAGTCACTGTTATGACGCGCTGCGCCAAAGGGGTAAGGCTCGTGATAATGGCTTGGCTAACCAGCTCGGAGGTCTTACGGGTGACATGCGAGAGGACTGCAAACCCGCTTTTGCGCTCCACGAGTGTCACGATCGCTTGTTTGTGGCCCACACCGATTACGGTATCACCTTCCCAGTGACCCACCTGACTGCGCGTTTCAACAGAGGCAGGACGTTCGGCAATGGGGCGCCTACCAATGATCTGCCCGCGACGACTCTTTCCGCTGGCGTAGCGCTTGCGCCGTTTTCTCTGGCAACGAAGGTGTTTCCAAAGCGATCCGCCTTGCGCCTTATCGGCGTAAACGTGTTGGTAGATCGTTTCATGACTTACTGGCAGCGAAGCTGCAATCTGCTCAGGACTCCACTGCAGATTCAGCCGCTCAGCGACCAAGGTTCTCGTCCTATGATCGATTTGAAGGGCATTTCGACTCGCTTGGGCTCGCTGCTGACAAAGAGTCTCAGCCTGCTTGGGTCGATAACCTCGCAATCCGGAGTTACGCAGAACCTCCCGACTGATTGTCGACTGATGTCGACCCAGTATCTGGGCAATCGTCTTTGGGTTCTGTCCTGCTTTCATAAGTGCATAAATCTGATAACGTTCAGTTTGGCTGAGATGTTTGTAGCTCATAAGGTGACTTTGACTTGGCGGTCTGGAAATCTGAGATGCTAGAACACTCTCAGCCAACCCGCCCAATTAATCAAAGTTGCACTTCGTACTTGAAACCACCTT
>NZ_JAUHHF010000032.1 GCF_030410395.1 Zwartia panacis
AATTACTTCAGGATTTTTGCAACGACGCCGGCGCCGACGGTACGGCCACCTTCGCGGATTGCAAAACGCAGACCTTCTTCCATGGCGATTGGCGCGAGCAGTTTGACTGTCATACCAACGTTGTCGCCTGGCAGAACCATTTCCTTGTCTGCGGGCAACTCGATCGTGCCTGTCACGTCCGTCGTACGGAAGTAGAACTGGGGACGATAGCCGTTAAAGAATGGCGTATGACGGCCACCTTCGTCTTTGGACAGAATGTAGACCTCGGCGGTGAAGTCGGTGTGTGGCTTGATCGAGCCTGGCTTGGCCAGAACCTGACCGCGCTCGACTTCCTCGCGCTTGGTACCGCGCAACAAGATACCGACGTTATCGCCCGCCTGACCCTGGTCAAGCAGCTTGCGGAACATCTCAACGCCTGTGCAAGTGGTCTTGAGTGTGTCGTGAATACCGACAATCTCGATTTCCTCGCCGACTTTGACGATACCGCGCTCGATACGGCCGGTCACCACGGTGCCGCGACCCGAGATCGAGAACACGTCTTCGACTGGCATCAGGAAGGTGCCGTCAATTGCGCGCTCTGGCGTAGGAATGTAGTTGTCCAGCGCATCGGCCAAAGCCATGATGGCCTGCTCACCGAGCTCGCCGGTGTCGCCTTCGAGAGCCAGCTTAGCCGAGCCCTTGACGATTGGTGTGTCGTCGCCTGGGAAGTCGTACTTGGACAGGAGCTCGCGCACTTCCATTTCGACCAGCTCAAGCAGCTCAGCATCATCAACCATGTCGGCCTTGTTCAGGAACACGATGATGTAAGGCACGCCCACCTGACGCGACAGCAGGATGTGCTCGCGAGTCTGGGGCATTGGGCCGTCAGC
>NZ_JAUHHF010000033.1 GCF_030410395.1 Zwartia panacis
GGCGTGGCCTAGCGGCCGATTTTATTTGGTGCCGATTTGAATTCAAATTCATCATTTTTGGGTATTTTCCTAGGGGTTAGCCTCTGGGGGATGTCTCATGAACGTCGGCAAGACGCTTTTTGCGCAGATTATGGAGTTCGTGCCGTGGACGAGCTTTGGTCGCATCGTCGATCGCTACGGCGGCAACGCAGGCGTTCGTCGCATGACTTGCGCGGAACAGTTTCGCGTGATGGCTTTTGCTCAGCTGACGTGGCGAGAGAGTCTGCGCGACATCGAGGTGACTCTTGGCGCCAACGCGAACAAACTCTATGCGATGGGGCTGCGTCACAGCATTCATCGCTCGACGTTGGCCGATGCGAACGAAGCGCGCGATTGGCGTATTTGGGCGGATATCGCTGCACTGCTTATTCGTCGCGCGCGCAAGCTCTACAGCGATACGGATTTGGTCGGACTCGACTTGAAGAACACCGTCTACGCACTGGACGCAACCACGATCGATCTGTGTCTGAGCCTGTTCGATTGGGCTCCGTTTCGCCATGCCAAGGGCGCAGTCAAGCTGCACACCTTGTTGGACCTGCGGGGCGCAATCCCAGCGTTTATCCATATCAGCGACGGCAAGATGCACGAAGTCAACGTTCTGGACTTCATGCCGATCGAGGCTGGCGCGTTCTATGTCATGGACCGTGGCTACCTGGACTTCACCCGTCTTTATGCTCTGCATCAGGCGGGTGGATTCTTCGTGACCCGCGCCAAAGCCAATATGAATGCTCGAAGAATCTATTCGGCACAAGTCGAGCGAGCGAGCGGCATTATTTGCGATCAGACGATATTGCTCAACGGGTTTTACGCGACCCAACATTACCCAGA
>NZ_JAUHHF010000034.1 GCF_030410395.1 Zwartia panacis
CGCCGTTCCAACCGCAGTGGGCCAAGACCCTGAGCCGGTAATTCTCAAAGTTCCTAAATCCATATGCCCTTCGGGACATCATTTCCATTTTAGTGTGGAACCCTTCCGTTATTCCGTTTGATCTTGAAGTGCGCCACATCCTGACGATCGGCTCCAACCAAGAGGTCAGTGTGTTGGCCAAAGTGCGCGCTGGGCTTTTAGCTAATTGCTCAATCAGCTTCAGCAAACGTCCCATAAATTTCCTCCCATGTTTAGGCATTAAATTCCTAATCAATAGCAGCTTATTGAGCCGTTGCTTGGCAAAGTACAGTGACTTAAGAACCGGGAATTGATCTAAATACCGTGCCAGATTCTCGCGCTGCTCGGGACTCAGATTCCAGCGATGCCGTCTCATCAAACTCAGCAAGCCACGGTTCATTCTTCCTACCGGATCTTGTTGTTTCCAGAGACTCAGAAAGTGCTGATTGACCAGTCGAATCACATGAAAGCGGTCAGCCACGATCTTGGCGTTAGGAAAGTACTTTTGCACGATAGACCGGTACGTTTCGGATAAATCCATGACAACGAGCTGAACCTGCTCGCGACCCGGCAAGCGGCTTAAATACTGCCTCAGGCTCAGTTCCGAGCGTCCGAGGACCACGTCAAACACTTTGTGGTTTCTCAGGTCTACGAATGTTGTTGCGTAGCCCTTTTTACGGGTAAAGAAATGCTCATCAATCCC
>NZ_JAUHHF010000035.1 GCF_030410395.1 Zwartia panacis
CCGACTGCGCATCGAGCGGCGCGCTCATCGTGCCGCACACCGTCACCTCGGTCGGGCCATACCCGTTGATCATGCGCATGTGAGAGGCAAAACGTTGAACCAAGGCAGGCGGGCACGCCTCGCCCGCTACCACCAAAGTCTGCAGACCCTCGAGTTCCTCGGCTGACACCTCACCCAATAACGCGGGAGGCAGCGTCGCGTGCGTCACCTCATAGCGGTTAATCGTACTCATCAGTTCGGCGACTTGCTCAGACTGCTTGTCAGCGCTGGGAATCACAAGTGTCGCGCCCGAGAACCACGCTGTCGTAATCTCTGAAATACTGGCATCAAATGATTGTGAAGCAAATTGCAGCAACCGATGATTGTGAGACAAACCAAAACGCTGTGTTTGAGCGGACGCCAAATTAGCGATACCCTGATGCGAGACGCCCACGCCCTTGGGCATGCCGGTGCTGCCCGAGGTGTAGATCACATAGGCCAGGTGTTCGGGCAGCAGCGGCGCGGTGCGCACCGAGTCATCCACCACCGTATCGGCTAACAACGACAGCTGAATCTCGATCAACGGATCTTGCAGATCAATCAACGCCGGAGCCTCGATCGCAAGACTCTGTGACAACTCCAGCAAATCGTAATTGGCCTGATCCGCAATCATCACGCTTGCCTTCGCATCGTTCAAGA
>NZ_JAUHHF010000036.1 GCF_030410395.1 Zwartia panacis
CCGACTGCGCATCGAGCGGCGCGCTCATCGTGCCGCACACCGTCACCTCGGTCGGGCCATACCCGTTGATCATGCGCATGTGAGAGGCAAAACGTTGAACCAAGGCAGGCGGGCACGCCTCGCCCGCCACCACCAAAGTCTGCAGACCCTCGAGTTCCTCGGCTGACACCTCACCCAGCAACGCAGGAGGCAGCGTCGCATGCGTGATCTTATACCGCTTAATCGTACTAATTAATCTTGCGACTTGCTCAGACTGCTTATCAGCGCTTGGGATCACAAGTGTCGCGCCCGAGAACCATGCAATGATGATTTCTGAAATACTCGCATCAAAAGATTGTGATGCAAATTGCAATAAGCGATTCTTTTGAGACAGAACAAAACTTTGGGTCTGTGCGGCTGCCAGGTTCCCGATACCCCGATGCGAGACGCCCACGCCTTTGGGCATGCCGGTGCTGCCCGAGGTGTAGATCACATAGGCCAGGTGTTCGGGCAGCAGCGGCGCGGTGCGCACCGAGTCATCCACCACCGTATCGGCAAGCAACGACAGCT
>NZ_JAUHHF010000037.1 GCF_030410395.1 Zwartia panacis
GATGCGCAGTCGGCTGGCGAGTCGAGCACGGTGCCGATCGGGTACCCGATCGCCAACACGAGCACGTATGTGCTGGATAGCGCGCTGGAGCTGGTGCCTGACGGTGTGGTGGGCGAGCTCTATATCGCGGGTCCTGGTCTGGCGCGTGGCTACCTCAACCGCAGTGGTTTGACCGCCGAGCGCTTTATCGCCAACCCGTTCATGGCGGGCAGCCGGATGTATCGCACGGGGGATCTGGTGCGCCGGCGTACGGACGGGAACCTGGAGTTTATCGGCCGCGTCGATGAGCAGGTCAAGGTTCGGGGCTTCAGGATCGAGTTGGGAGAGATCGAGTCGGCGCTGCGCCAAGGGCTGGGTCAGAGTGTGTCGCAAGTGGCGGTGATTGCGCGCGAGCGGGTGACCGCGCAGGGCACGCGGGATAAGTATCTGGTGGCATATTTGGTGGCGCACGCGCAGAACGCTGCAGCCGCGGAGCTGCCCGGCGATGGAGAGCTCAGGAGC
>NZ_JAUHHF010000038.1 GCF_030410395.1 Zwartia panacis
CGACCAGCTCAAGCAGCTCAGCATCATCAACCATGTCGGCCTTGTTCAGGAACACGATGATGTAAGGCACGCCCACCTGACGCGACAGCAGGATGTGCTCGCGAGTCTGGGGCATTGGGCCGTCAGCAGCGGACACCACCAAGATTGCGCCGTCCATCTGGGCAGCGCCCGTGATCATGTTCTTGACGTAGTCGGCGTGGCCGGGGCAGTCAACGTGAGCGTAGTGACGGTTAGCCGTCTCGTACTCGACGTGAGCGGTGTTAATGGTAATACCGCGTGCGCGCTCTTCGGGAGCCGCGTCGATCTGCGAGTAGTCTTTTGCTTCGCCACCAAACTTCTTGGACAGAACAGTCGTGATCGCTGCGGTCAACGTCGTTTTGCCGTGGTCAACGTGGCCGATTGTGCCGACGTTAACGTGTGGTT
>NZ_JAUHHF010000039.1 GCF_030410395.1 Zwartia panacis
TCTTGAACGATGCGAAGGCAAGCGTGATGATTGCGGATCAGGCCAATTACGATTTGCTGGAGTTGTCACAGAGTCTTGCGATCGAGGCTCCGGCGTTGATTGATCTGCAAGATCCGTTGATCGAGATCCAGCTGTCGTTGCTTGCCGATACGGTGGTGGATGACTCGGTGCGCACCGCGCCGCTGCTGCCCGAACACCTGGCCTATGTGATCTACACCTCGGGCAGCACCGGCATGCCCAAAGGCGTGGGCGTCTCCCACCGGGGTATCGGAAACATGGTGTCGGATATGCAGCGCGAGCATCATATCGGTCCCGGTAGTCGTTACTTGCAGTACGCATCGTTTGCGTTCGATGCCTGCGTGTTCGAGATGTTTTCAGCTTTCGTATCT
>NZ_JAUHHF010000003.1 GCF_030410395.1 Zwartia panacis
GCGGATGAACTTAAAATGATTCAAGATCGTATTAATCACCGACCACGTAAACGATTAGGTTTTAAAACTCCGTACGAAGTGTTTCACCAGTCCCTAAACCGTGTTGCACTTCGTACTTGAAACCACTAAATTTATTTAATCTAAAATCCCGTTTTTAGAGATAAACGCGCCCTAAACAGCAGAAAAACAATGATAACGACCTTGATATCCAGACAAGTCTCCGCCTTTTTCCTAGCACTCGCCCTGTCATTCGCTGTTCAGGCACAAAGTACTCAACCTGCCGCACTGACGCCCGCTCAACTCAGAGACATGGCAACACTATTGTCGGGGCAGGAGCCTTCGGGAGGCCTTCCCAATCCTGTACGCGACAACCTGAAATGGCAGATCTACACAAAAGAGGTTCAAAACAATTGGGCTGAGTACACCAAAAAAATTGGTGCACCGATGGTCAACTGGGCAAACCAGCATCTCGGAATGTCCACGGATACAGTGTTCTATCCATTTTCCGGACCTGATTTCACCACCGTATATCAACTGTTTCCGCAAACGAAACGCTATGTCATGGTCGCGATGCAACACGCAGGTCGTCCAATGGACCTGAGCGCACACTCTCCACTCATCACCGACCAGAGCCTCGAGCAACTCACCTCCGCCTGGAAACTATTCGGTACACACGGATTTTTCGTCACCGAATATTTGGAGCGTTACTACTACGCCAGCCAGGGCAAAATCGGCGCGAGTACTTTTCTTGCCATTTTTCTCAAACTGCAAGGTTTCGATATTGAGCGCGTCACACCCATCAAAGTCGACACGAATGGCGAGATCGAGGAACTCTCCACTGAAACGCCCCTTTGGAGTTCCGTTCGTTTTAACGCGACTAAAAATGGACAGCCCATCGTACTGGACTACCTCAGGATCGATTTGTCGAATCAAGGACTTCAAACCGTCCCTGACCACTACAAATTCATTCAAAAAATGTCTGTCCACCCGACCCTGTTCAAAGCCGCATCTCATCTGCCTCAAAACAGTAACTTCAACATGATCGCCAAGGCTGTTTTGGACAACGCCCCCCTGGTCGTGCAAGATGAAACCGGACTGAACTACACCGCGCTCAGTCAACAGTTCAACAGCACGTTATTTGGCAAATTCGTCATTGCGCACCAAGCCTTTCAAAACTATCACGGCGATCTCGCACGCGCGTTCGCCCAGCGACAGGATGTGCAACCCCTCAATTTCCGATTTGGTTACTACAAAGACGGTAATTATGTTTTGATGGTGGCTCGGCGCAAATAAATCGGCGACCTAGTCAACGACGATTCACACGGGAAATACCAGCGTAAAGCTGGTATTTTTTTGGTCAGAAGCGACACGAATTGTTCCGCCATGCGCGGTCATGAGCGACTGTGTAATGGAAAGTCCTAAACCTGTCCCGTTGTGCTCAGGGTGGGGCCGAGATTTTTCAGTCCTAAAAAAACGATCGAATAAGCGCGGCATCAACGCTTCGTCGATCGGCGCGCCTTCGTTCTCGACACACAATTCAACAGCGCCGGGCAAGCGTGTGATGATGACTTTCACGACAGAATGTTTGCGGGCATGCCGCAAGGCATTGGAAAGCAGGTTACCAACGGCCCGCTGCACCATCAAGCGATCACCCATGATCGTGGCGGCACCTTGCAGGGAAAGACCGACAGCAGACTCCTCGGCCACCGCCTCGTAAAAATCAAATAGCGCCTGCACCTCGCGCTCAAGCACGACGGGCTCTCGGTTTGGTAACTCAAGACCGTGTTCAGTTTTAGCCAGGTACAACATGTCTGACACCATGCGAGCCAAACGCTGAAACTCCTCGGCATTGGAAGCAAGAATTTCTCGATAGGCGTGCGCATCCCGATCTCGCGTCAGCGTGACTTGTGTTTGTGTGAGCAGATTGGTGATGGGCGTGCGCAACTCATGGGCCAGATCGCTGGAAAACTCGGAAAGTCTCTCAAAGTCACGCTCCAGCCGCTCGAGCATCAAGTTGAGCCCTTGCGCGAGTTCGGCAAGCTCGATCGAACTGTCGGCACTCGGCATCCGTACACTCAGTTGCCGTGCGTCGATTTTCCTCGCGCGCTCGTGCATCACTCTGAGTGGCGCTAGTCCGCGACGCGCCGCCCACCAACCCAACAACCCGCTCAACAAGGTGGCAAAGAGCAAATATACGGCAAGGCTGACATTCAGCTGCGACATGAAATGCGCATGATGGTGCGTGTCGAGCGCCAGCAATAATTGCTCTCCGTTTTCAAGAGGGACCTTGATACCGCGCAGTGTCCGGTCTGCGGATTGCCAGTCAAACGTCTCGGACCCGGACACTTTGGCGGCTCTCAAGGGGGAGAAATCAATGTTCTGAACAACGGGCCCCTGTGACGGGTTCGCATCGAGCGCGACATAGAGTCCTTCATGGCTGTCCATCTGCTGCGACAACAATGCATCCACTTTCGAAGAGTCAGTCACTTGAGCGAGGCTACCCTGCAGAAGGCTCGCCTTGCCTTGCAGGTAGGCCTGATCGAGGTCCACAAAATGCAAGTAGGTCGCCCGCGCGACCATGACACCCAAACCACAAAGTACCAATGCCGAAATCAGTGCATAAAGAATCGTCAGCCGAGTGACAAGAGAAAACCGTCGCATCATCCTTCGTCCTGACCTTTCTCAGTCTGCTGGGCCTCGAGCACATACCCCATGCCGCGCACGGTCTGGATCAATCTGACATCGAACCCCTCATCGACCTTGGCCCGCAATCTGCGCATCGCGACTTCGATGACGTTCGTGTCACTGTCAAAATTCATATCCCATACGAGCGAAGCAATCAGGGAACGGGGTAAGACCTCCCCCTGACGACGCACGAGCAACTCCAGCAAACCGAACTCCTTGGGGGTCAAATCGATGCGTTTTCCCGCGCGCGTGACACGACGCCGTAACAGATCCACCTCAAGATCCCTGACCTGCAACGTTGCGCTCTCCACCGCGGTGCGCCCCCTTCGCAAAACGTTGCGCACCCGGGCCAACAACTCGGCGAAAGAAAAGGGTTTGACAAGATAATCGGCCGCCCCTGACTCGAGTCCGCGTACACGCTCTTCGACTTGATCACGGGCAGTCAGAAAAATCACAGGCGTGGTGATCCCCGCCTGGGTCAAGGCCTGCAGGACACCCCAGCCATCCATGCGCGGCAACATGACATCCAGAATAATCAGGTCCTGATCACCCTCGATGCCGTGATGCAGACCATCCAGGCCATCCTGAATCAAATCGACGGCAAAACCCGCCTCGCGCAAACCTTGGCGCAAGTAATCACCGGTTTTCGGTTCATCTTCGATAATCAGGATTTTCAACTGCCCTCACCCCTTGTTGACCGGATCCTCATGCATCCGCTACTCCGGTCAATATACCCTAGCCCCTTGTGCGCGATCCGCACCAAAGCACGAACATGACAATTTTGTAATCTTCGCGTCACGTCGAATTTGCCCACCAAGCACTACAGTCATGTTTATCTTATCTTTCAATCCTGTTCAGGCAACGATGCGACTGATTCCCGACCGTCCCGGACACGTTCTTCTGCGTCCAGCATTCTTGACATGCGCCGCGCTTCTGGCCGCGATGCTCGTTTCGCACGCACACGCCCATACGCCCAGCGCTTCGGCGCAAGCCGATAGCCAACGCTGGCGCAATGCAAATAGCGATGTCGGACGCTACACACGCGGCCATATCGATTTACTCAAAGCCGAACGTGGTCGCACCGCCGGCGATCCCGCCTTGAATATCGGAGCGTTCAAAGAAGATAGCGCCGCGCCCGAACTCACGCAAGAAGCCGCTCGCAAAGCGTTACTTACCCTCCATGCAGATCTTTTGGCGGAACAGGCTATCAGCGGACTGGAAAAATCCGCCAGAAATATCCAGCTTCTTAGTCTGCAACAAGCCACCCACAAACTCTGGATCGAAGCAGTGGCGGCCAAGGAGCAGTTGAACATCCACAAGCGTCTCGCCGAGGCCTCGAGCGTCTCGCTTGAGCTTGCCAGGCGCATGGAAAAGGTGGGTAACTGGGGACGCAACCGCCTGGTTGAGGTTGAAATCAGTTATCAGTCCGCACGCAATCAACTTCTGCTGGCCGATCAGGCCGCATTCAATGCCAGACAAAAACTGTTCGGGCAGATTGGTTCAGATCAGTGGCGCCTGCCGAACGCCCTGCCCAAACCGACCCATGAAAGCGGAATACCCGAACTACTGATTCCGCTTGAGCAACAACACGCCGAACTGTTGGCCAGACACCCTCAGTTCAGCTTGCTTGAAAAACAAGCACAATATTACGAGCGTATTGTTGGCCCGGACATGCTTGAACAGTGGCGCCAGCAACTCGATCAACTTCTGGGCTCCAGCACAAGCTGGACAAGCACGATCCCGACGCTTGATCGCACCAAGATGCTTTGGAACCACGACCTGGACAAAGCCATCAAGGCACGCGCTGAAGTGCTGCGCATGCGGCTCAAAACGAATAGTGACTTACAACAGGCACGCGAGCACTTACGCGCCGCGCACACACAAGCTTCAGATATCCTGAACAAGTTGCACGCTCTTTACGGAACCGCCGAGGAAGAAGCACTGACCCGCTACAACGGAATGTTCATCAGTACCTGGGAATTGATCGCCAAAGCGCAGGCAAAAATGCAGGCTGAACTTGCTGTTGCTCAAGCCAAACAATCCTTCTGGATTGCTCTGGCCGACATGCGCGCACTGCTGGCTGGCGCACCTTACGCTGGCCCCGGAAGCAGTGCCGGCGGTCCCGAAAGCAACATCTCTTCAGGCAAAGGCCACTAAGACATCATGGAACGCAGAGATTTCATCCACAGTGCGCTAATTGGTCTGGCTGGCACCATGTCAGTCGCCGCAGTCAGCAAACACGCGCTCGCCAGCTTACCCGAGCCCATATACCAACCCAGTGCGGGTACAGCGCCCCCGTGGCGCGGCCCCGAGACTGAAGGCACAGAGGCACGCTACCGTCCTGTTGTCACGCTCAACGGCTGGACGCTGCCCTATCGCATGAACGAGGGTGTCAAAGAATTTCATCTGGTCGCGGAGCCGGTTGTGCGGGAAATGGCGCCAGGCTTCAGGGTCAACATGTGGGGCTACAACGGTCAAAGTCCAGGTCCCACGATTGAAGTCGTCGAAGGCGATCGTGTGCGGATCTTCGTGACGAATCGACTACCGGAAAAAACAACCATTCACTGGCATGGTCAGCGTCTGCCCAATGGCATGGACGGTGTTAGTGGCTTGAACCAAGCCCCCATCCCGGTTGGCAAAACGTTCGTGTATGAATTTATCGCGAAGCGTCCAGGTACCTTCATGTACCATCCGCACGCCGATGAAATGACGCAGATGGCGATGGGAATGATGGGCTTTTGGGTGACGCATCCGAAAGGCAAGCATCCGAACATCAGCGAGGTTGACCGGGATTACTGTTTATTGCTCAACGCTTTTGATGTTGAACCTGGTAGCAAGACTCCAAAAGTCAACACCATGCTCGACTTTAATATCTGGGCCTTCAACAGTCGTGTGTATCCCGGGCTGTCTCCCATGGTAGCCAAACTGGGAGATCGGGTGCGGATTCGAATCGGCAACCTGACAATGACCAACCACCCTTTCCACGTGCATGGAATCGAATTCGAGGTCACGGGCACAGACGGCGGACCTGTTCCTCCCTCGGCGCGCTGGCCAGAGGTCACGACTGACATCGCTGTCGGACAGATGCGGCAAATCGAGTTCATCGCCGATGAGCCCGGAGACTGGGCGGTGCATTGCCACAAAAGTCATCACACCATGGGTGCGATGGGGCATGACGTCCCCACTATGATTGGCATCAATCATCAGGGACTCGTCGGACGTCTCCAAAAAGTCGTACCTGACTACATGGTGATGGGCGAACGCGGCATGTATGACATGAAGGAAATGGAAATGGAATTGCCTCCCAATACCATTCCGATGATGACGGGAACGGGTCCGTATGGTCCGATCGGCATGGGTGGTATGTTCACCACCCTGAAAGTCCGCGAAGACCAAAAACCTGACGATTATTCCGACCCGGGCTGGTACAAGCAACCACCCGGTACTCAGGCCTATGAATACAAAGGCACAACGCCTCCCGTAAGCCGGGAACAAGCAGCAAAGGTCAGTCCCGACAACAACAACGCACAAGTGCGCAAACCGAATAGCGGCTCAGGTGGCGGCCACCAGCACTGAGGCCGCTTCTTTTCATCTTCAAACATTTGATCATCTTCGAACAGGTCACATCATGACGCGAAACATCCTGACACCTCTACTCCTTAGCCTGGCGATATCGGGCGTTGCTCTGCCGGCTGTCGCCCACCAGGCGAATCACCAAGCCCATCGTGCGATGGAGAAGGAACAAAAAGAATGGGGCATCGGCGGCGATGCGAGTGCCGTCACCCGCACCATCGAAATCAAGATGCTCGACACGATGCGTTTCGTACCCGATCAAATCACCGTCAAGCAAGGCGAAACCGTGAGACTCACGGTCATCAATACGGGTAAAGTCATGCACGAACTCGTGATCGGCACCAAGAAAGAACTCGACATGCATGCCGAAATGATGAAAAAACACCCCAACATGGAACATGATGAACCCTACATGGCACATGTCTCACCAGGGAAAAAGGCAGACATCATCTGGAACTTCAATCGAGCCGGGCAGTTTGATTTTGCTTGCTTGTTGCCCGGGCATTACGATGCCGGTATGGTTGGAAAAATCAATGTCACTGCGGGAGCACAACAATGAAGCCTCAACAGTCACTCATCAAGCTGAGCTTGTTTGTGGCAGCCTTGGGCTTCAGTAGCGTCTCTTTTGCTCAAGCAATGGCAGAAGGCGTCGTGCGACGCATCGATCTGGACAACAACAAAATCACGATTCGTCATGGCGATATCAAAGCCCTCGATATGCCACCGATGACGATGGTGTTTGTCGCCAAGCAACCCGCTCTTCTCAAAACACTTTCCCCCGGAGACGAGGTCGTATTTGAAGCGTTTGAATCAAACGGTCAATACTCAGTCGGAAAAATTCAAAAGAAACAGTAAAGGATGCTTTCAAGCATCAAGCTTGAGTGAGTGCGGGATCATCCAGAAAGGAACCCGACCTGAGAGTCATGACCAGGGTGTCACGCCAGCCGTTTCCGTCGAGAGGCTGAATCGGCGTCGTTTCGTGGATGACACGCTCATCATCCAGTAAAAGAACCGACCAGGGTTCGGTGAGGGTAAAACGCTGACCGAAAGGTGTGTTCATGTCGAATACCCTGGTCTCGCCCCCTTTGATGTGATGACGCCCCACCAAAAACACAGCCACAAGATGAACGCCATCCCGATGCGCACCTTCAGGGGTGGGTCGGCCGATGCCATCTGCCGTATCGATGCGAAACTGATGCGCTTCGGCATACCAAGTCTGCGCGCCATGCATCTTGCTGGCGACATGACCCAAAAAACGCAAGAGTGCTTGCCAAGCCGTTGATTGCGAGACATGCGATTCGACAGGCTCAAACCATCGATGCATGCCACCATGCAGTGCATTGTAGGAAAGCGGTTGCCAATGGGCGCGATGCGGCACTGACGAAATTTCCTCGCCACTGATCACATAACTGCCATGGCGTCTGTAGCGATAACGACCGCCGTCTTTGAGATACTGGTCAGGCGCCAAAAATTGCCAGGATGCCTCGAGCGCGCTCAGATCATCGAGACTCGCCCCGCTTAGTTGAGCCACGCTTTGCGGGCTCAGGACAGCAAAGCCTTGTTGTTGAATCGTCTCATTCAATGCAGAAGCTGGTGTCAGTGGAGGCTGTAGTGTTTGGATAGACATCTCGATCTCAAGGGATAGGGACACTCATCACTGAGCGTCTGGCTCGTCTGATGCCGGCGCTGGTGGGTCGAAACACATCTTTTCGCCATCCCAGCGCTGACCGCACCAGCATACCCCTTCCTCGTTGATGATGCAGGTACCCGAACCGCAGCATCGCTGATCTTCTTGCATAGGTTTCCTAAGTTTGATGTATGTCAACGAAATGTTTGTCAACGATGGCGAGCAGGCTGCCCCAGGCAAGCCGTGTGCCTGCCGGAGTCTTTCATCTCTGCGGGACGCCTCGAAGCGTGCTTGGTTCGGCGGCCTGTCACACGCAATCTCCACAGCTTGAATGATGAGAGCTTGAGGTGACTGCGCATCAGCGCAATCACTTGCGCCTCGCGCAACCCGAACTGAAGTTCGATGGCCTCAAAGGGCGTACGATCTTCCCACGCCATCTCGATGATTCTTGAGATTTCGCTCGGATTGTGCGTAGTCTTCATCTTCATCCATCGCGTTGAGAGCCAGCGTGTCCAGCACGGGCTTGAAATCATCCGCCGTCAGCTCCCATTCGAGAGAGAAGTCTATTTCACCTGGACGACCCAGTAACTTCACGAGTGGTACGGATTTTAAGAACTCGTTCTTGATGTGTTCGTATTCGGCTTCGAGCCAGGCCGTGACATGACCGTGCTCGCTGGGTTCAGCGGGAGGCAATTCGGCGCCTCCAAAAATCGACACCACATCCCATACGCTCAAACTATTCAAATCGCCGTCGAAACGATGCCCACCGCGTGGGCCACGATTGGACTTCAGCAGTTGGCGCGTACGCAAACCTTTCAGCAAATTTTCTACATAAGAAACCGACAAATCGAGATGTCGGGCGAGATCTTGCGTGGTCAAAGCCTCACCGTTGGGTAACCCGGCGAGCAATACGACAAGGCTCAGAGCATGCTTGGATTCGTTGGCGCTCATTTTCAATCCTTTGTCATGTGACGAGTAGGTTCAGAACCTTAATATACGTTAATTTCTATTCAATTCCTTCATTTATCTATATTAATCTAATATTTTTTGATAAAAATGTGCTGTAATCTATTCAATATCTATTCAATTATTGATTTTGCAGAGAATCTTATGGCCGTAGACTCAAAAAACCATTGTTATCGGATCGGGACAATCTCAAAACTGGCAGGCATCCCCGTTCCGACACTGAGAGTGTGGGAGTCGCGCTACGGTGCCTTTCACCCCGTTAAAACGGAAGGCCAACACAGAATGTATGGTGAAGAGGATCTCTTGCGGGCGACCCTCATCAAACAACTCTGCGACGAAGGTCACGCAATTAGTACGATCGCGAATATGAGTGCTCAGGCACTGAGTCAGCTGCACAATAAACACCGCAATGGCAAGGCACTCGAGACAAGCCGGCTGCATGCGCAAAGCGTCAAAATCGCCGTGATTGGTCTCGGACTCGCAGGAAGAATTGAGGCCAAGAAGTTCGCGCTCAATTTGCCAGGCAGCAGCCTGGAAATCACTGACATATTTGCAGATCTTGCCGTTGCAAAAATTGGCGCGTTCAAGGACACCACGGAAATCCTGCTGATTAAAGTCAATACATTGCATGAAATCGTGATGCAAGACATTGAAGCCATCAGCGCTCAATTACGCGTCAACCAACCATCAAGCCCGCCTCAAATCATCGTGCTTTACAACTACGGACGCGACCAGGTCGCACACGCCATGCGGGCCGCAGGCATGCTTGTGAGACGCGAACCCATTACTGACTATGAGCTCGCCGAACTGATTCGCTCCGTACTGATGGTGGATGCCAATCATTCATTGCGCGAGGTCACCCCCGGGTCCATGATCCCGCCTCGCAAGTACTCGGACGAGACTCTGGCCCGTGTCGCGGGCATCTCCAACAACGTCTTATGCGAATGTCCGCGTCATGTGGCTGAAATCATCGCCCAGCTTGCCAGCTTTGAGCAGTACAGTCAGGAATGTCTGAATAAAAGCGCGGAAGACGCCCATCTGCACGCATACCTCACTTCAGTCTCAGGTTCTGCCAGGGCACTCTTTGAGCATGCGCTGGAAAAAGTGGCACAACACGAAGGAATCAACTTATGAACGTACTTGGCACCGAACTCATCGCCTGCTCATATGACCCACTGACAGGATATTTCAGAGATGGTTGCTGCAACACGCAAGCTGACGATCTGGGCTCGCACGTCATTTGCGCCAAAATGACACAAGAGTTTCTGGAGTTTTCAAAACAGCGCGGCAATGATTTGACGACAGCTATGCCGCATTACCGCTTCCCCGGGCTCAAACCTGGGGATCGCTGGTGCCTCTGTGCGCTGAGGTGGAAAGAGGCGTTCGAAGCGGGCGTCGCGCCTCAGGTATTTCTTGAGTCCACGCACAAGCGCGCGCTGGACTTCGTGTCGCTTGAGTGGTTGCAGTCTTGTGCCGCCCAGAGTCCACTTCGCTAGACCTGGTTAGGCCTGGTTTTCACGGACCAGTTTCATAAATCTCTCAAAGATCACGCCGAGCTGTTCATTTTCCTCGGCATTTTCAATCAGGGCATCGACATCCTTGCCCTCCGAGAGAAACCAGTCTCTGTTTTTTTCCAGAAACTGACAGATTTGCGTGCGATCCATTTCCGGATGGGGTTGAATCCCCCATACTGGACCATGCTTCCATTTCCAGATCTGATTACCGCAATCCCCGTTGCGCGCCAAAATCAGCATATCCGGATGATCGGCTTTAATCTCATCGCCATGCCAGTGAAATGTTCTGACCCGCTTGGGGAAATCCTTGGTTAAAGGATCCCCTTTGGCGGCGTCCGTAAACTCGACTTCAGAGTATCCCGTGTTGCGTGAGCCACGTTTAAAGACCTGATCGCGGCCCATCAGGGCCGACGCCAAAAGCTGGCTTCCAAAGCACAAGCCCAGCATGGGAACTTGGGCATGCGCAAGCTGACGCACGGAATCGTGCGCTTGAGCGACCCACTCCTCCTGATCGTACGCACCCGCCACACTGGCCCCGACAAACACACCTGAAAAATCTGTCGAGTTCGGGAATTCGCCAAAGTTGGTTCGAAACTCGACTAACGGCAGACCGCTATCGCGAATCGCCCGGTCAAAGCGGGTCGCGGGTTGCTCAATGTGCCAGTTGTTAAGATAAGCGAAAGGCTTCATGCCGAAGGGCTCCAGGTCTCAGATATCAGGCAGTCATTGCCCGACAATAAAAGGTTGCCGCAGCATTCTAGCGCTTTCACCAAGCGGTCTGTCATCACGCTGTCATGATTTTGCAATCTGAGTGTTTTATAAATATTCGGAATCTGGACTGAGCAACGATGGAGAGATGAAAATGAAAGTCGGTATCAATGGAATGGGCAGAATCGGCCGCCTGGCACTCAGAGCGGCCTTTGGAGCTGCTCATCGCCCGATCGATGATCCTCGCCGTGACAATCGGCTCGAGGTCGTGCACCTCAACGAACTCAAAGGTGGAATTGCCGCGACCGCGCACTTGCTGACCTTTGACTCAGTACAAGGTCGCTGGCGAGAGCACATTGAGGCCGAAGGCGATCACACGATTCGTATCGGTCAGCGCGCGGTCTCGTTTTCCTCTCATGCCAACCCCGGCGATATCCCCTGGGGTGATTTGGGAGTCGAAGTCGTCCTGGAATGCACAGGGAAGTTTTTAACGCCCGAGGCCATTCAAGGTCACTTTGACCGGGGTGCCAAACGCGTCATCGTCGCCGCTCCCGTCAAAGTCGGCAATGTGCTCAACGTGGTGGTGGGTGTCAACGAGCACCTCTACGACCCCGCTCAGCACAACATTGTGACGGCAGCCTCTTGCACCACCAACTGTCTCGCGCCCGTCGTCAAAGTCATTCATGAAAGCATCGGCATACGTCATGGCCAGATCACCACTATCCACGATCCGACCAACACCAACCTCGTGGTCGATGCCCCGCATAAAGACCTGAGGCGCGCGCGCAGCGCCATGCAAAGCCTGGCGCCCACGACCACAGGAAGCGCGACCGCGATCACGTTGATTTACCCTGACTTGAAAGGCAAACTCAACGGTCATGCCGTGCGCGCGCCTGTTTTGAACGCCTCGTTGACCGACTGCGTATTCGAGCTCAAACGTGAGACCACCGTCGAAGAAGTCAACGCTTTGTTTGCTCAGGCCGCTGCGGGCGCGCTGGCAGGCATTTTGGGATTGGAGACACGCCCGCTGGTCAGTGTCGATTATGCGGGTGACACCCGCAGCTCCATCGTCGATGCGCTCTCGACCATGGTCACGGACGGAACCTTACTGAAAGTCTACGCTTGGTACGACAATGAAATGGGTTACGCCTGCCGCATGATCGACCTCGCCTGTCATATGCAAGTCAAAGGTATTTAAGCCCATGTCCACACACGCCGCCCGCAACTACGCCATTGTGACCTCCGCCTACTGGGGATTCACCCTCACCGATGGCGCCTTGCGTATGCTGGTTTTGCTTCACTTTTACCGTCTGGGTTACTCACCCTTCACACTTGCATTTCTGTTTTTGCTGTATGAGGCGGCCGGTGTGGTGGCAAATTTGCTCGGAGGCTGGCTGGCCACGCGCTTTGGTATCTCGCGCATGCTGATGGTGGGACTCGTCACACAGATCGCGGGTTTTTTATTGCTCTCGGCCCTCTCGCCCGAATGGACTGCCGCGATGTCGGTGGCCTGGGTCGTTCTCGCGCAAGGGGTGTGTGGTGTCGCCAAAGACTTGACCAAAACAGCCAGTAAATCCGCCATCAAAATCACAGCGGGTCAGGCCTCCGGTCAATTATTCAAATGGGTCGCTTGGTTCACTGGTAGCAAAAACGCCATGAAAGGCGTGGGCTTCTTTCTGGGTGGTCTGTTGCTGGATCAACTGGGTTTCCAGGGCGCGCTGTGGGCGATGGCCGCTTTACTCGCGGTTATTTTGATTGGTGTTGTCTCCTCTTTGCCTCCCATGATGGGCAAGAGCAAAGCCTCCAAATCCGCTAAAGAGTTGTTTGCCAAAAATCGCGGCATCAACCTGCTTGCGGCAGCGCGAGTCGTATTGTTTGGCGCCCGGGATGTCTGGTTTGTGGTGGGCGTCCCCGTCTTTCTCTACGCGTCTGGCTGGACGTTTACGATGGTCGGCGGCTTTCTGGCCGCATGGACGATCGGCTATGGTTTTGTTCAGGCGATCGCCCCCTCACTGGTTCGTCGCAGCGATGACGGACTGAGTACCGAGGTACCGGCCGCACGACTCTGGTCCGCCATATTGGCTGGGGTGACACTTTTACTCTGCGCGCTTGTCTGGCTCGACGTGCGTCATCTTGAGTGGGTCGTCGTGGTCGGTCTGGGTGTGTTTGGATTCGCGTTCGCGGTGAACTCTTCGGTCCACTCATACTTGATACTGGCGTATGCCGGCTCTGAAAAAGCCGCCGAAGACGTCGGTTTTTATTATGCCGCGAACGCCCTGGGCCGCTTCATCGGCACCCTGCTCTCCGGTTTGTTGTACCAATGGGGAGGCCTGCTCTATGCACTGGCGGGCTCCGCACTGATGCTGATTATTTGCTGGCTGGTGACCCTGGCGCTGCCGCTGGCGCGACCCCAGGCACCACCCCAGACACCACAGCACCTTTCTTCAAAAACAACGTGAAGTAACCTTGGGTACTTAATCGCTCAAGACCACTCATCAGGGCCGCAGGCATATAGTCCAGATCAGTAGTCCGAATCGCCACATAGGCCGGCGTAGTCTCCAGTCGCTTGATCAGGGCCTCAGGCGTCTTCTCAAGCTGAGCTTGACCCTGGCTATAGAAAGCCGCTGAAAATGGCCGATGCCCCAGATAAATCAAAGGCAGACCCTTGGGGTCCCTGGACCGATAATCCTCGATCAAAGTCTTGGCGGCAAGATCATTACTGCGCCCCGTAAAAGGCATGCTGACGTTGAAGCCGACCGCCAATAACATCGTCAGGGTCAGACCTAAAGCGAGATTGGTCCGTACGAGGTTTTGATTGACCCGCGTTGTGAGCCAGCCCCCCACCAGTAAAGCCAGCGCCGGCAAACCTGGCATGACATAGGGCCAGATGATGTTTCCGGCCATCGTAAAAAAGACAGCAGGCATAAACGCCCACAACAGGAGGTAATTGCGCCAAGAAGCCGGGGTTGCGGAGCCGGGAGTCGCGCGAGCAGAACCCGTGGCAGCACTGGAAACATTTGTCTGAGCGCTTGCCGAACTCGAAGCTTTCGCATGACGTGTCTGCCATGCGAGGATCGGGAACAGAATCGTCCAGGGCAACACATCAGCCATCATGAACAGCCAAATGGTGCCGTAGGGATAGTCATGCGCCGTTCCGTAAAGATCGCCTTTCCAGCCTGGCGTCACGAATCGATGGAAATGCTCGCCGACGATGAAATAATTGATGAAGCCTGGCGAGCGCAACTCGGCCACGACATACCAGGGCAATGCGATCGCGAGCGTCACCAACACACCCCGTATCCAGGGCAAGTCACGCCAGATCGTAAGCAAACGACCTGACACCAGCGCCCAAATCCCGCATGGCAGACCCGTCAACACCACGCCCACGGGTCCCTTGGCGAGTAAGGCGATCCCTAGGCCGATGAATAGCAGCCAGCGCTCCGAGCCTCTGCGTGCGACCTCTCCGTGCAATCCATTCCAGAAACCACGCATGGCGAGCGTCGTCCCGATCACCAGGGCCATGTCCATCATCACCATGCCAGATGCGACGAAGAACATCACCGAACCCATTAACAACGCGATCGCATAAGTCGCGCCGGTTGGACCGCTGCGTGGCCGCATTCCCCACATGATCCACAGCACCACCATGCCGGCCAGCCAGTGCGGAAAACGGGCGGCGAACTCATTGATGCCGAAGATCTTAAAACTCAGCGCGGACATCCAGAAAGCCAGGGGGGGCTTGCCCCAGAACGGTACATCGTAGGTGAACCAGGGGGTCACCCAGTCGTTGAGCTCGACCATGATCCGTGAAATCTCGCCGTAGCGGGCCTCGGTGGTGTCCATCAGGGGCGAAAAGCCGAGCAAGAGCAATCGCACGACTGCGGCGGCAACAATAAACCACAGTAAATTTCGGTAGGTCATAGCCAATAGGAAAAACGTCGGGTTTGACGAAGCCATATTCGCACATGGCATTCAGAGGGATTCTGGCATTTTAAGCGGATACTATGTCGCATGCGTCCTCACAGTATTTTCGAGCTTTTACTGCTGTCCTTTTTCTGGGGCAGTTCCTTTTTATTGATTCAAATCGGTGTAGCCGAATTTGGGCCGCCGGCCCTCATCTTTTTAAGAACCATGCTCGCCGGGCTGGTGCTTGTATTGATCCTGATCTTTAGAAATGAAGTCAGGCTGCTTGTGCATCATTGGAAAAACTTCTTGCCGCTGGGTCTGCTGGACTCGACGCTGCCTTATCTGTTGTCGGCCTATGCCGCGCTGCATATTCCTTCTGGGACCATCTCGGTCATCAATGCCGTGACGCCGCTCTGGGGCGCACTGGTGGCCTGGTTGTGGCTGGGCATTCACCTAACGCTCACAAGCGCCATGGGCTTGCTAATCGGACTGCTTGGCATCACTTTCCTCGTCTGGGATCGTTTCGAACTGGCGCTGAGCGACTCCACCTTTGCACTGATTGCAGCCGTGTGCGGTCCGGTTTGCTATGCGCTGTCAGCCTGCTATGCCAAAAAGTATTTGTCCGGCTTCAGCCCATTTGTGAATGCGACCGGCTCCTCGCTGACGAGCGGCGTACTGCTTTTGCCTCTCGCCTGGTACTGGTGGCCGACCGAACCTGTCAGCGCGACCGCCTGGAGCGCCGCTTTGGTTTTAGCCGTGCTCTGCTCGGCCGTGGCCTATGTGCTGTATTACCGCCTGATCCAGCACATCGGACCCGCGCGCGCGATGACGGTGTCCTATCTGGTGCCCGTTGTCGGTCTGTTCTGGGGCTGGATGTTGATGGACGAACATTTCACTCTGCGTACACTGCTGGGTGTATTGCTTATATTTTCCGGTCTGGCGCTCGCAAATGGACTTGGCAACAACCTGAGCTTTAAACGTGTCAAATCCGCGCGCGGTTAACCAGCCATACCAGCGATAACATCACAGGGACCTCAACGAGCACCCCGACTACAGTGGCCAGTGCTGCCCCCGAGTTCAGACCGAATAATGAAATCGCCACGGCAACCGCTAATTCAAAAAAATTGGAAGTTCCGATCAAGCAAGCAGGGCCTGCGATGTCTTTAGGAAGCTTGAGCCACCGCGCGCCCAACCAGCCCACCGCGAAAATCCCGTAAGACTGGAGGATGAGCGGGATCGCAATCATGCCGATCACCAAAGGTTGCGCCACAATCGTTCGCGCCTGGAAGCCAAAGAGCAACACCACGGTCGCGATCAGTCCGACAATCGACCACGGCTTGAGCGCGGAAACAAAAGTCGCGACTGCGGTAGGCGAACGCCGCAACAATACCTCGCGCGTCAATACGCCCGCGATCAGCGGCAACACGACATACAACAGGGTGGACAGCAGCAATGTTTCCCAAGGGACTGTCAGGGACGTGACGCCCAGCAAAAACGCCGCGATAGGCGCAAAGGCAAACACCATAATGAGATCATTGACCGAGACCTGAACCAGGGTGTAGTTGGCATCCCCTTTGACTAGCTGGCTCCAGACGAACACCATCGCCGTGCAAGGTGCCACGCCCAGCAAGATCATGCCGGCGATGTACTCGCTGGCGGTTTGAGGATCCACCCATGGCGCAAAAATGTAATCAAAAAACAGCACCCCAAGAGCGACCATCGTGAAAGGCTTGATCAGCCAGTTGACGACCAGCGTCAGGAAAAGTCCGCGGGGTCGTTGACCGACTTGCTTGATCGAAGACCAGTCAATCTGAATCATCATGGGGTAAATCATGACCCAGATCATGACGGCCACGACCAGATTGACATGCGCGAATTCCAGGTCTGCGATCAGCGCGAATGCGTCAGGCGCCAATAAACCCAGACCGACGCCAGCCAAAATGCCCAATCCCACCCAAACTGTTAAAAACCGCTCAAATAAGCCCACAACCTTGCTCCCGGATCACTGACTGACTTTTAGGAAGCTTACTTTAAAAAATCCCTTGCCCGCTGGTACCGCACCCATAGCGTTGGTGCGATTACAATGCAGGGATTGGATATTTTTAAAGCATTGAAATCAATGACCTATAGCGTCAAAGAAATTTTTTACACGCTGCAAGGCGAAGGACTGCGCGCCGGACGGCCCGCGGTTTTTTGTCGTTTCACCGGCTGTAATTTATGGACGGGACGCGAAGAAGACCGCGCAAGCGCAGTCTGCCAATTTTGCGACACGGACTTTGTCGGGACGGACGGTACCCTTGGCGGCAAGTTTCACGATGCAGACGCGCTCGCCGAACAGATCGCCGCGCTATGGCCTATTGGTCATGCTCACCGCTATGTGGTGCTGACCGGTGGTGAGCCTCTCCTCCAGGTCGATCAGGCATTGATCGCGGCCCTCCATGCCAAAGATTTTGAAATCGCTGTCGAAACCAACGGTACGCTGGAGGCTCCTGCAGGCATCGACTGGATATGCGTCAGTCCCAAAGCTGGCGCACCCTGGGTCCAGCGCGAGGGCCATGAGCTCAAGCTCGTCTACCCGCAACCCGCACTCATGCCCGACGATTTAGGCCCGAGCCGCTTTGAGCACTACTTGCTGCAAGCCATGGACGGACCGGATCGCCTGGCCAACACTCGCGCCGCGATTGCGTACTGCCAGAGTCATCCTTCCTGGCGCTTATCGGTACAAACACACAAAGTTTTAGAGATTCGTTAATGCGTGCGACCCAAGCTCAAGATATCGACCCGAACGGGGACACGCCTCGTTATGAACTCTCACAGCGGTTTTACTTTGAGGCTGCGCATACACTGCGCCGCACCATCGAAACCGAGGGCAGTCTGCGGATCCACGGTCACACCTACGAGGCCGAGGTGACCGTCTCCGGTTACGCCGACCCAAAAACAGGCATGCTGGTGGATCTGGGCTACCTGCGTCGAGAAGTCGCCCGCGTTCGGGAGATGCTAGATCATCGCTTTCTCGACGAGATTGAACACCTCGGTCCCGCAACGCTTGAAAATCTCTGTGGCTTCATCAGAAAACAGTTGAAACCCACCCTACCCCAGCTTTCCTCTGTCATGGTCGAGCGCAAAGCGAGTGGAGACCGTTGCGTGTTGCGCGAAAAAATATAACCGCGTCAATTCCAACCATAGCGCGCAGGCTCCAATCACAACAAGAATCACCCCGAGATCCATGATATCCAGAGGCGTGATCTTCAAGACCTCGCGTAACCATGGGATTGCGTAAACTGCGACAAGCACCATCAAAACGCCCAGACTCAAGCGACGCAGCCAGCGATTGGGCACGAGCAATCCTGCAAAAAGTGATCGAGCGTGATCCCGATTGGCCAGAATGATCAGCAAAACGCTGAGCAACAAAGCAGACATGACGATTGTTCGAACCAGCTCTTGAGTCCAGCCTATTGCATCGAGCCAGGCATACGTACCAACCAGCAAAACTGCGACACCAAGCCCTTGGACCAGAGGTGGAAAGACTGCGGCGAACGAAAATGGAGAGTCGCTCGCCGCCCTTGGAGGACGATCCATCACATCACGCTCTTCGGGCTCGGACTCGAAGACCAGCGTACAAGCAGGATCAATCACAAGTTCAAGCAAAACAATATGCGCCGGCATCAACAGCATCGGCCAATGTAAAACCGGAGGGACTAGGGCAAGCGCGATGATGGGCACATGAACTGAAAAAATAAAACCAGTCGCTTTACGAATGTTGTCGTCAATCCTTCTGCCTTGTGCAATCGCCGCGACAATACTCGCAAAACTATCATCCAACAAAACAAGCGCTGCCGATTCCCGCGCCACATCCGTGCCCCGCTCCCCCATGGCCACGCCGACATCGGCTGCGCGCAAAGCAGGTGCATCATTCACACCATCTCCCGTCATGCCGACAACTTCGCCCGAAGCTTGTAATAACTTCACAAGCCTGAGTTTTTGAGTCGGCTTGAGACGCGCGCACAGATTGACTTCTTTTAAGCGTAGTTTGAGCTCTTCGTCGCTTAACTGATCAAGCTCCGGTCCCGTCAAGGTCACTGGCATTTCAGACAAACCGATCTTGCGCGCGATCGCGACCGCTGTCGCTAAGTGATCGCCCGTCATCATCATGACCCTGACACCTGCACGCTGACACTGCGCCAAGGCCTCGGGCACCTCAGGGCGAGGAGGATCCTCAAAACCTACCAGTCCGATGAACTCATAAACGAAATCGCGCTGACTTTCCGGCCATGAAACATGGGAAGCACTAGTCTGCCCGTCTGGTGCCGTCCAGCGCGCCTGCGCCACACCCAATACACGCAACCCCTGCGCAGCCATCTCTGCAACACGCGTATGCACAGCCTCGCGCGCCGATGATGACACTTGACAGAGATCAATAATCGCCTCGGGTGCGCCTTTTGCCGCCAAGAAATACTCACGAGCCTGAGTGGTTTGATAAACCCGCGTCATCGCAAGCAAATCCGCAGACAGCGCGTATTCATGAATAGCGTCTTGACCCGTTTTATTCAGGTGATCCAGTATTGAAGACTCTTGATCTTGTTTCTGAGCGCAATAGACTTGAAGTGCCCGCTCCATGGGATCCACAGTGTCACGCGGACTGGCAAGCAGCGCACATGTCGAGACCTTGCCGGCATCACCATCGATCGCTGCGACGGTCATGCGATTCATCGTCAGTGTTCCCGTTTTATCCACAGCCAGAACAGTGATACCCCCCAGCGCCTCGACAGCCGTGACACGTCGAGTCAGCACCTTTTTCTGAGCCAGCCGCCAAGCGCCCAAAGCCAGGAACACGGTTAAAACGACCGGAATCTCCTCAGGCAAAATCGCCATGGCAAAGGCGATGCCCGACAGAATACTCGGCAACAGTGGTGCCTGATTCCACCAAATATTCAGCGCAATTTGCATCAGTGCCAAAAGCAAAGCCAGGCCACCGAGCCAGCGAATCAGTCTGCGCGCCCTACGCTGTAAAACAGACGGAACCTCCGTGGTTGCCGCCAAATCTGTGCTGATTTTTCCTACAGCGGTTTCCTGCGCGGTCGCGATTACTTTTGCCAGGCCCGCCCCCTTCGTGACGACAGTACTGGCATAAAGCTGAGCATCAGGCGCGCTGTCGCTACTTTGCGGAAGTTTGCTGACAGCGACTGACTCGCCTGTCAGTAAAGATTCATCCACCTCAAGACTGCCTTCAAGCAACAGGGCATCCGCCGCGATACGATCACCCTCCCGCAGCACAAGCAAATCGTCGCGTACCACCTCCAGCCCCGCGATACGCTTTTCCACGCCATCCCGAATCACCAGCGCCCTCGGCGCGGACAGTTCCCTCAACGCTTCGAGCTGTCGCTGGGTTCGACCATGTTGAAAAAGCGTCATGCCAATAATGACAAAGACGACTGCCAGGAGGAAAATCGCCTCCCCCCGGTCACCGAGCGCAAGATAAAGCCCCCCCGCCGCGAGCAACATCAGGAACATTGGCTCAGTGATCACCTCAAACACAAGTTTGAAGGCGCTGACCGGAATGCTCCCCGGCAACAGATTTTGTCCTTCCCGCTGCAAACGATCGGAGGCCTGTGTCGAACTGAGCCCCGCATTGCGAAGCAAACCGGACGACTTTTTAGGTCGGGTCAGCACGTGTTTATGATTCCTTTTCATCTTGGCATGTCCGGAATCCTGTTTATCGAAGCGGTAACCTCGGCATCGTCATGGACTCCGGTTTCAAAATGTCATCGAGTTTTTCAGCGGTCAGCAGCCCGCGCTCCAGCACAATGTCATACACACGCTTACCCGTGACGAGCGCTTCTTGCGCCACCTCCGTCGCATGTTGATAACCGATGTAGGGATTCAAAGCGGTTACCAGAACAATGGATCGGTCAAACAACTCCTTGATCCTTGATTCGTTGGCCGTGATGCCGCGCACACACTTATGCTCGAGCGTATTAAAGGCATTAGTTAAATGCGTCACGCTGCGAAACATCGAATACGCGATGACCGGCTCAAAGGCGTTGAGTTGCAGTTGCCCGGCCTCGGCAGCGAAACTGATCGTGACATCATTACCGATGACTTCATACGCGACTTGGTTGACGACTTCAGGAATCACTGGATTGACCTTGCCGGGCATGATGCTCGAACCTGCCTGGACGGCCGGCAGATTGATTTCTCCAATCCCTGCGCGCGGCCCGCTCGAGAGCAAACGCAAGTCGTGACATATCTTTGAAATTTTGACGGCAATGCGCTTGAGCACTCCCGAGAGTTGCACAAAGGCGCCACAATCTTGTGTCGCCTCGATCAAGTTCGGTGCTGTTTCCAGAGGGAGTCCAGCGATGCTAACCAGATGCTGTCGAACTTTACGCGCGTAATCCGGATGTGTATTGATTCCGGTCCCGATCGCGGTCGCCCCCAAGTTGATCTCGCAAATCAGGGGCAAGGCTTCGCGCAATCTCAACACATCCTCGCCTAGCATCACTGCGTAGGTCCGAAACTCCTGTCCTAATGTCATCGGCACAGCATCCTGCAATTGGGTACGACCCACCTTGATGATATCTTTAAATTCCTCGGCCTTGAGCTCGAAGGCTTCTTGCAGACTGATCATTCTGGTCAGCAAACGCTGACAGCCGCGGTATGTCGCCAGTTTGAGGGATGTCGGATAGACATCATTGGTCGACTGACTCATGTTGACGTCTTCATTGGGATGCAAGAATTGATACTGCCCCCGCTTGTGCCCCAACAGCTCAAGAGCCCGGTTCGCAATCACCTCGTTGGCGTTCATATTGGTTGAGGTGCCCGCGCCACCCTGAATCAGATCGACAACGAATTGTTCATGCAGATTGCCCTGCAAAATCTCCTTGCCAGCCGCCACAATGGCTTCACATTTTTTTGCATCCAGCATGCCCAACTCTTGATTGGTCAGCGCGGCGGCAATCTTGATTTCCGCAAGCGCTCGCACCAGGTCTGGATAGTGTGAAATCGGCAAGCCCGTGATGGGAAAATTCTCGATCGCCCGCAGCGTATGGACACCGTAATAGGCTTGAAATGGAACATCGCGATTTCCGAGCAAATCATGCTCTGAACGCGTATTGTCTGAATCGATGCTAACAATGCTCATGACGAGTCTCCGCAAAGGGACACAACCGACCGACAGCGTTCGGCTGTTTCACCTATGCTAACTCAACCATCCGCATTTCTCTCCAGAAAATCCAGAAACAACTGGCACACTTTTTCTGGCTGTTCCTGCTGGACCCAATGTCCCGCCCCCTCGACCAGATAAGTCCCTTGATAACGCGTGGTCAACGACCCCTCTACACGCTCCAGACCGCCAGGCGTCTGGTATACCCCCCAGTCCTGCTGACCGCCTATGAATATGGACGGCACATCGATTGTTTTACCCGCGAACACTCCTAGGTCCTTGTCACCCGGATTGGTTCGGTAACCTTGCAGGCCTCCCTGAAATCCCGTGCGAGCATATTCATCGACATAAAACTTCAGCTCAGTCTCGGTGAGCCATTGGCATGCCGAGATTGCCTGAGCCGAAGGCATTTCTGGCGCGACAGACTCGGCCATGCCCTGATCCAGATCCATCACGTAATAACGCGGCAGTTTTTCCCACTCGCTTGCCGTCAGTCCCTTCAAACGAAATGGTTTGTTCTGCTTCCAGTCCGCACTTTTCATGTGATAGTAGGCGCGCAAAAAATCATGCAAGCCGTGTTTCGCATGCCACATGTTTTCGTTTGCTGGTTCAGTTGCGTAGTAACGCATGTAATACTTTCTGGGAGGATCGAGCTGTTTGAGCTCCTCGTCAATCTGGCTGGGTGCAAAGGGCTTGACCCCCTCATTGGCCGTATTGAATGGGAGCGCCACGGGTCCGCCACGAAACGGGGAACTCATCATCACCACGGAACGAAACACATCGGGACGCATCAACGCGCACCAACCGGCAAGCGGCGAGCCCTGATCATGTCCAATGATGGCGGCAACGCTGCGATAACCCAACGCAGCAACCAATGACAGGACATCATGGGCTTTATTCAAGGTACTGAAGGGGCGCAAATCATCGTGATAAGACACCCCCGCCCCGCCGCTTTTTCCGTAGCCACGCACATCTGGGGCCACGACGTGATAGCCCTGACTCGCGAGCGGCAGCATCACCTTTCGCCAGCTGTAAGCCAGCTCGGGAAAACCATGCAACATCACGACAAGCGGGCGGCCAGGCACGTCATACCCGGCCTCCAAGATATGCAGGGTAATGCCATTGACATCGTGAATCAGTCTGGAACGGATACCCTCTGGCAGCATATCAATTGCGCTCTAAATTGATCGCGTCTGCTGTTTTTTTCCAAATCTCAAGTTGAGACTTGTTGAATGCAGCCATTTCCTGTGGGGTTGAGCTTTGCAGTTCAAATGCAATCCGGTCAAGCTGCTCGCGCACGTCCTTGCGGGCAGCGACCTCTTTCATCGCTTTTGCCACACGATCAACCACATCTTTGGGTAAACCGGCCGGTCCGAATAAGCCCGCCCAAGGCACGATCGTCATCCCCTTGATGCCCAACTCGTCAGCAGTCGGCACATCAGGAACCAAGGGACTACGACTGGGCAACAAGGCCATCAATACTCTCAATCGCCCCTCTTGCACCATTTGCAGAGCGTTTCCAGGCGTGGCCAGCAGGACCTGAATTCGTCCGGCAATCAAATCAGCCGTCGCGGGAGCATCACCCTTGTATGGTACATGCACCATTTTGAGCTTGGACTCTTCAGCGAACTGGGCTGTCGTCAAAATACTGGTTCCATTGCCACTTCCATAATTGAGCTTGCCCGGATTGGCTTGCGCATAGGCAATCAGCTCTTTCATCGTTTTGGCGGGCACATCTGCGTTCACAAACATGAAAAATCCGAATTTTCCAACCATGGAAATCGGCGTGAACGCAGTCAAAGGATCATATGGAGGCACTTTGCGCATCGTGGGCGCGCCGTTCAAGCCTGTGGTCGTCGCGAACAGGAGCGTGTAACCGTCCGCGGGAGCGTTCATCGCCGCCAACCCTGCAATCGCCCCGTCAGCGCCAGCCTTGTTGTCGATAATAATAGGCTGTCCGAGACTTTCGGATAAAGCCTTCATGACGATCCTTGCCGTCTGGTCCGCGGCGCCAGCAGGAGGGAACGGGACGATCATGCGAATAGGCTTGTTGGGATAGCTTTGCGCAAGGGCGCCAACGCTCACCCCCAACACACAGGCACCCAACACCAGCGACTTAAGAAATCTCTTCATTTTTTAGTCCTCTTTTTGATTTTGTAAGGCAGCAATGCGCATTGATAAACCGCCCCATCAATACTGTCTACAAGGGTTATCCCCTGAAGAATCCTGAGTTTGTTCTCGCGACCTGCGCGAAAGCCATAAAATGACAAAAAACCCTCTACCCTTATCGGAAATTCCTCTCGACATGACTCAGCCACGCAACATCGCAATTATTGGAGCAGGTCTCGCAGGTTTGAGTTGCGCCCAGGCGCTGACCGCGCAGGGACACCTCGTCCAGCTTTTTGAAAAAAGTCGTGGCGTGAGCGGCCGCATGAGTACCCGAAGCTTCGAATCCTGGGCCTGCGATCACGGTGCCCAATATTTCACGGCAACAGACCCCGCCTTTCAACGTCAAATCGAGGTCTGGCAAGCGGCAGGCGCCGCGGCGCTGTGGGATGCGCAGATCACGAGCTATGACGCTCAGGGCTGGCAGCCTGTCAAACCCTCAATGGGTCGCTATGTCGGCACACCGTCGATGACAGCGCCAGCTAAATTTTTGGCGAAAGATCTGACGATCCACTTTTCGACCACGATCGATCAGCTGCTGCGCGAAGGCAAAATCTGGAAATTACATTCAAAAGAACACGGCCTGCATGAAACCCGCTTTGACATCGTCATACTCGCAATCCCCTCTAAACAAGCCGAGCCGCTGGTGCAACCGCACTCGAATCTCCTGTTTGACCGCTGCAGGGATGCTGTCATGGTCCCGACCTGGGCCTTGATGGTCTACGCGCACAAGCGTCTGGCCCTTGATTTTGATGCTGCCTTTATCAATACGGGCATGTTCAGCTGGATCGCCAGAAGCTCAAGCAAACCCAAGCGACAATCCGAAGAAGCCTGGATCGCGCATGCGACCTCGGACTGGAGCCGCGCGCACGAAAATCTGACCAAGGACGAAGCTGCACCTTTACTCACAGAGGGTTTTGAAAAGCTCACCGGTATTCGACCAGAAATCTATCAAACCCATCTGTGGCGATACGCAAGACTCGGCCACGCCACGCACCATGGGCATATTTTCGACCAATCTCTGCAACTGGGTTTATGCGGAGACTGGACCAGTACAGAAAAAGTTGAAGGCGCCTGGCTCAGCGGTCGGGCTGTGGCACTTGATATCGCCCAACAATCTGAGGCCGCCTCGCGATGACACGCGCTGCACATTCTTTAAAAGATCGGATGTACACACTGATCTTTACCAATGAAACGGCGGCAGGTCGACTTTTTGATAAAACGCTGATCGCATTGATCTTGCTCTCCCTTGTGATTGTTATAGTCGACAGCGTGGAGCAAATCGCCCGCTCTTTTCACTCCTTGCTCTTTGGGCTGGAATGGCTCTTTACTGCGATTTTTACAGTGGAGTATGCGGCTCGCCTGTATTGCGCAAAAAACCGCAGAAAATATGCAACTAGTTTTTTTGGACTGATTGACCTGCTCGCGATCTTACCAACCTACCTTGCTTTGTTTTTCCCCGAGCTGCATGCCTTGATCGATGTACGGGTGCTTCGCCTGATCCGGATCTTTCGCGTGTTTAAGCTGACCGCCTACATGCAGGAATACTCGCATTTGGCCAATGCGCTGAGCGCCAGCCGTAAAAAAATTCTTGTTTTCCTCTCGTTTGTCTTGATGGTAGTTTTAGTGATGGGCACGCTCATGTATGTGGTGGAAGGTCCCGAACATGGCTTCACGAGTATCCCCATCGCAACCTACTGGGCTATCACAACTATGACTACCGTCGGTTTTGGCGATCTCACTCCCAAGACCGATCTGGGCAAACTGATTGCATCGACCATGATGCTCATGGGCTGGGGCACACTCGCGGTACCAACTGGCATCGTCACCGCTGAAATGTCTCGCACACGAAACCATCGCAGACATAGCCAAGTCACTTGCCCCGAGTGCGAAGCCGATCATCTGGATAAACAAGACCACTTTTGTCGGGACTGTGGCGCCAAGCTCTGAGCATCGGTTGCGAGAGGTCCAAAACCTCTCAATTACTCGCATTTGAGAGCTCGTTTCCGGATATTCCACGCTCAACCGAATGAGATACGGGAAAATGGCATGTGATTTAAACGCACCTGCCACCAACACTCATCAAGAAGAGCAATATGTTTAAGAAACTCATTTTGGCGCCCATCGCGGCGGTCGTCGCGCTGTCCGGCTGCGCTCCCACCGGATCATCGTCATTCAGGGACATGTCAGCGGCCTATCGCGAAGTCCTTGAAAGCTACGCGAACGATAACGTCTTACTGAACATTGTGCGTTCATCCAAGAACATGCCGGTCAGTTTTCTCGATATGCCTTCGGTTATCGGCACAGGCAGTGTGGGCGTCAATGCGGGTCTGGGTACCAACATTTACAGCAACGCGCCTGGTTCGGTGAGCGGATTCTTCTCTGCGGACCCGTCAGCTGGTCTGTCGACCTTTGCCCCAAGCGTCGGCTTGAGTGTGAACAGTGGCTTTAACTTTACGCAGTCTTCGCTGGATAACTCGCAATTCATGAGCTCTTTCCTCAGCGACATCCGGCCTGAGGTTGTCGCGAGCCTGACGAACAATCAAGTCGGTCCCAAGTCCATTTTGTACTCTTTGGTGATCGACACGATTGAATTGCGAGACAAGAATAACGTCGTCATCTCCAAGTACTTCAACAATCCCTACCTGCCGAACTACGAAGAGTTTCAAAAGGCGCTCTATACATTGATTGAAGCGGGCCTCAGCACTGAGATTGTGATGGAGAAACACGTCGTGTCGGCGCCGATGAGTGCCGATGCGTTAAACAGAAACTTGGTCGCAGCAGTTGCTGCGCAAGCACAGCCTGGCGTGATGGTGATGCCTGTCAAAACTGGAGGCGTCACTCAATATCAGATGGTGCGAATGGTGCCAACCACACGCATGTGCCTAAACAAACAATCTGAAGAAATGGTGTTGGGACACACCTTTGCCGAGTCAGCATTTTGCAATAGCGAGGCAGTCGGTATCCTTCCCAAGAAAGCATTAATGCCTGCGACAGCTGCGGCGCTCAGCTCGGCCGGGGTCAACAAGGATAGTCGTCTAGTGATCAAGTTACGCTCTACACGTAATGTCTTTGATTTTCTTGGCACACTGGTCAACCTACAAAACGGAAACCCTCCGCGCATGATCAAGATCATGAACTCGGATGCCATCGCACTGAATCCTAGCCTCATAAACGATAATTCTTCAGCGATACCTCTATTTATTGTTGAAAAAGGCCGAACCTCGAGACATGCCATCACATCCGTTTCCTACCAAGGACAAACGTATTCGGTACCCTCAGAGTCAAACAGCTACACGAGGGAAGTGCTGACTCTGCTTTCTCAGTTACTCACCCTAAACAAAGTACCCGGTTCAATCCCAGCCTCTCCTGCGGTACTCATTAAGTAAAATGGGACAAACCACCGTCAAACATGGTTCTTGGCTGATATCTCTGACGCCATCAAAAGCCGGAAATGTATCTTTGTTTTGTTTTCCATATGCGGGCGCGGGAGCGTCCGTTTATCGAAGTTGGAATAAGCTTCTTTCCGATGACATTGATGCGTTCGCTATTCAGGCACCTGGTCGAGAAACACGCTTCCTCGAACCATTTGTCAGCAGCATCAATGATCTGGCTAATCAAGCGGCACAGGCGATCCTGCCAGAAACTGATAAGCCAATCATTTTATTCGGACATAGTCTGGGAGCGGTTTGCGCATATGAAACCGCAAGGGTGTTAGAGCGTTTAGGCCGCTCACCCGAATTATTGATTATTTCCGGGCGGCAATGCCCCGGAACAGCTTCAAAGCGCGCTCCGATCGGACATCTTTCCGACGAACAATTTCTTGAGCACGTCCGAACATACAAAGGAACACCTTCAGCCGTTCTTGAGAACAAAGAACTGATGGAGCTACTACTTCCTTTGTTACGTGCGGATTTTAATTTGTCAGAACAGTATCGTCCCAAGCTGGAGCCGATGCTGTCCTGTCCGATACTCGGGCTGGGCTCATCGCAGGACGAGTGGCTGGATCGCGAAACACTACAGGCTTGGGGAAAGCTTACTCGAGGCGGTTTTGATACGCACTGGTTTGAAGGTGATCATTTTTATCTGAACCAACAAACTGAAGGGCTTTTAAACGTTATCAAAGAAAAGATTTCAACGCGTTTACGCGAAGTGAATTATTTACCTTGATTTGTAAACCGACCGATCACTTCACTGGCAGGAGCAGTCAAATGTCTCGAACGATCACTCAAAAACAAAATACATAAGCCCGTGACAGCAGGCGTTACCGCTAGGGACACGAGCACAACACCCCAGTATCCCAGTCGACTCCATCGGCCGAGGAATCCAACCAGCAGGGACAACAAAACGTAAAGAGCAGCGGTGTAGACCATCAATCCCTCAATCGTCAAATGTTAAGATCGCAACAAGAGTTCTTTTCACAATTATTGCCATTAATAGAGTTTAACCAGAGAAAGACATATCGTATGCATTTGTGGAAAAAATTATTTGGGACCGGTTCTCTTGTGATGCTTGGCATGATGATGCCTGCTCTTGCCTATGCGCAAGGTTCACTTCACACAAAAAAAATACTGGCATATGAACCGATACCGGAAAAAACCCTCGCTCAGGACCAGCGCAAACTCAACGCAGACTATGACTCGACAATCAAATATGCTGTCAACTGCACAATCTATGCACTGAGTCATCACATTTTGAGTGTCACGATAAATGTCCTATCGACCTACAAAATCAACGCGTGCGATCCTGATTTATTCCGCGCCACGACCGCAGCCTCTATCAAAGCCCAACTCAACACATACCAATCAATTGATCGCATCATCCCGATCGGTCCGCATATCCAGCTGATGGATAGAAATACCAGCACCGTATCCAATCCATACATGTCGATTGGATTAATGAATTATTCGAAAATCGCGAGCGCGCACATCGGAGTCAAAGACATTTTCACCAACCTCAGCACCTGGCGCAAATGGCATAGCAAAGTCACTGTCTATAATCCAATCAAAATGGCGGAAAGTGTGAATTATGTTTGGCAGCCCGGCTCAACGGTTTACACGTTGACCAGTGACCAGGGTGTTGAATATGTGATGACCCATTTTCAACCTGCGACACTTGATTTGCAGGTCAAAGAAATCGAAGAAACTGCATCGACTTTGGCTCAGCGCCTGAATCTTCCAGCTGGCTGGCGTTATTCGGTCAAGACACTGAATAAGATTATGTCGATTAGACGACAAGAAGAGCTCGGTTATACGACA
Source organism: Zwartia panacis (assembly GCF_030410395.1). GTDB lineage: Bacteria > Pseudomonadota > Gammaproteobacteria > Burkholderiales > Burkholderiaceae_B > Zwartia > Zwartia panacis. The sequence goes on from NZ_JAUHHF010000003.1 coordinate 29,566, forward strand.
CTGCGGGTCTTTGATGAAAACGGCAACGTTTACATCGCGGTCGATGAACCCATCGAATAAGCTCTGAAAGCTTAGTTAAACCTCCATTCCGATTATTTACGAATTAATGCGCCGGCATCGCCTGACGTTCCTCCCAAGATTAAAGGCAGGCCTCCTGTAGAAGTCCCGAACATGATAATTTTCGAATTATCGGACTTCGCGAGGCTTTCACTTGCTTCGATGCCACGGTAACGCAAATAATTTTCTGTCATGCCCGCGTTGACAATGTCCTGGAAATCTTTAATTCCTTTGGCCTCGAGTACTTTTCGCTGAGCCTCTTTTTCAGCTGTCTGTAATTTATAGATATAAGACTCTGAAACCTGAGCTTGAGTCAGTTTATCTTCAATCGCTTTTTGAATTTCGCTCGGGAACGTGATTGACTCCAACTGAACAGCACTGATTCTAACTAGACGAACTTCAGTCAGGCCCGGAGGACTCAGCTTGTCAATAATCACCCGATCAGCGGTAATCGCAATATCTCGAACAACTTGATTGATCCCTTCAGTAAAGGCCTGTGTTGAACTCAATCGTCCAAACATTTCACGCGTGACAGAAGTGACTTCGGGGATCACCATGGTCTTAACGTAATTCGGCCCGACAAACTTATGCAATAACGGAACCGTCAAGCGGTTCACCTCGAACTGGAAATTGAGTTTGACCTTTGACTTCAACAGGTCAGATGTCAAAACATCGAGCTCTAGGCTCTGAACCTGAATCCTGCTGTTGTATTGGGAAACCGAATTCCAGGGCAGTATCAACGTGACACCTTCAGGAACAACCTCATCAAGCGCAACACCACCATCAAGAGCCCGATACATGACACCCACTGAACCAGCCGGGACTAGAATCACGATGCGCGGATACAAGATCACAACGCCGCCAATAAACAAAAACAAAATGATCAACATCGGGATAAGGTTGATCACTACCCAATCAGAGAATTTTTGATACACATTTCTTATAAATCTCATCATCGTTCCGTCTATCAGGAATTAATTGGTTTGCCGTTCGCCATGAACAAGACATGATCCGCTCTGTCATAGTAGTGGTCATCGTGCGTGATCGCGATGACGGTCTTACCCATCGCGCGTAGCTTCGGAATAATATTTTCGTAAAATTCCTGTCGGAACTCAGGGTCTTGGTCTGCCGCCCACTCATCCAAAATGATGAAAGGCCGATCTTCGAGCAACGCCACAATCAATGCCAGACGCTTGCGCTGCCCAGTTGAAAACTGCAAGGAGCTGAACTGTCCATTTTGAACGCTGACCTTTCCCTCCATCTGAAAAACTTTGAGCAAGTCTTCCAGGCGGCGCACATCATCGGCGGGTAGGCCATATAACGTTTTAAATAAATGAAAGTCGCTAAACACGACTGCAAACATATCTCGATAGGCGCCAGTGGTCGGCTCTGAAATCGGATGACCATTGACCAAAATACGTCCAGAACTAGGCTGATACAGACCAATCAAAATCCGCATCAACGTCGTCTTACCGGAACCGTTGTTACCGCGAATGAAATAGACCTTGCCAGAATCAAACTGGTAGTTAATCGGCCCAAGCATAAATCCACTACGTTTCTCTTGACTAGGATGCTGATAGCAGACATCTTCTAGTGTGATTGAGTGAATCTGATCATAGATTTCCTCACGATCAACGGGTACTTGCTGGGCGCTTTCAGCCAAGCGTTTAGCCAAGCCCTGCAATGTACGCGCAGCGACGTTTGCTTGTGAAAGATTTGGAATATTGACAATAATGCCTGAGAGAGAGCCTGCTAAAAACAAAGCAGTCGTTGCAGCGGTTGTCACGTGAGGCGCAAAATCAGCGGAGATTGCTGGTACGACGAACACCATAATGCCCACAATGACGTACAACAAAATTTGAAGATTATTGAAAAAATTTGTAATGGTGACAACGAGCTCGCCCTTCTCTTCGTTGACTTTCTTGGACTCCTTGACCATTTGACGCGTGATTTCATACGCGCGGTCGGAGTTCATCTTGATCTCTTTATAACCGCTCAAGTAATCTGCATAAATGGCATTGACTTGACCTTCACGCTCTGCAACTCTTTGTAGTTTTCCAGTGACTTTGAACAGCTCAGTGACACCCACAATGAGAATTAGCGTCGTCGAAGCAAAAATAATCAGAAAAGCGGTCATCGAGACCGTGGCCATATAAAGCGTCAAAAACAACAAGGTGGCGATCGCTTGACAGGTTGTGACCGTGACACCCACAGCTGTGGAAACAGACTGTGTATCACGCGCCAAAACCTCCATAATGTAGTTGCGTCCAATTTCGTCGATTTTTCCAAGATTCGACTTGAATACATCGCTCATAATCTTGATCTTGAAACGATAGATCAACTTCTGTGCGCTGTGAATATTTTCATCGTTAGATCGACGCGTCACCAGCAGCAGTAACACAAGCATTGCAGCAAAAGCGAAAAACTGCCAAGTCACTGATTCGCCGTTGGTCACATCGGTGGCAGCCATGTTGATCAGACCGATCAATGCTGTGTTGGTAATACCGACAAAAACGGAAAGCCATATCATGCGCCGTAGCTCGCGCGGACTCTCTCGACTCAAAAAGTCAAAAAGATCGGACTTCAACAGACTACGCATAAACAGTTCGCATCATTGACAGAGATTGATTCAGCATGGATTATGCAGTGGGCGCGCGTTTTTTGCTGAGAAAGAGCTTTTTACCTTTTTGAAACTGCTCAGCGGCATAATCCTTCATTTGTTCGCCTTTGAAAGTCATCAGATTGCCATTTGCTTCAAAATGGCGCACAAATGTAGCACCGATAGCGTAGGTCGAGCCAAAAGATAATGCGGGCTCGACTGTCCAATTAAAGATTTGTCCCGCAATTGGCACATTTCGCATCAGCGAACGAGTGATTCCGGCAGCGATTGTGGAGGTTGCCGTACCACCTACTAGACCAGCCGCAACCGCAATCGCGACTTTATGCTCGAAAGGCACATTGTAATGTTTGCATAGCAATTGAATCAGTTTGATCTGCGTGCCCGACAGTGCGAGTGTGTCCATTAGGGGAACAGGTGTCATCCCGGCGACCACAGCCCATTGCGACCATGTTTTGACAATCGCCATTGCTTCTCGGTGACGATCGGAGACTTGCAGTTGCTGAGATTCAGGTACGTGAGAAACCTGCACCTGTTGGCTATCAACACTCTTGGCGGCTTCGGGCTCATCACGCCTGAGCTGTTCCTCAAACAAAGCTTCGGTATCTTTCACAGAGCGTTTAACCCGCGCTGCCGTACCGTGTGACTGTTGCGGCAATTGTGACTCAGGATTGGAAATGACCGGCTTTGGTTTATTCGCACGCTTTGGCTTCGCAACATCCTTCTCTGCAGGCGCTTTGTCCATCGCAGACGCACTGATCTGATCAGATTTTGAGTTTTTTATTGAATCCGGTTTCAAGGGATTCGTTCCGATTGTACTGGGGCGCCTAGTTGCCATACATAAACCTTTTATCGCGTGAGAGACAAAACTTCTAGCGTCAGAGCGCGATAATCATCGGCCGCACCTGACTTGGGGCGATATTGAAAAATACTTTCTTTGAATGAAGGAGCTTCGGCTAGCCTAATATTTTCACGAATGCGTGTTTTGAGGAGTTTTTTACCAAAACTCTCCTCGAGTGCACCGATCACATCTTGGGCATGGAGTGTTCGCATATCGACGCGTGAAGGGAGCAAACCCAGCAACTCAAGTTGTGGATTCAAATTTTCACGAATTTTATCGACCGTTTGCATCAGCTGTGCCACGCCAGACAGGGATAAAACTTGTGTCGTCACAGGCACCAGCAATTGATCGGCAGCTGTCAAAGCATTCAAAGTTAGAGAGCCCAGAGTCGGAGGAGTGTCTAAAATCACATCGTCCCATTGCTTGGTCGAAAGTGTCGCAAGCCGTTTTTTCAGAACGGTTTCAGGGTCAGACTTCGTGAGTAACAATCGATCCAGCGTGGACAGCGCTCCCGACCCAGCCATCACGGATACCCCCTTTGTGGCTGATGGCGTAATCAGTCCATCCAGAGCCTGAGAGGTCGTAAAAATCTCCAGACTGCCGACATTTGCCTCTGCGACACCCAACCAGTCACTTGCGTTACCTTGGGGATCCAAATCGATTAAAAGCACAGTTCGACCCGCCTGGGCCAGGCCAGCCGCGAGATTGACTGCTGTCGTCGTCTTTGCGCAACCACCCTTCTGATTGGAAATCGCAATTATCTGCATGTCGTCTGATAAAAAAATAGAAAAATCACGGACGCTTAGGCGCCGTGATTTTTCGGCTCCGAGTGGAATAGGGTCGTTATTTGCCTGAAGCGGCTTTCACAAACTCTTTTTTAAGTTCGGCCTGAAGCTTAGCTTCACCAAGATTAGCCATCGTGCCACCATTCTCAAAATGACGCACAAAAACCTTACCAACCGCATAGGTCGCTGCGGCTCCAAAGGCCGCCATCGAAACCGAGCCAATGATCGTACCGATACCAGGGAAAAACTTAACAGTCGCCCCTACGGTGGCATGCGCAGCACCCACAGGCACTAAGGTACCCAACAAGACTGAAATCGCCCCAGAAACGACTTCTTTGGACGCTTTTTCCCCGTAAAGCTCTGAAAGATCCATCACCAACTTAGTTTGAACACCAGCCAAAGCCGCCATGTCTACATAAGGCACAGGGATCAGGGCTGCGGCAAGACTCCAACGGGAAGCTGAAGCAATCAGCTTGCCCGCACTGTCCAAACGCAAGGTTTGTTCCGTATCAGGAAAAACTTCGACTGCTTCGGTATCGATTGTGGTGGTCATTCTTAGTCCTATCAAAAATCACACATCCACATTGTCACCGGCTGTGGATAATAACTCTCACAATTCCTCGCAATTACTCATAATTCACCCTTAAAAATGCTCGTCCAAAACACTTGATTTAAGTGTGAGCTTTCACGAGGTTTATTCACCATGTCTGAGCAGGCTTGATCCATACTTCACGCCTGAATACGCTTGGCTTTCAAAACCAACAGCCGTGCTCAGATCATTCTTTACTCAACTTACGGAATCAAATTCATGACATCCAACACCCCCACCACCGTCAATGCTTACACAATTGACGGCGATCTGTTTAAAGTCCTCAAAAATGATGAGGGGCAATACTCACTGTGGCCAGCAAAAAAAGCGACCCCAGCAGGCTGGACAGAAACAGGCTTTTCAGGATCAAAGGTCGAAGCTACAGAATATGTGGATCGTGAATGGACTGACATGCGTCCATTGAGCCTACAGAAGGCGATGGCGACACAGAAGTGATGCGTGATTCAAAGATGCGTGTACCGCTCACCAGTGCCCAGCGTTTTATCTGGTACCACCAGCTCATTAATCCCTCGTGCCCAGCATACAACGTTGCTCAATTCATTCGGATTAAAGGTCCCGTTGATCTCTCAGCAATGAACAGCGCACATGACTGCATCGTACGCGGCACTGAGATTTTTCGTCTGAGATTTGGTAGCGAGCAAGGCGAGCCGTATCAGTACGTCGTCCCAGCCCGAGGTACCGAGCTCGAGCGATGGGATCTGCGCGCATCGAACGAACCTGAAGCGGATGCCAGAAAGCTATTAGAAAAACTTGAACTCGAACCGATTGATCTGGAAAACGGACCGCATTGCCGGTTTGGACTGATCAGAGTCGCCGATCAAGATTGGATTTACTACTCGCTCTTTCATCATCTCATTATTGACGCAGCCGGAGCGGCGTACTTCACTGAAGCAATGGCCGAGTGCTATCGAACACGCGCCACTGAATTTATCGATCGAAACATTAGCTGGACCGAAGCTGTCGCTCAGGATGCCCACTACAAATCAAGTCCCGTCTGGAACGAGGACAAAGTATTCTGGAAAGAAAAACTCGCCGGTGTTTCATCACCCGCCACATTGTGCTCCAAACCCCTCAAGCGACTCGATCTGTCCAGGCCCCTCTCGGTCTCGATGGATATGCCTCGGGCTCTTTACTCCGAGATCACGCAATGGGGTGTCTCAACCAGCCGAAGCGCCTACGCGACCTTTGCAACCGCCGTCATGCTGTACCTCTCCAAGATGACAGGAGGGAGCGATATTTGCGTTGGAACACCCACTGCAGGACGCATCAAAAACACTCGAACAATCATTGGAATGCTGGCCAATGCGGTGGCACTTCGCGTACCAGTCTTAGGAACAGAAACGGTATCCGAACTCACCAAGCGTATTGCGCGTGAAACGCGCATTGGTTTGAGACACAATCGCTTTCCCTACGGCGAAATCAGTTCGATGTATCGCCAGATGAATCTGGACGCACCTTTTACTTTCTTGATCAACCACCTTGTATTTAATCAGCTAATCAATTTTGGAGATGCCACTGGTTTAGTTGAAACAAGAGGTGCCGGCGCGATCGCCGACGTCGAGCTGCAAATCTTTGATCGCTCCGATGATGGTCCTGTGCAGATCAGACTCGATTACAACGCCGAACGTTACAGCGAAGAGCAGGCACGCGATCACCTTTTACGCCTGTATCGGCTTCTAGCGCGATTACCCTCTTTGACCGATACGCCAATTGCCTCGATCGCGGTCCTGGATTCTGATGAGCAATCTCAAGTACTCAGGCAATCGTCAGGCACACCGTTCGAACTCGATCCTGCAATTCAGCACCTCCCAGCGCTGTTTGAAACACAAGTTTTGAAGCAGCCAAATGCCGCCGCGCTCATGTACGAGGACCAAGGCAGGCTGGCAGAACTCACCTACGCCGAGCTTGATGAGCGCGCCAATCAGCTCGCACGCTATCTCATCAGACAAGGTGTGGGCACCGAGCAAACAGTCAGCATCCTGTTGAGACGTTCTCCAGAGTTGATCGTGGCCATGCTTGCGATCCTCAAGACTGGTGCGGCATATCTGCCCTTGGATCCAGACTACCCCGCAGAGCGCTTGAAGTATCTGATCGAAGACAGCGCGTCGCAACATGTCATTTCAATTTCAGAATATCTGCAGGTTCCTGAACTGGAAGAGGCGCTCGGTGATCAAAAGCGCATCGACCTCGAGGACTTTGCGGTCAGTCTCAATATTCAAACGCTTGACGCGAGTACGATCACTGATTCTCAACGCCTCAGACCGCTTCTGCCGGACAACCTGGCTTACATCATCTATACCTCAGGGTCGACTGGCAATCCCAAGGGCGTTGGCGTACCACACCGCGGCGTGTTGAATATGGCGCATGCCAAGGATCTATATCTGGACATCCAGTCTGGAGATCGTGTGCTGCAGTTCGCCTCACATGCATTCGATGGAAGTGTTCAGGAGATCTGGTCTGCTTTTGCGGCAGGTGCCACACTCGTGCTTCCCGCCAATGCGATGCGCATGAATACGGCCGCCAATATCGCTGAACACCTTGAGCAGTTTAGTGTCACACATGCGACACTCCCGCCTGCCTTGGTCAAACTTTTAGATGAAAGCGCGCTCGCGCCGCTGCGCACACTTTGCGTTGCGGGTGAAGCCTGTCCTCCCGAGCTGGTAGAACGCTTTGCCGGGAACCGGCGTATGGTCAATGCCTACGGCCCGACAGAGGTCACAGTCTGTGCGGCAATGAGTCCACCACTCGCACCTCTCCACTCGCTAACAGTCAGCGATTCCGTGCCGATTGGCGCGCAGATTCCAAATGTTGACGATTACATACTGGACGCCTCACTGGAGCTTGTTCCCGACGAAACAGTTGGCGAACTTTACGTTGCGGGTGCAGGCGTGACACGTGGCTACCTGGGTCGCCCTGGACTGACTGCGGAACGTTTTATTGCTTGCCCGTTCGGCACTCCAGGACGTCGCATGTATCGAACCGGCGATCTTGTGTTGCGCAAGAAGAATGGCTCGATGGTGTATGTGGGGCGCGCAGATACCCAAGTCAAAATTCGAGGCTTCAGGATTGAGCTAGGTGAAATTGAAAAAACCTTGCTTGCCAAGTTTCAATCGCTTGCACAAGTCGCTGTGATCGCCAGAGAACTCTCAGGAGAGCTTAGACTGGTTGCCTATCTGGTGGGACACTCCGGCATTGAGCAACCAGAGCAAAGCCGCCTGCGAGCCGAACTCTCGGGATCACTTCCCGAATACATGGTTCCAGCCTACTTCGAATATCTGGATGATTTGCCCCTCACTGCCCACGGGAAACTCGACGTCCGCGCTCTGCCTGAGCCAGGTGCTCAAACCGACCGAAACAGTTTTAAAGCTGCCAGAAATGCAACTGAACAAATTATTTGTAATCTGTATGGATCACTGACCGGGACGACTCCGATCGGTATCGAAGACGACTTTTTTGCTATTGGCGGACATTCACTGCTCGCCATCAGCCTTGTGACTCAATTGCGCGAACAACTTGGATGCGAAGTTACCCTGGACAATGTTTTTGAATATCCGACGCCAGAAGCTCTCGCCTTACAAGTCACTCAGAAAATACGAAACGATGCTCCCACACCTTCTCAAGCTGAGCCCGGTAAAGGACAGCTCGGAGAAGGACGCGTTGTTTTATCTTTGGGTCAAAAAAGGTTCTGGACGCTGAGCCAACTCGATCACGCAAAGTCCGCCTATAACTTACCCTTTGCCGTTCAGCTTCAAGGTCCTCTCAACCTGGATGCGCTGAGGCTCGCCCTGTCTGCTTTACTGGAACGACATCAGCCCTTGCGCACTCTGATGCAAGAGACGAGTGACGGACAGATTATTGGAACCTTGTATCCTGAGGAAACATCGAAAAATATTCTCCAGATATTCACACCCTCTGAATTTTTGCAGCAAACACAAGACAGGCAATACTCAAAACAGGTATTCGAGACAAGTGATCATTCACTCATCGAGTCTTTTATCGATTACGCGAACAACGTGCCTTTTGATCTCGCGCGCGACTTGTCATTACGCACCATGTTGCTAGAGCTCGCGCCACATGATTACGTTTTAGTCGTGACGCTTCATCATCAGGCAGGAGATGGGATTTCGAGTGTTCAACTCTTTGCTGAACTCGAACAGGCGTATCAGGCTTTCTTGGATGGTCGAACTCCTGACTGGGCGCCACTCAATATTCATTACAGCGACTGGGCAGCCTGGCATCACGAAACGCTCGAGTACGGGCTGCACGAAAAAATTGAACGCGCCAAAGCACGACTCGCTCACGCACCCGAGTACCTGAGCCTTCCCGTGGATTATCCGCGAAAAAACAGCCGTGAAAAACGTGCCGGCTATGTTCGCCAACAACTTCAACCCTCGGTCGTTCAGGGCTTAGAGACACTTGCTCGTACGGAACAAACCACCCTGTTTGCGGCGATATTGTCTGGATATGCCGCCTTGCTGTCGCGCCTGTCGCGTCAAGAGTCTGTGGTCATCGGCTCGCCTGTCGGTGGCAGAACTTCACGCCAGGCTGAATCTCTGGTGGGCTACTTTGTCAATACGGTAGTGGTCCCAGTGACGGTTTCTCCGAGCGAAACCGGCATTGACCTACTCAGACAAACACGTAGCAATCTCACCGCGGCACTGAGTGATCAGGAGTTGCCTTTTGAAAGACTGGTCGAGGAACTGAATATTCCTCGGTCGCTTGGTCAAACACCCGTGTTTCAAGCGATGCTCGCCTTTCAGACCGATCAACCCCTTTCACTTAATTTAGCTGGATTGCAATGCGCGACACAGCCCGTGAAACTGGCGCACGCGAAATTTGATTTAACGCTTTATCTAACGCCTCTTGAAAACGGCGCGATGGAATGTGTTTTTGAATATGACGCAGATCTTTTCGCGCAAGTCAGCGTAGAGCGCTGGGCACAAGCTTTTATCCAAATACTTGACGGTTTGCAACAAACTCCTCAGCACCCAGTCGTCCAACTGAACTGGATGACGGTTGAGGAAACTCAAGAAACGATTCAAAAGAGTGCGGGAAAACTGTGTGAACTGACACCCGAGCCACTCACACTCGTGTCCAGGTTTAATGAACAAGTCAAGCGTACACCTGATGCTGTTGCGTTGATGTACCAACCGTTTCATCAACAGTCTGATACTTTGTCCGCGGACTCTCTCTCTACCCTCACCTATGCCCAGCTCGATCAGCGTTCCAATCAATTGGCGCGGCATCTTTTGGGACAAGGCATTCAAAACGACAGTATTGTCGCGATCCTGATTGATCGCGATCCCTCAATGATTGTGGCGATGCTTGGGGCGCTTAAAGCCGGTGCAGGCTATCTTCCGCTAGATCCAGAGGTGCCCGACGAGCGCCTGGCCTTTATGCTGCGTGACAGTCGAGCTCAGGCTCTTCTGACGACGACCGCACAGCTCAAGCGCCTTGATCAAATGACTGGCGTGACGCAAGTAATTGCTCTGGACAGTCCTGAGATCGAGACAACCATACGCACAAAGGACAACACACCATTAGACGATCAGGAACGTTCTGGTCCTCTATTGCCCGAACAGCTCGCTTACCTGATTTATACCTCTGGCTCGACTGGTACGCCCAAAGGCGCAGGGAATACCCATCGGGCGATTGTTAATCACATGGACTGGGTTCAGTCTGAAATGCGCCTCACGTCCGGCGACCGTGTTTTGCAAAAAACGGCGATTGGTTTTGACGTTGCTGTGTGGGAGTGGTTTGCTCCACTGATGTCAGGCGCCACACTCGTGATTGCAAAACCGGGCGGTCAAAAAGATGCTGCCTATTTGCATCAAGCGATCGATGCATTTGGTATCACGATGATCCATTTTGTCTCCTCGATGCTTGAGCTGTTTCTTGAGGAGCAACAAGGACTCGAGCACAAATCTTTACGGTTGATCGTCACCAGCGGCGAAGCCTTGAGCGGCACCCTCCAAGACAAAACTCTCAAAGCGTTTCCACATGTCGCTTTTTGGGATCTTTACGGACCCACCGAGGCTGCCATTCACGTGTCGGCATGGCCTTGTCGCGCGCAGGACGGTATCACTCCGCCACCAATTGGTCTGCCCGTCTGGAATACCCATTTATTTATTTTGGATCCCGCGCTGGAGCCCGTTCCTGATGGCGTTGTGGGAGAGCTATACATAGCCGGTGAAGGTCTGGCACGCGGCTACCTTGGCCGTTCAGCACTGACCGCGGAAAGGTTTATTGCCTGTCCATGGCTTCGACCCGGCTCACGCATGTATCGCTCTGGAGACTTAGCTCGCAAGCGCGCTGATGGGGCGATTGAGTATCTTGGACGTGCTGATGATCAGGTAAAAATTCGTGGTTTCAGAATTGAACTGGGCGAAATCGAAGCAGCCTTGCTGTCAACCTCGCCGGAAATCAGCCAAGCGGCTGTCGTGACGATCTCAAGCGGCTCAGAAGCCCGCCTGGTGGCATACCTTGTCGCACATCATGCCCAGCAACATGCCATTCCGGATACTGCCACCCTGCGTGCTCGCCTCAGCAATCGCCTGCCAGACTATATGGTGCCCGCGCACCTCATGTTTCTGGATGCTCTGCCCCTCAATCCGAACGGTAAACTCGACAGGCGCGCCCTGCCTGCGCCTGATCTAAGCCTCAAGACAGAAAATTATGTCTCGCCAGTGACCGACACAGAAAAGCATTTATGTCGGCTCTTTGGCGAAGTCACAGGCCTGCAAAACGTCAGTGCAGACGCCAGTTTTTTTGCCATTGGTGGACAATCGCTCACTGCAATGCGTCTGGTCGCCAGAGTGCGCAAAGAATTGGGCGTGGCACTCCCTTTACGATTGTTGTTTGAGCACACCACGCCACAAGCTCTTTCCCCGCACCTTGAGAAACTCACCCGCGAAATTGGCATTCCACTGACAGCCGGGCTGGGTCAAAGAGCAAATGACGAGGTCATACTTTCCTTTGGGCAGCGCCGCCTGGGCACTCTGGACCGCATTGATGGTCCTTCACCCGCCTACAACATGTCCGTCGTCTTGAGTTTGAAAGGCAAAATTTCATTCGAGGCACTGGGACAGGCATTCGTGAATGTGATTGAACGACACATGCCTCTTCGCACCGTCATGAAAGAAGATGATCATGGTGTGCTGTTCGGTCATTTACTGCCCGTCCCACTCATGAATCAGGTTTTAACTGTTGAGACAGCATCAAACGCCGAATCACTTCGCTCAAGACTTAAAACAGAAGCAGCGCGTCCCTTTAGGTTGGATCATGACTACTCTTTACGCGCGCTCTTAATCACGCAGGAACCCGAGAACGCCAGCTTGCTGATCACAGTGCATCATCAGGCAGCAGACGCGATTTCTGTCGGGATTTTGGCCCAGGAACTGAACCAAGCCTATCAGGCCCATTGTCAGGGTTTTACGCCAGATTGGAGTGAGTTATCGATCTCCTACGCAGACTGGGCCGCATGGCAACAGATCAATCTAGAGGCCAGCGCAAAGTCACGAATCGATAAGATCAGACTTCGTCTGTCTGATTATCCTGAACTCCTGACACTGCCGCTCGACCGTCCAAGAATGACGAATAGCACTCGTCCGGCAAAACATACACCGATCAAGATCGACGCAGAAAAATCAGAAAAACTACGCACTCTTGCTTCACAGCACGACACTACATTGTTTGCGACGCTGTTAGCCTGCTATGCCGCAACACTGGGTCGCCTATCTGGTCAAAACGCAGTCGTCATTGGATCGCCGGTTGCCGGACGCCAGCACATTGAAACAGAGGGGTTGATCGGCTTTCTGCTTAACACACTGCCCATCCCCATGCAGCTTCCTCCACTCATGACTGGTTCCGCACTGATTGAGCAAAGCAAATCAAGTGTCAATACTGCGTTGGTGGATCAAGACATTCCCTTCGAGCGTTTGATCGAAGACCTTGGGGTGACGCGATCTTTGCATCACAGTCCTCTGTTTCAAGCGATGTTCGCATTCCAGGCGGATGCCGCTACACCTTTTACGTTAGGAAACCTGCTGACTGAGCAAGAAATTCTTGGATCAGCCTCAGCAAAATATGATTTAACTTTGCACCTGCGACCTGCAGATGATGGCAGTCTGGTTGGTTCGTTTGAGTATGATTGCGACCTCTTTGATACTGAAAGTGTTGAGCGCTGGGCACGCGCTTTTGAATCATTGACGTACGCGCTTGCTTCACAGCCCGAGTCCCCGTTGCTATTACTGCCGCTGATGGACGAAGTCAGCCGCACACACACCCTCGCCGCCGGTCGCGGCGCGCAAGTGATGCTGGACGAGAGTGAGCTGACACTTTCTGGCGCTTTTGAAAAGCAAGTGTTACTGACGCCCGCAAACATCGCACTCGAATTTCAAGATCAGCGACTGACGTATCAAGAGCTCAATGCGCGCGCCAATCAGTTGGCACACTATCTGATTCACGCTGGTATTCGTTGCGACGATGTTGTCGCCATGATGCTTGACCGTTCGCCAGACATGATCGTGGCCTTGCTCGCCATCAACAAAGCGGGTGCCGGTTATTTGCCGCTTGATGTTGATTATCCTGTCAGCCGTCTAGCCTATATGACTTCCGACAGTCGGGCCAAGATCGTGCTGACCCAGACGCATCATCTTGATATGATCCGCGAGGTAATCGCTCAGCATAGCCTCGGCACACAAACACTCTGTCTAGATCAGAAAGAGCTTTGCGAAGAAATTTCAACACAGTCGAAAAAAGACGTCACGAATCGAGATCGCAGTGTGCCTCTGACACCGGACCAACTAGTGTACATGATGTATACCTCAGGCAGTACTGGTCATCCCAAAGGTGTCGGCTTTTTACATCGTTCCTTGATGAATCTCGTGAAATGGCAACATGCTGTGATTCCCAGCCATGCGCTGCGCGTCTTGCAGTATTCACCCATCAGCTTTGATGCCTCCGCGCAGGAGATTGCCTGGGCATTTTCAAAAGGCGCCACACTGGTACTGGTAGACAATGAAACGCGTCGGGATAGCCGCGCACTCGCGCAATACATTCATGATCACAAGCTTGATCATTTGTACGCGCCCTTCGTGGTCCTCAATAATCTCGCGGATGCTAAACAAAGCTTCGAAGTTGAGGGATGGCCTGAGGCTGTCTTTACCGCAGGCGAACAGCTTCAGATTACGCCCGCCATTCGGGCCGCTTACCAGGCACATCCGAAATCTCGCCTGCACAACCTGTACGGACCCACAGAAGCCCATGTCGTCAGCTACTACTCGATGGATGAGGATCAGACAAAGTGGGAAGAGTTCCCTCCGATCGGCTATCCCATCTGGAATACTGATCTCTACATTCTGGATGCCTCACTAGAGCCCGTGCCGGACGGCATTCTGGGAGAGCTTTACCTGGCAGGCGTCGGATTGGCGCGCGGATACTTTAATCGCCCGGGACAGACCGCCGATAAATTCATCGCCAATCCATTCGGTGAACCAGGCTCCCGCATGTATCGCACCGGCGATATCGCTGTGCGATTGCCCAACGGTGCCATTCAATTTTTAGGTCGCGCCGACGAACAAGTCAAAATACGTGGCTTCCGTATCGAACTCGGTGAGGTGGAAGCAGTCCTGCTCAAGATATGTCCCGCCCTGAGTAAAGTTGCTGTCGTCGCCCGACAAGTGGGTGAGACTAACAAAGACAAACGGCTCGTCGCCTATCTCGTGGGTCAACCAGGCCAAACCCTACCAGACGCGTCACAACTTCGTCTTGCCTTGCTCCAAACACTGCCGGACTACATGGTTCCAGCGCATTTTGTCGTTTTGGAAAAATTGCCGCTCAGCCCGGCTGGAAAACTCGACAGACGCGCTCTACCCGACCCCGTGAGCATGAATGGAAGCGGCGCGATTGAAAAAACACGCATTGCTGCCAGTACAGACAGCGAACGTCTTCTGGTGCGCTTATTTCAGGAAATCACGGAATGTCACGAGGTCAGCGCTGACGACAGTTTCTTTGCGATTGGCGGTCATTCATTACTTGCAATGAAGCTTGTCGCCAGAGTTCGACAGGAAACTGAAAAAACTCTACCACTCCGCTCCATTTTTGAACATCCAACTCCCCAACAACTGGCGGTTCACCTGGATGGCATCACCAAACAATCTAGACGCCGCATTCAGTCAGGCATGGGAAGAATTCGTAATGACAACTAAGCTCACATTGTCCTATGGTCAACGTCGCTTATGGGCACTGGATCGCTTGGAAGGCTCCTCCGCGAGCTACAACATGCCCTTGGCCATTCGAGTCAAAGGGATATTAGATATCGAGGCCCTTAGAAAATCATTTGTCGCGCTCTGCACCCGTCATGAGGCGATTCGCACAGTGATGCGTGCCTCGGAGAGTGGTGAACCGGTCGGATATCTTCTTGATCCGCCAACAACGCAGGACATCATTGAGATTATTGATTTACGAGATCTTAATCATGCCGATCCCGAGCGTGCCGAACGATCCGTGTCCCAACACATTCGCGAAGAAGCCGCAAAGCCATTCGATCTGGAACATGATCTTTCCTTGCGCGCCGGTCTGATTCTATTGAGTTCGATTGAATCAGTATTGATGCTGACCATGCATCATCAAGCTGGCGACGGTATCTCACGTAACATCATTGCTCGCGAACTCGATGAAGCCTATTGTGCGTTTTCACAAGGCAAATCGCCCGACTGGGCCGAACTGGAGATCCAATACAGTGACTGGGCCGCTTGGCAACAGGATAACCTCCAAGACGGTCTCGCCCCTGCTGTAGAACGCGCCAAATCGCGATTGAAAGACATTCCAGAGTTACTGACCTTGCCATTGGATCGCAGTAGGCATCCGGATCGTGCTCGTCGCGCTCAAGAGGTCAAGCTTTCAATTCCAGCAGAAACAGTCTCTGCGCTGGAAGCTCTTGCACGCCAGCAGAACACTACGCTTTACACCACCCTGCTATGTGCCTACGGTGCAACCCTGGCCAAGCTCGCAAGACAGAATGCGGTTGCGATTGGTTCACCTGTATCGGGTCGTGACGATGTCGATACCGAGTCAATGGTGGGCTTTTTGTTGAATACGGTTGTGATGCCCGTTACTGTGTCAGATGTCCAGACTCCATCACAACTGATCGCGCAGACACATCGCACTGTTCAGGATTGCCTCGCGGACCAGGACCTCCCTTTCGAGCAACTTGTCGAGCATCTAGGCGTCAGCCGCTCGCTGTCTCACGCGCCTGTGTTCCAAGCCATGCTCTCCCTTCAAACACAGGGCGAGACGAGTTTTAAACTGGGTAGCCTGCGCTGCACACCCGAGTCTGTCGGTCTACCGACCGCCAAACTTGATCTGACGCTTTATCTCACTAAACAGTCCAATGGTGCACTTGCTGGAAGCTTTGAGTATGACGCGGATTTGTTCGAAGCGTCGTCTGTCAATGTCTGGGCTCAAGCCTTTGCTCACTTGCTCCAAGGTTTTGTCGAACAGCCCGACGCTGCGCTGGTCACGCTTCCGGTCATGGATCCATTCACGCGAGAGACAGTCCTGTCGCACTCTGCAGGTGCTCACATTGCGATCAACGCATCGCACACCTCGCTCATGGAAAGGTTCACAGCGCAATCTATCCTGACACCTGATGCTCCAGCACTTATCGCCGGCTTGGACACAGACACCAAGACCATCACTTACGCTGAACTGGATCGTGCATCGAATCAGCTCGCACGGTTTTTAATCGCGAAGGGTTTGGGACCGGACAAGATTGCTGCAGTTCTACTGAACCGCGGTCCGGAAATGGTGATAGCCATGCTGGGTATTCTGAAGGCGGGTGCAGCATATCTACCCCTTGACCCCGAATATCCGCAGCAACGTTTGGACTTCATGTTGACGGATAGTCAAGCTGTTGCTCTTCTGACAAGCACGGACAGACTAGAAAGCTTTAGCCAAACTGCAAGACCCGGTCTGGTGATAGAAATGGACTCACCAATCTCGGGCGAACAGTTGAGTCAATATGCTGATTCGACCCTCATCCGATCTGAGAGAAATCAGCCCTATCACCCCGAGCAACTTGCATACCTGATTTACACCTCTGGCTCGACCGGCACACCCAAAGGCGCGGGTAATACACATCAGGCCCTGACAAACCGTCTGGACTGGATGCAGGACATTCTCAAACTCAATGCAAAAGATCGCATCCTCCAAAAAACTGGCATTGGCTTTGATGTCGCAGTTTGGGAATGGCTGCTACCTTTGTTGACTGGCTCAGCACTGGTGATGGCGCGTCCCGGAGGTCAAAAAGAACCTGAGTATCTCGAGCAAATGATCGATGCACACAAAGTATCGGTCATGCACTTCGTGCCCTCCATGTTGGCGGTATTTTTACAAAGCATTCATTCACATACTTGTTCAAGTCTTAAACAAGTGGTCATGAGTGGAGAAGCCTTAAGCGCCACGCTTCAAAATCAATATCTGACACGTTTTCCTCAAGCCACACTGTGGAATCTCTATGGTCCGACAGAAGCTGCGATTGATGTGTCGTTTTGGAAGTGTCTGCGCAGTAGCGCCACACTCCCGCCTCCGATTGGTCGTCCAATCTGGAACATCCAACTTTACGTGCTGGATCCCGGACTCGAGCCCGTAGCACCGGGTTCAGTTGGTGAGCTTTATATCGCAGGTGAAGGTCTCGCACGCGGCTACCTCAGCCGTCCGGGACTGACGGCCGAGCGATTCATCGCCAATCCGTTCGCAAGTGCAGACAAACTTGGATCGCGCATGTACCGGACTGGCGATCTGGCCCGCTATCGTTCAGATGGCGCGATCGAATACTTTGGCCGTGCAGATGATCAAGTCAAAATTCGAGGTTTCCGAATCGAACTTGGAGAAATCGAAGCTGCCCTGATGAACAAAGTCGAGGCGCTTGCCCACGTCGCTGTCCTGGCGCGTGACATGCATGGAGATAAACGCCTCGTTGCCTACTTGGTTGCACGCGAAGGACAGGCGATCCCGGAAGAAGCATTATTGCGTGGAGCTTTAGCCTCGAGCTTGCCCGACTACATGGTGCCAAGCTATTTTGTCGTACTGCCAACATTGCCAATCAATGCCAATGGCAAACTCGATCGTAAAGCCCTACCTCTTCCAGAGGCACAGACCTCCAATCAATTATTCAGGGCGCCTCAAACCACCAAAGAATCACTCGTTTGCTCCTTATTCTCGGAGGTGACAGGACTCGCTCAGGTAGGTTTGGATGATGGTTTTTTCAGTATCGGCGGGGATAGCATCTCAGCCATACGCCTGGTGAGTCGAGCCCGCGCGCAAGGTTTGGTCTTTAGTGTCAGGGATGTCTTTAAACATCAGACACCCGAGGCACTCGCCGCGGCCGCTACCTTTGCTTCGGCTCAGACCGCTCAAACCGTCTGGGTCGAAGAAGGCGAGTTCTCTCCACTGCCCATTGCCCAAGACTACCTCTCGCTCAAAGGCTCGCTCAAACGCTTTAATCAGGCCGTCTGCCTGCGTGTGCCCGCCGGACTCACCCACGCCCAGGTGCTCGAAGCGCTCGAGCGTCTGCGCAATCATCACGGCGCGCTGCGCTTGCGCGCACTCTCCGACCACGGCCCCAATCCCGGCTCCCGCATGGTGATCGAGCCAACCTCGGCCCTGCCCCCCCTGATGCTGCCCACGCTCGACCTCACCGCGCTCAGCGCAGAGGCGGCCCAGCAGTCCATGGTCCAGACCTTCCAGAATCTGAGCAACGAGCTCGACCCGCAACAGTCCGGCGGCATCATGGCCGCGCGCTGGGTCCTGCGCCCACAAGCGCCCTCCCTGCTCTTACTCGTGATTCATCACTTCGCGATCGATGGCGTGTCCTGGCGCATCCTGATGGAGGATCTCGCGACCTGCACGCTCACACCCGGCGCGTCCCTGCCCGCGCGGACCATGTCCCTGCGGGCCTGGGCCGAGTCGCTCGTGCGCCAAGGCGCCGAAGGCGCACGCCGCAGCGAACAGTCACTTTGGCTCTCACAGCTCCAGGGTGCGCAAGACCTGCCCTGCGACCGCATCATCGAGCCCAGTCAAAACACCCTGGGCAGCTCCGCGCATGTGGGTGGACAGCTCAGTCAGGCCGACACGCAACGTTTATTGCGCGCACCCGCCGTCTATCACGGCGCCATCAACGACGTGCTGCTCACCGCCCTTGGCATGGCGCTTTGCCAGTGGAGTCAACAGAGTTACCAGCGCGCGCTCGGTGATCCACTGGTCGCCCTCGAGGGCCACGGGCGCGAGACCGACGAGGATCTGACACGCACGCTCGGCTGGCTCACCAGCCTGTTCCCCCTGCGCTTGCGAGTCGGTCAGCTCGACTGGTCCACGCCTGAAGCCCCCGGTCACGCCCTGCGACAGATCAAGGAGGATCTGCGCGCCCTCCCGGACAAAGGGATAGGCTATGGCGTGCTGCGTCACTTTGATCCGGAAACCAAACACCTGTTCGACGGATGCCCGCAGCCTCAGATCGTGCTCAACTATCTGGGCAAGTTCGAAGGTGAAACATCAGAAATCACATCGCACAACCAATCCTGGTCGATCGTTGAAGCCGTGTCGGGCATGTCAGGTGACGACCCCGCGCGTCAACGTCCGCACCTGCTGGAAATTAACGCACTGTTGCGGGCTGACGGCAGTCTGAGCTTTCAAATCTCATATTGCTTGCACGCGCACGATGCGCAGTCGGTATCACACCTTGCAAGAGCGTATGAACAAGCGCTATTGCAAGTGACTCAGCATTGCCTGGAGCAACCTCTCGAGATCACACGCACGCCCTCGGACTTTCCCTTAGTTTCGACCGCCAACAGCGTGCTGAGCCAACCTCTGGGTCAGGCCATCATCGATGCCCTGCTTCGTCAATATCCAAATCTTGACAATATCGTCCCGCTCACACCCGCACAGCAAGGCATGGCGTTTGAGAGCCTGGCGCGTGAACCCGGCACAGCCGATCCATGTCACATTCAAATCGCACTGGTTTTACGTGGCGACTTGAATGTTCAAGCCATGCAGCAAGCCTGGCGCAACATCGTCGCGCGGCATGATGTCTTGCGTCTGGTTCTAGCCCCTTCGCGACTCGCTCCTGGCATCGCGGTCATTCGCGAGCACGCCGCACTTGATATGCGCGTCATTGAGCTGCAGGGCTCCACCGAAGAAAGAGTCAAACAACTCAAGTCCCTCGATCTCGACGAGCCGTTCGATCTCGAAAAAGGTCCGTTGATTCGTCTGAGCATCGCGGATCTCGGTCACGGCGAGCACGCCGTCATGTTGTCAAAACACCATGTCATTCTGGATGGCTGGTCTTTGATGGTGATTCTGTTTGAGCTTGCACAAGCTTACAGTGACCAACTCAAAGGCGACATCACTGCGGTCAAGCATAGCCTATCGTGGCCCGCACACCTAGAGTGGCTCACGTCGCAGGATGTCACTCCCGGACAACAATTCTGGCAGCAGCACTTAAACGCAGTCACCACGCCTAGTCGGGTCAAGTTTCCGACACCTGCCACAATGGGACGAGGAAATGGAGAAATCTATCGTCTGCTTTCGACAGAAACACTGGCCACGCTCGATCACTTTGGCAAACAACACGGCCTGACTCAAGCCACGATCCTGATGGGTCTCTACGCGCTTGTTCTCGCTCGCATCAGTCGCATGGAAGAGATTGTGTTGGGGAGTGTGCATAACGGACGCACCGTCTCCATCGATGGCATCGATCAGGCCGTGGGTCTCTTCATTGACACGCTGCCTCACTACATGGCCATACCAAGCGGTCAGAAACTGATCGACTGGCTTGCTCTGCAACAGCAAGTCCAATCGGAGCAAGATGCGCATTCGCACATCGGTCTACTCGGTATCCAGGCTCAATCCAAAATCAAGGGACAAGCTCTTTTTGAAGCACTCTTTGTCTTTGAAAACTTCCCAACGGATCCCTCAAAAACTGCAGTAGGCAACCTCCAAGTCCAACGCATCGAAGGTCACGACGGCACAAGCTATCCTGTCGCCCTGGGTGTATTGCCTTCGGATCAGGGACTGAGCCTGCGCTTTACCTACGATCAAAGTCGCATCGATGCCGCTCAAGCCTCGGCATTTTTGGAGCGTCTCTGCGCACTGATCGATGAGCTCCCAGAGCTCGCCCACCAACCTCTAGCGGCACTCAAACTCACACGTGGCGCTGAACGCGAGACTCTTTTAGCGCAATCAAATGGTCCAGCGTTGTCAATCCTCCCTCCAGAGCTTGATTTGCCCACACTGTTTGAAGAGCAAGTCACCGTTCGTCCGGACGCACCCGCATTGATTGAAGATCAAACGTCCGGTCCCGAGATACAAACATATGCCGAGGTGGAAGAACGCGCCAATCAACTGGCACGCTATCTGATCAGCCAAGGGGTTCAAGCCGATGATGTCGTGGGCGTCATGCTTGAGCGTTCGCCTGATTTATTTATTGCGATTCTGGCTGTACTGAAAGCGGGTGCGGCATTTTTACCGCTTGATCCGTCGTATCCATCCAATCGGCTCGGATATATTTTGCAAGATAGCCAGGCCAAATGTGTCCTGAGCGTTGCCAGCTTGTATGAAACGCTTGAAATGGCGATCGACACCCCCCTGCCCAATCTCATTGATCTTGACGATCAGATTCTCGATATTCGCTTGAGCGTTTTATCTGGAGCTCATGTCTCCCAACAAGAACGGATTCTCCCCCTCTCGCCGGACAACTTGGCGTATCTAATCTACACCTCAGGTTCAACAGGTCTGCCCAAAGGGGTGTGCATCACACACCGGACAGCCGTCAACCTCGTCTTTTCTCAACGAGCCTTGTTTGGCTTGAATCATACAGATCGGGTCCTACAGTTTGCCTCTCAAGCTTTTGACGCGAGCGTCTGGGAAATGCTGAATGCCTTTGGCGCAGGCGCCGCTCTGGTGATCGCGACCCAGGCATTACGGACAGATGCCGCCACGAATCTAGGCCCCTGCCTCGCGCGTTGCGGCGTCACCCATGCCACCCTGCCTCCGGTACTGGTCGCCGCCCTTGAGGTCGACGCACTGGACACACTCAAGACACTCGTCGTAGCAGGTGAAGCTTGCCCGCCCTCTATTGTGTCTCGTTTCGCAGGTCGACTGAGGATGTTTAACGCCTATGGTCCGACTGAAACGACTGTTTGCGCGACCATGAGTCACCCTCTGGACCCTGCCCGAGATGGTTTGAGCAGCTCCGGCGCGATCAGCATCGGCACTGCCTTGCCGAATATGCAGGCTTATCTGCTGGACGCTAACCTAGAGCCAGTCCCACAGGGTGTCCCGGGCGAACTCTATATCGCAGGCGGAGGTCTTGCGCGTAGCTATCATCACCGTCCGGGATTGAGCGCCGAACGCTTTTTAGCCTGTCCCTTTGGTCCCCCCGGTGCACGCATGTACCGAACCGGCGACCTCGCGCTCAAGCACCCCGATCAGTCCATTGAGTTTCTCGGTCGGGCAGATGATCAAGTCAAAATTCGAGGCTACCGGATCGAGCTCGGTGAGATCGAAGCTGCGATCACAAAAGAGTTTGCCTGGATCGCACAAGTTGCAGTCAATGCCCGCACCATGGGCGAAGACACCAAACTGATCGCCTACTTGGTCCCTAAAGACGGCGAAACTATGCCAGATGCAGTAGAACTCAGCGAACAGATCGCGACGGTTCTGCCTCTGTACATGGTGCCTGCCTACTTCATGGCGATCGATCATCTGCCACTGACCCCCAACGGCAAGGTTGATCGACGGGCATTGCCAGAGCCCAAATCCTCAAGTGAAGAAAGCAATTACCAACACCCTCAGACTCCTGCACAAGAACTGCTGTGCAATTTGTTTAGCGAGCTCACTGGCGTTACCCGAGTGGGTCGACTAGACGGCTTCTTTTCAATCGGGGGAGACAGCATTTCGGTCATCCGACTGGTCAGCCGCGCACGCGCGCAGGGGCTATCCTTCTCTGTCCGCGATGTGTTTAAACATCAAACGCCTGAAGCGATTGCGCAGATCGCTCAGGACGCAAAAGTTGAGGAAAATTCAAGTGAGCTGCAAACCAGCGGCCACCACTCAGCCTTTGCGCTTTCTGAAAACGGTGATTTTTTCGCATTGCCTGTGTATCGAGCATTTTTAGAACTTGGTGGCTCGATCAAGCAGTTCAATCAGGCGATCTGCCTGCGTGCGCCTCTTGGCATGACCCACGCCAAAGCGCAACGCGCACTCAACCAGCTGATCGCCCACCACGGTGGGCTGAGATTGCGGATGATCAGCGGCAGCGCATCTCGAGAGTTTGTCATTGATACGCCTGATCACACACCTGAACTCTCCCTGCCAAGCCTGACGTTGACTGGCAGCACAGAGACGGAAAACAGGGAAGAGCTCGTCGCTGCTGTCTTGCCCTTGAGTCGCCAACTTGATCCCGAGAAGCCTGGCGGCATGCTCGCCCCACTTTGGGTCACCGCGCCAGATAAACCTGCTCTGTTGGTGCTTGTCATTCACCACTTTGCGATAGACGGCGTGTCCTGGCGAATTCTAATAGATGACTTCAGAGCGCTCTCCAAAGACCCATCTCATTCGCTTGAGACACCCGCAGTATCACTGCGCGCCTGGGGCGCATTCCTGAATGAGCAGGGCCAGAAAGGATTACGTCGTCACGAAGAAGCGCTCTGGCTATCTCAAGTTGAGGGAATCAATACCCTCCCAACCGATCGTGCAATTGTGCAGGCGAACAATACCTTGTCACGTGTCGCACATGTTCAGAGTGAAATTTCAACATCTGAAACCGAGCGCCTCTTGCGCGCGCCCGCTGTCTATCACGGTTCGATCAATGATGTTTTGCTGGCCTCACTGGGTTTGGCACTGCGTCAATGGTCAAAGGATCGCTATCAAACTGAACTTGGTGACCCACTCATCGACCTCGAAGGACATGGTCGAGAAACTGATGCCGATCTGACCCGGACGATCGGTTGGCTCACGACTCTGTTCCCCGTTCGACTGCCTGTTGGCGACATTTCCCTTGAGGACGTCAACAGCCCCGGTCTGGCCATTCAATCCGTGAAGGAAAACTTACGCGCTCTGCCAGATAAAGGACTGGGTTATGGCATTTTGCGCTATCTCGATCCTGCCAGTCAGCTCTCGAGCGGACGACATGCGCAGGCACAAATTGGTTTTAATTATCTTGGACGTTTTGAAAATAAAGCCGTTGCAGACCCCATGCAATGGGAGATGACTGAAGATGGCCTGATCGGTGCCGAAGACGATGAGAACCGTCCACGGCTACACCTCCTGGATATTAATGCCGTGATCTCTCACGATGGCGCGCTCAGCTTTACCATTTCATATTGCGCCGATGCTTTCGACAAGGCATCCATTGAGGCACTGACGGCGATTTTCAAGCAAACCTTGCAAAAAACTGCCGAGCATTGCGAGCAGGCTCCGCTGGCCTGTCGTTTCACGCCATCGGATTTTGCCTGGTTAAACAAGCACCGCATCACCCAACAGCAACTCAACCGTGTCGCGCAACTTCATCCAAATTTCAGCGATCTGGTGACACTAACGCCTTTGCAGCAAGGTCTGGGCTTTGAGTCATTGGCACTCGCGCAGGGCAAGCAAGATCCATATCACGTTCATCTCGTCTTGACGTTTGAGGGCAACTTCAATCTTAAAGCCATGCGAGCCGCCTGGGATGAGCTTATCCGTCGTCACGACGTTTTGCGCCTTGTGATGGCTCCCCCAGCCGAACTCCACGGACTCGCTGTCATTTTGTCCCCTGATACTAATGACTTCCGTACCTGCGCATTAACAGGCTCAAAGACTGAACGTATTCACGCGCTCAAACAGCTCGACTTTGACGATCCTTTCGATCTCGAGAAAGGACCGTTGATCCGCGTGACCTATTGCCAACTTGGTCAAAATGAGCATGCGCTCTTGGTGTCAAATCATCACATGATTCTGGACGGCTGGTCACTCCCAATCTTGATGGGTGATTTAGCCGATGCCTACGTTGCGCATTGTGGTGCGGCTCAACGTCATGCCGCACCTGTGTTTTCCTGGAAAGAGCATCTGCAGTGGCTCGAGGCACAAGATACTGAAGCCACGCATCAATACTGGCGTCAGCACCTGAACAGTCTGACTGAGCCCAGCCGATTGAGCTTGCCTGCGCCGCAGGACACCCGCGGCGGCATGAAGAATATCGAACGACTCGTCTTACCAGATACGCAACGCGCGCTCGAGCGATTTGGTCGGCAACACGGCCTGACTCAAGCCTCGGTGCTTCAGGGACTGTATGCCTTGGTACTGGGACGCACTTGCCATTTGAATGAAGTCGTCATAGGAAGTGTGCGAAATGGTCGTTCAAGCGAACTCCGCGGCGTTGATCGCGCACTCGGTCTATTTATCAACACACTTCCTCTCTATATCGCCATACCTGAAACCATCGCGCTAAAAGATTGGCTGCGAGATCAGCAAGTCACTATGGCTGAACAAGACAGCTTCACGCATATCGGCTTGCGTGAAATCCAAACCCTGGCGGGTTTTGGTGGAACGGCCTTGTTCGAGGCAATGTTTGTTTTTGAAAACTATCCAGTCAGCCACCCGGACAGCACACTTGCCGAAATCAAACTCACGCACGCGGAAAGTGAGGATGGTAATCATTACCCTGTCGGCCTTTCAGTCATGACAGGTGAAAAGCTCGCCTTGCGTCTGGGCTTTGACCAGGCACGCCTGACCACTGCTCAGGCCGAACGTTTAGTCGATAGTCTGATATTCCTGCTGGAAAATCTGGAACGATTCGCTGATACCGCTCTAAGCGCTGTTCCGATTTATGAGCCCTCAAGCCGTCAGGCCTTGATCGAAACATCCTCCGGCGCCTGCGTGGAGCTGGATGACGAGCAAGATTCATTATTAGCCATGATCGCGCGACAAGTCCAACAGCACCCTGATGCACCCGCGCTGACTGGAGGCCGCGACGCGCAGTCCTATAGCATCTCGTATCGAGAGCTCGATGCGCGAGCAAACCGTCTGGCGCGTCATCTGATTGCACATGGTGTAGGCCCTGACACCATCGTTGGTGTCATGCTGGAGCGCACGCCCGAGCTCGTGATTTCGATGCTCGCCATCATGCGAGCTGGCGGCGCATACCTGCCTCTTGCTCCAGAATATCCTGCTCAACGACTGTCCTTCATGCTCAAGGATAGTCGCGCCAAGCTACTGATTGCCTCGACAGTACATTTCGATGCCTTAGTCGACACGCTGGCTGTTCAAGAACAATCAAATATCGCGCACGACTTTGAACAAGCGCGCAAAACAGTTCGACAATCTTTACCCTCCCTACTCGACCCGAGTGCGGCGAGTTTGAATGCTCAGTTGGAATGCCTGTCGACTTCAACAATCGACTCGTCAGAACGGCGCGGTCTCTTGCGAGCGGATAACCTGGTGTATCTGATTTACACCTCAGGTAGTACCGGCTTACCAAAAGGCGTCATGCTGTCTCACCACGGACTGACAAACTACCTGAACTGGGCGCTTGACGCCTACAAACTCGACGCTGGTTGCGGCGCTCCCATCAATACCTCGATCGCTTTTGATGCGACGATCTCTAGCCTTTGGCTACCGCTTGCCAGTGGTCGCAGTGTGCACCTGCTGGCGCAGGAAAACGAAATCGAAGTGTTGGCGGATTATTTAAACCAGCAAACCGGCTACTCCTTGGTCAAGGCCACACCCGTTCACATGGATGCGCTGCGGCATTTGCTCAAACCGGAGGTGCTCAAACAACAAAGTCATGCATATGTGATTGGCGGGGAGCAACTCAATGCCTCGACCGTCGCGCTTTGGCGAGAATTCGCACCCGAAACACGTTTGATCAACGAATATGGCCCCACTGAGACCGTTGTGGGTTGCTGCGTCTATGAAGTTTCTGAAAGTACCAGCCACGAAGGGGTGATTCCGATCGGACTCCCCATCTGGAATACCCAGCTTTATATTCTTGATCCCAACCTGGAGCCTGTCCTGGATGGTGCGGTCGGTGAGTTGTATATCGGCGGCGAGGGTCTGGCACGCGGTTACTTTGCCCGACCAGGCCTAAGTGCAGAACGATTTATCGCCTGTCCGTTTGCTCAACCTGGCGCGAGGATGTATCGCACTGGCGATCTAGTTTTTAGACGTGCCGATGGCGTCTTGATCTATCTCGGCCGCGCCGACGATCAAGTCAAAATTCGTGGTTATCGCATTGAACTCGGAGAGATTGATGCGGCTCTGCTCAGCATCTTCTGCGAGATCGCCTATGCCGCAGTCATTCCCAAGACGGTCAATGATGAAAAACGACTGGTCGCTTATCTCGTCGCTCAACCAGGACAATCTCTGCCAAGCCCTGAGGTGCTGCGCGAAAAACTTGGCATCAAATTGCCTGACCATATGGTTCCGACGCATTTTGTGACTCTCGATGCGCTTCCCTTGACACCAAACGGCAAGCTGGACCGTAAGGCTCTGCCAGAACCTCAAACACATCTGGGCGATCGTCCCTACGATCCCCCGCAAAATGCTTCAGAGTCGTTGCTGTGTCAATTGTTTGAAGAACTGACTGGTAACGTGAAAATTGGTCGACAGGAAAGTTTCTTCGCGACAGGTGGCGACAGTATCCTGGCCATACGCCTGGTGAGTCGAGCCCGCGCGCAAGGTCTGGTCTTTAGTGTCAGGGATGTCTTTAAACATCAGACACCCGAGGCACTCGCCGCGGCCGCTACCTTTGCTTCGGCTCAGACCGCTCAAACCGTCTGGGTCGAAGAAGGCGAATTCTCTCCACTGCCCATTGCCCAAGACTACCTCTCGCTCAAAGGCTCGCTCAAACGCTTTAATCAGGCCGTCTGCCTGCGTGTGCCCGCCGGACTCACCCACGCCCAGGTGCTCGAAGCGCTCGAGCGTCTGCGCAATCATCACGGCGCGCTGCGCTTGCGCGCACTCTCCGACCACGGCCCCAATCCCGGCTCCCGCATGGTGATCGAGCCAACCTCGGCCCTGCCCCCCCTGATGCTGCCCACGCTCGACCTCACCGCGCTCAGCGCAGAGGCGGCCCAGCAGTCCATGGTCCAGACCTTCCAGAATCTGAGCAACGAGCTCGACCCGCAACAGTCCGGCGGCATCATGGCCGCGCGCTGGGTCCTGCGCCCACAAGCGCCCTCCCTGCTCTTACTCGTGATTCATCACTTCGCGATCGATGGCGTGTCCTGGCGCATCCTGATGGAGGATCTCGCGACCTGCACGCTCACACCCGGCGCGTCCCTGCCCGCGCGGACTATGTCCCTGCGGGCCTGGGCCGAGTCGCTCGTGCGCCAAGGCGCCGAAGGCGCACGCCGCAGCGAACAGTCACTTTGGCTCTCACAGCTCCAGGGTGCGCAAGACCTGCCCTGCGACCGCATCATCGAGCCCAGTCAAAACACCCTGGGCAGCTCCGCGCATGTGGGTGGACAGCTCAGTCAGGCCGACACGCAACGTTTATTGCGCGCACCCGCCGTCTATCACGGCGCCATCAACGACGTGCTGCTCACCGCCCTTGGCATGGCGCTTTGCCAGTGGAGTCAACAGCGTTACCAGCGCGCGCTCGGTGATCCACTGGTCGCCCTCGAGGGCCACGGGCGCGAGACCGACGAGGATCTGACACGCACGCTCGGCTGGCTCACCAGCCTGTTCCCCCTGCGCTTGCGAGTCGGTCAGCTCGACTGGTCCACGCCTGAAGCCCCCGGTCACGCCCTGCGACAGATCAAGGAGGATCTGCGCGCCCTCCCGGACAAAGGGATCGGCTATGGCGTGCTGCGTCACTTTGATCCGGAAACCAAACACCTGTTCGACGGATGCCCGCAGCCTCAGATCGTGCTCAACTATCTGGGACAGTTCAATGAAGAGAACAAAAACGATCATGAAGGATCCTCACGCAAACAACAAAAACAATGGATATTTGACCAAGGTGGATTGACCGCCTGCCAGGACGACGATGATCGTCAACGCATGCAGTTACTCGATATCAACGCAATGGTCGATCCACAGGGTTGTCTGCGGTTGAGTGTTGCATACTGCAAACACGCGCATGATGAGTCGACAATTCAGGCGTTGATTCATGCGTATACACAAGCGCTGATCACGTTGACCCGGCATTGCCTGGAAGATCCTCTCTTTAATCGTCACACACCCTCTGATTTCGAACTGATGGGACAGTCGTTGACGCAAAGCGCGCTTGATATCCTCATCAGAAAGTACCCAACGCTTGAGGACATCGTACCGCTCACGACGCTGCAGCAGGGCCTCGCATTCGAGAGCTTGTCTCGCGAGAAAAACTCAATCGATCCCTACCACGTACAGATGGTCTTCACCTTTAGTGGGGATTTTGATCTGGCGGCGATGCAACGCGCCTATCGACTTCTGATCGAGAGGCATAAGATTTTGAGGCTCGTTGTGGCACCGCCATCGACACTCGAAGCAGCAGGCGTCATCTTGGACGGATCGACCTTCAAGTGCACGATCGCGGAGTTGAATGGATCCAAAGAAGATCGCCTCGCACAGCTTCGTCAGCTCGACATCGATGCGCCCTTTGACCTGACGACCGGACCGTTATTCCGGATGCGCTTAGCCAAACTGGATAACAGAAACACAGCGCTCTTAATCTCTAACCATCACATGGTGCTCGATGGTTGGTCGACACCGCTGATGCTAAAAGACCTCGCTCGCTTTTATGAGGCCGAGCTCAAAGGCTCACCCATTCAGCTTGCC
Organism: Zwartia panacis; assembly: GCF_030410395.1. Classification (GTDB taxonomy): domain Bacteria; phylum Pseudomonadota; class Gammaproteobacteria; order Burkholderiales; family Burkholderiaceae_B; genus Zwartia; species Zwartia panacis. The sequence continues at coordinate 59,274 of NZ_JAUHHF010000003.1, forward strand.
CGCGCGTTCGACTGGAAAGACCATCTTAAGTGGCTCAAACAGCAACCCGAAGACGCTGCAATCGCTTATTGGAAACAGCACCTGGCGGCAGCGGAGGATGCCGGTCAGCTCATGCTACCTCACCCGGCTTCACCAAAACCTGGGATGGGCGATCTCAGGTTACATCTGGATGCTCTGACCACCCGTGAGTTCGAAAAAACAGCACGTGATCATGGTTTGACACCAGCCTCTGCACTCCAAGGTCTTTTTGGTCTATTGATGGCGAAGATCAGTCGCACAGACGGACTTGTCATCGGGAGTGTTCGTAACGGACGTGGCAGTCAGCTCACTCAAATCGATCAAGCGATCGGACTATTTATCGAAACTTTACCATTGTGCCTGACACTCACGCCTGAGCAATCTCTGATTGACTGGCTGCGCACACAGCAAGACGAACAGGCTCAGCAAGATGCACACGGCCATCTGGGTCTGGCTCGTATTCAAAAACTTGCTGGTCACAGTCAGTCGAACGGACCATCGTTATTTGAAGCGCTCTTCATTTTTGAAAATTACAATTCAGGCAATCTCGGCGTCGGCGAAGAGTCAACACAAAATGGCACGCTGACCCAGACAGACTCGCAAGGTATCGATGGTACTCACTACCCGGTCTCACTGATCGCAGTTCCAGGGCAAGAGCTTCTTTTGAGACTGACCTATGACGAGAAACGTCTGGATCAGCCTAATGCTCATTGGATCATCGAACGCATTGCGTATCTTGTTCAAAGTTTCGCGCAACATAAAAATCTCGCTCTAGCCAACATTCCTTTGCTTAGCGCAGATGAAAATGCAGCCTTGCTCAAACGTTGCGTTCAACACATTGGCTTGGCGCCTCGCGACAAAACCTCACCCGTGCTGTTTGCGGATCGTTTAGCTGAGCTAGCCGTTCGATACGCCACGCAAACAGCGCTGATTAATCAACAACAATCCAGGGAAGATACATTCAGTTATGCCGAGCTCTTGGGGAAATCAGCGCAACTTGCACGGATATTGATTGAGCAAGGTATTGGCCCAGGCTCTCTTGTTGCGATTTTGCTCAGTCGCAGCCCACAGATGCTGACCACTTTGCTGGCGGTTCAACAGACTGGTGCCGCCTATTTACCACTTGATCCAGAATACCCCGCAGCTCGCTTGCAGTATATGTTGGCGGATAGTCAGGCAGAGTGTCTGGTCACGACAACGAAATTGTCGGAGTCGGAATCCTTCAAAGGCCATTTGAATTGCCCACTCACCATACTGCTGGATCAGCCGATGTTGATGACAAGAATGTCTCGACAATCGATCCAACCCATTACACAACAAGAGCGTACAGTCCCTGTCGATCCAGATCATCTGGCCTACGTCATCTACACTTCGGGCAGCACAGGCAAACCGAAGGGCGTCGGTCTGACGCACCGAAATTTGGCGATCTTTTTAGAGTCTGCCCAGCGTGTCACGCCAATTTCCAATTCGGACAGATTACTGGCCATCACGACGATCGGTTTTGACATTGCAGCTCTGGAGCTCTATTTGCCCTTATTGCATGGCGCAACCATTGTTTTACTCAGTCCGGAGGAAACCAAAAATCCAGCGGCGCTTCGTCAAGCGATCGATCACCATGCCGTCACCATGATGCAAGCCACCCCTTCTCTTTGGGATCTTGTCGTCAGTGAAACTAAGGAACAACATCCCGCACTGAGAATGCTGGTCGGCGGTGAGGCCCTTTCGTACCGGCTGGCACAAACGATGCTCAGGTTTGGGCATTCTGTCACCAACATGTACGGTCCGACCGAGGCGACAGTCTGGGCGAGTACACAAAAGGTTTCCCTCGAAGTATTCAGATCTCAAACATCACCGGCACCTATTGGTCAACCCATGAACAACTATGCCATGTTTGTTCTGGATGACAGCCTCGCTTTGGTGCCCGATCGCGTAGTGGGAGAGCTTTACATTGCAGGGCCTGCGCTTGCCCAGGGGTACGTCAACCGACCCGGGCTGACTGCGGAACGCTTTATCGCCAATCCTTTCGGTCCCGAAGGAACCAGAATGTATCGCACAGGCGATTTGGCCCGATGGGGAAGCGATGGCAATATCGAATACATCCGTCGTGCGGACCAACAAATCAAGATTCGCGGCTTCAGGATCGAGCTCGGTGAAATTGAAAACGCCCTATCCACGATTGAAGGGGTCAGCCAGGCAAGCGTTCAAGTCAAGGAAGTCTCTGGGGAAAAGCGACTCGTTGCTTACGTTGTCAGAGGTCAGACTTCGACGATTGACAAAGAAATCACACAATCGAACCAAGAACAACTTGAGAACTTTAATACAGTTTGGGATGCGATTTATCGGGACAAGGCTGGACCCAACTCAGCAGAATATGACTTTTCCGGATGGCTCAGTAGCTATGATGGTCAGCCTATTGATCCCGTCGAAATGCATGAATGGCGAAACCTGACGGAACGCAGGATTCGTGAACTGGAGCCGCGCCATATTTTTGAAATCGGCTGCGGTGCAGGCCTGCTTTTGCTGCCTATCTCGCGTGCGATTGATCATTACACGGCGATTGATTTCTCGAGCGTGACCATCGCGGCGCTTGAAAAGCAGCTTGCTCCTTTAGGTCTCAAGAATGTCTCATTGCATCATCAGTCTGCCGACATTCCCTTCCCTAAATTCAAACAGCCCGTCGATACGATCGTCATCAACTCTGTGGCCCAATATTTTCCGAATGTCGACTATTTCCTAGAAGTTCTTGGTCGATGCGTGCACGAACTCAGCAATGGCGGTCAGATCTTTGTCGGCGACGTATGCATGCTGAATCTGCTCGAATTAAGGACCGCTTCAGTTGAGTACTTCAAAGCGGATTCCGAAGTGACTGTTCATGTGTTGAGGGATCAAGTGCAACGCCGCCTTGAAGCGGAAGAGGAGTTGTTACTCGATCCTGCGCTCTTTGCGAAACTCAAGCATCGCTTCTCGGAAATCAGCGACGTAGAATTCACCTTGAAACGCAGCATCTACGCCAACGAGATGTCCCTTTTTCGCTGCGATGTAGTCATTCACGTGAATCAACGTTCACCCCATCGCGATATACCCTCAAACGAACAGACGCTTGATGCGCGAATGACACCACTCGGCATTGAAGATTTCGCCAAACTTCTGGAGGGACGACCCGACCGCTTATGGGTCAAAGGCATCTCAAATGGAAAATTGGTGCGAGACCTGAATATTGTGTCTCGACTCAGGGATCGCCAAGAGCAGGATACTGTCCTCAAAAAATCCAGCATGCTTCACGATATTGAGCTTGCGTCTCAAGGAGCACTACTGCCCGAAGCGCTCTATGAGCTGGCTGAAAAGCTAGGCTATTGGGCAGGACTCATGTTCTCCTCGTCCAATCCCGAACAATGCTTTGATGCTTATTTTGTCAAGCATAGTCTTGCACCAGGGTTAACCGGCATTCCTTGCAATATGCTCTATGCAGGCGACCAATTGGCGCAGCGCCCATGGACAGAGCTCGCCAACCAACCCACTGTTCGCGATATGAATCGTCTATTCATCGCGCATCTGAAAGACACACTTTCGGCCTCCTTGCCAGATTACATGGTGCCGTCCAATTTTGTCGTGTTAAGCCGTATGCCTGTGACCCCCAATGGCAAACTCGATGCGCGCGCCCTTCCGGACCCGGAAATCGCAGGATCCGAAACCTATCAAGCGCCTCAGAGTGATACGGAAATCATCCTGTGTGAATTGTTCTCGGGATTGACCGGCGCGAACCGAGTGGGTATCCATGACAACTTCTTCGCACTGGGTGGACACTCGCTTTTAGCGATGCGATTGGTTTCTAAAGTCCGTGAGGCCTGCGGTGTAGAGCTGCCGATGCGTGCACTCTTTGAGCACCCCACACCTGGACAACTCGCACACGTCATCGAAACCGGACAAACACGCCCCTACACTCCCTTGGTGCCTTTACGTAAAACCGGCTCACAGCCCGTGCTGTTTTGCGTACACCCAGCAGGAGGCAGTGCCAGCGTTTACGGTAACCTAGCTCAGGCGCTGGGGGCTGACCAACCCGTCTGGGCGCTGCAAGCCAAAGGATTGGAAGCGGGTGAAACACCGCACACTTCGATGCAAGAGGTCGTCAAAGTTTATGTCGCAGCCCTACGTGAAGTCAGTCCGCATGGACCTTACCGACTGCTTGGCACTTCTCTCGGAGGGACGATCGCGCACGCGATGGCAGCAGAACTCGAACGCCAGGGATGCCTCGTCGACAAACTGATTCTTGTCGACACCGCCACAATCTCCAGCAGTACCCTCAGCGCGGATCCAGACGAACGGGCGCGCCAAATTGTGAGCGCAATCGCACAAGATGCGGGCATCGAACAAGCCGCATTCGCTTCTGAAGAGGGTTTACTCTTGCAAATCAGAGACCATATGGCCTCAGTCAACATGATTCCCGACGAAATGCCCCTGGACTGGTTCAAACGAATGCTTGATCACTCCGTTCAAGCAAGCAGTCTGACCGCGCATCACGTCCTGCCAGTCGTTCAGGCACCCATCTTGCTGGTGAAGGCCACCCTCGAGGTCCCGCCTGAAAATCCAGCAGTTTTCGACTGGTCGCCTTATACGACAAATCAGGCTCAAACCGTCGATATTCCCGCCAGTCACTCGGATATTCTGTGGCGACAAGAGACGCTGGTTTCGCTTGCAACGGCAATTAATCGCTACCTTTCCAACCCTTAGACCCGCTTTGTTCAAAGCATTTTTAGGAAGATCGGCTGACGCACCCAAAATGTATCAGCCGATCGTTCGCAAGCCCTTGTTTTGCAAGTAATTGAGAGGTGTCCCGGCGGATTAATCATTAAGCTCTAGGCTCTCGACGACGGATACTGATGTTTATGTCTAGCCAAAAAGATTTGGTCGCACCAGCTGACCCATTGAATTTAGAAAACTATCAGCCTGAGCGTCCTGACTGGACGATTGATCAGGGATGGGAACGATATACGGACCAAGAGCATGCGACCTGGCGAACGCTCTATCAGCGCATGACCAAGCTCATGAAAGGACGTGCCTGCGAGCTGTTTGAGCGTGGCATCAAAGAGCTGCCGATGGATTCAGAACAAATCCCCAATTTTGTCGAACTCTCCGAGCGTCTGTACAAGCATTCTGGCTGGACAGTTGTGGCTGTTCCGGGGCTCGTGCCTGACAATGTGTTCTTTGAACATCTGGCTAACCGTCGATTCCCCTCTGGATGCTACATCCGTAGACCACACGAAATGGATTACCAGGAATATCCGGATGTTTTTCACGATATTTTTGGTCATATCCCGCTGTTGATGTACCCCCTGATGGGCGATTTCATCCAAAGCTGCGGCAAAGCCGCCGTTAAAGCTCACCAGCTGAATCAAACTGATCTGCTCGAGCGCATCGCTAGGCTCTACTGGTACATCGTCGAAGTCGGGCTGGTGCAAGAAGAAGATGGCCTTCGTAGTTTCGGTGCAGCCATCGCCTCTTCCGAAAAAGAAATTCTCTTTGCTCTCGAAGACCGATCACCCAATTTAGTCAAGTTTGATGCAAGACGCGTCATGCGCTCTGAGTTCTGGATTTACGATTTGCAGCAAACATATTTTGTCCTGAACAACATGAATGATCTTATCCATATTGCACAGCTTAATCTTGAGTCGCTCGCCGCTGAGTTAGCCGGCACACCAGACATCGAGTTAGGTGAGATCACCGATGAGGATGCAGTCATCCAATGCGGCACATTGCATTATCACGAACAAAAACAACCTCAAGCAACCGCCGCCTGAGTAGACACGTCCAATAGACTGGATTACGAAATCATGACACTGACAGCCAATCAAATTGACGCCTACGAGCGGGACGGATACTTTGTCCAGCGCGATGCGCTCAGCCAAGAAGAGGTAGAAAACCTTCTTGCATGCACGCTGGAGTTTCAGACTCAGTCCTACCCTGGGCATGTCCTGGAAAAAGACGGCAAAACATATCGCGCCTTTCATGGCTGCCATCTTTACGATGAAACCTACAGTGACTTGATACGCGCGCCTCAGTTTCTGACGCCTGCAAAACAGCTCCTGAAAGATGAAGTCTACATTCATCAACTTAAAGTAAACGTCAAGCAGGCCTTTTCCGGAGAAATGTGGCCGTGGCACCAGGACTATATCTACTGGAGAAACGAGGACAACATCCCGACAGCCAACATTGTCAGCGTCATGATTTTTCTGGATGACATTGATGAATTCAACGGACCACTATTTTTCATTCCTGGCTCTCATCTCATTGGCTGTGTCGATACTCCCAAAGCCCCTGATGCACCCGCAGGCTGGGAAGGCAACGTCAGCGCATCTCTTACTTATCAAATTGATGCGCCTCTCGTTACGAAGCTTGTTGAAAGAGGTGGCTTGTTTTCAGCGACCGGAAAAAAAGGGACCGCGGTTTGGTTCCACGGAAATCTTGTGCATGCTTCCCCGCCAAACATTTCACCGCGAAACCGCCGAATTGCGATTCTCACCTACAACGCAGTCAGCAATACACCTATCACGCAGCCTAAAAATCTCAGACCAGAATTCCTCAACGGACGCGACTACCGCCCCCTTGTGGCACTAAACACCGAACAACTCGCCGTACCCGCTTGAGAAATATGATTCATCCTCCACAAAGTTTTGCACATTCAAGGCACGATTCCATCGAGCGTATTTCGGTCAATTACCTCACGCCTGAGATATTTTTCAACGAGTTTCAGCGTCAGAATAAACCTGTGATCCTGACCGATGCGTTCAGTGACTCAGTCCCAGTCGATGCCGAGAAATTAATGTCTCTCGTAGGCAGTATGGAAGTGCCTGTGCGGGTCTATGGTCCTGATCGCTTTCAGACACCCAAAGCAGAATGGAAAAGCTATTGCGAAATCCGCAAGATGACCGTCAGCGAATATTGCGAACTTCTCAAAAATGGCATTGCAAAACGCGACAGTATTTATCTTGCGATGATCGATATGGGCAAGACCCCCTTCCGACGGGTAGTCGGACCAGGCATCGATTTGATCGCTGAAAAGACCGGTCTGCGCCGACAACTGCCCAACGACGTGAACGTTTGGGTTGGACCGGGTGGGCACGTCGAGCCCTTGCACTACGATGGCCAAGATGGCACCCTGTCACAATTTCGTGGCACCAAACGTGTTTCATTATTTCCCCCTAGCATTCAAGAGGGGCTGTACCCTTTCGAGATGTCACATGGCGGACTGACACCAAATTTTAGTCAGGTATATATTGATCGTCCGGATTTTGACCAATTTCCCCGTCTGCGTGCGGCACTTGCAGAACGACGCATGGTTGACTTAGCGGAAGGTGAAACGCTTTATATGCCAGTGGGTTGGTGGCATGAAATCGAAGCGCTAGGCAACGACTACATCTGTTCAGTCAATCGCTTCTGGAAAGTTGATCCCATATGGCGTTACAAAGAAGCCCCTCAAGCGGCATATCTGTACGGAATGTCGCACCTGTTCCGCCTCAAACAGCGGATCAAGCGCTTCTTCAACTAATAATTATGCTGGCAGCGTGACGTCCGCGCTGCCAAACAAACGTTCAGCCTGCAAACCCAGATCCCGACATGCGTCGACGAGCATCCTTGCGTTCACAGCGGGCACTGTATCCTCCGAAGGATCAATACTTGTTATGTATTGAAGCCACGGTTCAGCCCCCATCGCATAAACATAAACGCGTTGGCTACCCAAACTTTTAACAACTTTGACCCCACGTTCTGCATCTGACCCGTTAAGGCGTCGAGTCTGATCTTTTTTACGATCAACTGCTACTGGAAGTAAAGGTCCATAAATCCAACTGAAAGGTGCACCCTGACACTCCTGACCAATGAACAAAGTCTCGATGGGACCAAAGATCTGTTTGAGATGTTCATACATCAGGGGTTCGAGGTTGTTGCTATCGGCTGCAAAAAGCAAATTTTGCGTGCCAGCTCTAACCAACCAAGCTGCTTTGGAACGAATATCAAGATCTCCGTGCTCCCCAAGAAACGGCAAGGCTGTGATTTGCATTTTGCCGCTTTCAACACTATCTAAGGAATCAAGTTCGATTACTTTTTTAAATCCAATAGACTCAAGCATGAGTTTTAACGATGGGTCTGCAAGCCCTCCACCAGCACGAGGGACAATAATCGTATCGATCTTGTAGCGCAAAGCTAACAGAGTCTCCAATAGGACATGGTCAGCATGATTGTGTGTCAGCACAACAAAATCAATACGGCTTGGCAGGTCTCTCAACACTAAACGTTCAATGCCGCCATTCGTGTCGTAAGCAACAATTGGGTCCACAAGTACATTCGTTCCATCATCTGCTTCGACCAGTACGCAGGCATGTCCAAAGTAGCGCCAACGGGTCCCGCCCTCATGCTTGCGTTCGACAACGTCAGGCACCTGATTCGTCAGAAAATCCAGAAACTTCTTATCAGTAACCCCTGCTCGCGCCAAACGCTCCATCACTGAGTCAAGAGGTTGTGGCGTAATACGCAAAGCCGCCAGATAGTCGTATATTTCGTCACTAAAAGGTTGTATCAGTTCTACGGCATCAGAACGTGACAAGCGCGGTGTGCTGAACACGAAGGCGCGATTATCTCCGTTCGCCTGATAAATCAGGGCAGACTGCGAGGCAGGATTGTAGGCTGGACTCTTGTAGAGCAGCGGCTCAATCACACGCAAATCAGGATGACCTCCCAAGGTGTAATACAACTCGACGTACCCCCTGACCGGTGCGGGCAAAGTTTCATAAAACTTCTCGATACTGAATCCGTCAGCTTGCTTTAAAAGGTTGCGGTAAGCAGTACGTAACGCTTCGCCAAACTCGATCTGCTGAGCCTGACGCTCTTTGGTTCGGGCAATCAAATCACGCACTTCATCAACAGCGCTTGCCGGAAGATCGACAAAAGGCCCACCACGCAGGTTTGGGTTTTGACAAGCCGCAGCATGAACGTCCGGAGCGTTGACAAAAGACTCGAGTAAAGTCAAATGCCTATAGGGAACATTCAACGCAGCGGTCGCAGGTGAAATCAGATGCGACCAGGCATACCACCTCTCAACCAAAGGCTCGATCACCACATCCGCTTTTAAGATCACTAATTCAGACATTCTTTTTCCATTCAAAAATTCAGGGTTCAATATCCACTGCGATACAAAGTTGATATCCCACGCCCCAGACTGATTTGAGCGCAACATCCGAGCCTGGCTCAGAGATCTCGCCAAGCTTGCGCCTCAAGCGACTCACCAGACTTTCCAACGCACGCTTTCCCATGTCTTCAGATCCGGAGCGCTGACTGAGAATTTCAACAATGACTTCATTTTCCAGCGTATGGTTGGGCGCCTGAATGAGCCCCACCATCAACACTTTTTCGCTGTTGGTCAGTATGGCGCGCTGCCATTCAGCGGGCCCCGTGATCGATCTGTCTTTGAGTCTGAGCTTCCAGCGTTTATTCAGCACACCCATATTGAGCCGACGCATCAGACTATGGAGGCCAGCGGTCAGCTCCTCGGGTGAGACAGGTTTATAAAGGTAAATATCCGCGCCAGACTCATAGCCCTTGACCCGATCGGCAGTCGAGCCACGTGCAGTCATCATGACAATCCCAACCTTGGGAATACTGTGACGAATCCGTCTGGCAATGCTCAGTCCGTCTTCACCTGGAAGCGTCAGATCAAGAATGAATATATCGATGGGTTCCGTGATGAGCAATTCATCGAGGGACTTTCCGTTTGCGACACCAAACACCTGGAAACCCGTCTCTTTGAGATGATAGAAAATCTCCTTGCGTAGCAAGGGATCATCTTCAACCAAAGCGATGCGGACATCGTAATTAGACTGACTCATTGTGTGCCGGACGAGGGTGTATCCAAGTCCAGCATTCTAATTGTCAGGATCGTATTTCCAATGCAAACCTCTCGCAGAAGCTCTCACTGAAGGATCATGACCAGTATCGACGCCATGATCATCGCAATCAGGCCACCTCCTACATAGAGGCCATAGAGTCGTCCGCCACTCACGAAAGCCAGCACGGCCTTGGCAAGTGAGGCCGAAGCCAGCACGATCCATACACCCCATTGAGCCGCTTGGGGTTCAAGCCCTCCGGTCGAACTCAACTGAGCAATGCTTGCCGCAGCAGCCTGAAGCTCGACCAAAGCGACTAAACCTGCCGAGATCAGTGCTCCGGCTTCACCCAGAAACTCGCGTAACCCAGCCGTCATGACAATCACCAAGGCGATGATGGCGGCGATTGATATGGCATGCGTCAGCTTGAACGCACGGGCACTCACTGCTTCGGGCAACACCACGCGATGACCGTCTTTTAATAGGCACAGCAAAGCTGCCACGATCAGCACACCCGCACTCACGGCGAGGACGATGAGCATGTCATTCAAGAGCTCGGGCGCGGCCGCAAAAAGAACAGCCGCCATCAAGAGTAGCGACGCCAGATTCGCCAACAACGCCCCCGCGCTGGTAACAGCCGTCAGCACAGGAGCTTCTTTGGCCTGCATACCAAACGACGCAACGGCCAAAGTCGAGGAAACAAAACCAGAAAAAAATCCAGCGATAGGCAACCCGAGCTGGGCCCCAGCAGCACGTTGCGCAATGTGTCCAATCATGCCGACCGCCATGACGAGCACAACCAGTCTCCAGACCATATGCAAGTCCAGTACGCCCCAGGGATCGAGTGGCTGTTGCGGCAATAAAGGCCACACCACCACCGCAGCTGCCGCAAGCATCAAGGCATCTTCAAGCTCATGATCAGTGATGAGCTCTCGTGTCAGATGCTGTAACGGCTTTTTGACATACAACAAGATGGCAACCACAACGCCGAGCGCAGAAGCCAGGACGCGCTGATCCCTCGCTAGGCCGCCCAGTACAAAAGTCAGGACGATGGCGACCTCACCCGTCATGCCTGGGTCCGCATCCGAAGTTTTAAGATAACCAATCACTGCCAGCGCACCAATCGCAAGCAAGGCGGCGACAAACGCCCATGAACCCAAACCCCAGGTCACCGCTCCCAGCAGTGCGATCAGGGCATGCGTTCGCGTCCCGGCTTTGGCCACTGTCAGCAAATGAGCGCGCTCTCGCACGACACCGATTAACATTCCCAGACCGAGTGCAGTCACCAGACCTCTTAGTGCCTCATCCCAGTCCATACAACACCTTTATCAGCGTTATTTGGGATCGCAAGCGTAATTTTTTAAATTTTGTTCGACACTTCTTGGATTGATCGGCTGCCATTGGCTATAGACCTTTTCAGTCTTGACGATTTCACCGCTTGCCATGCGCTCTTCGTGAAAATCGATTGTGTAAGTCCGCACCCGATTGTCGCGGCAATTGTATTGAGCACGAATCAGCACAGATTGAAAAACGACGCCTTGCTGATCACGCATTTTCTGCTTGTAATCCAAGAGCTCAGCGACGTTGACGAAAATATCGGTGCGAACAATTTCACCTCGCTCTGTGTAGGTCACCATTGAGGTGTCTTCGTGCAAACTCAGCCATTGGGCCTGAGCGGCACCTGCAAGGAAACCAAGCCCCAACAGGGCGTATTTGAAAAATGGCTTCAAACCAGGAATGTTCATCATTGGCACCTGCCCCTATGGGCGTTGATCCGAATTCGATTCTTTGATTTGAAGTCTTTTTATGATCGACCCGGGGAGTAACCCCTGTCAAAGAATGGCATTACCAAGCCATTCTTATATCACGACCAGTATGTTCTCAGACAGCCTTGGACTTGAGGACCGTTTTTTGCTGCATGCCTCTTTGAACCACCATGAGGTGCGAGGGCAAGAATAACTGCTTGAAGTCGGCGCAAAATGAGATCCATGCCATCACTCCTTCAATCAAACAAACACTCTTCGATTCTAACTGCCATCACGCAAAACATATATATATTCCAACGAATATCTGCACCATAAAACTATTAAAATTCTTTCAAATGGTAACAATTAGTTTTGACAAACCAATTTGCTTGGTACGCATCTACAAGATCAATGACTCGAGGGGACTAAATATATGAACCAACATGACTCAAACCAAAGTACCGATCAGCAACGTTTCAAACGAATCCATCTCGATGAGATGACGCCTGATCAAAAAATCTATTTCAATGGCCTGATGTCTGGCCCTGTTTCTGGAACAGGCAGCAAGGGCGTCGTTCAAGGTGCGACAAGTCTGGGCGCACCATTCAATGTGCTTTTACGGAGTCCTGTACTCGCTGAGCGTTTGCGCAAAGTGGGTGAATATCTCCGCTTTGAAAGCAGCATCCCCAAACGGCTCAACGAATTTGCCATTCTCGTCACTGCACGTACATGGACCGCACAATACGAATGGTACGCACATCTTCGCCTAGCCATCAAGGAAGGTTTAAACCCGGAGCTCGCCACAGATCTTGCACAAGGAAAGCGTCCTAAAAATATGCAACCGGACGAAGAAGCTGTCTACAACTTCTGTCACGAACTACACACCACGCATCAAGTCAGCGACGCACATTACAAAGCCGTTCTTGACTTGTTTGGCGAACAAGGCGTTGTGGATTTAATGGTTGTCAGCGGCTATTACGTGATGGTGTCGATGGTGCTGAACGTCAACCGCACGCCATTACCAGATGGCGCGGTGCCGATCCCGGAGCTCTAAAGACCAGCAAGTATCCCAATTGCTCTCATTTAACGTGATCTACAGGGAAACCTGCATTGAGCTACACGTTATTTTGGGTTATCTTCGATCAACATGACTCTAACCGTGAAAAGGATCGTGATGAACCTTTCGGTTAGAGACTCAAGAAAAAACGTTTCGGAGATGTCAATGAAGCTTATTAAAACTCTTGCCCTGAGTTTTGCAGTGGTTTGCGCCGGTGCTGCGCATGCACAAAATTACTCGATCGCGACTGGCGGAACTGGCGGCGTCTACTACCCCATGGGCGGCGGTCTGGCATCCGTACTGACCAAGAAAGTACCCGGCATGTCTGCCACAGCGGAAGTCACTGGCGGTTCCGTCGACAACTTGAAGCTGATCGGCTCAGGCAAACCTTACATGGCCTTCACCATGTCCGATGCGGCCAAAGACGCACTCGATGGCAAAGACAAGTTCTCCGGTCGTAAAGTCGACGTCAAAACACTCCTCGTCCTGTACCCCAACCGCATGCATGTTGTGACCACAGAAGCCAGTGGCATCAAGACAATGAAGGACCTCAAAGGCAAGCGCGTCAGTACTGGCAGTCCAGGAAGCGCCACAGAAGTGATGGCTTTCCGTTTGCTCGAAGCATCAGGGCTGGATAAAGATAAAGACGTGAAACGCGAGCGTCTTGGGGTCGCAGAATCCGTCAACGCTGTTAAAGACCGCAAGATCGACGCGTTTTTCTGGGTCGGTGGTCTGCCCACCGCCGCAGTGACTGATTTGGCGAACACCCCCGGCACGAAAATCGTCATGATTGACCATGCTGATGCCGTGGACGCCATGAACAAGAAATATGGCAACCTGTACTTTAAAGACACCATACCTCAGTCGACCTACTCAGGCATGGCAGGTGATAACAAAAACGCTTCAGTTTCAAACATCTTGGTCGTCAACGGTCAGATGCCCGAGGAAGAAGCCTACAAAATCACCAAAGCCGTTTTTGATAACAAAGAAGAATTGGTTCGCACACACCGCGAGTATGAAAGCGTGAAACTGGAAAATCAGAAAGCTGCGGCTACGCCTCTGCCTTTCCATCCTGGTGCATTGAAATATTTCCAGGAAAAGGGTCAGAACGTCAACTAAAGATGTTCTATTAAGACCTAATGCCCTCCCTTCAGCAAGTACGTGATCGCGCGTACTTGCTGAAATTTTTTATCCAACACAACTATAAATAGAACCAGGTAGAACCATGAGTGAGTCGTCCATCGATCGCGCCACCCAACAAAAACTAGATGAACTCATCCGCCAGGAAGAAGGCGATGCAAATGATTATCGAGGCTGGCTCGCGATATTTTTAACGCTTTGCGCAGTTGGCATGTCGGTCTTTCATTTGTACGCTGCGTACGAGATCGTGCCCACACAAGTATTGCGTACGATTCACCTTGCAATGGTTTTATTTTTAGTCTTCCTGACTTTTCCTATCACCGCGCGTTTTAAAAATCGGCTGATGTGGTGGGACTTGATCATCGCCTGTTTTTCGATCTTTGTGGCGTTTTATATTTTGAACGGTGGCGACGACTTTACTGATCGCAATACCGAACCCCTGCCTCTCGATATCGCAATCGGCATTGGTTTGATTCTGATGATTCTTGAAGGCTTGCGTCGCACCAACGGCATGGTTCTCGTGACCGTGACAGTCCTCTTCATACTTTATGCGTTGTTCGGCAATTACCTTCCCGCCCCCTGGACGCATAAAGGTTACGACATCGGTCGCTTTGTCGGTTTCATGTACATGACCCTCGAGGGCATCTATGGGACGGCGCTGGATGTTTCAGCCACGCTCATCATTCTGTTCACTATCTTCGGCGCATTTTTACAGTTCACTGGCGCGGGAAAATTTTTCATCGACTTTTCCTTTGCCGCCATGGGTGGCAAATCTTCAGGAGTGGGTCGCACGATTGTGCTCTCATCGTTCTTGCTAGGCGGTCCCTCGGGCTCGGGGGTCGCCACGACTGTGACAGTGGGCTCTGTCGCCGCACCGATGCTGGACAAGGTGGGATACGACAAAAATGCCGCGGGTGGCTTGCTCGCCGCAGGCGGCTTGGGCGCCATCATCTCCCCTCCAGTCTTGGGAGCTGCCGCTTTCCTGATTGCTGACTTCCTTAAGATCTCCTACCTTGATGTCTTGTTGATGGCGTGTATTCCGACCATCTTGTTCTACCTTGGTTTGTTCATCATGGTGGAAATCGACGTGCGCAAATATGGCATGAAAAAAATGTCATTTGCTGCAACAGAAAGCGCATGGTCTCTCACCAAAAAATATTGGTTCCATTTCTTTTCGCTCATCTCGATCGTCGTCTTCATGATGATCGGCTTCTCGCCCATCATGTCCGTTTTTTGGGCCACGATCGTCTCTGCTGCCACCAGCATGCTCAGACGCGATACGGCGATTATTTCTTATGACTGGTTGCGTGGTCGCGAACCTTTTTTCAAAGGCTTCTATCAATCCAATCTCGTGAAAGCGCTCGCGAATGGTTCGACTGGCGTGTTGTCCATCGCGGTTACATGCGCAGGCGCAGGCTTGATCGTCGGCACCGTCACCCTGACTGGCCTTGGCTTGAAATTCAGCTCGATCGTCATCGAGTACGCAGGGGGCTCCTTGCTCTTGACGGCGATCTTCACGGGACTAGTCGTGTGGGTGGTTGGTCTGGCCGTGCCTGTGACCGCTTCATACATCATCTGCGCGGTGATCGCGGCCCCTGCACTGATCAACTTGGGCGTACCGGATTTTGCCGCGCATATGTTCATCTTTTATTACGCGGTGTTATCCGAAGTTTCGCCTCCGACCGCACTGTCGCCTTTCGCAGCGGCAGCCATCTGCAAAGGGGATCCTTACAAAACCACACTACAGACATGGAAATACGTTGCCCCTGCGATTCTGGTGCCTTTCATGTTTGTGCTGGGCGATGAAGGTACCAGTCTCTTATTGATGGGCTCCACCAAAGCGCTGGCCAATGCCGACTGGATGCAAATTGGGTGGATCACGTTCACAGCAGCCGTAGGTGTGGTGTGTCTGGCAGGCGGTCTGCAGGGCTGGTTCATCGAAAAGACGCACATGCTTGAGCGCACCATCATGGTCATCGCAGGCGTTGCCCTGACCTATCCAGACAACTGGGCGGACTTGGTGGGTTTTGCCGGCTTTATCCTAGTGTTGATCACCCAGGTGATGAGACATAGAAAAAATGAGCGGCTAGCGCCTAGCTGATCTGCTGGGTGAGCATCCCGCTCAACTCAAGCCTAAAGTACGCTCGACGCCCCGGACTAAATTCAATAGCCGGGGCGCAAATTTTTCAGTCAGTGTTTTCTCATCCATTTCGTATGTCGCCACGGTTAAGTTGAACGCAAGTGGCACACCGTTGTAACGCGATGCCAAAGGCACTGCCACAGCAGCCAAGGTAGGCTGCCACTCACCCACAACGGTACAAAAACCAGACTGTTTCATCTGTTTGATCGCCTGCTCGGTGGGAGCAAGGCATTTCTCATAGTCCTGAGGATGGACAGATTTCAGTCCACTGTAAATATACGCACGTTCCTGTTGAGTATGACCGTAGAGCAGTGCGCGTCCCATGGCAGTTCTGAGCAGAGGTCTAGTCGATCCGATTCCTGGCTTAGTGAAATTACTTTCATGACCCACCACCGTCTCCACATACACCACCTGCAAGCGGTCACGCATCCCCATCGACACGGGACCATTTGCCAGACACGCCAGTTCCATCATTTCCGGGCCGGCTATCTGACGGATTGCCATTTGAGACAACAGTGGATACCCGAGCGATAAGACAGCCGCTCCCAGAGCATACTTACCGGAAGCTTTATCCCGCCTCAAGTAGCCCAGCCCCATGAGGGTATAGGTCAGGCGCGTAATCGTAGGCCGCGCGAGAGACAGCCGCTCAGAGAGCTCCTTATTACCCAATAAGGCCTCGCCCTGTCCAAAACAGCCCAATACGGCGAGACCATTAGCAAGCGTAGAAGCAAATTGCGGCTGCTGTTGCAGCATTTCCATATCCAAAAAACCTGGATCACGGCTCTCAAGGGTTTCTTTGGGGCTTCTCATCCGTATTCATCATTTGAAAATCATTTTTCTCATTGACATTGTATCTTTGTATAAACATAATTAATTACAACTATTCGGTTATTAATTCAACTATTTGGAATTAAAGATGCATAAGAAAATTCGTCCTGTTGGATCCACTGAACCACTCTTCTCCTTCGTTGTCGTTGCGGACACGCATGTCAACGAGAGTGACAACGTCTGTAGTTCGCCTTTTGAGACGAATCATCTGGCCAACGAACGCGCCCGCTTTGTGTTCGAGGATATCGCGCAGATGGAGCCTCAACCGAAGTTCGTGATCCACCTTGGCGACATCGTTCACCCCATGCCTGCCTTACCTACATTCATGCAAGCCGTCGATCAATTCAAACAGATCAGCAGCCAATTACGCTGCCCTCTGCATGTCCTGCCCGGCAATCACGATGTGGGAGACAAACGTATCGACTGGATGCCTGCAGACCAGATCTGCGAGCCTCATCTCGAGGCCTATAGAAAAGCATTTGGCAAAGACTATTACAGCGTCGATGTGGAAAATATCCGCTGTGTGCTGATCAACTCACTCTTGATTAACTCTGGTCTGGCCGCTGAAGAAGAACAAAAAGCATGGCTTGAGGAGCAAGTCAATTCCGCACAAGGCAAAAGAGTGTTTCTGTTCATGCACTACCCACCTTTTGTTTATAGCGAAACCGAACATGGGAGTTATGACAACCTGGATGAGCCTGGACGGTCTTGGCTGGTGAATCTGATGAAAAAGTCCAATGTCGAAGCCTCTTTTGCCGGACATGTCCACAACTTCTGGTACGAACAGCTCAATGATTCAAGCTTTTACATGCTGCCCTCCACCGCCTTTCTTCGTCACGACTACTCAGAGTTTTATCGCATTAAACCCGAGGTTGAATTTGGTCGCGGTGATGTCGCAAAATTTGGCTACTTCATCGTAGATGTGTTCGCTGATTGCCATATCGCTTACCCAGTCCGCACCATGGGCGTTCGTACGAGTGCCTCAACGCAAGACAAGAAAAGCTCCATTCAATACCTGACCAACCCCAAAAGTTCACACTTTAACAACGTAGGTGTCGAACTCCGCCACACATGGACTGAGGTCGCACAGATTCCCGCAACAGGCGGCGTGCAAGAGTTTGGTCGAAAATCCGCACGTAACGACTACCCCTTACTCGCCCTTTGGGAAATGGGTGCCAGACTGTCAAAAGTAACCGATCAAGATGCTCTTGATATTCAAACGAATCGCCGCATGCAACTACTGGCGAAAATGGGACATCGTTTTTTGCTCACAGCGTTAGGCACACCCAAGACAAGCCTGATAAGCGCGAATCTCGAAGCGGCGGGCGTGACTGGGATCGAAACCAATCTGAGCACAGCCAGGTTCCAGAGTGATCTGGAGAGGCTCAAGGCCTTTAAAGATAAAACAAACATAGACATTTACTGGTGCAAGATACACACATACGATGACTCTCATTATGACGGCAAGCATTTCAGCCATTTCGTTAAATCTGGATTCACCATAGGCGACCTCACGACTCAGGCTTCGCTCATCAAGGCAGCGCTTACCACCAAAATAATCAATGGCATTACCGTACGCGTCGAGCACGACCAGGACCTGTTAACAGTCGCCCCCTTACTGAACACTTTTGCAAAAGAGTATCAATGCAAGATTGTTGCTTCGCTCAAACTCAGCGGACCGAGTATCGCTCAATCAAACGATGATGAGGCAGCATTGATAGAAAAAGTCTGCCTCGCAATGCTGTATTCAAAAGGCCCAGAAGCGATTCAATACATCTTCGACACATTCATGGATGTCGACAGAGGCTACTACCCAAGACGCGCGTTCATCGACAGACAATTTAACCCTAACGTTGCAGCACATGTCTTTGCGCATATCAACTCAATTTTTTCCAACACCAGAAAAATCAGCATCGATACTTCTCGCTCTAAAACTGGCTCGCATATTGTTTTTAAGGCGGATGATCAAGAGCACCAGATTCATTTTGGCGATGCAAGCACACTCGCTGCAACACGCAGTCAGCTCAAGAATGTGACAAACGTCATCGATCTCACTGCAAACGGCAGAGAGCAAATATCCACGCTCGAAGATACAACCACCTCGCTGAATTCAATCCAGACTCATCCTGAAATTAATGCTGTGTTGTTTAGCCTCAAATAACCAACAATTGGAGTATTAGCATGAAACTGCGCCTCTCCCTCCTGAATTTACTGCTGACTATCACAGCACTATGTATCGTCCCGCATGCATTTGCAGCTTATCCCGATAAACCCGTCAAGCTGCTGGTTGGTTATGGTCCGGGCGGCGCAACTGACATCATCGCCAGAGTGCTGTCAAAGTACCTTTCCGACAAATGGGGTCAGGCCGTTGTCGTTGAAAACAAGCCCGGCGCGAGCGGCATGATCGCAGCCAGCGAAGTTGTTCGAGCAAGCCCCGATGGCTACACCTTGTTGCTTGGTTACACGCCAGAGGTGTCTATCAACCAACTCGTTTTCTCTAACATGCGTTACGATCCAATCAAGGATCTCACACCGATCTCACTCGCAGCCGAAGCACCTCTCGTTCTAGCTGTGGGTGCAAAGCTTCCAGCAAAGTCCCTTAATGAAATACTGGATAAAGGCAAAAGTTCGACGCCTCTAACATATGGCTCACCGGGAGTCGGTGGTCAACAGCACATGGCTGGAGAAATGCTCGGCGGCGCTACAAAAATCTCGCTGACGCACATTCCCTACAAGGGAACCGGACCGGCTGTCGCGGCACTTGTCGGCGGACAGATCGATCTCTTTTTTGCAACCACGCCACCCCTTTTAGGTCAAATCCGGGCCGGCAAGGTCACTCCCATCGCCGTTGCAGGAAGCCAGCGCGAAAAATTACTTCCGGATGTGCCAACCTTTGTTGAACTGGGCTACCCCACAATACAGCTCACGAACTGGTTTGGTGTCTTTGGACCACGTCAACTGCCTTCACCCGTTCTTGAAAAAATCACAGCAGATGTGACTGCAGCATTGAAAGACCCCGCTGTGGTTAAGCAACTTGAGGATCAAGGTCTGACACCACGCCCCATCTCTGGCTCCGAATTCGCTCAGTTTATCGCCTCAGAAATGAGCAAGTACGCTCCAATCATCAAATCGGCCAATATTCAGGCTGAATAGGCTGAGTGAGGATTTTCTGTGGGGCACCAGATAAGCCTGTAGAACGGCTAAACTAGGTGAAATTTTGGAAATGGCGTTAAGTTGCCTTTTCCACCGCCCCACAGAAACACACCCATTGCAGCCTTTTGAAGAATAAAACCCCTACCAGCACCTCTGAAATCCATGCCTTGAGTGCCGTCGAGCAAGACGAAGCACCAGACTCGCTGGAACAGGCGGAGTTTGAACTCCTGATCGAACAAGGCAAGACACTCGCAGCCAAGCTCGAGGCGCTTAAAGTCCTCATTGATCAGCATCGTCGTCTCTACAACAGTACTGTTCCCGTTTTACAAAAGAAACAAGATAGCTTGCGTCGCGCGATGGTCTTATGGTTGGATCAGCGTTTAAAAGGCGAAGGCTTGACTGCCCGTCACGAACGTCAGATCAAACGCTTGATCTGCCATATCGCCATGGAGTTCGCACTGGCCGGGGATCGCGTCATGCGCGCCCTGCATGACGTTCATAGCGAGGAGTCTTTGGCGGATATTGAACGTGCTCAGGCCGCCGAGGCGCAAGCCTATCTCAAAGAGGCGATGGGCGAAGAGTTTGGCGAAGATCAGGTTTTTGAAAATCTGGACGACGTCCTGCATGCGAAATTCGACTTTATGCGCAAAGAAGCCGAGGCACGCGCACGCAATCGTGAGGCGCGTCGGGCTAAAAAGAAAAAAATGTCGCTGGCTGATATGCAGGCAGCCGATGATGTCGAAAGCGCCTTGCGCAGCCTTTACCGTAAATTGGCCAGCGCCCTGCATCCGGACCGAGAGAGCGACGAAGAAGCTCGATCCTATAAAACCAAATTGATGAGCGAAGCGAATACGGCTTACGAACGTCGGGACCTTCTGGCGCTCTTGGAGTTGCAAACAAAAGCCCAGCTTCCGGAGGCTACGCTGACCTCGGCGCTGGCACGTAAAAAACTCGCCGCCCTAACCGATTTGATGCGGGAACGCTTGACCGCCCTGCATCGCGAAATTCGGGACATTGAGCTGCAAGCCACGGCAGAGTTTGTCTTACCTGCCTCCATGACTATTCATGAGGCCTCACTCAAACACCATCTCAATAGCCGCAAACGCGAAATGCTGCTTGAGCTCAGACGCTTGAATGAAGAGCTGACAAGCGTTAAAACAGACGCTGGCCTCAAACGCTGGCTAAAAGAACAAACATCAGACTTAAAAGACTAAAGGAGTCGAGACATGTCCTTGCAGTTTTATTACTCTCCCCTGAGCTGCTCATTGGCCACCCACATCGTGCTCGAGCACCTTGGCGCGGATTACGAGGCCCACCGACTCAACTTGCGTGATAACGATCAAAACAAGCCCGAATATCTGGCGATCAATCCAAAAGGACGTGTACCAGCTCTGATCACCGACCGAGGGATCCTAACAGAGACCCCTGCATTGCTTTTGTATCTGGCGCAGCTCTACCCCGCCGCCAAGCTCGCCCCGCTTGACGATCCGTTTGCTCTAGCTCAAATGCAGTCCATCAATAGCTGGTTTTGCTCAACCGTTCACGTGCACCACGCCCATGGCGCGCGTGGTCGCCGCTGGTCCGATGACCTCGACGCGCAAAAATCCATGAAAGCCAAAGTCGCCCAAAACATGACCGATTGCGCGACCCTGATCGAACGCGAGATATTGCGAGGTCCCTGGGTGATGGGCGAGCAATTCACTGTCGCTGATCCCTATCTGTTCACCATGACGAGCTGGATGGCTGGCGATGGCGTGGACATGAGCCAGTTTCCAAAGCTATCTGATCACCACAAACGGATGCTGGAGATCCCGGCTGTGAAAAAAATCGCGCCATTGCACGGGATTTAAACCAGTCTCCTAGCGATTATTCTGTTTTTTCCAGACCTCAAAATCTTGCATCGTTTGGGGATCTGTTGCGGGATACAACCCCAAAATTGAACGGCCCGAGGCAACGGCTGCGGTCACGAAATCCTCGAACTTTGTCATTTCCCAGGCCTGCTCAGCAAGCTCGTCGGCAAGATGGGCAGGCAAGACAATCACCCCGTCACCATCACCGACAATCACGTCACCCGGAAACACAGGAGCATCTCCACAACCGATCGGGACGTTGATGTCGATCGCCTCATGATGCGTCAAGTTTGTCGGAGCAGAAGGTCGCTGGTGATAAGCGGGTATCCCCAGCACCGCAATCTCAGCAGAGTCTCTAAAGCCCCCGTCCGTCACAACGCCCGCGGCACCCTTCGCCATCAAGCGTCCGACAAGGATACCGCCGGCCGATGCCGCACGCGCGTCTTTGCGACTATCGATCACCAATACAGCCCCCTTTGGGCACTCCTCGATCGCTTTGCGTTGTGGATGGGCGCGATTCTGAAACACCTCGATGCCGTTGCGATCCTCCCGCGCAGGCATATAGCGAAGCGTAAAAGCCTCCCCCACCATATTTTGAGTCGACACCGATAAGCGCTGCACATTTTGAATGAACTGGTTACGCAATCCTCGCTTAAAGAGCAGCGTGGCCAGCGTGGCCGTGCTGACACCCATCAATTTTTCTCGGGTTGAAGCTTTCAGATTCGACATGAACTATCCCTGTTAGTACTAACGATAGGTTGTTTGATGCAAACTGACCCATTACTATAACACTAATATATTAGTGTTATAGCCATGCCTAACACCATTCAACTTGATCGCTATCGTCAGGCAGCCCCTCAACTCTACGAGGTGCTCAGGGCGCAAATCATTTCAACTGAACTCAAACCCGGAGATGCCCTCTCACGCGCTGAGCTGGCGAAACAGTTTGGTGTCAGCCAGACACCTGTGCGCGATGCGCTGATGAGGCTTGAGCAAGAA
Organism: Zwartia panacis; assembly: GCF_030410395.1. GTDB lineage: Bacteria > Pseudomonadota > Gammaproteobacteria > Burkholderiales > Burkholderiaceae_B > Zwartia > Zwartia panacis. The sequence continues at coordinate 82,076 of NZ_JAUHHF010000003.1, forward strand.
GACCTCGTCAACGTCTATCCGCAAGCCGCTACCCGTGTCAGCAAAATCGATCTGCATTCGGCGAGACAGGCGCACTTTCTGCGCAAAGCCGTTGAGCTCGAACTCGTGCATGAATATGCGATTCAAAAAAATGCGGAGGTCCTCGCAGACCTCAAAGAAGCGCTGAGCCGATTGAAGCAATGCGCACACACACAGCAAGTCGAAGGTTTCATTCAGGCTGATCACGACTTCCACTACACCCTCTATGCCCACGCCGACCTGCTTGAGACTTGGTCGCTTTTACGAGCGCAAAGCGGACACATTGACCGCCTCAGACGCTTGCATTTACCCGAGGGCGGCAAAATGCAACAAGTCATAGATGATCATCAAGAGATCGTCTCCGCGATTCAGTCAAGCGATCCCGTTCGTGCTCAGCAAGCAGTTCGCCACCATCTGAGTGGCACACTCAAGCACGCCGAGCAAATCAAGCAAGCTCATCCCGATTACTTCTAAGTATCGACTCTATTATCCAGAGCGCTTCATGAAAAAAACCGCAACAGAAAAAGATTTGATCAGAGCGGATTACACCGCTCTCACTGAACTGACTCAGAGGCTATTTGAATGCGTGGGTCTGAAAGCCGATCGCGCCGAGTCAGTCGCGCGACTACTGACACTCACGGACATGATGGGACGCCCGACACATGGGTTGACACAATGCAAGGCCTATCTCAATGAGTTAGAAAAAGGGGGCATGTCGACCCATGCTGAAATTGAAGTCGTGCGCGATACGGGTTCGACCATGGTCTGGGATGGTCACTACCTGCCCGGTCTATGGCTGGTCGAGCAAGCCATGAATCTCGCATGCCAGCGTGTCAAGCAACATGGCGTCGTGACACTCTCCATCCGAAAAAGTCACCACATCGGCTGCCTGGCTGTTCTGATCAAACAGGCTGTGGACAAGGGGTATTTCGTCACACTCGCCTCTTCGGGTCCACACGGAAAATATGCCGCACCTTTTGGTGGCACACAATCCCTACTGAGTCCGAACCCGATCGCCTGGGGCATTCCCTCTCGACGCGAACCCGTCCTAATCGATATGACCGCCTCGGTGACGACTGTCTCAATGACGCGTGAAAAGGCGCAAGCAGGTGAACTGTTGGATCACCCATGGCTGCTGGACAGTGAAGGAAAACCGACTCGTGACCCACGTGTCATGGAAATGGTAAAACCCGCCGGCAGTCTGATGTGGCTCGGAGGTATGGAAAGTGGCCACAAAGGTTTTGGGCTCGCGCTCATGGTCGAAGCATTGACGCAAGCGTTGAGTGGCCACGGCCGCATGGATGCCCCGAAGCGCTGGGGCGCCAGCGTCTATCTTCAACTAATCGATCCCAATGCATTTGCAGGACATCACGCGTTTTGCGATCAGATGGATTTTTTAATTGATGCCTGCCACGCAAACACGCCAGCCAATCCCGAAATGCCGGTTCGCTTACCCGGAGAACTCGCCAATCAACGCATTCAACAGGCGATGGAGCTCGGGGTTCCGATTACACGCCAAACCCTCGAGCAACTTCTTGCTGCCGCAACGAATTATCACCTCAGCACTGCAGGACTTTCCCAGCCTTAGTATCAAAACAACAAGGAGCAACAAGCATGTCAACCGTCCAAGAAATCGCACGCGCTCAACACCCAGCCCGGCGTGCCGTGCTGTCTGGCGCGCTCAAGGCCGTCACACTCCTCAGCGCGCTGCTTGCTTCAGGTTTGAGTTTGCCCGCAGCTGCTCAAAACAATGCCGCTGCGGCCTTTCCAGATAAAACCGTCCGCATCATCGTTCCATTTCCTGCCGGTGGCGCCTCAGATATTCTGGCGCGCCTTGTTGGCAAGGAGCTCGGAGATCTTTGGAAACAACCCGTGGTGATTGAAAACAAACCCGGCGCATCGGGACATGTCGGAGGTCAGCAAGTCGCGACCGCCAAGCCAGATGGCTATACCCTTCTCGTTGCGGACATGAGCATTTTCACCATGACGCCCAGCCTGATGGACAAAATGACTTACAACCCGGCCAAAGATCTGGCCCCCGTGGCCATCATCGCTTATTCGCCTCACATCCTAGTCGTCAGAAACACGCTGCCTGTCAAAAATTTTGACGAATTCATCGAGTACGCAAAAAAGAATAAAACGCCATTAAGTCTAGGTGTCACGCTGGGCACATCCACCCACCTAGCGGGGATCGTGATGAGTAAAAATCTTGGCTTTGATTTGAACTTTATCGGCTACAAAGGCGGCGCACAAGTTGTTGCTGACCTGGCGGGGGGACAAATTGATTCAACGCTCAACAGTTTCCTGGCGACTTATCCCATGGTGAAGGCAGAAAAATTCAAACTGATCGCTGTGGCCAGCCCCAAGCGATTCGGTCAAATTCCGGACACGATGACCATTGCCGAAAAAACGGCCGGATTTGTGACGGGTTCTTTCCAAGGCATGATGACTACAGCAGGAACCCCTCAAGCCGTGATCGATAAAATCAATGCCGACGTTCAAAAAGTGATTGCCTCGCCCGTCTTGCAAAAAAGATTCGAGGAACTCGGCTCCGAACCAGTGCCCTACTCTGCGCCAGAGGTATCGAAATGGCTCACCGAGCAGACAGCTTTTTGGAGCAAAGTCATCAAGGACAACGACGTAAAACTGCAATAATCATTTAAAACAATTTTCGGAGACTTACACATGAGCCACACAAACCGTCGAAACATCCTGCTCGGAGGCGCGGCACTCGCAGCCACGAGTATTTTTCCAAAACTCGCACTCGCTCAGTCCAACAACTATCCTACGCGCCCCATCACGTTCATCGTGCCTTGGCCTCCCGGCGGCACAGCAGACGCCACGATGCGCGCCCTCGCCCAGGCCTTGACGCGCGAACTCGGTCAAACTGTTGTTGTGGAAAACAAAGCAGGCGCGGCAGGCATGATCGGCGCAAAAGCACTTGCGACGGCCAAACCCGATGGCTATACGATTGGTCAGATTCCTCTCTCGATCACACGCTTTTCGCAACTCGGTTCGGCTCAAATTGATCCCGCAAAAGACTACACCTATCTGGCCAGAACCTCAGGCCAGACCTTTGGTATCGTCGTGCGCCCTGAGTCGCCTTTTAAATCGCTGAAAGAACTCGTCGAGTTCGCTAAAAAGAACCCTGATCAACTGACCTATGCGACCTCAGGCATCGCCGGGCAGACACATGTCGGCATGGAAGAATTCGCCATGGCGGCAGGCATTCAATTACGTCACATCCCCTACAAAGGCGGCGCACCCGCACTGCAGGCATTGTTAGGCGGCCAAGTCGACATGCTCGCGGACTCGAGTGCCTGGGCACCTCAAGTCGAGGCCGGTAAGCTTCGACTTTTGGCCACCTGGGGAGAGGATCGTCTCAAACGCTTCCCAAACGTCCCCACCCTCAAAGATCTTGGCTACCCCGTGGTCACAGACGCTCCCAACGGTGTGGGTGCTCCAGCCGGACTGGATCCCGCAATTGCCAAAAAGCTCGGAGAAGCGCTCGCCAAGGCAGTCCAGAGCAAAGAGTTTCAAGAGGCCTGTGATCGAATTGATGCGCCCGTGCTCTATTTGAATCCCGAACAATATCGCGCCTACATTATGGAAATATATAAAAAAGAGGGCATCTTGATCGAGAAACTCCAACTCAAGAAACTTCTGGCGGGTTAATCACATGACTGCATCACCCTCTTCTTTGATCCGCTTACATCCCTCGGACAACGTCCTGATCGCCCGTGAACCCCTGACCCTTGGCGCACAAATCGCGCACAATGACCAGACATTCAGACTTCGGGCCCAGGTACCCGCAGGACACAAAATCGCGGCATGTGCCATCGCAAAAGGTGAGACTGTACGCAAGTACGACACACCCATAGGCGTGGCGACGCGTGACATCGAGGCGGGTGATCATGTGCATAGCCACAATATTGCTTTGAGTGATTTTGGACATACCCATGAGTTCGGGCGCGATGTCATCCCCGTGGACTATGTGCCCGAGAGACAGCGTGCGACTTTTATGGGCATCAAACGTCCCGATGGTCGTATTGCCACACGCAACTTTATTGGCATCCTATCCTCGGTCAATTGCTCTGCCACTGCGATCCGCAAAATCGCTGAGTGGTTTACACCTGAGCGGCTGGCGCCATTCCCCAATGTCGATGGTGTAGTCGCCTTTCCACAAACAACAGGCTGTGGGATGTCTTCGCCAAGCCTTCATTTTGATGTCTTACGCCGGACGCTAGCGGGCTACGCGCGTCATCCCAACCTGGCGGGTGTCTTGATCGTCGGTCTTGGCTGTGAGCGAAACCAGGTCGCCGATCTGGTTGGCTCGCAGCAACTCGACATCGGACCGACTCTCCAGACTCTCGTCATGCAAGAGGTTGGCGGCACCCGCGTCACCATCGAAGCAGGTATCCAAGCTATTCAAGCAATGCTGCCTCAAGCAAATGCCGTCAAACGCGAGCCTTGCAGTGCCAGCCATATCAAAGTCGGTCTCGAGTGCGGCGGATCGGATGGCTTCTCGAGCATCACCGCCAATCCCGCACTCGGCGCAGCCATGGATATCCTCGTCAGGCATGGTGGCACTGCCATTCTCTCCGAAACGCCCGAGATCCATGGCGTGGAGCACATGCTGACACGTCGCGCGGTATCGCCCGCCGTCGGACAAAAACTCCTCGATCGCATCTCTTGGTGGGAAGAATACACACGCGGACAAAATGGACAGTTCAATGGTGTAGTTGCCCCAGGAAATATGCAGGGTGGTTTGGCCAATATTTTTGAAAAGTCCCTTGGGTCCGCCATGAAAGGCGGCAGCACCCCCCTGCAGCAGGTCTACGAATACGCCGAACCCATCGATCAATCCGGCTTTGTCTTTATGGATTCTCCCGGTTACGATCCCTGTGCCGTCACTGGCCAGATCGCCAGCGGCGCCAATATCATCTGCTTCACGACCGGCCGAGGATCAATGTTTGGCTCCAAGCCCTCACCGACGATCAAGCTTGCAACGAACACGCCGATGTTCAAACGACTCGAAGAAGACATGGACATCAACTGTGGCCGTATTCTCGATGGTGAGCTCTCTGTGCAGGAAATGGGCCAAGTCATTTTTGAGCATATTCTGGCGACCGCCTCTGGAGAAAAATCCAAGAGTGAGTTGTTAGGTCTGGGTGATAATGAGTTTGTCCCCTGGCACCTGGGGATTGTGAGCTAAAAGTACTGCTAAGCAACTGAAAACTCAGACTGAGGACATAACAATGATGCAATTAACCCGTCAGTGGTGGTCTTCAATTCTCCTGAGTCTGGGAGCTTTGTTTTTAGGCACTGCCCAGGCAGAGGTCACTGTTGTCATGATCAGACATGCGGAAAAACCTGCCGAAGATCTCGGTCAACTCGAGTGCAAAGGACTCAATAGAGCGTTAAAACTCGGCCCCTTGCTCACCTCGCGTTTTGGCAAAGCCGATATCGTGCTCGCACCTAATCCTGCCGTCAAAATGACAAAGGGCTCATCCGCCTGGAATTACGTTCGACCACTCGCCACCATTGAACCATACGCAATTAGAAATGGACTCCCCGTCAATACAGAATTTGGCTGGAATGACCCCGCGGCTGTCGTGAATTTTTTACTGGCGCGCCAGCAAGGTCTTGTGGTCGCGGCGTGGGAGCATCACATCATTGGTGAAATCGCCAATCAGCTCGTGAAACGGCTGGGCAGCGATCAAAAAATACCTGAATGGCACGGCGATGACTTTGACTCGATCTTTGTCTTTAAGATTGATGCCTCAACATCGCCAAAACCGACGCTGATCTCCTTTGCAAAACTACAGCAAGGGTTGAATGGTCAATCATCGAGCTGTCCGCAATAACTAACAGTCATTCTGCTGTATCAGCAGCAGCCGCTCATCAATTTTTGATGGCGACGCCCATTGTTGCAAAATACTTTTTGTACCATTCGGTTTCAGCTTTCAGCTGAGCGGCCAGCGCCTTGCTATCCTTGAAATCGAACGGCAAGTAGTTGCGTTTGAGCATTGCTTTGAACTCATCAGACTGTACAACTTGAGTGAAGGTATCCTCAAGTTTTTTGAATACATCGGGAGGCAAGCCTTTGGGTACCGCGACAAAAATTCCCACATCAGGCGGATAGTCCCAGTCGCAACCGATATCTTTGAGCCTCGGAACATTGGGGAAATTTTGATCTTTCTCGCGTTGAAAAATAACGAGTTCGCGTAAGACGCCATCGTTGACGAGTGGTAAATGAGAGCCCGAACCTGCGGTGAAATCAACGTGATTACCCATCAGCATGGTGTTAGCCTTGGATCCTCCTTGCGTCGGGATCATCTTGAAATCGAGTCCCTTGCATTTCATGAGTGCCGCCACACCCATTTGCTGTGAACCCACCGCGATGCCCCCTGCTCCCGCCACCGCATATGACATACCTGGCTTGGACTTAGCATGCGCGATGAACTCATCGATTGTTTTCCAGGGTGAATTGCTATTCACAACAATCGAACCATTATGGAAATAGCTGTACTGCAACATACCGACGACATTCTTCGGATCGTAGGAGACCTTCATGATCATCGGACGGCTGGTGATCGCAGCCGTAGAACCAACCAAAACGGTATAACCATCCGGCTTTTTCGATGCCAGCAAACCGGTCGAAACCGTACCGCCACCACCCCCTTTATTTTCCACAGTGATCGGTACACCAAGAATTTTTTCCGCGCCAGCCGCCAATGTTCGCGCAGAAATGTCTGTGGTTGCACCCGCCGCATAGGAAACAATCATCGTGATGGGTTTGTCGGGAAACGTCTGAGCCTGAACAAGCCCCGTCGTGACAGTGGATAGGATGAATGCACCCAAGCCCATGGTTTGCCTGATAGTCATTGAAGTCTCCTGATAATTTTTATAAGAAGTAATCAAGCTTTGACCTACTGTAGAACAAGCTGCCCTCTGCGACAAGCATAAGTCATGCAGATGGATTAGCATTGAACAAAATTCAAACAACACCTTCGGAGACGTCATGAAAGCATTCGAGTTGCGTTACAAATTATGCAAATTACTTAGCTTTTCTGCGCTGTTATTTACCCTGTTACCTGCGTCCTCACATGCACAGCCTCAGCCTCAAATCAACAAACCCATCCGTTTGATTGTCCCCTACGCGCCTGGTGGAGCAACGGATGCGCTCGCGCGTTTGGTCGCACCCTATGTTGGAGAGGAGTTCGGCCAACAAGTGGTGATCGAAAATCGCCCAGGCGGCGGCAGCACGATCGGTACATTGGCCGTGGCTAAAGCCGAGCCAGATGGTTTGACGATCGGCATGATTGATGCCGCCTTCATCACCAACCCAAGCCTGATTGCCAAGCTCCCTTATGACACGCTTAAGGATTTCGCACCGATTGTGTTTGTCGCGACATCGCCGCTTGTGCTGGTGGTGAACCCCTCAATACCCGCCCAAAACGTTAAAGAGTTTGTGGCTTATGCCAAAGCCAATCCTGACAAGGTCACCTTCGGCTCTGCGGGTCAGGGCACTGGTGTGCACCTTGCCGCCGAACAGTTCCGGGCACATGCTGGCGTACCGATGCTTCACGTACCATTCAAAGGAACCGGCGAAGCGGTCACGCAACTTGTAGGCGGTCAGATCACGGCGATTTTCTCGACACAAACAGGCGCAAAATCCATGATCGATGCCGGTCGCTTGCGAGCGCTCGCCATCACGAGCCAGAAACGCAGTGACCTGCTGCCAAATGTGCCGACATTCGCCGAGTCTGGCTACAAAGACGTTGATGCCAGCACGATCAACGGTCTAATCGCACCCAAAGGTACACCTGACGCATATATCCAGCGTGTGAATGCCGCCATTAATCGGGCGCTTAAAAATCCGGCTTTGATTGCAAGACTCGACCAACAAGGATTCGTGATTGCGGGTGGAACGCCCCAACAATTTGCCGAATGGATTCCGAAGGAAATCGGCAAGTGGGGGAAAATCATCAAAGACGCCAACATCCAAGCTCAATAGGCACATATTATGACCATACGCAGTGTTGATACGATCGCCTTGAATCTCCCTTTTGAAATCTACGGTCCACGCCCTAAATTTGCAGGGCTGGATCGTTCGATGGAAATCCTTTTAGTACGTGTCGAAACAGACTCCGGTATCGTGGGTTGGGGAGAAGCGTTTGGCTACGGCATCTGGCCCGCCACGCGCGCAGCGATTCATGCCATGGTCGCACCCCTGGCAATCGGTCGTGACGAACGCGATATCGGCGCACTCATGAACGACTTGAATCGTAAACTGCATATCGTCGGACGCACAGGCCCGCTGGTCTATGCACTCGCAGGCCTGGACATCGCACTGTGGGATATTGCCGGCAAGGCTGCCAATCAACCTTTGCATGCCCTATTGGGCGGTGCGCACCATCACAAACTCCCCTGCTACGCGAGCTTGATGCGCTATACGGATCCAGCGCTCGTCGCTGAGAACTCTGCCCGCGTCGTCGAGCGCGGCTATGGTGCGGTCAAACTTCATGAGCTTGGTGTCGAGCATATTCAAGCCGCGCGCAATGCGATCGGACCTCGTATCGGTCTGATGATGGATGTGAATTGTCCATGGACGATCGACGAGGCGCTTAAAGTTGCCGAGGCCGTTCGTCCCTACGATTTGATGTGGTTTGAGGAGCCGATCTGGCCTCCAGAGGACTTTGAAAGCTTGGCCCAGGTGCGTCAACGCAGTGGACTCAAAATTGCTGCGGGAGAAAATACAATGAGTCCAAAGAACTTTGAGCAAATGTTCAAGGCTGGTGCAGTCGATATCGCTCAGCCAAGTGTCACTAAAATTGGTGGTGTCTCAGCCATGATGGAAGTCATCGGTTTGGCCCGCAAACATGGGGTGTCGATTGCACCGCACTGTCCGTACTTTGGGCCTGGATTACTGGCCAGTATGCACATCACCGCCACCCTGGCCGAGCCCACCATGATCGAATATTCATTTGCTGACCTGGGTGCCAATCCACTGGGCGACGCCATCGAGGTCAAGAATGGCTTTTTAGATGTCCCGACAGGACCAGGACTTGGCAGGGATCCAGATCCGGAGATCCTTAAACGTTTCAGTGTTTAAAGGCGTAAAAAAAGAAACCTGCTCTCGCAGGTTTCTCTTCACTTAAAAAGTCGCTACCAGATAGCAGCAATTAATTTACTCAACTTTTGCGCCAGAGGCTTCAACAACTTTTGACCACTTGGCTGTTTCCGCGGCAATGACTTTTCCGAAATCCTGAGGTGTTCCAGGAATTGGCACACCCCCCAATTCAGCCAAACGTTGCTGCATTTTTGGATCTGCTAAAAGTTTGTTCACAGCGGCATTAATTTTGTCGATCGCAGCCTGAGGTGTATTTTTAGGCATACCGATACCAAACCAAGCTGTTGCTTCGTAGCCAGGAACGGTAGCGCCCACAGTTGGAAGATCAGGCATGGAAGGCTCGGCGGCAGCAGAAGTCACTGCCAGCGCACGAATACGGTTGCTCTTGATGTGTGGAACCGATGATGGCAAATTATCGAACAGCACATCAACCTGACCCGCAGTCAAATCAATCAATGCCGGACCCGCGCCTTTGTATGGCACGTGCAGCATATTGCAGCCGGTCATGAATTTGAAGAGCTCACCGGACAAGTGCACCGAGGTGCCGCTACCCGAAGAGGCCATATTCACCTTGCCAGGATTGGCTTTGCAATAAGCAATAAACTCAGCCACAGTTTTCGCCGGGACAGAGTTGGAAACGACCATCACGTTCGGCGTGCGAATCAGACCTGCAACAGGCGCGATATCGCGAATGAAGTTATACGAAAGTTTCTTGTAAAGCGATGCGTTGATTCCGTTTGCGGGATTCACCAGCAACATCGTATAGCCGTCTGCGGGGGAGTTGATCACAAACTCAGTACCGATATTGTTTCCGCCGCCTGGCTTGTTTTCCACGATCACTTGTTGACCAAGGGACTCTGACAAACTCGCCGCGATGATGCGAGCCAACACGTCAGTTGTTCCACCTGGTGGATAAGGGACAACCCAACGGATGGGCTTGTTTGGATATTCCTGCGCGAAGCTCACGCCGCAAGCTCCGGCGAAAATGACACCAATCATGGCAAAGATACGAGCAATACGAAGCATTCAGATCTCCTGTGATTTTTATGAGCGAATGGATACGCCGTGCAACATCGTACTGGGTTTTTATCAATTTGAGACCCTTTAAAACTAAATTTTTCTTATTCAGATCACATACCCCTACTCAACACACACCATTCAACGAAATATCCCCACCCTCAATCATCCCTTCGCAAAATACGAAGACCTCCGTCCAAACAACAAATGGACGGCCCCGCCCAAGCTCGGTAAATTTTGAGCATGGAAAATATTCAAACTTCGCACACCACTGCTGCCCCAACAAGCGCAGGACCACTCGTCGGGGTCAAAGTCCTCGAACTGGGACAACTGATCGCCGGACCCTTCGCAGGCAAAACACTTGCGGATTTCGGCGCCGAAATCATTAAAGTCGAATCACCCGAAGCGGGAGACCCCTTGCGTAAATGGCGCCTCCTGAAAGAGGGAACCTCGATTTGGTGGCAGGTACAGTCACGCAACAAGCGCTCCCTAGCGTTGGATTTGAGAAGCCAGGAAGGCCAGGATATCGTGCGCCGTCTGGCCAGCGAAGCCGACGTGCTCATTGAAAACTTTCGACCTGGCGCCATGGAAGGATGGGGACTCGATCCCGAGGATCTGTTGAAAGCAAATCCTGGACTGATTGTGCTGCGCGTCAGTGGTTACGGTCAGACTGGCCCCTACAAAAATCGACCCGGCTTTGGCGTCGTGGCCGAGGCCATGGGTGGCTTGAGGCATCTAACCGGAGAACCCGGCCGCGTACCCGTCCGGGTCGGCGTCAGCATCGGCGACACCCTGGCAGCTTTGCATGGCGTGATCGGTATCCTGCTCGCGCTGCATCACAAAAAGAATACCGGCGAGGGACAAATCATCGATGTTGCCCTCTACGAAGCAGTCTTTAACTGCATGGAAAGTTTGCTTCCCGAATACAGCGCCTTTAACGCCATCAGAGGCGCGGCTGGAAGTGCTCTGCCAGGCATCGCCCCGACCAACGCCTATCTGTGTCGTGATGGTGGTTACGCACTGATCGCAGGCAATGGCGACAGTATTTTTCGTCGTCTGATGATCATGATCGGACGTCCCGATTTAGCGCAGGATCCATCTTTGGCTAATAACGATGGTCGCGTGGCCCGGGTACAAGAGCTCGATGAAGTGATCGGCGCATGGACGATCCAGCGCACCGTGGACGAAGTCCTTCAGGCGCTCGAGGACGTCAGTGTGCCCTCAGGTCGTATTTACACCATTGAAGATATCGCCAAAGACCCTCATTACCTGGCTCGTGGCATGCTCGAATCGATCGAACTCAACGATGGCAGCAAAGTTCTGGTGCCGGGCATTGTCCCCAAACTCTCGAAAACGCCCGGTCAACGTCACCGTCTCGCCCCCTCTCTGGGTCAAGACTCAGAAACCATCCTCAAAGAAGTCGGTCTGACGGACCACCAGATTCAGCAACTGATCGAGCGTGGCGTCGTCAAGGGAACAAGCTAAGGGAGAAAAAGCGAAGAGAACAACCAAAGAGAACAGGTAGAATGAATCTTAACAAGACATTCTTCATACGGACGGAGCATGAAAAATCCTCCTGCGAACCCTGCAAATCGAGCGCTCTCGTCCGTCTCCTTTAATCTCACCCGCTTTGATTTACTCTCCATTCGACTGGCCGTTTCTTGCGCCCAACATGGCAGCCTGACCGTCGCGGCACGCGAATGCAACATCGCACTTGCCGCAGCGAGCCGTCGCATCAAAGAACTCGAAGCAGGCCTGGGCCTTCCTCTCTTTGAACGCCGTCCGACAGGACTGATTCACACTTCAGCCACAAGTCCTTTTCTCAAGCACGCCTGGGAAATGCTGGGTGCCCTCTATGGCTTGGAATCTGAACTTTCTGATCTCAAGGAGGGAATTTCAAGACATATCAAAATTTGCGCGAGCTCAGCCGCGATCAACCAGTTTTTACCCCCGTTGTTGGCGAACTGGCAAAAAAATCATCCTCAAGTCCAAATCGATATTGAAGAGCAAGTTTCTGCTGCCGTTCTGATGCGTGTCCTTGAAGGACGCGCCGAAGTTGGCGTATTTGTCGAAGGCCCTGAGACACACGGTCTGCGTACCTGGCCATTTCGCGAGGATGAACTGGTTGTGGTCTGTTCACGCGCCCATCCTCTGGCTGCCACGCCTGCACGCACGCGTCTGGATTTTGATTCATTGCTGAGCGAGCAATGGATCAGCTTGGGTTCGGGTGCCGCGATGCTCCACGAGCAACAGCGAGCCGCCATGACGCTGGGTAAACCCCTGAAGATTCGCATGTATCTGCGCAGCTTCGATTCGATCTGCCACATGGTCGAAGCCAATCTCGGTATCGCATTACTGCCCAAAACAGCCGTGGAGCCAAATCTTAAAACGATGAAACTCGCGTGGAGAAAGCTTAACGATCCGTGGGCAAAAAGAAAGATGCTGTTGGCGACCGCTCCCGGACCACAAACACCAATCGTGCAACGGTTGATCGAGTTTTTAGGTGAGTCCGCACCATGAGGTCAAAAAGCTGTAGGAGCAAAAGCAGCAATAGCAGCAATAGCAGCAGCAGGCTTGCGGCTCTCGTACTTGCCTCTGTCCTTTTCACCCTCGCCCTTCTGCCAGTGCTGACTCGTGCGCAGTCATCAAATACATCATCCTGGCAAAACATCACTCAACCTTTGGGCACTCTACTCATCAACCCACCCCAAACCGCTCTGCAAGTCAATCAGTACCTCAGCAGTCTGGATCCTAACATTACCCCTGCCACTTATCCTTTTGACGCAAGTACTGATGTCACCAAAATCCAGACGAGTCAGATGCTTTATTTTGTGCGGGTCTACAACGAAGCGTCCGGCTCCTATCCTGTCGGCAGCTGGATCATGCGCGCCTCGCAAGCCAGAGGACTGACACCCGCTCAAATCCGCAACATTCAGGCTCTCCCTGCGCTCCCGGCCAAATTCACACTCGTCAAAGTACCCGCCGGCATCATCATGTACACGGGCGTAGCCGCTCCTATCGCAGGCTGGGGCGATGGCGGCGCGACTCAATCCAAAATGATGGGACCGCCTTTTGTACCCCGATCCAATTTCATCAACCAGCAATTGATTGGCGATTGTTTTCTCTGCTATCGAACGCTGGCACCCACCGGAAATGCCCATCAGATCGGTGCCGCACTCGATCGCGGAACACCCCAACCCTATTCGAATCTCGATACGCTCTACGATAATCTGGATCTCCTCTACGCACCTGAGACTGCCGGACAATTTCGTACTGCGCTCAACGCGCTCTCGGGCGAAGCCGCCACCGCGACCCAAAACATCGCGCTGGGCAACACTTCATCCTTTGTCGACGCGATCCGTCAAAATACGTTCAACTGGCTCTTGCGACCGACCGGCACAGACAACATGCTCAGCACATCAAACTCTGCTCTGTGGGTGAACTTAAAAGCAAACAGCTCGCTACTCAGAGGCGACAATGACACTGCGAGCGTCAACGCCTCTGGTGTCAGTCTGCAAGTCGGTCTCAACCGAAAAATTAGCCAAAATTTTTTGGCGGGCGTTGCTTTGGGTGGCTCTAACTCGAGCTTCTCAGTCAACGAACGTGCGAGTCATGGAACGCTCAACGCCTTCAATGCCGCGATCTACGGCATCGCAAAAAGTGACAATGTCTACGTCTCGGGCACACTCGCCTACGCATTTTCCGGTAACGATCTCAATCGGGACGTGATCGTCAACGAACTCTTCAATCAACTCAAGGGTAGCTTTAACAGCCAAATCCTGAGCGCACGCCTTGAAGCTGGATACCTTGCCCGACTCGAAAATATCAATGTGACACCCTATGCGGCCATCGAACCGGGTTGGCTCTGGCAAGGCAGTTTTAACGAAAGTACGCGCGGCACTCAAACGCCAACGGTGAATCTTGGTCTGAACTATCAGTCTCAACAAATCACGTCCGTGCCCTTAACCCTCGGCCTACAACTCGACTCTGCACACGTTTTGAACAACGGCTGGACCCTGCGCCCGTCCATGCTCGTCGCCTGGATTCACAATCTCAACCCAACACGGCAGGTCGATGCGTCCTTGCAAATGCTTCCCGCACAGAGCTTCACCGTCTATGGGGCCTCAGCGCCTAAAAATGTCGGACGTTTGGTACTTGGACTTTCGGGCACTCATCAGGCAGGCGTGACAAGCTATCTTGCTCTCGAAGCAAACGTTTCCAACCAAGGCCAAGCGCTCGGCATCAAAGCGGGCGTGAACGTGCGGTTTTAATTTTCCGAATTAATACGCCTAATACGCCTAATATGCCTAATACGCCTGCTCCAACAATGCCTCATACAAGTCCACCGTCATGACACGCGGGTTGGTCTTGTTCGCGTTATCCAGCATCGCCGCATGCGCAATTCCTTTCAGCCTGTCTCGGGTTAATCCAAGATCTCGCAAACGTGGTGGTATGCCAAGCTCACTCACCAAGCCGGAGATTTTTTCTGGCAAGTGTGCGACTGACGAGGCTCCACACAATTCAGCGATCTTGTGGGCTTTATCACCCAAAGACTCAAGATTCAAACGCAACACATGCGGCAGCAAAATCGCATTCAAGGTTCCATGGTGATAACCCAACGCCCCTAAAGGATGCGCGCAAGCATGCACAGCGCCCATGCCTTTTTGAAAACACAATGCCCCCTCTAGAGAGCCCATCATCATGTGCCAGCGCGCTTGCCGATCATCACCGTGTTTCACCGCCTGACGAATATTGGAAAATATCCTTTGCATACCATCGACCGCGATCGCATCCGCAGGTGGATTCACCGTTGCTGAACAATAGGTTTCCACACAATGCGCTAACGCATCCATGCCCGTTGTCGCTGTCACGAGCGGCGGCAGGCCGAGCGTCAACTCCGGATCGCATAACGCCGCAGTCACGATGGCGGGACAGCGAACACCCGCTTTGATGCCATGATCAAAAATGATCACCGCAGATCGCCCGACCTCGCTACCCGTTCCTGATGTCGTAGGTATCAAAATCAAAGGTGGTGTTGGACCCAGTGGCAACTCATCGGGATTACGGTTTGAATAATTCCACAAGGGTGGTGCATGCGTGGCCAATATCGCAATTGCTTTGGCCAAATCCAATGCCGCGCCACCACCAATACCGACGACGCCATCACATCTATAGGCATGAAAAGCCCGGGCACCCGCAATCGCAGAAGCTTCGGTTGGATTGGGCGGAACTTCACTAAACAAAGCCTGCGTCAAACCGGGCTCAAGCGACTCTGTCGCCTGCGCGAATACGCCCGCTGCGATGACGCCGCGATCAGTGACAAATAACGGTTTTGAACATTGCGCTGTCGCCATGACCTGCGGTAACAGCTTGCGTGCGCCAAAATCAAAATGAACAGGGGGACCAAATAGAATCAGGCTCATACAATGCGCACAATCTGTTTGCCAACGTTGGCGCCGTTGAGCATGTCAATAAAAGCTTGCGGAGCATTTTCCAGCCCCTCTGCAACCGTCTCGAGATGTTTCAGTTTCCCGGCACTGTAAGCCTCCTGAATTTCCCTGGTGGCCTCGGGCCACAGATCACGATGGTCGGACAAGACAAATCCATGTAACGACACCCGCTTGTTAAAAAACTCGCGATAGTTTTTGATCCCGTAAAGTTCAGTCGCGTTGTATTGCGATACCGTGCCACACAATGCCACACGGGCTCTTAAATTCAGCAAGGTCAATACATAATCGGTAATGGGGCCACCCACATTATCAAAATAAACATCGACACCACCAGGGAGGGCTTGAGCAAGATTTTTCTCAAACTCCGGGCTCTTGTAGTCGATACAGGCATCGAATCCCAGTTCTTTCACTACGATTTCACACTTGCGCGCTCCGCCTGCGATACCAACCGCCCGACAACCCCTCAACTTGGCTAACTGACCGACCACACTCCCAACAGCTCCCGAAGCCACCGAGACTAAAACAGTCTCACCGGCGACAGGTTTACCAAACGCCATCAATCCTACCCAGGCAGTCAACCCAGTCGAACCCAGAGCACCGAGAAAAGCGCTCAGTGGTTTAAAGCTTGGATCGATCTTCTGTAGCTCTTTCACGGGGGCCGCACTGACATCCTCCCAACTCATGCGGCCAACGACCCAGTCACCCACCTGAAGGCTATTGTCCAGACTTTGCACAACCTGACCAATGGTACGGCCCACCATCTTTTCACCAATTTGCATCACAGGTGCATAGGAGTCTTTGGCCTCCATCCGCATCCTGATGTAGGGATCAACGGACAGGTAGTAGTTGCGGATCAGGACTTCGCCTGTTTTGATCGTTGGAATCGGACCCGACTCGAGCTTGAAACAATCAAGAGTCGGCATGCCCTCCGGACGCTTTGCATAAAGAATTTGACGATTCACTGCCGGAAGAGATGACATGACGTGTGCTTAACCCAGAGAAATATTGGCTGTACGGATGAGTTTTTCAAGAGAGGTTCTTTGCGCTTCGAGCCAGCTGGAAAACTGTGCAGGCGTGTTGACAACCAAAACCATCCCTCGGGAATCGATTGTTTTAATCACCGCAGGTGATTGTGCTGCTTTGGTTGTGGCAGCTTGCAAACCATCAATCGCCTGAACAGGCGTTCCTTTCGCGGCAAAGAATCCAAACCAGTCATCCATATCAAAGCCGGGATAACCTTGCTCGGCAATCGTAGGGATATCCGGATAACTCTTTGTCCGCTCCAGACTGGTCAAACCAAGAATGCGCGCCTTGCCTGCCTGAACTGCACTGATTGCTGTGGACAACGTCAATAAGGTCGAATCAATCTGTCCGCCCATCAGGTCACGTAAGGCATCCGCACCACCCCGGTATGGGGTGTGAATCAGCTCAATACCCGCAACCTGTTGAAACATCGCAATCGCCAAATGACCCATGCCACCTGATGGAGGTGTGCCACAGGTCACTTTTTTAGGATTGGCTTTCGCATACGCAACAAACTCTTTGAGGTTCTTAGCGGGAAAATTCTCCCTGACTGCTAGCACCTGCGGAACGCGTACCGCCAGGGACACAGGCACAAAAGACGTTTTATAATCAAAGGCGATGTTCTTGAGCAAAACGGGATTGGTCAATTGATTGGCGGCATCCCATAAAAAGGTATAACCATCCGCAGGCGCCTGAAGCACAGCTTGCGCGGCGATCATCGCGTTCCCGCCGGTTCGGTTTTCGACGATCACGGATTGCCCGATCACCTCGCCCAATGCAGCACAGATTGCTCTGGCCGAAGTATCCGCTGCACCTCCTGCTGAAAAAGGGACAATGACTCGGATACTTTTGTTGGGCCAGGCCCCCTGGGCAAAGACGTTTGCTCCAACCAATGGCGCAGCGATGGCGCCGAGACCAGCCTTTAGGATCGCCCTGCGCTTAAACAAGTTTCGACGACCCAAATCACTCAAGATTTTTTTCACTATTGTCTCCAGATTAAACGATGGCGATCTAACGTCGCCTGTTTGATCCGGATACTACTACAAGGTGTTAACTCAACACCACAGGTCGATTCGATAGCTCGTTTTGATCCCCGTCTTTAATCGGAAAATGTTCCAGCAAGTGCCGTGTCACCGCTTGAATACCACTGAGCACACCGCCACGAAAATCATTCCCTCTAAAAGCAGCTTCCATCTGATGGCAGATCCGCGTCCACTCGGCATCCCCAACTTTGGCATGAATGCCGCGATCGGCGACAATCTCAACCGCGCGATCAGCCAGCAGCACGTAAATCAACAACCCGCAATTATGTTCGGTATCCCAGATCCGAAGGTTTGAAAATAAACCGACAGCACGCGCGCGTGGCGACTCGCCTCTGAACACCTGCACCGGGTCAAGTGCAGCCTCAACCGCAAATCGCAACTCACCCGAATGTCTGGTTTCACTTGCCTGGATAGCGGACTCGATCTCGCGCAACACGGCTTTAGGAAAGGCCTGCTTCAGTTGCAGCTTGGTGGTGAAAATATGCTTGAGTAAACGTTTCGTTCGCATCGCTACCATCTCCCCGAGGCGCCACCACCACCAAAACCACCTCCGCCACCTCCGAAGCCACCTCCTCCAAAGCCGCCACCAGATCCACCTCCAAACCCACCATGACTTGAACTGCGTCCAGAGCCGCGTCCTGCACCGCCACCACCGTAATAGCCGGATCCCAAGCCGCCCAAACCACCTCCCAGCAATGTCACGATGAACGCGATGACACCACCCAAAATTGCCGTCAAAAGCGCGCCAGCGATGAACCAGCCAATGATCGATACCGCGACAGCCGTCACACCTGCCCCCAAACCTCGACCGAGAATACTTCGTAAAAAGCCCCCCAGCACTAAGGCGATCACGAACAGCACAGACAGTGAGGACAAAGTGCCCTCTTGGTCAGCCACCAGCTGTCGAGCTGGGACTGGGGCAGGCAATATCTCCCCATCAATGACCCGCCCGATTTGATCCACGCCGGCGAGGATGCCCCCATAAAAATCCTGCTGCTTAAACCGCGGGATAATGGCCCCATCGATGATCCGCTTGCTCATGGCGTCGGTCAACGCACCCTCAAGGCCATAACCAACCTCGATCCGCACAGCACGGTCATTTTTAGCGATTAGCAATATGACCCCGTCATCCACCTTTTTTCGACCGAGCTTCCATTTGTCTGCGACACGAATCGCGTACTGCTCGATCTCCTCGGGTTTGGTGGTCGGCACCATCAACACAGCCACCTGACTCCCCTTGCGGGCTTCGATTTCACGAAGCTTTTGATCAAGGGTACGCAGCTGCTCTGACGTGAGTGTTTTCGTTTGATCAATCACTCGGCCCGACAGAGCAGGCACAGCGATCTCGGCCGAAACCTGCCAAGGCAGTAAAGCAGCCCACACCAACAGCAAGACGCTGCAAACACGCGCGAATCTCATCCTCCAACCGACGCGGTTCTCTTGAGAGTCGTACATTACTTTGCTGGTGCTTTATCGAAATTCACAGCTGGCGCCTTGGAAATTTCGGCTTCATTTTCAACAGTGAAGCTTGCTTTGGGTTTGTAGCCAAAAATCATCGCCGTGATATTCGAAGGGAATGAACGCACTGCGATGTTGTATTCCTGTACAGCCTGGATGAATCGATTACGCGCAACTGTGATCCGATTTTCAGTTCCCTCAAGCTGAGCACGAAGCTCCTGGAAACTTTGATTCGATTTCAATGAAGGATAGTTTTCCACCACCACCATCAAACGGCTCAGCGCACTGGTCAACTGACCTTGCGCAGCCTGAAACTTTTGAAACGCTTCGGGATCGTTGACCAGCTCAGGCGTCGCCTGAATCCCCGTTGCCCGGGCACGGGCCTCAACGACTCGCGTCAGGGTGTCTTGCTCAAACCCAGCTTCGCCCTTGACCGTGTTGACCAAATTTGGCACCAGATCCGCACGTCGTTGGTACTGATTGAGCACCTCAGCCCACGCAGCCTTGACCTTTTCATCGGCTGTTTGAAACGTGTTGTAGCCACAGCCCGACAGACTCAATGTTGCAAACAACATCAGGAGAGAAAAATATTTACGCATGATAAATCCAGTATTAAATGACACGATCGTGCCAGTTTAGACCCTCAGTCAAAAACGTCAATGACGTACACAGGTGATTGGCGTACGCTCAAGCGTTGACAGACTGCGGCAAAGGTAGATACTCCGCGTCGAGATGGCCCGTTTTCACATAAATCAGCGCACCCTCGGATTGGGTGAACGGTGCGTGCTGGCTGTAGCGAGGACTCCTGATCCACGCACCCGCCGGATAGCTTCCATGCTCGTCGTGAAACACGCCGTCGAGCACAAATATCTCCTCACCTCCCGGATGAACGTGTCGATTGAAAACAGTATCAGGCGCCCACCGCACGAGAGCTGTATTCACTCCATTAAACTCGTGCAAAGGCAGCACTTTCAGACCTGGAACCATCCCCTGGTACCACTGTGCTGTGCACGTGTCGATCCGAACGGACTGATGATCTCCCGGACAAAACTGCCAAAGCTTGACCAAGAGCAAACAACCCGTTTGGGAAGCAGGACTATGCTTACTGCCAGGGGGATTGCGCAAATACGTTCCTGCCGGGTATTTGGCATGTTCATCAGAAAAGACCCCATCCAGCACCAGGATCTCTTCACCACCGCCATGCTCATGCGCCGCAAATGCGGCGCCTGGCGCATAACGCACCACTGAGGTGGCACGTGCGACCTCACCCCCCACGCGATCCAGCATCTTGCGTTGCACGCCGGCTGCCGGCGAACCCACCCAATCCATTTGAGGGGTATGCAATACAACTCTTTGGGTGATGTCGTCGTTGATGTTCATCCTTAATATTCCACCGTTGACTTAAGTCGCAGGATATAAATTCGAAAATATACCTAACTAAATCCAGAGGAAATCCAATGCAATCAGCTGTGATTTGAGCGAAATTGGTTCTTAAACATCTTTAAGACCCCTATCATCCTTTAACTCCGCAAACTTCGCCGCCATCGTCGGATTACCCTTTGTCAACTTTTTAATCGTCACATCCTGCGCCTTGTCATTCGCAAGGCGCAGATTCCGATCCGTTCCAAGTAGAGCCTCTTTGGTCTTTTGCAGATGATCGATTGACTTATCGATCTCGTCGATTGCCTTTTGAAACTTCTGAGACGCTAAATCATAGTTTCTGGCAAAAGCGCTCTTGAAAGTCTCCAACTCGTTTTCAAAATTCGTGATGTCGACGTTCTGTGCTTTAACCAGTGCGAGCTCAGTCTTGTACTTCAGTGAGTTCATCGCAGCATTACGCAACAAAGTGATCATGGGGATGAAAAACTGGGGACGAACAATGTACATCTTGGGGTAGCGATGAAACATGTCCACAATGCCCGTGTTGTAAAACTCATTATCTGGCTCTAGAAGGGAGACTAATACCGCATATTCGCAGCCCTTTTCATTTCGATCCTTATCGAGCTCCTTCAGAAAATCCTCGTTCTTGCTTTTTGTCGCGGTACGATCACTCTCGTTTTTCATCTCGAACATAATCGAGACTATTTCAGTCCCGGACTCATCCGAATCACGAAAAATAAAGTCGCCCTTACTGCCAGTCCGCGCATCGTTATCTTTCTCGAAATACGCTCGCGGGAATGCCGTAGCGCGAATTCGGTTGAATTCCGTCTCACAGTGCTGCTCGAGTGTCTCTCCCACCATCTTCGTTGATAGGCGAGCCTTCATGTCACGCAGACGCTCGATGGCTTCATCGCGATCCTTGAGCTGCGTTTCGTATTTATCCTTGAGCGACTTTTCTGCGAGTGCCTTCTCGAGTTGCGCACGCGCCAAGCCGCTCCTGAGCTCATCGCGCTCTTTCTCGACGCTACTGAGCGCTTGGACAATTGCAAGTTGCTGGGCCATCGCACCTGCCTCGAGCTTTGATTTCAGCGTCTGGATTTCTGCCTCCTTGGCTGCTGCCGCTTGTTGCGATGCATTCAACAACTTGGCCTCGGCCAGCGCAATCGCGTTACGCTTGTCCTGCTCGGCCATCTCGAGCCGCTCATGCAACTGCTGCTCAAACTCGCCATCGCGAACTTGTTTCAAAATATCGGCGTAGCCCGCCTCATCGATTTTGAACGCCTTGCTGCAGTGGGGACAGATAATTTCATGCATAAAAAAAAGCCTTTTACTAGCTTTGAATTGTTTTTAATAACTGCTGCTCGAAGGCACGGATATCTGAGAGACCAAGCAAATCATTCGTTTGTTCTAAAGACGCCATCTGATTGACCCAGTCTCTGGAGTCACCCTTTGCCTGCAAGTCTTTTAAGAATCTCCCAAGAACACCAATCGTCAGTCTTACAGTACTGCTCGGAAAAAGCGCGATGGCATAACCCATTTGTTCTAGCTCTTGAGCAGAATGGAGAGGGGTTAAACCTGTCTCCGACATGTTGGCAATTAAGGGTCCGGGTAAAGTGCGACCAATCAGTTCGAGCTCCTCAGTAGACTGAGGACCATCGACAAACAATATATCCGCACCTGCATCCTTAAAAGCCCGACAACGCTCAAGAGCCTCATTCATACCCATCGGACCTCTCGCATCGGTTCTCGCCACGATGAGAGTATCCGCATTCTCGCGAGCAAGCACAGCAGCCTTGACCTTTCTAATGGCGATATCTCGAGGTTCAACAATCTTGTTATCCATATGACCGCATTTCTTTGGCCATGCCTGATCCTCAATCTGTATAGCAGCCACACCCAGCAACTCCATACCTCGGACGGTACGGACAACGTTCGCAACGTCACCATATCCAGTGTCACAATCCACAATGAGAGGGATGCTAGTCACCCTTCGCATCGACAGAACTGCCTGCTCCACATCTGCGTAAGCAATCAAACCAATATCCGGCTCAGCGTAACGGGATGCTGCTGTGGCATACCCACTGACATAACCGGCCTCGAAACCTTGAGCCTCAATTAACCTGAGCTCAAGCGGAGAGCCGCCACCTGGCACCACCAAAATCTTAGATTGGGAAAGTCTGTTTCGGAGTGTTCGCGCTGACATTTTTAAGATTCCTGAATGATTTTTTTAAAAGTGTACAACACTTATGTTGTATATTATTGTCTAAACATTGATACAGCGCCTTCACTTAATGTCCTCCACTCCCACCCTCATTCGAACAGGCAAAACGATCAGTCGCGTTGTGTCCACACTCAAGGAGCAAATCCTGGATGGTCGGCTTGCTCCCGGCCAGAGATTGATTGCAAACGACCTACTTGAGGAACTCGGAGTTAGCCGTGGCTCCTTGCGTGAGGCTTTTCGTCAACTAGATGCCGAGAGACTCATTAATCTGACCCCAAACAAAGGGGCGATTGTGCGCAAACTCAATATCGCCGAGGTCAACAAGCTTTTTGAGATCAGAATTGCACTCGAGGGTTTCGCTGCCAGATTAGCAGCCGAAAAAATTGACCTGAAAGATAATCGCAAACTTTTTATCGACGTACTCGAGAGAGGACGCAGACATCAACACAATCCGATTTTTTCAGAATTCGTGATCGACAATCGCGATTTCCATCAAGCGATTGTGAACATTTGCGAAAACGATGAGCTCGGCAAACTCATCGACAAATACCAACTCCCTGTATTCATGTTGCAACTCAGACAAGTCATGAGCAAAGAACAAATTATTAAAAACGCACTCAGTGAACACGAAGAAATTGCCAGTGCCATCCTCTCCTCCTCGCCAGAAGCTGCCTATGAAGCCATGAAAAAGCATCTTTTGCATTCATCGCAACTCATTCTTGGATCCTTATGAGCCAATCACACCCTACGCCTGCAGCATTGACGATGACTGAAAAAATCTATGCTGCCCATAGCAACGATAAAAATGTGCGTGCTGGTGACATTGCGATCATCGTGCCAGACGTTGTCCTTCTTAATGATACAAGCGGGACGATTACCACGGCTCAGCTGAAGATGATGGGCATTAAACAGATCGCGAATCCGGACCAGGTTGTTGTAGTAACGGATCATTTTTATCCACCCAAGGATGTCACGAGTGCAAATTCAGTACGCATGCTTAAAAATCTCTCGCACGATATGGGAATCAAACACCTATATGATTCAGGACGTGGTGGAATCGAACATGCTCTCCTTCCTGAGATCGGTTTAATTGGACCAGGAGGTCTAGTCTTTGGCGCAGATTCGCATACCTGCACTGCGGGTGCTTTAAATGCATCAGGCATGGGCTTTGGATCGACTGACCTCGCAGCAGTCTTAGCCACTGGAGAGCTATGGGTCAAGGTTCCTCCTTCCATCCGTATTGAACTGACTGGCAAACCCAATCCATTCGTGACAGGTAAAGACATCATTTTGTCGATCATTGGACAGATTGGTTGCGATGGTGCGTTGAACGCCGCACTAGAGTTTGGCGGTGCAGGCCTCTTTCATCTAAATATTGACGAGCGCTTTGCAATCGCAAATATGGCCGTGGAAGCAGGTGCGGAAACTTGCGTATTTGAATTTGACGAACAAGTTCAGGCATATATTGAATGTTCTGGGTGGCAAGAACATTCACCTGTTTATCCGGATAAAGGAGCCAGTTACCAATCCGTCATATCGATTGCGCTAGAGACAATCCAACCTGTACTCGCAGCCCCACCCTCTCCTGATCATTGCAAACAGCTCAAGGATCTGCTTGGTACAAAAGTCAACCAAGTCTATATCGGCAACTGCTCAAACGGCACAATGACAGATCTCAGGCAGGCAGCAAGCATTCTTCGCCATCATGACGTTAAGGCCGAGGTCAGACTCATCATCGTTCCCGCCACTAACAAAATATATCGTCAAGCGGCCCAGGAAGGGCTACTGGATATCTTTGCCAGAGCAGGTGCATTTGTCTCCATGCCGACATGTGGGGCTTGCTTTGGAGGACACATGGGAATTTTGGCGGCTGGCGAAACGGCCATCGCAACCACCAATCGAAATTTTCGAGGAAGAATGGGCCATATAGATTCGCAAGTATTTTTAGCTAATGCATGGATTGCTGCGGCTGCAGCAGTCAAAGGAGAGATTTACGATCCGGCTCGCCTTTTGAAGGAGGTGTCAATATGACTCAGACCGCAACGGTTCATCGTTATGGAAATGACATCAATACCGACTTGATTTTGCCCGGACAATATCTCAATCTATACAAGCCTGAAGATCTGAAACCACATTGTCTCGAGGGAATCGATCCTGATTTCAAAACCCGTGTAAAAGTTGGCGACATTATCGTCGCAGGTAAAAACTTTGGCACAGGATCGTCCCGTGAACATGCACCGATCGCCATTAAAGCATCAGGAATTGCGTGCATTGTCGCCACAAGTTTCGCAAGAATTTTTTACCGCAATGCTATTAATATTGGATTGCCCGTATTTGAATGTCCGGAACTTGTTGATTACGTAAAAATGGGTGACAACATCACTTATGACATATCAAAAAGTGTTTTCATCAAAGATACGCAATGTTTTCAAGCTAGACCATTTCCCTCCATCATTCATGAAATTCTTAAGGCAGGGGGATTAGTGCCTTACATCAGTCAAAGATCTATTCAATAATCGCTTCAACATATCAATGATTTAGCAGCATCCATTTTAAAAGTTCGCAATCAATGCGGCCCACTCAAG
Organism: Zwartia panacis; assembly: GCF_030410395.1. GTDB lineage: Bacteria > Pseudomonadota > Gammaproteobacteria > Burkholderiales > Burkholderiaceae_B > Zwartia > Zwartia panacis. Next base: position 107,407 of record NZ_JAUHHF010000003.1, read on the forward strand.
GAGACATCCATGCTGAACCCACTCATCAAGAAAACACTTCAGAGTCTGACACTTGCAATCGGAATGACCATGATGGTAGCAAGCAGTCACGCGCAATCTCAAGGTAACTTTCCTAACAAACCGATTCGACTAATCGTACCCTTTACACCAGGTGGAGTGACTGATACGAGTGGCCGCTTGATCGCTGATCAATTATCCAAACGCATTGGTCAACAGGTGATCGTAGAAAACAAACCAGGCGCCACAGGTAACATAGGTTCTGCCCTAGTTGCTAATTCAGAACCTGACGGATACACCCTTGTTTATGGTTTTGACGGCACGATGGTTGTTAATCCCCATATCGCTACCAGTATGCCCTTTGATCCCATCAAAGACTTCACGCCAATCGGGAAAATTGGAGAGACAGTACTAATTCTTGTGTCCTATCCAAAGTTTGAAGCGCAGACTCTCAAAGATATTATTGAGCTCTCCAAACAACCCGGTAAAACAGTGACATTTGGTTCGTCTGGAATTGGCAGTCCGCAACATGTTGGAATCGAACTCTTAAATCAAAAAACCGGTGCAAAACTTGTTCACGTTCCTTACAAAGGAGGTGGCCAGGCAATGATTGATGTCCAAGGCGGCAACATACCCCTTGTCTTTACTGCCGTAGCGGGTGCCTATCCTCACATCAAAGCGGGTCGTATCAAAGCCGTTGCTGTTTCAAGTGAGAAGCGAGCCCCGTCATTACCAGACGTTCCAACTTTTATCGAAAGTGGAGTGCCTGATTTTGTTGTAAGCGGATGGGTCGCAATATTTGCACCCGCAAAAACGCCTAAATCCGTGGTCACCTACCTAAATAACGAACTCAATGCTGTATTGAAAATGCCCGATGTAGTTGCCAAACTTGAACAAATGGGAATTACTCCGACACCTTGGACACCCGAAAAATTCGCAGCCGAGGTCAAAGCGGACTATGAACGCTATGGAAAGGTCATCAAAGAAGCCGGGATTAAGGCCAACTAAATAATCGGACAATCTCTCTATGAAACATTCACTACGCAAACGACTGACTGAGCCAGGCCTGATCACTGCCCCTGGCGTCTATGAAATGGTATCTCTCAGGCTTGCTGACCAATTTGGTTTTGATGCCCTTTACATGACTGGATTTGGTACCGTTGCTTCATACCTCGGCTTGCCGGACGCTGGACTGGCTACCTACACCGATATGCACAACAGAGTTTCAGCAATGGCCAGCATGGCATCGGCCCCTCTTATTGCTGATGGTGATACAGGTTATGGAGGCTTATTAAATGTTCAGCATACTGTGAGAGGATATGAATCGGCAGGAGCAGCGGCTATACAGCTTGAGGATCAGGAATTTCCAAAAAAATGTGGTCATACTCCCGGAAGACGCGTGATACCCATGAAGGATATGGCGCAAAAAATTAAAGTCGCCTCAGAAGCTCGTCAAAATAAAGACTTCCTGATCATTGCTCGTACAGATGCGAGGACCACTCTTGGGCTTGACGAAGCACTCAGGCGAGCAGAGGCTTATGCGAATGCTGGTGCAGACCTGCTGTTTGTAGAATCGCCAGAGTCACTCGAAGAAATGCGCATCATCGGTGAAAGATTTGACTTACCGTTAGTCGCAAATATGGTCGAAAAAGGAAAAACACCTATCCTGTCGAAAAAGGAACTCGAATCTCTGGGTTTCAAACTCGCCATATTTCCTGTGACAGCCTTACTGGCTTGTGTACAAACGATGACAAATGTATATCAACAATTCAAAACAGATGGTTCATCTAAAAATGGGACAACTGAGCTCGCAGATTTTTCAGATCTCACCAAGCTGATGGGTTTTGAATCAGTATGGGATTTTGATCGCAAACATCAAGAATAAAATATTAAGCTTTCACCGGTAATTCAAACCAAGTCTGCCCTTCGTCACAATGAATCGTGATTTTGGGTGGGCGTCCATGCGGGACTTGAGGGCTATGGCCCTCATCACTGCCTGCAAGAGAGATTCGAATTCGACTTCCCTCTTCGAATCTCCAGGAAATCGGTAACAAAGCAAAATGTAAAATCGCCTTTTCACCGGGCTTCAGTAGCCGTTTGGATTGACGGTCAAAAGAACCATAAGGCCAACTGGCCTGATAGTTAGGATCCCGACCCACACCGTCTCGATGCAATACGCGCATGATTCCTTCCGTGACATATCGCGCGGTCCCATCTGACAACACTTCAGACACATACAAATAAATCGCTGCATCACTCTCCGATGCAGTGAGACTCAAGTGCGCTGTGACATGCCCCGTCAACTCGTAGGCACGCTCCAGAGGCTGTGTTGTAAAAGCAAGCATGTCCGACTGACGCTGAGTCCAATCAGGATAGTAGTCCTCGACACCCACTGCGCCCAATCTCTCATAGCGCGTGTTGGAACCTGTCGAGACAGAGAAATCAACCTGATAACTCTCCTGACCATTGGTTTGGGTCACATCTTGCGTCAAGACCCCGCCTTGGCTGGCGAAAAGCCTCTGAGTTGACGCGTACGCAGGCCAGCTGTCACTCTGCTGCCACTGCTCCGCGTGCATCGTAAAGTAATGCACAGGCGCCTCAAACTCCAGACCCGTAGCCATTCCACATAAGTAATGATCAAAGAAACGCAACACTTCGGCCAACACAGGAAACTGCGCTTGAGCCTGTTCGCGCCAAGGTGAAACATTCGAGCGCGCGCCGTGATCCCATGGTCCTAGCAGCAAGCGGTGCGGCTGCCGTGTCAGCGTCAAATATCGACTAATTGCCGAATTGCTGTACCCTGCTCCATCTAGCCAACCCGAGATGGAATAGATGGCAACATCTTCCGGGATCAACTCTGAGTAAAAGGCGGGGCTACAAACCTCAAGGCTCAGTTCAGGGTCATGCAAAAAAGCATCATCCCTGAAAGGGACTTCTCTGGCCATTTCACCCAAATCACAATTACTTTTATGTTGCGTGATTGCCTGCGCAAGAGCAGTGCCATCCACGTCATTATCAACCGCTTGCGGTCCAGCCAAGAGCGGACTGCCATAATAGGCAAACTTGCTCAGCGTCTGGCGATCATCCTGATCCAGACTCAGCATCAGCTCGTTATAACGTCCCGCCCAAATTGAAGACAGCACTCCGCCAACGTAGAGTTGGTCTTTGTAGATATCACTGACAGCAAACAATGGCGCAATCGCTTTGACAGCTGGATGCCGGGTACTCGCTAAAAAGATCGCGGCTGCGCCCAGATATGAGATACCGGTTGAGCCAATCACCCCATTACTCCAGGACTGCTCGACGATCCACTGGGCGATTTCATAGCTGTCGTCGCGCTCTTTGGGAGAGCGCAACGCATCGCGCGTACCAAAGCTCGCCCCTGTTCCTCTCACGTCAACTACGACCAATGCATAGCCTCTTGGAACAAACATATCACGATATTTTCCACAGTTCGGACTGGGATCGACGTCAGACTGTTTTGTCACGAATCGACGATAGTAAGGCGTGAAAATGACGATCGTCGGCCATGTCGAACCGGTACGCCCCGAATCCTCTTTGATCTGTGGGAGATACACATCCACGGCAAGTCGGCAGCCATCCCTCATCTCGACATATTGTGAAAATGGTTTTGTGGGTATACCGAACAGAGCTGGGCGTTGTTGAAGGTACTTGCTGGGGCTTAGACGCCACGCCGCGGTTTGAAGATCGTGATCAGACATGACTTTCCAGAAAAAAAGGGGCACTTGCGCGCCCCTTTGATCAAATGCGCGGGTTAAGCGCCAGCTTTAAATGACTTGTTCCAGTAATCTAGGCAAGCCACTTTGCCATCCACAAGATTTTTCGAATCATAGGCAAATACGCGCTTGAGCTCACTATCCGTAAAGCTCACGCGATCGCGCAAATCAGGTGGCATTTCAGCATTGCGAACAGTCGGTGCGTAGCCCATTGCCTTGGCAAACTCAACCTGACCCTTTGGATTGAGCATCGTATTCAAATAATTGAATGCACCAGGTTTGTTGCGCGCGTTTTTAGGGACTGCACCTTCAAACGTTACAGCGACTGCGCCTTCTTTGGGAATCACAAAACCTAGTGGAATACCGGCATCTTGCCATTGCAAGGCACGTGCTTTCCACATACAAGTCATCCAGATTTCACCAGACTTCAACGCGGCTGCAACGGCCTCGTTTGATGGGAAAATCTTTGGGTCGTTTTTCTTGATCTCGGCTAAAAACTTCATACCGGGCTCAAAGCTTGAGGTATTTCCTTTGTTAGCCAATCCGGCAAACAGTGTGTTCGCGACAAACAAAATATCCGAGAAACCGACGCGACCCCGGTATTTTGGATCCGTCGCAACACTAAAGCTATCGGGAGGAGTAGGAATTTTTTCCTTGTTGTAAACAAGAACCATGGCACTGAAGATATGTGGAATCGAGTAGCCCGTGTTGAATTGCTCGAAAATGTTGGCCAGATTAGGAATCGATTTGGTGGAAACTGGCTCCAGGACATCCATCAGAGACACGTCATACATATCGACATCCTGCAGCAAACACACATCCATCGAACCACGACGCGAGGCGCGTTCAGCGCGGACCTTGGTTGCTCGGGCGACGGCGTTGCCCGTATCAAAAACCACTTTTGAATCCGTTAAGGGATTGACGATTTTTTGCAGCAGGTTTTGATAGTCACCACCCCAAGTACCCACCACGACGCTATTGTCTTGGGCGAACACATTGCTACTCACCAGCGGCATCGCGGGTGCCAGCATGAGTCCGGAGGCTGTTTTTAGAAAAGTGCGTCGTTTTGCATTAGGATTTTGCATGAGTACTCCTTTGGGTAAAAAGACGAGATGAAGCAGGAACTCCGAACTTTCGTTCCGAGGGTGCGATCAATGACTGCAAATTAACATACGGATGAGGTAACTGCGAAGCAAGATCCTCAGCGTTTAAATCTCTGGTGATCACGACGATAATATTCGGAGATTGTCTGTGCTGTGGCATTCTGCGTGGCATGCCATAGGTTGTCCCCACGCTTTGCACCAAAATAGGATCTTCACAATCCTCGACGTGCACAAGCGCCTTGACACGCAGCAAACTCTCGCCGCAGACCCCCGCCAGATCATCGAGCCAAGAGGAGAAATCCTCCCAGTCGATCGCCTCGACGATACTGGCCCGCATGACATGAATCCTCGCATGCGCAGCCTCAGGCTTGTAAAGACTGAGCGCGCGCACAGTCATATCGAGCAAGTCCGAGCGATCGGAACCACCCGAGGAAGCATCCTGCGAGATCAATGCCTCGCTCACTAATATCTGGCGATCACGTCCAGACACAATACGGGCAAGCGGATTAAGCGCCTGGGCTCGATGCTCTGCGTCCTTGAGCGCCTCGTCGTTTAGCAAGTCAGACTTGGTCACCACAATGCGCTGTGCTGCCGTCAACTGCGCCGCTGCTTCTTCGAAATTATCCTCATGCAAATTGTCCTGGCTTGCATCGTAAGTCGAGACCACACACACGCGTAGATTACGTGTGGATAACGCAGGATCGGCAAGCGAGGCCAAAATCGGCCCGGGACGAGAAATCCCACTCGTTTCTAAAATGACGCGTCTGAGAGGCGGCGCACCCAAGGGACGAGGGGCATCGAGCAGCTCTGCCACCGTAATCACCAGGCTACTGCGCAGCGAACAACACACACAGCCATTGGATAAAAGCATCGTACTGCTTGCGTCACCCGCATCCGCGATCAACGCGCCATCCAGACCGATCTCGCCGGCCTCGTTGACGATGACCGCCGTGTCTTTGAGAGACTCTTGCTTGAGCAAGTCCACCAGCAGCGTCGTTTTGCCGCTGCCAAGAAATCCGCACAGGACGATGAAATCAACGACGGGGGGGCCGATCTGCATTGTCTTCCTTCCAGCTTTCATCGACCATATGCTTGACTTGTTCCAGTAGCTCCTGGGTGTCATAAATCATGCCTGCGCGGATCGTATAACGCAGACTGCGATGCCATTCCGCTTTTCCTGTTTCATCATTCAAGCGAATCGCGCCGGTTCCGTACATCAACTTGAAATCCTCCAGGGGGTTCAAGTCATGGACCAGCAAATCGGCGCGCTTACCGAGGTCGATCGAACCTGTGTCGTCCTCAATCCCCAACAGTTCAGCCCCCTGGGAAGTCGCACTTCGCAAGACCTCAAGTGGATGGAAACCAGCCTCCTGCAAAAGTTCGAGCTCGCGGATCAAGCCAAATCCGTAAATCTGGTAAATGAAACCCGAATCACTGCCCGCACACACGCGACCACCCAGATTTTTGTATTCATTCACGAACTGCATCCAGATTTGATAGTTCCGTTTCCACTCAACTTCGTTGGCAACACTCCAGCGATACCAGTAGGCTCCATGACCGCCTCGCTGAGGCTGGAAATATCGCCAGACTGATTTCCAGCTGTAGTCACCATGCCAGTCAGCCCGACGCGCGCGCATCAAATCCCGATTGGCATCATAGATATTGAAAGTCGGTACAAAGGTATGACCCAGCTCGAGGAATTGATGCAAAACATCGTTCCACTTCTGGCTCCCGGGCGCGGCCGCCTGAGCGAACATTTGTCCAGACACAGAGAAACGGAAGTACTCGTCGCCATAGTTATAGTCAGTCGGGAAGTTTTGCACCACCCTGTTCTCAAAAAGAGCCTCGGGAATCCCGTAATAATGTTCTGAACTTGTCAAACCCCAGCGAGCCGACGTCAGCGCATTCACCTGCGTGACAGCCATTTGCGCATGATGGCACCCCGTTTTAAGTCCTTGCTCTTTCGCCTCATCCAGAGCGGCTTGCATGATCTTGGGTGGTGCGCCGAAAAACTTGATTCCGTCTGCTCCCCTCGCCTTGAGTTTACGCACCCAGTCGCGCGCCTGCTCAGGAGTGAAGATCGTTTTGATTCGCTCATTGACCGCCGGAAAATATGAATGCAAAACCATACGTGGCGCGGCGATTTCATTGCGCTCGGCCGCCTCACGCTGCTGCAGCATGTAGCCGAGTCCATTCATGGAGCCCATTTCCCGTACCGTCGTCACACCATGTGCTAGCCACAGTTTATATACATAATCGGCGGGCGGGACTGTTCCGCTCATCGCGTGCCATGGCGTTCCCACATGACTATGGCAATCGATCAAGCCTGGTGTCACGAACTTTCCATGACAGTCGATTTCATGGTCGCCGGGTGCAGGACGGATTTTAGGATTGATCGCTTTGTGTGGCGTCCCCACTAGCTTGAGCTCGGTGATACGACCATTTTCCACGACAATATCGTAAGGTCCCGACGGAGGAGCACCCGTGCCGTCAATCACAGTCGCTCCACGCAACACCAGACGCTTATAGGGACCCGCGCCAGCATTGCGCGAAGTTGCAGCCGTCGCGGGAAACAAACCTTTCGGCTCGTTCATCAGACGCGCTTCCTCACCCACGTCAAAATCTTTAATCAAACTTGTGTCAACCATGTGCGCTCCCAATATATTTATTATTCAAATTCATCGACTATTTACCCAATCGCCATCAAAGTCGCATTTCCGCCGGCTGCCGCTGTGTTATTGCTGATCGCTTTTTCGTGCAACAGGATCTCGATCCTGTAGTGTTCAAGCATTTCCAGTTGTTCGGTCGAACGACTATGAATCGGAATGAGCGGCCCTGACCGTCTCCATAAACGTTGTACGAGCGCGAGCAACGTATCTCTATCACCCTCGAACAATACGGCCTCGAAAGGCAGTTGATCAAGTTCAGCTTGTTCACAGATCGACCACTCTCGCGTATCTTGACGACGCATTTCTCGCCAGCTTGCGATCGCAGGGGTATTCAACCAGATTGGCTTGATCCCCACACTTGAGGTGATCGCACTCTGGTGCTGGATACCAATTTCGGTCGAGGCCACACAAAGCACGACAGACTTAGGCTGCAGTTGATAAGTATTGCGCTCACCGGTTGGCCCTGACAAGGTGTACTCAGAGGCGCGGTCAGGGTTCTGCTCAGAAGTCAAAGCTTCCAGGAAAACAGGGGGCTTTTGCAAAGACGCCAAGAGGCGCAACACATATAGCGGACCTCCCGCTTTAGGCCCAGTTCCTGACAGTCGATTACCACCGAAAGGCTGAACACCTACGACCGCCCCCACCATGTTGCGATTGATATAAACGTTACCGGCACAAGCATGGTTGATGACTTGCTGGACAGTTTCATCAAGCCTCGTGTGTATACCCAGCGTGAGACCATAACCGAGACGATTAATCGCATTGACTAACGTATCGAGCTGTTCACGTCGATAGCGCACAATGTGTAAAACGGGTCCAAAAATCTCTCTTGATACATCTTCAACTGCAGGCACTTCGACCAAGGTCGGTGGGACAAACCATCCAAAGTTCGTATCAGACTCCAATGCAGTTTGAAAAACCTGACGACCTTGCCTCTGCAACTGATCTAGATATTGATCAATGGTGCTTTTTGCCTGACGATCAATGATCGGTCCCACATCGCAACTCAGTCTGTCGCAATGACCGGTTCGAAGCTCGACCATCGCGCCGCGCAACATATGCAACAAACTATCGGCGATCTCTTCCTGGATGCATAGCAGTCTCAAGGCCGAGCAGCGCTGTCCCGCAGAATCAAAAGCGGAGACCAGCACATCATTGACCACTTGTTCGCACAGCGCCGAAGAGTCCACCACCATTGCGTTGATACCACCGGTCTCGGCGATCAATGTCACAGGCTCGCCACGCGCATCCAGTCGCGTGGACAAGGTACGTGCAATCGCCTGCGCAACGTCTGTCGATCCCGTAAAAACGACACCTTGGATACGGGAATTCTCAACAAGACCTGCCCCAAGCTCCTCACCTGTCCCGAGCAAAAGTTGCAAAGCCTGTGAGGGAATCCCTGCGCGATGAAGGATCTTGACCGCAGCGTGCGCGATCAAACTGGTTTGCTCAGCAGGTTTGGCAATCACCACATTACCTGCAGCCAGAGCGCCTGCGATCTGACCAACAAAAATCGCCAAAGGAAAATTCCACGGACTGATACAGGCCACGGGCCCCAACGGCGCATGCGGATTGCCCTCCAAATGCTCACAGGCCCAGGCAGCGTAGTAATTCAGAAAATCCACCGTTTCGCGGATTTCGGAGATTGCATTGGGAATCGACTTGCCCGCTTCTCTCACCAACATCGCGATCAACGTGCCTGACTGACTCTCAATTGATTTGGCCGCCATTTGAAGCGCCTGTGCCCGTTGCCGGGCCGGCGTGGCTTGCCAGACCGCTTGATATGCGGTCGCAATCTCAAGCGCCTGCTCGACGTGAGAGCGTTGCGCGAACATCACCTCTCCCACCACATCTCGCTGTTCAGCAGGATTTAAGACATTTCTGGCGAGCGTCTCTTGCCAGACGACTTCGCACGTACCGACCAGCGACGAGGCTCTCCAAGAGGTCAGCCCAACATTGATCAAATTCGCGCTCAGGGAGCCGAGCCTCTGCTCATTACTGAGATCAAGGCCCGACGAGTTAGGGCGACCAAGCGACACAGCCGAATCAGACTTCACATACAGATTTGCAGGCAGGGGAATTCGAGGATGCGCCATACCCGGGGGAGACACCGCACGGGTCAACTCGACAGGATCGGTAATCAACTCTTGCACCGATGTGCCTTCGTCGTGGATTCTATTTACAAAAGAAGTATTGGCACCGTTTTCCAGAAGCCTGCGCACCAAATAAGGCAGCAAAGCCTCATGTGTCCCGACCGGGGCATAAATCCTGCAAGGTCGGTCTAATCCGCCCTCGGATACAGGTTGACAAGCGAACTCATACAATGGCTCACCCATACCGTGCAGACATTGAAACTCATACTGGCCACGATAATAGTTGGGACCCGCCATGTGATAGATAGCTGCCACCGTCTGCGCATTGTGCGTCGCGAATTGCGGAAACAATGCATCGGGGGCTTCCAACATTTTTCGGGCACACGCCAAATAGGAAACATCGGTATGACTCTTGCGTGTGTAAACAGGATAGCCCTCCAAACCATCGACCTGAGCCCTTTTAATCTCCGTATCCCAATAAGCACCCTTGACTAGTCTGATCATCAGGCGACGTTTGTGTCGTCTGGCCAGATCAATCAGATAATCAATAACGAAAGGCGCCCGCTTTTGATAGGCCTGCACCACAAAACCGATACCATTCCAATTCTTTAAAGCAGGATCGTCACAAACCGCCTCGAGCAAGTCCAGCGACAGCTCCAGTCGATCAGCTTCCTCGGCATCAATATTCAGACCAATGTCATACTGTTTGGCCAAATGCACCAGTCTGGATAGATCTGGCAACAACTCATTCATCACGCGGTCACGCTGAGCCCTGCTGTAGCGGGGATGCAACGCGGAGAGCTTGATCGAGATCCCCGAGCTTTCGTAAATCCCTTTTCCTGCTGCGTTCTTGCCAATTGCATGGATCGCCTGCTCGTAGAGCTGAAAATATCGGCGTGCATCTTCGCGCGTCAGGGCAGCCTCTCCCAACATATCAAAGGAGTAACTAAAACCCTTTTTCGCGAGACGCTCTCCATGGTTGATGGCCTCAGCGATTGTCCTGCCCGCGACAAACTGCTCGCCTAACAAACGCATGGCGATATTCACGCCCTTGCGGACCAGCGGCTCGCCGCCGCGCGAGATCATTCGTGTCAACGCATTGGAAAGGTGCTTTTCGCTGCTGACGGTCACCAGCTTGCCTGTGATCATCAGCCCCCAGGTTGCAGCATTCACAAACAATGAAGGCGATCCACCCGTATGCGCGCGCCAGTCACCTTGCGAAATCTTGTCGCGTATAAGGGCATCGCGCGTAGACAGATCCGGGATCCTCAAGAGCGCCTCAGCGAGACACATCAAGGCAATCCCCTCTTGAGAGGACAACGAAAACTCTTGCAACAACGCTTCGACACCGCTGCGCTTGCGAGTATTGCGCAACGCGAGGACAAGGCGGCTAGCCGTCTTGCTCACCGCAACAGGATCCGTGCTTTGTGCAAGCTCCAGCAGCATAGGCAGACATTCGGTTTCCGGACGGCGATAAGCAGACGTAATCGCCGCACGCAATACCGACTGCGCCTGAACGTCCTGGGCAAACTCGACGAAGGGCAACAAGCTCACAGGGTGTGATTCCAGCACCCCCTCTTCACCAACGCTCACCGAGTCACTTTGGATCAATTCAGGCGGAATCTCGCCACGCTCGATACGCTCGACATAGCTCGTCAGTGCTTGTTTATGCAACCAATGCGGTGTACGCGACACCCTTAGTGCAGCAGTTCGCAAACGCTCGCGCAGCGCCTCGTCGACTTTGACCCCTATTGTGACGCTGGCCATTTGAATTTCCGGCTTAGAGACGGTTCACAAAAATCTGTCCTTCTTTCATCACCAGGGGAATATGATCTCCCTGACCCAAGAGACAGTTCACATCGCGCGTCGGATCACCATCCACGATCAAAATATCCGCAAAGGCACCCACTTGCAGTCGGCCGAGCTTACCCGTCATGTTCAAGACTTCGGCGGCGATCGTGGTGGCACTTCGAATCACCTCAATCAGAGGCATGACCTCCGAGCGAATCCGGAATTCTTCGCTTTGCAGCCGCTGTGACGGCCCCAACAAGTCGCTACCATAGCCAATCTTGACACCCGCCTGACGATAAATTTCCAGCGAGCTCAGACCTGCCGAGCTGACCTCGGAAATTTTCGCGACGCTGTCGGCTGGCAAACCATACTTCTCACCTTCAAGACTCAACGCTTCGTATGTAATCAGGGTTGGGACCACATACGCGCCGTGCTCATGCATCAGTCGCGCGGTCGGTGCGTCGATCAAATTACCGTGTTCGATCGTTCTGACACCGAGCCTGATCGCGCGCGAAATCGCCTCAGGCGTGTACGAGTGCGCCATCACATAGGTTTGCCTCGCGGTGGCTTCTTGCACCATGGCAGTGATTTCCTCCTCGGAATAGCCCCAGGAAGCAATCGGATCCGTCGGCGAAGCCACACCGCCCGAAGCCATGATTTTGATCTGATCCGCGCCCATTTGAAATTCCTGGCGCACCGCCTTCCTGACCTCATCCACGCCATCGGCTACACGACCGATATCACCCGCCCGGAAACAGCAACCACAGAAACTCATGGGCCGAAGATGATCAGAGCGAGGCCGAGGATCTCCGTGTCCCGCGGTCTGACTGATGGCACGACCGGAAATGAACAGTCTCGGTCCATTCAGCGTGCCCTCGTTGATCGCGCACTTGAGTCCCCAGCCTGCCCCGCCGGCATCGCGCACAGTGGTAAAGCCGCGCTGGAGCATGCCCTGAATAATTGGAACGGCCCGCATCATCACCAACGCGTCAGGCAATACACCTTGCGTACTCAAGTTCAACTGGGTCGCAAGCACATGCACATGCAAGTCGATCAGCCCGGGCATGATGGTTTTGCCTTTCACATCAATCTCTTGAGCGCCTTTGACCTTGATAGGCGTCGAGGAGATTTCGCGGATCACACCATCTTCGACGAGCACATCGTGCGTGCCCTGCAGCTCTGAAGCCAATGGATCAAGCAGATTGCCATTGCGAAAAACAATTAAATTTTTACTCATGAGAAATAGTCTCCAGACATATTCAGGACGTCATCGTTCTGACGTAGCGTCGGTGAATGAGCCAACTCGAGGTCAGCGCAATGGCCATGGTGGCAACAACAAGAATCAGCGCCATGCTCGACCCGAAAGGCCAGTTGGAGGCTTTGGCTATTTGACCGTAGAGCGAGGGTGCCATCATGGTGATACCGCTCCCCCCCAGCAAAACCGGTGTTGCGTAGGCGTTCATACACAAAATGAAGACCAGCATCGTGCCCGCGGCGACACCCGGAGCGGCAATTGGCAACACCACTCTCCAGAATGTGGTGAATTGGTTCGCACCCAAGTTTCGGGCAGCTTCTTCCACCGCGAAATCCATACCTTCGAGCACACTCTGCAAGGTCAGGATCATAAATGGCAGCACCACCGCTGTCGTACCAATGACGACCGCCAAAGGCGTGTAAAGTAATTTGATGGGCTGGTCGATGATGCCCAACCAAATCATCAACGCATTGGCAGCGCCCGCGTTACCGAGCACCACCATCCATCCCGCCGCGCGCACCACATTACCCACCATCAAGGGGAACACCAGCAGGATAATCAGAATGCTTTTGAAACGGGTTTGTGTTTTAGCTAAAAAATACGCCACAGGAAAACCCATAAGCAAAGACAGGCCCGTACATATTGCTGCAACTGTCAACGTATCCGTGAACACCTTGCGGTAGTAGGCATCCGTGAAAAAGTTGATGTAGTTTTGAAGGGTGAACCCTTCTTTCATCATCGTACGGGGATCGAACTCGTTAAAGCTGTACCTGAACATCAACAGGATGGGTACCATGATGATGAGCAACACCACAATCGACGCAGGAAAGGCGAGCGAAACGCCCAGCCTTGAGGAGCCGGAGGCGGCCACGGGCTGGCTCATGCGCGATCCTTATCGGTGAACACCACACAATCCGAGCCACGGAAATTAGCGTACAAAACGCTACCCGGCTTGAGAGCCTCTCCTCTTTGATAGGCCTGAGTATTTTGCAAATGACAGGAGACTTTCTGACCAACCTTATCCATCAGTGTCACGTCGATATTGGCCCCCAGATAGGCCACAGACTGGACGGTGACGTGCAGGCTGTTATCGAGCTCCGGAGAGGATGAGAGCGAAATACGCTCAGGCCGCACGCCCACGCATTGTGCCCGATCACTCAAACCGGATACCTTGAGTTGGGTGCCAGCCTTGGTTTCAAAAGTCGAGTCCGCGACAGGACGACCTTCAAAAAAACTCATCTTGCCCAGAAAATCGGCAACAAAAAGATTAGCTGGTTTTTCATACAACGCATCAGGCGTGCCGAGCTGCTGGACCTTGCCGTCATGCATGATGGCCATACGATCTGATAACGCCAGCGCCTCTTCCTGGTCATGCGTGACAAAGACCGTCGTCAACCCAAGCCTCTGCTGCAAGGCGCGAATCTCCTCGCGAACCTCGACTCGCAACTTGGCATCCAGATTCGATAGCGGCTCATCCAGCAGAAAGACCTTGGGCTCAATCGCCAAGGCTCTGGCAATCGCCACACGCTGCTGTTGACCGCCGGAAAGCTGGCGCGGATAACGATCACGGTATTCGGACATCCTGACCATATCCAGGGCCAGATTGATGCGGCGGTCACGCTCGACCGCATCGATCTTGCGCATTTCCAAACCAAACGATACGTTGTGCGCCACAGTCATATGCGGAAACAAGGCATAGCGCTGAAACACCATGCCCGTATTGCGCTTATGCACAGGCAGCGTTGTGACATCGGTATCACCGATCAAAATGCGACCCGCAGTCGGATCGATGAAACCGGCAATCATCCTCAGCGTTGTGGTTTTACCGCAACCGCTTGGTCCAAGAAAAGCGACCAACTCGCCGTCATCGATGTCCAGAGAAAAGTCTGACACAGCAACTGCTGAGCCAAACTGTTTGCGTAAATTTAAAAGTGAGACCTTGGCCATGATGCTTAAACGACTTGACTGAGTTTTACAAACCGATCGGTAATCAGCATGATGATGCCGAGCAGGACGATTTGAACGGTTGAAACGGCCGCGATGGTCGGATCAAGATTGAATTCAAGATATTGCAAGATGGCGATCGGCAAAGTCGTTTTGCCAGGTCCCACAAGCGACAGCGATACTTCGAGGTTTTCAAAAGAAACAATAAAACTGAACAAGGCAGCCGCCACGATCGCGGGCCGAAGCATCGGCAAGGTGACGCGCAAAAACGCCGTGCGACCATTAGCGCCAAGATTGCGTGCGGCCTCTTCGATCGATGGATCCAGCCCATGCATGCTCGCCGACACAAGCCTCACCGTCCACGGAATCGTCAAACAAATGTGCGCCAGCACGAGCCCCGTCAACGTGCCCACCAGATCCCGGTCAAAGAAATTTTCCGCGCGCAGATAAAACAAATAGACCGCAATGCCAGTCACGATCCCTGGCATCAGGAGTGGCGACAACAAAAGTGTGTTGGTGTACTTACTGCCTGTGAACTTGTAGCGAATGATGCCGAGTGCCGCGATGACGCCCAAGCCGACACCAAAAAACGCCGACACCAGCGCCACTTGCAGACTAAAAATAAAACCATTCACAAAGGCCTGGTTTTGCCAGGCATTGGCATACCAAGCCAAGGTGTAACCAGACGGTGGAAAGTACAGAATGGCGTCTTTGAAAAAGCTCAGCCACACCACAAAAATGAGCGGGCACAGCATGATCGCGTAAACCAGAAAAACAACTCCCCGCAGTATCAGTGTGCTGAAGGGGATGCCATGGCGACCAGAATGTGTAGAAGTCACGATTCGTTGAAACTTAGTAATGGTGAGCTTCGATCCTAGGCGAGTTGTACCTTTTGCAGGTATTGGGGTTAACCCTTTGTCTCGCCTTCGGTTTGAATAAACAAACAAGTTATTTGTTAAGTGTTACTAATCCCCGCTTCCTTGATCAACTTCTCCCAGCGAGCCATTTCCTCCAGCACCATCTTCTGGGCTTCCTCGCGACTACTGCCCACCGCATCAAGGCCCTGCTTGCTCAGCTGCTCCTGAGCGGCAGGGGATTTCACCACCGCGACGATTTCCTTGTTCAACTGATTCAAAATATCATTCGGTGTGCCAGCCGGTGCGGCAAAGCCGATCCAAAAGCGCATTGCCATGCCTGGCAGGCCGACATCCACTGCGGAGGGCACATCCGGCAAAGACGCCGAGCGCTGCGTATCCGTCACGAGCAAGGCGCGCAACCGACCAGACTTGATCGATGGCAGGACCGTCGGCATCGAAGACACGAGCGCCTGCACCTGACCGCCCAACAAATCCGCCAGCACAGCACTTGCACCTTTATAGGGCACGTGCGTGAGATTGATCCCCGTCAAACTTTTGAGTAACTCGCCGCCCAGATGCGTGTTCGTCCCCACACCTCCGGAGCCGAAAAACATCTTGTTCGGGTTTTTCTTGACCAGCGCGACAAACTCTTCAAAGTTTTTGACTGGCAAGTCAGCATTCACAACCAACACATGCGGTACTGAAGCCGCGATTGTGATCATGGAGAAACTTTTCTTTGGATCAAACTGGAGATCCTTGATCAAACCCGCTGCGATCGAAAAAGAAGTTTCAGCCGTCAACAAGGTATAGCCATCAGGATTTGCCCGAGCGACCGCATTCCAGCCAATCGTACCGCCACCGCCGACGCGATTTTCCACAATCACAGGTTGCTTGACGCGGTCCGTCAGATGCTGCGCCACGATACGCGCCACGATATCCGTGCCACCACCCGCAGAATACGGCACGATGATATTGACTGGTTTTCTGGGGTAGCCGTTATCTGCCCACGCCACTCCCGTCATGCTGAGTGCGCCGAGTGAGGCCAGATAGTGATTAAATTCTCTGCGTTTCATTTTTATCTCCCAATTATGATTGATATCAAACAGACAACCAGACAGGCTCGCCCTTGCCAAAATCTGGTGCGGGCCTCGCCCATCGAGGTGCTGTTTCTGTCATCTTTAAAACAGGTCCCAGCGTCAACATCTTGCCGTGATTAGAGGTATCCGTTTTAACGTAGAGTTTTTCAACCTCTTCCGCCGCCAGACGGTCTGGCGCAGCATCAAAGCTCTCGAGCAGACCTTGACGCTGAATAAACATCGCGGACTGACAAAGCGAAACATTGACCTCGTAGCTGCCGCCCTCTTTGGCACGGCGAGCCAGTGCAAGCATGACTCCGATCGCGCCCAGATAACCTGTCAGATAATCACACATTGGCGCAAATACCAGCTTGGGTTGCCCCGCGCCAATCGCTTCTCCATAGGTATGACAGACACCCGTGACAGCTTGTGCGATTTGCTCCCAGCCGGCACGGTCTTTGAAAGGCCCGCCACTCCCAAAACAGCTCACTGACAAATGAATCAAGCCGGGGCAAAGATCAAACAGTTGCTCGCGCCCAAACCCCTTTTTCGTCAAAGCGCCTGGACGATACCCATCGATCACCACATCGGCCGTAGCCACCAGGTCACGGAAAATGGCGGCTTGCTCAGGGATCTCAAAATCCAGAAAACAACTCCGCTTGCCATGACTGGTGTCACGCACGTGCTCGGCAACCTGCGGCAAATGTGGCGCGGTTACCATCAAGACATCCGCGCCATGCTCGGCCAACGTCCTGCCAGCGATCGGCCCCGCCAGGATGCGTGTCAAATCCAGCGTACGCACCCCCTCCAGCGGCCGAGTTGCGCTTGATAAAGCTTTAGGCGCGCTATCTCTGACCTTTCGAATCTCAATGACTGGGCGAGCACTCAAGTATTGTCCCTGAGGGTGTGCCAGCCACTCTGCCGGAGTGCGAATCAATCCGCCACATGCACGGGCATCCGCGATCGCCTGCTCGAGCTCCTCGCCATTCCACTTCCCAACGCTTGAGGACACGCCTTCAACCGAATGCTCGCATTGCAAAACGCCCAACACCTTGGGCGTCAAACTTGGCAAATTCAGATGAGGCAGAAACCATCTGCCGTCCTTGGTCGGCCAAGGTTGAGTCGTCGTCAACATTTTTGCCATCATGTCCGACGGGGCAACTGAAACATACTCACCCTCGGAGTTTTGCTTGCGTGTGTAATCCACCGTGCGCAAAGAAGCCGCTGCATGACCCACGTAAATGGCCAACCCTTGCCTCTTGCCATGGCGAAGTTCCCAGAGGTCATTAGCTGCGATACCGACCATGGAGAGGGCTGCCGCGACCGTTTCACCCACACGGAAAGGTGTCTTATAAAACGGATCCGCGCCTGATAGCTGAAGAGTTTCGCTGGGCGCAGCGAGAGCTCTCACGCTCAGAAGCTCTTGAAGAGCTGAGCTAAAGCCTTGCGGCTTGTTTGTTAAATTTAAGTTAGAACCTTTCGACGACACTTGTCTGCTCCATTTTTGGTTTTTAGCTCTATCCAAGCTTGAATTGAGGATATCACTTTAGTTGTTAACCCAACCGGAGATTTGGAATTGGTTTTGCTTCATTCACAAACATCACGCTTGCGCCTCAAAATCCTCGACAGTCGACTCTCTTTGTTTCTCGCAAATCCTCACATATTTACCTATTTGACAACCTGCAAACATCAGGAACATAATCGGATGAAGGTCTAAGTTTTTTAAGTAAGTGACCTTTCGGCAACTATGCAGTTCCTTATCGCAAATACATAAAAATATTGACCTAAAAAAGGTCAACAACTGGAGACTAAATCATGTTGCATCGCAACGGCATCACTTCGTTTGTCCTTAAAACTTCTTTGATCGCTCTGGCTCTCGCCGCCTCCAGTGTCACTCAAGCGGAGACCGGCATCACTGACAAAGAAATCGTTTGGGGCAACTCATCCCCGCTGTCAGGTCCTAATGCCGGATACGGCCCAATTGGTCGGGCTCAACGTGCTTGCTTTCAATACATCAATGATGAACTGGGCGGCATCAAAATGGGTGACGGCAAAACACGAAAAGTGAAATACGTTATGTACGACGACGCGATGGAACCCGCGCGTGCCTTGCAAAACGCAAGAAGACTGATTAGCCAAGACCGCGTATTTGGCGTCTCAGGTAACGCAGGGACAGGCGCGAACCTGGGTGCAAGGCCTTTCTACAACTCAGAAAAAGTCCCACAAGTCTTTATATTCACAGGCGGGCCCATGTTTGGCGTAAAGGAGGAAGTTGAAAAATTCCCTTACACCATTCCAGCACTTCTCGCGTACAACACTGAGGCTGTCCTTTATGCCGCTTTCATCAAAGACAAATTTCCAAATGCAAAAATCGCTTTGCTCAATGACGATAGCGGTGGCCCATTCTTTTCAAAGGCCTTTGTTAAAGCAGCAAAGGAAATGGGACTGAATATCGTCCTGCATGAAGAACACTCCTACAGCGAACCGACCATCGATGCCAAAATCGACAGACTGGCAGCATCCGGAGCGGATGTGTTTGTGGACATCACGACGCCAAAATTTGTGGTTCAAGCACTCAAAAGAATGGATGCAATTAAATGGAAACCTGCACACATGATTTGGGGAGTAGGGTCGAGCATTGGTGGCGCTCTAGTCCCAGCAGGCCCGGAGATTTCAAAAGGTATTTATTCTGGTCTCTGGTTAAAAGATCAAGCTGACCCAGCTTATGCGAACGATGCTGACATGAAGCTCTATGTTGAAAAGCTTAAAAAGTATGAAAGCGGATTAAATCCAGCAGATCAAAACGCAGCGGTGGGCTGGTTTGTGTGTAATGCGGTCAAGAGCGTTCTGGAACAAACAAAAGAACCAACTCGTAAAGCTTTTATCAATGCCGCACGCAGCATGAAACAAGTGAAGGTACCTCTTTTGCTGGAAGGGATCACCCTTAATACAAACGGTGCCGTTGATGGCTATCCAATCGAATCCATTCAAATGGGTCAGTTTGATGGCACCAAGTTCGTTCCAGTCGGTGCGATTATCAACTACGAGGGTAAAACACCCGGACCTTGATTCATGAATATGAGACTTTAAAAATAATCATTTATCAATAAACGCTATTAATAATAAGCAGGATTTTCAATATGAAGCAAGAAATCACAGCCTATCAAATGTTAATCGATGGGAAATGGGTCAACAGTCTCGAAGACGATTGGATCAACGTTGAAAATCCTGCCAAAAAATTAATCTTTGCAAAAGTACCGCGCGCCAAAAAGGCTGATGTCGATTTGGCTGTAGCGGCTGCCAAGAGAGCATTCAAATCCTGGTCAAAAACCACCGCCGCAGAAAGAGGAAAAATCCTCTATCAAATTACGGATTCCATTGAAAAGAACAAAGAAAAACTCGCTAGACTGATCAGTAGTGAAAACGGTAACGCGCTCAGAACCCAAAGTCGCGGTGAAGCCGCACTCACGGTAGAAATATTCCGTTATGTCGCGGGTTTGAGCCGGGAGATCAAAGGCAAAACAACATACCTAAGTCCGGATAATCTGGACTATACGCGCCGCGAACCCTATGGCGTTGTCGGTGCGATTGTTCCCTGGAATGCGCCACTTATGCTGGCATCATTAAAAATCGCTCCCGCACTGATGACAGGCAATACGATGGTGCTTAAAGTATCCGAAGAGGCGCCCTTGGCTGTGCTTGAGCTCGCACGAATTTGTAGTGAATTTTTACCTGCCGGGACATTGAATGTGATCAGCGGCACAGGCCTTGAGTGCGGAGCCCCCCTTGTTGAACATCCGGATGTTCCAAAAATCTCATTCACCGGCTCGACAGCCGTGGGCAAGTCAATTCTTGCAGCAGCAAGTAAACGCGTTGCGGCAGTGACTCTTGAGCTTGGTGGCAAAAGCGCGCAGATTGTTTTCCCGGATGTTGATATCGATTACACAACGGATGGCGTAATCACAGCCATGCGCTTCTCTAGACAAGGCCAATCATGTACGGCCGGCTCACGTCTTTTTCTTCACGAGTCCATCGCGGAAAAATTTCTTGAGGTCCTCAAAACCAAACTAAAACGTTTGCGTGTAGGCGATCCTTTAGCCGAGGAAACGGACGCAGGTTCAGTCGTCAATGCCAAACAATACGAAAGGGTTTCCTCTTATATTCGGGAAGCCATTGAATCCAACCCCGAATCTTTAATTCTTGGAGGCCTTCCCCCAGCGTCGGGCCCATTGTCTGAGGGTTATTTTTTTGAACCAACCGTATTTTTAAATTTACCAGACACTGTTCGACTCACATGTGAAGAAGTCTTTGGTCCGGTGTTATCTGTCTCTACCTGGAAAGATGAGGACGAAGTGATTGCACGGGCCAACAACTCTGACTATGGACTCGCAGCATTTGTCTGGTCTCGCGCAGGCGCGCCTGCCATCCGGATGGCGCACGGACTAGAAGCTGGCTGGGTACTCGTCAATCAAGGCGGCGGTCAACAAATTGGTCACTCTTATGGAGGAGTTAAACAATCAGGTGCGGGCAGAGAATTTTCTCTCGAAGGGATTCTTGAAAGCTATACAGATATCAAGCAGATATCAGTCAATCTTGGTGATCACGGCTATCCCCGCTAAAAATATCGGCATTGCATTTCTTGAAACTTATTCGATTGGATCATCCATGAGCCCTAAAAAATATAGAACACATCAGTCAATTGGTTTTATCGGTCTAGGCATGATGGGTAGTCGTATGATCGGCCACCTCAAAGGCTATGCCAAAGAACTACTCATCATGGATGTGGATACTGTTCGCGCGCAAGAGGCAGCTACGCGTGCAAATGGTCGATCAGTATCTTCGGTCAATGAAATGGCGAACGCTGATATTGTTGTGTTGATGCTTCCAAATAGCAAAGTCGTAGACTCCGTTGTCAGAGGCGAACAAGGCAAGCCAGGATTAATCGACCTTTTAAGTACTGGCGCAATGATCATCGATATGAGCTCGTCCACGCCGAGCAACACGATTGAGAACGCAGCACTCGCCGCCCAAAAAGGATTGCTCTACATGGATGCGCCTGTATCAGGCGGACCGACAGGAGCAGAATCAGGCAAGCTTGCCATCATGGCCGGAGGCACCGAAGAAGATTTCTTGCATGCTAAGCCTTTGCTTGACCGCATGGGAACAAACGTCATACTCGCTGGCGCCGTCGGATCGGGTCACGCCGTTAAAGCGTTAAATAATCTGCTGTCCGCAACCGTGCTCGCTGCCACTTCAGAGGTTTTTGCAGCGGGCGAAAAATTCGGACTTGATCCCGAAGTCATGCAAAAAATTATCAACGCCTCCAGCGGCGGGAGTTTTGCTACAAGCCATACATGGCCCAAAGCGATCTTACCTAAAAGCTACGATTTCGGTTTCGCCCTTGCTTTGATGCATAAAGACGTTGGTATCGGCATGTCCCTGATCGAATCGACTGGAATCAAAACTACGCTGGTCAACGCAAGCGCGAAAATGTGGGATAGAGCGCTCAAAGCCTCACAGCCAGGCGCAGACATGACCGAGATTACACGCCAAATACAAAAGGAAGCTGGACTGTGACAGCTCCCCCGAAACTTGTTGTCAGTGATCTGTCACTACGGTTCGGCGGAATTGTTGCGCTGGATAGCTTGTCATTTTCGGTCACTGAGGGCACGATCTGTGGACTGATCGGTCCCAATGGCGCAGGTAAAACAAGCTGTTTTAACTGTATCAGCAGGTTATATACCCCTTCTTCGGGGAAAGTTATTTTTGACGGTGAAGACATCACACGAGTCAAACCTAAAGATGTTGTTTCGCTGGGGATTGCCAGAACTTTTCAAAATCTGGCTTTGCTTCCATCTATGACCGTACTTGAAAATGTCATGCTGGGCGGACATCATTACGAAAGAACTAGCTTGTTAAAAGCCCCGTTCGTACCACAGAGCTTGCGGTCAGAGGAAGCATCACTGAATCGGTATGCCCACGAACTGCTTGAGCGTCTGGGCCTGTCTCATCTGCACAATCGACGTGTCGATGACCTGCCATATCCTACGTTAAAAAAAGTAGAGTTGGCCAGAGCACTTGCTGCGAAACCCAGTTTTTTGATGCTGGATGAACCCGCCGGAGGTCTATCTCATTCAGAGGTTGATGATTTATCCGAAACCCTTGTCCGCATTAGACAAGAGTTTTCTTTGACGCTTCTCTTGGTCGAACATCACATGGGCATGGTGATGAAGGTCTCAGACAACATAGTAGTGCTGGATTTTGGGCACAAGATCGCTGACGGCTTACCCGCTGAAATTAAAACCAATCCCCGAGTCATTGAAGCCTACCTGGGCAAGCCTAAATGAAAAATGTTCTGGAAGTTAATAATCTCAAGGCTGGCTACGGGCGCATTAGCGTGCTTCAAGGTATCTCACTCGCAGTCAAAGACGGTTCAATCGCAGTATTGCTGGGCGCCAATGGAGCAGGTAAAACGACTACTCTTCGTGCGATCAGCGGACTACTTAAGAGCGAGGGAGAAATCTTACTCGATGAACAAGATATCAACGGCAAATCCGCCGATAGTATCGCGCGCATGGGAGTTGCACACGCTGCAGAGGGTCGAGGAACCTTTACCGATCTCACTGTCGAGGAAAATCTGCGCGTTGGTGCCTTCAGGAGAAAAGATAAAGCGGAAATCTCCCTCGATCTGGAAAAAATGTATGGCTTATTCCCGAGACTGCGTGAAAGAAGAGCCCAAAAAGCCGGTAGCCTGAGTGGTGGCGAACAGCAAATGCTGGCTGTCGGCCGCGCGTTGATGCTGCGCCCGCGCGTCATGCTTTTAGACGAACCCTCCCTTGGGTTAGCGCCCGTGATCATTAACACACTGTTTGAGACGTTTTCGCATGTGAATAGAGAACTAGGCGTGAGCATGCTGATCGTCGAGCAAAACGCCAATCTAGCCTTACAAATCGCCCATGATGCCTACGTGCTTGAGTCAGGCTCAATCACGCTGAGTGGTCCCGCAAAAGAAATCGCTTCACTTGACGGTATTCGTGCCGCATATTTGGGAGATTGAGATATGCAATATTTCTTCCAGCAACTTTTGAATGGCATTACCTCTGGCGCAGTTTATGCGTCACTAGGCCTGGCACTTGTTCTGATCTACCGCACAACAAACATCGCTAATTTCGCTCAAGGTGAAATGGCGACATTCTCTGCTTTCCTTTCATGGCAGATTACTCAGTTTGGCGTCCCGATCGCCTGGTCCATTCTATTGGTCATGATCATCTCCATTCTGATTGGAGCAGTCGTTTATGCCGTGATCGTAAGACCGGTGCAACATAAAGACGAGATGACCATCATCATCGTGACCCTAGGACTATTTCTCGCGTTCAATAGTGCCACCGGAGCAATATGGGGATTCATGCAAAAATCCTCCCCGAGTCCTTTCCCGACTACCTCCTGGACGCTGGGCTCTTTGAGAATCTCTGCCGAGCTCCTTAGCTTTGTCGGGGTGCTGATCGCGGTATCGGGAGGCCTATATTTATTGTTTCAAAAGACCCGACTCGGGATGGCCCTGCGTGCTGCAGCTTCCAACGCTCAATCAGCGCAACTTGTAGGTATTCCATATACAAAAATGATGATCTTTGGTTGGGGGATGGCCGCAGCGCTCGGTGCAGTTTCAGGCGCACTAGTGGCCTCACGACTCACTCTTGATCCCAATATGATGGCCGATGTCATCATCTATGCATTTGCCTCTGCAGTCGTTGGAGGGATGAGTAGCTATGTCGGCGCGGTAGTTGGTGGAATCGTCGTGGGTGTATCTCAAGCATTCTCGACCGCATTTTTACCTGGCCTGGGTGCTGATCTTCAAATCATCGTCCCACTACTGCTGATTGTGACGGTCTTGATTATCAAACCTGAAGGTCTGTTCGGCAAAACTGTAGCGGCGAGGGTCTGATGAGTGCAAAACGTATAGTTGGTCTGATTTTCGCCGCAATCCTAATCGCAATTCCTCTGACCGTTCCGGGCTACCTGACCTTTCAGCTCAGTGGAGTCATGGCCTATGCGGTTGCTGCAATCGGTCTGAACCTCATTACTGGTTATGCCGGTCAGATTTCTCTGGGACATAATGCCTTTTTCGCTTTAGGTGCCTACTCGGCGGCCTTGAGCATGACGTATTTCAATGTTCATTACATGACCTCCATCCTGATTGCCGCCGTTGTCAGTTTTGTGGTCGGCTATCTATCGGGGTTTCCGGCGCAGCGCTTGAGAGGACTTTATCTGGCACTGATCACCCTGGTGCTGGCAGTTTCCGTATCGCCAGTCATCAAACATTTCAAATCCGTCACTGGAGGCATGTCAGGCTTATCGATTGAGCGTCCAAGCCCACCGGAATGGCTCAATCTGACTCGAGATGCCTGGATTTATTACACCGTTCTGTCGGTCACTGTTTTATGCTTTTATCTAGCTCGAAACTTTGTAGCCGGCAGCACAGGACGTGCGTTGACCGCGGTGCGTTCCGCGCCTCTTGCCGCCTCTGCGATGGGTGTCAACGTGAACGGCTATAAAGTTTTGATTTTCGGCCTTGGATCCATGCTGGGTGGTATAGGTGGGGCTTTGTTTAATTTCTCGATCGGCTTCATCGCACCCGACTCTTTTAATTTACTTCTTTCAGTCAGTTTTCTTGCGGCAATTGTAGTGGGAGGACTTGGCACCATCTGGGGCGCGGTCGTTGCAGGCCTGTTTTTACAGTTTGTACCCTCCTATGCCTCAGATCTGAGTGAAGCATTATCAGGTGCAGTTTATGGAGGCATTTTGATTATCTGCATGTTTTTTATGCCTAAAGGAATAGTCGGCACTCTGATTGAATGGAAGCAGTCTCGGGCGGAGAGAAAAGGTTCAGTTCAATAATAGAAACGATATATTTCTCTACTCAATCCTGACAAACTTAAACTCAGGTACGTTCTTATCCAGCATCAAATCAATCGCCCCCGCATTCGGCTGATGAAAAAAAGGTCTGCGGGGAAAAATCCGGTCATTGACCCAGTGCTGCGACCAACCCTGGGTCGTGACAACACACTCGCGCATCAAATCACCCTCAAAGGCAATCGCACGGCGTCCAAGCTGCTGGCAACCTGTTAAAAAAATATCCACATACGACTGCACAATCGGAAACCGCTCAGTCGCAGGCATCACCGCTTCGGGTTTATTGACGTAAATCCAATACTGCCCTTGCTGCACGGATGAACCGTCCAGCATACGCATCTGAGCAGGCTCTACGCCAACCCGGCAATACATTTCCTCCCGTGCATCCGTCGCCGTGATATCCGCAGCATTGAATACGCGATACACAGTCGCCACCATCTTGGCGTCTGGCACGATCGTCACCCCTAGGAAGGTTGTACTAAAACCGACCTCTCCACCTCTGGCATTAAAAGCCCTCTGAAAACCCGTCACCATGACTGGCAAAGCCTCACCAGTGTTGGGGGCCGTTCTGCGCCTGGAAGCATCCTCCATCAAGCTGCCGTAGCCTACTGTGTATTGAGGCTTGCTCGAATCGACAGCAGGATGACAGATTTGAGATTGCGCAGCCGGTTGCATCGCCGGGTTGACAGACTTTGCCAGCACAATGAATGGGAAACTCAAAAAAACTAATAGATGTAGGGTACGCATGATTTTCGTCAGTTTGATTAATTTTCCTAAGATACCAGAATCAAAACTGTTACCCTTTTGAAAACAATCAAATGGAATCAAACAATGTCAAAACTGATAACTACACTCGCACTCGCCTTTTGCCTGACGGGTTGCATGGCAACTTATGGTGGTAAGGACCCCGTGTCTCAAGAGGGCCAACTGGTGCGTTACACCTACCAATATGAAAATCAAAAAACAAATACGACAGATGCCGTTTATCGCAAGCCTAGTGCTCAAAAAAATGAAAAATTACCTGCCGTGATTATCTTGCATGACGGTGGCGGGTGGTCCACAGGGAGAACACGCCAATATGGAGATTTATTCACCACGAACGGCTACGCAACACTTGAGCCCAGATTATTTAACGATGAAAAATCACCGCGAACCTATAAAAAAGATCTCGCGAGTCTATATGCCGCGCTCGATTACCTCGCCGCTCAACCAGATGTCGATCCAAATCGTATCTACGCGCTGGGTATGTCATCCGGAGCAATCTTGACGATACTCGCCAAGACACAGATGGCCAAAGACTCCTTTGGCAAGTCGAGCGCCTCTTTTAAAGCACTGGCTGCTTTTTACCCGGTTTGCTGGTTTTTCTCTGACATCATCGATGGAAAGTCTGTCCGTGCCTTTACTGATTTTTCAGCGAACAATCTAAAAAGCTGGCAATCTATGCCAATCAAACTATTCATCCCTGAGTTTGATGATTATGAAGACAAAGACTCAACAACCTGTGCAAACTTTGTCGCAAAAATCCCCAGTAAACAGTCGCGCGATACCTTTTCAATCAAGATGTACCCAAAAGCCACGCACGGATGGGACCACGGAAAGACTTATTCATTTCAAACATGGTCAGCCTGCAAAGGTAAAGGCTGCATCAATACCAATCAATCAAATCCAAATGTGACTAGCGAAGGTTACAAAGATGTTTTGGAGTTTTTTGATTCTCATAAGTAACAAATAATCAAGTCAACCCCATCGTCCTCTCAACACTGCGCACAAGATTGAGTAACCTGGGTCCCACATCATTTTCAAGTTGATTTGGGCCAAGACGAAAAGCCGGAATTCCGCAATTAAATGCAAAAGACTCACCATCAACTTTTGCTAAAACAGGAACACCCACAGAGCGAGTTTCTTTGACGAGACCTTTTTTAGCAAAACAAAACCCCCATTTATCAAACTGCTTGAGAGCCTCGGACAAATTCGTTTGGACCTCGGCACCAGAGAAATGCTCTAGACCCGACAATTGATCCATGAGCTCTTGTCTTTCATTGGGAAACAAACCGCAGAGATAAGCTCGACCCATGGCTGTGACTAGCAGTGGTATCCGCGCACCAATACCCGCGACAACAGGCGTCACAGAGGTCGCACTGGCACAGCTTTCAACAAATAGCATTTGAGTGCCGTGCCGCACGCCCAGTGACACCACACCTCCAACCTCGTTAGCGAGTTCCTGCATGAGAGGTCTCGCGATCTGGCGAATCTTCATATTCGCCAGAACAGGATAAGCAGCGGTCAGTATCGAAGTCCCAAGCGTGTACTTGGAGAGTGACGCTACGTATTTGATATAACCGAATTTGGAGAGCGTGTAGGTAATCCGGGAAACGGCGGGCTTGGATAAACCTGTAATCTCAGCAATTTCCTTATTTCCCATGAATTGGGAGTTTTTATGCTTCAAACACTCGAGGACTTGCAATCCTCGGGCAAGGGTGGCGACTAAATTAGGATCCCGAGTGACATCAAAGCCCCTCATATCCGTAAATGAATCGTTAATGACACGTTTTCTAGCCATTCAATAAAGACCTGTATTACCGTGGTTGATGACGCAACCTGAATTTTTACAGGTCGAAATTATTGACTACTTTGCCAAACCAAGCTTGGACAACACAGATTTTATACTTGCATATTCTTGATCAAGTAGCGCTCTCGTTTCTTTGGGCCCATAGAAGAATGGTTTCCATTGATTCTGCTCAAGAAATGTCTGCCATTCCTTTGAGTCATTGATCTTTTGAAGTGCTTTTGCCCAAAATTCAATTTGGCTGGGAGTCATATTTTTAGGGCCCATCACACCCTGAACTGAGGATGTCGAGACATCAACGCCTTGCTCTTTCCAAGTTGGAATATTTGAAAGCGCACCTCCCATTCTTTCGGGAGAACCGATTGCAATGATTCTGAGCTTGTCATTTTTAAGTGCATTAATAAGATTAGGAGTTGTCGCCGCAACAACATCAATATGCCCACCAAGCAATTGTGTGATTGAAATCCCGGATGACTTAAAGGGGATCACACTTAAATTTTCAATTGCCACCCCAGCCTTTTGCAATGGGGACGCAATACCTACATGAATATGGTTTCCGACTGAAGTTGCGACACCTATATGCAGTTTGTTTGGATTTTCCTTCATGATTCGAATAAGGTCCGCACCATTTTTAATTGGTGAATCAGCACGCACCACTACACCCACATATTCCCTGAAAAGAAGCGCAATAGGCGTGTAATCTTCATAACTTCGATTTAACGAACCTAAGATGTGATTATTGATTATTGAGGTTGTGAGCGTCATCAAATAGTTGCCGTCACCAGGATGCTGATCAAGAACATTGAGACCCACAGCGAGATTCCCGCCAGGTCTGTTAGTGATTACAAAATTCTTGACAATATTTTCTTTTGCTAGCAAATTTTGAAGCTGTCTTGCCGCAGTATCCAAAGCGGCTCCCGCTCCGGCAGGCACAATAAACTCAACAGTAGAAGTTGGTTGCCACGATGACTGAGCGTGGATCGAGGTTGCTGCAATCAAACCACAAGCAGTAATAAGCATTTTAAGCGCTATCTTTTTCATAATGTCTCCCTATCGTTACTGTTAGGTTTACTGTGACGTAAAAACAATTCCATGCTTGGAAAGCTCTGCTATGTCTTCCCTTTTCATTCCAAGTTTTTTCTGTAGCACTTCCGCAGTATCTTGTCCGACCACGTGCCCAGCATGTCTGATCTTGCCCGGCGTATCAGAGAGTTTCGGGACGATTCCCATCATCGTTAACTCACCTAATTTTGGATGTGGAACTTTGACCAACATTTCGCGTTCTTCAAAATGCGGATCATGAAAGATATCTTCCATCGTGAAGACTTTTGATACAGGTACCTCGGCTGCGATTAAACGAGTCTCTATTTCCGCAGCCGTATAACCAGACGCCCAGTCCTCAACGATCTTGTTCACTTCCTTGACCCTCGCCGCTCTGGCCCGCTGGGTGGCATAACGTTCATCGCTGATAAGCTCCGGTTGTCCCATCGCTTTTGCCAAACGTTGAAAAATCACGTCATTGTTCGCTGCGATCAATACATAGCTTCCGTCCTTCGTTGGATAAAGACTATTCGGTGCGGTGGACGGTAGATTCGATCCCACGCGTTTAGGAATAATTTTTAAACGATCGTAGGCTGGCACATGGGGCTCCATCATGCTGAATGCTGATTCGTACAGAGTGGTATCTACAACCTGTCCTTTGCCCGTTTTTTGACGCTGCAAAATCGCCATGAGCGCACCAAATGCCGCAAACACTGCCGTATGCTCATCTGTAACAGCCAAAGCCACGCGCGCGGGAGGCCTGTCAGGATCTCCCGTCATGTGCCTGACACCCGCGACAGCTTCGCAAGTCACGCCATAGCCCGGCCTATCTTTGTAAGGCCCTGTCTGACCGTAACCACTGATGCGAACCATGACAAGACCTGGGTTGTCCGCCGACAAGGTCGAATAGTCCAACCCAAGTCGCTCCAGTGTTCCCGGACGAAAGTTTTCAACAACGATATCGGCCTGAGCAATTAACTTCTTGACTAGATTCTGTCCCTGCTCGGTTCTGAGATTAATAGAAACAGATTGCTTGTTACGCAGAATAGTGGTCGCATATAACGAAACACTTCCATCATGACTTCCCATATTCCTAACAGGGTCACCCTCCGCAGGTTCGATCTTGATCACCTCCGCGCCAAAATCCGCCAACAAACGCGTACAGGCAGGCCCCGCAATCGTCGAACACAGCTCGATAACCGTGTACCCACTCAGTGGCGCCTCGTTATCAGTCGTCATCATTTTTGAGTTTCCAATCATCTAACGCATGGGTCGTTGTTTGGGACCCAGCTGAGTTCTGTTCAATTCGTAGGCATCTTCTATCCAGTCACAGAGCAAGGCACGCGTCTCAGAGGGTTTGATGATGTCAACGATTCCAAATTTTTCCGCCGTTCTGAAAGGTGACGCCAGCTTGTGATAGTAGTTTTCAAGCTCCTGTCGCTTTGCTTCAGGATCTTCAGCGGCTTCGATTTCCCTACGGTAGGCGGCAGCGACCCCCCCTTCCACAGGAATCGATCCCCAGATCGCCGAAGGCCATGCATAGCGCAAGTTCAAGGACTGTCCATTCGGACCGAACTTAGGACCATGCAGGCCACCTCCGACCCCAAAAGCGCGTCTAATAATGATTGAGATCCAAGGAACGGTTGCCTGCTCAATCGCGCCTGCCGCACGATAGGCAATCGGTACTGTGCCTGCACTTTCGGCTTCGAGTCCGATCATCAACCCTGGCTGATCTGTAAAGTTCACAATTGGAATATGAAACGTATCGCACAGATCTACAAAGCGCTCGATCTTCATCGCGGATTTGTGCGTCATCGCTCCACCCATCACCATGGGGTCGTTCGCCATCACACCCACCGGATATCCGTTGAGACGCGCTAAACAAGTCAGCGTCGATCCCCCGAATAATCGACTCATTTCAAATAAAGAGTCTTTATCGACAATCTTTTCAAGTATTTTTCTGATCTGATAAGGCGTTCGTTTATTTTCCGGAATGGCGTCATCCAGCTTTTCATCCATCCGCCATGGATCATCTGAACACTCCGTCACAGGAGGTACTTGCCAGACATTGCGTGGCAGATAAGACAGGAACTTTTGAATTTGCTCGAATGCGTCTTCTTCAGATTTGGCAATGTTATTGACGGAACCCGCCTTCGCGGCAACCTTTGCGCCCCCGAGCTCTTCTTTGGTCACCGTCTGGTTCAATCCCTGCTTAACAACTGGCGGTCCCGCAGCGAACACCTGACCGACATTTTCAACGATGACTGAAAAATGCGCGCACGAGACCTTCACTGCCCCCAGTCCTGCGCAAGCACCCAGCGCCGCACCAACAACGGGCACAGTACTTAACAAGGGGATGACAGGCCATGAAGGGTATCCGGGAATTTTCGTCGATTGCTGCTGTTCGATCAGTCTGACGCTACCACCCGCCGTATCGACCATCCGAATTAACGGCATACGAAATTGATACGCCATCCTCTCAGCGTATAACCATTTATCTGAAACCGTAGCCTCGCTTGAACCCGCGCCGATTGTGTAATCGTCCCCGGAGATCATCACCTTTCGATTGGCGATCCTGCCTGTTCCTGTCACTGCATTGGAGGCAATGAAGGAAATTAAATTACCTTGCGGATCATATTTTCCCTTTCCAGTCGTCATCCCGAATTCACGAAACGTCCCCGGGTCTAGAAGTTTTTCAATCCTCTCCCTGACGTTTAATTTACCGAGCTCTTTCTGACGCGCCAACCTATCTACGCCACCCATTTTGCGCGCCGACTCTCTGCGTAGCTCGAGTTCGGTGTATGCAGCTTCCCAGCTCATTTTTTGTCCTCCAATTATTTTTTCATTATCAGCTCAAAAACAGTAAAATACAAATATAAGAATTAAATTCCTATATTTGGAATTTAATATTGATCGAACTAATCCCTTAAAAACCTTATTTTTGAATCGTTTGGAAACTAGGTGAGACAGATGTTCAGCAAAGTGATGGTAGCCAACCGAGGCGCAGTTGCAGCCCGTGTGCTGAGAGCCCTGAGGGATTTAGGCATCAAATCTGTCGCCGTTTTCTCTGAAGCTGATCAAGATCTACCCTACTTACAACACGCAGACGAGACCTATTTGCTCGGACCGGCAAATCCACGCGACAGCTATCTCAACCAGGATGCTTTGATCAAAATCCTGCTCGAATCTGGTGCAGACGGTGTACACCCTGGCTATGGGTTTCTGGCTGAAAATGCGAACTTTGCGAGCCGAGTCATTGAGACGGGTGCGACCTTCATCGGACCAAGCCCACAGTGGATCGATGCAATGGGTCACAAAACCCGTGCACGCTCATTAATGGCATCAAACGGACTCTCAATGGGAGCGAGTTCAGAACTCTTGAGCGGAGACCTTGACGAAGCTCTATGCGAGGCCGAACGTATCGGGTATCCCGTTCTCGTCAAACCTGCGGCAGGTGGTGGTGGTATCGGCATGATGGCTGCGCACAACCCTGACCAATTAGCCAAGGCTCTAGAAAGCGCGATCTCCTTGTCAAAGCGCAGCTTTGGGAGTGCAGAGATCTATCTA
This sequence comes from Zwartia panacis, assembly GCF_030410395.1. GTDB lineage: Bacteria > Pseudomonadota > Gammaproteobacteria > Burkholderiales > Burkholderiaceae_B > Zwartia > Zwartia panacis. The sequence goes on from NZ_JAUHHF010000003.1 coordinate 140,013, forward strand.
GAAAGGCTGATGACCAAACCGCGTCATATTGAGTTTCAACTCCTGGCAGATCGCGAGGGTAACGTGCGACATCTTTTTGAACGCGACTGTTCGATACAACGCCGACACCAAAAGGTCATCGAAGAGTCCCCCGCACCTCAACTACCGCGTGCGATGTTGAACACAGCTGGAGACGATATTGCCGCAGTGATGCGAAAACTGAAATACGACAACATCGGAACAGCAGAAACACTTTATGCGGGTGGCTCTGACTTTGCATTTCTCGAAATGAACACCCGCTTGCAAGTCGAACACGCCGTCACAGAGGAAGTCACAGGCATTGATGTTGTTTGCGCACAGATTCGCTTGGCTGCAGGGGAATCTCTGTCCAGTGTCCTGCCTGAAAAAATATCGATTTCTGGACACGCAATAGAGGTCCGCATTTACGCCGAGGATCCAGTCAAATTTTTCCCATCACCTGGTCTTTTGAAAGCCTTAACATTTCCAAAAGATCAAGGCATCAGAGTGGAGACAGGATATGCAGAGGGCAGTCTCATCACGCCTTATTACGATCCTTTGATCGCTAAACTCATCGCCCATGCGCCAGATCGACATCAAGCGATCAACAAATTAATCGACGCACTTGATCAAACCGTCATCCAAGGTGTGAAACACAATATACCGTTCGTACGTATGGTTTTAGATAGCGAAGAATTTAGATCTGGAAATATTCATACCAGCTTAGGTACAGACCTGATTGCGAGAAATTCTGTCAAACAAGCGTAAGGTATCTTTGAAAATTTTTATTAAATTAATATAGATTCGTTAACAAGGAACTTAAGATGACTCGCAAGGAAATTACTTCGGAAGTAACCGGAAAAGTTTGGAAGATTGTGGCTGCGCCGGGCTCCTCTATGGCGGAGGACGAAGAAATTATGATTCTTGAGTCTATGAAAATGGAGATTCCCGTAGTGATGTCCGAAGCGGGAACCTTACTGGAAATTCTCGTTGCCGAAGGTGATTCTGTTGAAGATGGTCAAGTTGTAGCTATTGTTGAAATCTGATGCAGTCTTAACACTGTGAAATATTAGTCTGATCGTATTAGAATTCAGCAGTACTGGACAATTAGAAATAAGAGAAAAAAATGCAACCTGCACGTGCGATCTACCTTGTATTGGATATGCAAAACGACTTGGTTCATGCGGATGGGCCAAACGGTAAAAGCCCGCTCGGCGAACAAGTACGCAAACGCGATCTGATTGCCAAAACCGCCCGTACCATCAAGAAAGCCAGAGAGGCTGGTTTGTTAATTGGTTTTGTTCGGGTGGGCTTCACAGCAGGCTATCCTGAATGCCCCATCAACTCCCCCGTATTTTCCGCCGCACCTGCAAACGGTCTTTTCAAGCTCGGTGCTTGGGGTACTGAGATTCACCCTGACCTCGAACAACGCGAAGGTGACATACAAGTCACAAAGCACCGTGTGAGCCCTTTCTACGCTACTGGACTTGAGGCAGCCTTGCGCGCAAGAAATGTGACCAAAATTTATTGCTCAGGTGTTTCAACACAAGCCGTTGTCCAGGCGACTGTCCGTGATGGCCATGACCGTGACTACGAAATGATTGTGCTCGAAGATCTGAGCTGCGCACACAGCGACCAAGAGCACGAGAACTCAATGGGCAGCCTCGCTCGTTTCTGCAAGGTCGAGAAATCGGATCAAGTTATTTTTTCCAATCCGTAACTTTCTAAGCTTTCATGTGCTCAGTGTTTTGATAATAAAAATACTGAGCGTCGACTTAACACTCGCGTAATAGTTTTCCATAACCTTGTATTGGATCAGCCACATTGGATTGGCGTAGACAATGCCAAAGCATAGCCTGATTGCTTGTGATGACCGGCGCTTGCAGCAGATCCTCTAGTTCATCGATGATCGACAGTACGCGGATATTCGTGCAACTTAAAAAATATGCATCGGCATCGGCGCGCCTCATACTGAGTGCTTTGTCGCGCCATTCTTGTGGTGTGATGCTGGCAGTAGAAACTGTTGAAGGTAGATTTAAACCAATCTCATCCAGTACCTTAAAGCCAAAATGATTTAAAAACCTGACCTCAGAATCATTCACGGATTGTTGATATGGAGTCAGCATGACAATTCGCCGCGCATGCAATGTATTGAGAGCGGCGACCAGGCCTTGTGATGTTGCAATGGCTTTCTTATTCGCTACTTTTTCAATGCGCGCGACAAGTTGATCTCCCATCGCGGGATCTGAGGTCGACACCGCTGTGCAATGAAACACGATGACGTCGATAGGCGCAGCGCCCAACAGCTGGGCAGCCTCCTCTGCTCCCTCACTCATTTGCCTAAGATCTTCGGGGTTTGTACCGTGCAACTTCAGGCGGGTAGTGTGAAACGAAACACCATCAGGAATAATCGCTTGAACATCCGCTTCAGCCACTACGTTGCGATTAGGCAAAATCATGCCCACTCGCAGACGCTCACCGTAATCAGGGAAGCGCTTTGGGGTCAACATACACTTAGCCCTTTGAAAGCCATCGGGCTCACTCCATCAATTGAGCTGGATATTAGCAATCTTGATGACCTCCGCCCAAGTTTTGATTTCAGCATTGAAAAATTCCTTAAACATTTCAGGTGTCCCGCCCTGGGGCTGGGCACCCAATGACTCCAAGCGTTTGGACACCTCAGGCGAAGAAATTGCCTGATTAAACAAGGAATTAATCTGCTTCACAGTGTTGCTTGGAATGCCTGCTGGTCCAATGACTCCCCACCAGACAAACACTTTGAACTCGGGGAGACCTTGCTCGGAGAAAGTAGGGACATCTGGCAAAGAACTGGAACGGGTCGGACTGGTGATACCAAGTGCACGCAGCTTTCCTGAGTTGATGTGTGGTGTTGCTCCCAGTTGATTGTTAAAAAAGAGCTGGATTTGACCACCCATCAGGTCCGTATACACTGCCGCACCACCTTTGTAGGGAACATGAACGCCATCCATTCCCGTCTGACGCTTAAATAACTCAAAAGCCAAATGCTCTGCAGTTCCACTTCCACCAGAGCCAACATTAAAACTCCCTGGCTTGGCTTTCGCCTGAGCCAAAAGTTCACTGACATTTTTAGCTGTAACCGTAGGCGCAGCAAGGAGAACCATCAGCACCCTTCCCACCAGCACAATCGGCGTCAAGTCCTTATCTGCATCATACCCAGGGTTGGGGTATAGACTTTTATTTACAGCATTCGCATTCGAACCTAGTAAAAGCGTATAACCATCAGGATCGGATTTAGCAACGTATGATGAACCAACATTACTCCCTGCTCCGACTCGATTTTCGACGATAACAAGTTTGCCAAGCTTTGTAGAGATATAGTCTGCCAATGTACGCGCGACTACATCAACTCCCCCACCAGGCCCATAGGGCACAATCAGTTTAATTGGCTTAGTTGGATAATCCTGGGCGCTGACAGCACCAGCCGCGAAAACGGACGACAGCAGAACGAAACCAAATGCCACAACGGCACGACGCGACACACTAAATTTCATATTAAGTCTCCAAAATTCTTTTTTATTGCTAGTCACATATTTATTTAGAGAGGGTTTAAATAAACCCTTGTGCTAGCTTTCTGTATTCAAATATATTGGGTGCATACTCCACTGTCAATCAATAAAATAAAGAACCTCTTGATGACGCCCATATCCCCCTCACTTCTGTTCAATCCTTTCGAGCTCGCAGGCAAACGTTTGCGAAATCGAATTGTGCATGCCTCGATGACCACACTAACTGTTCGCAATGGATCCGTCGCTGAGGAACAAATAGCGTATTTCGAAAATCGGGCGCGTGGTGGAGCAGCAATGCTGATCACCGAGCCACTCTCGATGTCGCCGATGCAAGCAGTTCCAACCAAGACGCATGTTTTCAATCCCGACAACGCTGTGGGCCTCACACGCATGGCAAAAGCAGTTGAACAGCATGACTGCCGACTCTTGGGTCAGATTCAAGATCCGGGGCGGGCCAGACATCATGCAGGTCGGCATCTGAATGCGATTGCGCCTTCAGTATTACCCGATGATATGAGCTGGTCAGTGCCACGCGCTCTAACCATTGAAGAGATCGAGAAGTTTGTCAGTGACTTTGCCGAGAGCTCTGCTCTGTTGCAATCTTACGGTTTTAGTGGCGTTGAATTGTCATGTGGACACGGCCATTTATTTCATCAGTTCATGTCGCCGCAGTCTAACGTGAGAGTCGATAAATATGGTGGCAATTGGATCAATCGATGCAGATTCATCAGCGAAATTGTGACTGCTATTCGTAAAAAATGTGGCGATGATTTCATTGTCGGACTCAAGCTCCCTGGCGATGATGGTTTACATGGCGGAATTGGTCCCGAACAAGCGATCATTATTGCGAAAATCTTGACTGCAAGCCGAGAAGTTAGTTACGTATGCTTCGCCCAAGGCACACACGCTAACTCGCTTGAAATGCATATCCCCGATCGATTCGGACCACGCACTCCCTATCGTGAAATGATCAAAACATTAAAACAAGCGATTCCGGAAACCCCAGTCATATCACTCGGTCGAATTAGCGACCCAGCCGAGGCTGAAGCCATCTTGGCTTCAGGAGAAGCAGAGCTGATTGGAATTGGACGTGCCCTGATCGCTGACCCAGCATGGCCACTCAAAGTCGCACAATCGCGTATCAATGAAATTCGCTATTGTCTGGCATGCAATACGTGCTGGGACACAATCATCACCCGACACGAGCCACTCGCATGTGTCAATAATCCCAGAGTCCGGCAAGCCGACGAAGTTGATTACTGGCCAAGCAAAACGACCAACACCAAGCGCGTCACCATCATAGGCGCGGGCATCGCGGGAATGGAGGCTGCCTGGATCGCCGGTGCTAGAGGACATCAAGTCACCGTGCTCGGCTCCGGCGCCCAAATCGGAGGTAAAGCTTGGCTACGCTCACATTTTCCGGGTGGCGAGGAGGTCAGCAGCGTCTATGACTACCAAACTATCGCCGCGATGCGCAGCAATGTACAGATCGAACTAGGTCTCACAGCGACCGTCGCAGACATTCAAGTCCTGAATCCAGACGTTGTGATCCTCGCAACAGGTGCGACGATGATTCTTCCTTCCTGGTTGCCAACCGACGTGCATGACGAAGGATTTGTCGTTGATCTGCGAGAGACGATGACGGGACTGCTGGGAGTATCTTCGAAACAACCCGGTACCGCAGTGATCTTTGACATGGATCACACCGAAGGAACCTATGCGATGGCAGAACGACTGTATGAGCTGTTTGAACATGTTGCGATCTTGACACCTCGCCATTCACTCGCGGACGACATGGCTGTTGTGACACGTCAAGGGGTGCTGCGACGCTTGTACACGAAAAAAATTGAAATTCATCTACTTGCATTACCAGTGTGGACTCACGAAGTCGAAAATGGCATTCTTACATGGGAGCATGTCATCACCCACGAGCGACATCAGATTAATAATGTTGCATTGATCACATACTCCACACCGCGGAGCAGAAATGATGAGCTTGCAGAACCATTAAGGAAACTTGGTATTGATGTAGTTTTGATAGGCGACTGCAAGTCACCTCGAGATATGATCGCCGCAACCTCAGACGGACATTTAGCTGGTCATCAGGTTTGATTAAGGGTGTGGTTTAGATTCAAACCTAATACCGCTCCCGCATCCTCTCAATCATATCCCTCACCTTATCTCGCAGGGTCGGCGGAGCGATCACTTCAACATCGCTCCCCTGGCGCAAGATATCCTGGATCAACTCCCAGTCTTCGCCATAGGGGACTTCTAGTTGGTACGAGCCATCGGGCAACATGGTGCTCACCTGATCAGGATGCCAGATTTCATTGGCTACCCATTGTGCACGAAAGGGAGTGAACTTGAGCGTCGCAACCTGTCGTTGCTTGCCATTGAAAATGCCATAACTTGATTCAAACACTTCACGCAACGTCGCCGCATCGATCTCCTGCGCAGCCTCCTCAAGCAAATCCACCGAACGGAGTGCATCGACTGCAAAACTGCGAAGCCCTTCTCTCAAATGACAATATGCATCGAAATACCAGTTGTCCCGGTAGTACACCAGATGCTGGGGCGAAACGGTCCGCTCGCTGACAGTACCCTCCTGGCGAGAGTAGTACTTGATCAGTAAACGTTTCCGATTGATCAGAGCTTGCGCCAGTATTTGAAAATACTCGCTCACGACCTTGCGTTGTCCCATCGGGATGATGCGAATACGCGCTGAGGCTTCTTTGGCACTACCCGTCCCTTCATCTAGCAAGCCTTCCAACCTAGACTTAAAAGGCAAAATGTGCGGTGCCAATAACCCTCCAGGCTCGAGCTTAGAGATCATCTCCAGCATCGTCAGGACTGAGTGAATCTCTTGTTCGCTAAACCAGACACCCGGCAGCTCAAAAGTGCGTGCATTGCTGGGCTGCTGCGTCAGTGCATACCCACGCAAGCTTGAGTTCCAGGCAAATGGGATGCCAAGCCGATCACGCATGTACGCCAGATCACGATTGAGCGTTGCACGTGACACCTCGAGCGTCTCAAGCATCTGCCGCATCGTGACCGAGGGCTGGGCCATCAGCATCGTTTGAATCTTGTAAAAGCGTTCAGTGCGATCCATGAGGCTCCAATTCCACACGTACAGTTTGAAACCTAATTTACACGTTTACGGGTGCTCTTTTTTCAGTTTAGGCGTGATTTAAAAAAAGAAAAAACAGTAGCATCCAGTGAGACACCTCATTGGTTCAACATCTAACAGCCACAGAACTCTTTCCGCCTCCGAGCTCAAACCTCACCCCCTCCGGACGTATTGTTGCTTCATATAGAAATACCTCTGCGGAGTTCTTGCTGCATTTCATGACGACACTCACCTGCTGCGGATTTTCAACAGTCATACCCATGGTTGAGCACATCATCTCCATCGGTTGAATGACTTCAAGCGCCTGAACTTCTAATCCCATGAACTCTCCACCAAAAGCCTGACTCATTTCTCGAGTTTCCTGACAGGTCAGTCCCGGGACAGAAAACTTTCCCCGCAACTGCGCTGGTATCGTTCGTGCAGAGACTGGAGGTCTATTTTTTTCAAGGCTCTTTAAATTTTGAGTAGCCTCTGGAAAACCATACGTCGATGCATTTTGAAAAAGAACTTCGGCAAGATAAATGTTGCGAGCCACTCCCTTGCCGTCGCGATACAACTCACCTAAATTATTCAGCGCACCCAGATTGTTCAGGTCACTACCCTTGCGGTAGGCTTCGATCGCCTCTGTCACGTTATTCACTTTTTCCAGAGCGCGACCATATTGAAACCAGAGTTGCCCGTCTTTAGGGGCTACAGTCACTGCCGCCTTGCAGGCAGCCACTGCCTTGGCTCCGTCAAGCTTTGCATAAGGGACGCCCGGCCCTTTACGATCCGGATCAGCCGGAGAAGCAGCCAGTGCGTGACAGGCAGCGGGTTGCGCATGTGCAATATCTGACATCACAAGAAATGACGTCACAGCGGTGATTAGCAATGATTTCATATTCAGGGTTCCATTGTTGTTAGAAATATTACCCTTAAATCGACAATGCTTTCCAAAAAAACAATTAATCATAAAAAATCTGCGATCTCAAATCTCTTTGCACCACCGCATGTAACTTTCTAATCACTTGATAATCATTCGGTTGGCAGACCATACTCGGGCGTTGCGCCTGAACGACGCGCTGAACCGTCAGGACTTGTCCGCGCAGGCGATATGTGGACTGATAAAGCAAACCCGACTCATCAAAAGCTGCATCCGCCGGTATTCGAGTGATCTTTGCCTCAGATGGAAACTCCACTTCATACGTTTCCTCATAACGATAGGACCGACACACAAACGGAAACAACACTCGCTCTTTAGGTCGATTAAAGCTCAAACGATTGATAAAAGACGGCGTTAAACCTACAGGCACGCTGAGCGCCCCTGGTCCGGGAAAATTAGCGACTGGATCGAGTGTGAAGCTGCCCCGATTGGTAAAAGGCGTATCCAAATCTCGAGCATCTGAGGGCGTGTAATGTCCCTCCCCCGACTGCCGATTCGCAGACAAATTCGACTGCGCAAGCCTTTCCTTATACTCCCCCTCATGATCCATAAAGCTCAAGCGCGCACTGTAATCCGCATAACCCGCGTACTCCGAATACACCGTCCCTGTCATCTGACCATCGGCTTGAATCTGAATATGCGTGAGCGATTTGATCCAGTTGGTTAAGGCGTCAAGCTTGGGGGTGCGCCCCAGACGATTCAGTGCAGTCAAGACAGTAGGCTTGTCCATGACACTGATTGGCAAAATACCAAAAGGCGCGAGCTCAGCCGTCGGATCAAGATACAGATCCCATTGCGGGATATAGGTGATGACATGATTAAACGGGCTGATGGATCCTAAGCGCGGCATCTCATACGCGCTGCCTGAGTTGATCATCGCCGTCGAAGCTTCAATCCCTTTTGCGGCAAGCAATGCAATCAAGAGCGTCGTCTTGTCCTTGCAATCGCCATAGCGATTGCGGATCACCTGGTCGGCAGGATTAGGCACCACACCGCCCGAGCCAAGAAATATCGCCACATAACGAATCTCTTTGGAGACCCAGTGATACAAGGCCGCGGCTTGCGCTTTTGGATCATGTATGCCAAAGGTTATCTCATCGGCCAGCTTCTGCACCTGCATCGTGACCGCTGTCTTGGGGGCCGCGGACTGCTCATACACCTGACCAACTGCCAAGGGGCTCACAAACGTAGATAAATGCAGATAGGGTCCGAAATCACTCGCCGAAACCTGACCACTCTCGGCGTGCTGGATCGCTGCCTGGCTATAGGTATAACGATAGCGTACCTCGCCATTAGGACTGTCAGACAGTCGACCACCCTCAAATCCACGACTATCCGCGAGAATGTGGATGGCAGGGTCATGCGAAATATTGAACTCTAGCTGACCATATTCAACAGATGTCCCCAATGATCTGCGAAACATAAACTGTCTTGGAAAAAGTGGCGTATGCGTTTTACGCAGCACCGTTGAGTGCGCACGCGCTCCAACATTGATCTTGGGAAAAATCACCACCTGAGTCTTGCGAGAGGTAAACATCGCCGCCCCCTCGGAGCGTTCTTCATCGACGACTCTGATCGCATCTGCCGCCACAGGGATTCGTTCACCCGAAGGCAGTTCGGTGAACGCCTCAAGCACCTCCACAGTCTGTCGGTCGCTGTAAAAGTCCACGTCATCCTGACTGACCAACTCAATCGCCGCTGGGGACTTAACCCGCGTGACACTCTCGATCTTCTCGTGAAAAGTACCGTCGGCCCGCACATGAATCGTGATGACCTGGCGCTCAATGGCATAGAGACTCTTGTGTGGCTCTTGGGTCTGAGCGTGCGCATGCATGGAAACAAAAAATAGCGCACAAACCGTTTGCAGAGTCAAAGCTTTAAACATGCCGTTCACACCATTTATTCAATTGCAATACCTGCGACATCCACGATACACGTTTGCACCGATCTTTTGCCACTTTAAAAAAGATATTTAAAAAGAAAACAAAGTCGCATCTGATGAGACACCCGGCTGCTTAACCTAATACTTCGCACCCCAATTCCCTCCACACATCACAACAACAAGACAGGCAAAAAAATGAGCATCTCCAGACTGTTATCCCTCTTGGCCATACTCGGGGCTTCGCTCCTGCTGGGCGGCTGCGCCTCTATTACTGGCGGCACACAACAAAGCGTATCCGTTGAAACCAGACAAGACACCGCTCAAGTATCCGGCGCAGCCTGTGAGTTGGTGAATGCAAAAGGTAAATGGTTTCTCACCTCCCCTGGCTCGGTTCAAATCCAACGCTCCAACGATGACCTTCAGGTCACCTGTAACAAGGCCGGCCTCGAACCCGGACGAGCCTCCGTCACCTCGATCGTGAAACCGGGCATGGTAGGTAACTTTTTCTTTGGCGGAATCATCGGCGTCGCGATCGACCACGCATCGGGCGCAGCCTATGACTACCCCAACATGATTCAAGTCATGATGGGACAAATGACCAAAGTCGGCTACACCGAAGGACATGCGACAACACACACCACAGCTACGCCCGCCGGCTCTCCCTCAGGAGTTACAAAAACCAGCGTCACCCCTGCAGGCACCACGACTACCGAAACATTGACATTAACGCCAACAGGCACTGTCGCCAGTAGTACGGCCACCTCATCAGCCACCTCATCAGCCACCTCACCGGCCAGCGCGCCACAGGCGACAGCTCCCCCAGCGAGTACCGCTGCAGCAGCCAATCCACCCGTCGCACCCGTTTCCCTCGATGCCGCCAAAAACCAATGCGTGGAGCTTGGCATCAGACCTCAGACCGAAGCCTTTGGACAGTGCGTGATGAGGATTGCGAAGTAGTCAGCGCTTTAGCACTCTATCGCACACATCACTAAAGCCAGAGTCTTTTTCATGTTGGATCTCCTGTTTTGGAGATGATGCGCGACTTACTGTCTCACTGGGTGACACAAACTGCAGCACACCCATTTCAAAATCACATAAAAGACTACCGCGATGCGAGATTTAGCTATTTAAACGTAGCACGGACCTTCAATCAAAGGATGTGACTTGATGAAGTCCATATCCAGCGTTAAGCCATAACCTACACCTTCTGGAGGAGAAACACATCCGTTTGAGTCCAATTTATAAGCGACTTGACCCGCAAGATGGTCTCTAAAAGGATTTAATCCAGTGACATCGCCTTCGAAATAACCGGGATTATCCACGCCGCATAACAAATGCAAACTACAAGCCATATTGATTGCTGTTGCTGATGTATGTGGGTTAACAGTCAATTTTTTTGCACCTGCCATTGCTGCTATACGCATTGTTTCCGTTATGCCACCTGTTTTAGATAAATCAGGCTGAAGATAACGCACGCAATTGTCTTCAATCAGCGTATCGAATTCGTAACGAGTGTAGTGATTCTCTCCTGCAGCCAAGGGAACATTGCTCATCTTTGCCAATGTTGCGTAAGCATGACGATCCTGAGGTGGAAATGGCTCCTCAAGCCAGGCAACCTGAGCTTCAGCAAATGCTGGCAGCACTCTAGCCGCAGCCTCCAGCGTGTAATTTGTATTTGCGTCTGTCAGGATCTCAATATCATCTCCAACAGCCTTACGCACAGCCTGTACTCTCGCGATATCCTTCTTGGGTGTATCGCCCATTCGTAGCTTCAGCGCTCGATAGCCATCACTGATATAACCAAGCGCCTCCTGAACCAAACTCTCTGGCTCTTGCCAACCCAGAGCAATGCCGCCCGCATAGGCTTTGATCGGTTTCGAGGTGCCACCTAACATCCGATAAAGAGGTTGATTCGCTTGTTGACAGCGGATGTCCCAAAGAGCTTGGTCAAGTCCACTTAATGCCAAAACGGCAGCAGCGCCCATGCCATGGCTTGCAATCTGCATTTTATAGACGCGCGCCCATACTCCGTTCACGTCTGTCGCATCCATTCCCAACACCAATTCAGACAGTGTTGTATCAATGAGCTTGGCAATTGCGCCCGGACAACGCCCGTGATGTGATTCGCCCCAACCGGTCAATCCCTCGTCAGTATCGACTCGTATCAAGACAGCATCACGCTTGACACTACGTCCGATACCCAATGTGACTGATTTGTTGGCGGGTACAGGGAAAGAGATTGGAACTGCTTGTATACGTGTGATTTTCATTTGAAATTAGTCCTTAAATACTTCAGGATTGACAACATTTTTGGGGCGTTCATTTTTTAATAACGCCAACATTGTCTGAACTGCACCCTCACTCGTCACGAAAGAGCTACTTTCCGTGATGCCTGCACAATGAGGCGTCAACATCAAATTAAGACAATCAAAAATTTGCTCTGTACCCGTCAGAGGCTGCTTATCGAACACATCCAGTAAAGCGCCGCCCAAACGCCCCTCTCGAAGGGCAATCACCAACGCATCCGTATCAACGACTGGACCGCGCGACACATTAATCAAAATCGCACGTTTTTTCATCGTGGCGATTGTGCTGTGGTCGACAAGATTTCTGGTTTGATCAGTTAAAGGACAGGCCAAGACAACAGCATCGGACTGAGCAAATAACAATTCCTTATCCGCAGCAATCACACCCTTAGGCAATGTTTCAGGACGACGTGTCAGGCCAAGAACTTTCATGCCGAGGCCTTGCGCCATCGAGGCGATCAATGAACCGATTGATCCTACGCCGACAATGCCTAAGGTGCTCGCTCCGAGCTCCAAATAATGATCGGCTGCGGGCCGAGCTTTAGACCAGCCATCTTTTCTCAGTGAAGCATCCATTCCTGCCAAGTTGCGTCTTAAAGCAAGCATGCCAGCGATGCAATACTCCGCGACCGCTTGAGAATTACAACCGGGTAAATTCGCGACCGCTATCTTTTTTTCTGTGGCAGCCGGAACCGGAATCATATCCAGACCCACTCCGTGTCGCACAACTGCGCGCGTCAAGGGAGCATCTTCAAAGATGTCAGGAGGCAATTGATTTCTAACAATGACACCATGAACATCTCGAATGAGTCGCTTGTAGGTCGAGGCTTGGGTGTCAGGTGCAATCACTATGTCGCATTGTGATGCTAATAAAGCCTGCATATCCGGGTGGATAGGGCTAGTTAGCAATACTCGAGCGCGCGGATTATTGTGCTTCAAAGAACGGCACTCCTTTTTTTATTGGATTGACCAACTGTCCTAATCCCTCCAAAGAGACTGTTACCTGTTGTCCAGGCAAAAGCCAAGCCTGAGGTGAGTGCGTTGAAGCCCCACCTCCCGGAGTTCCGGTGGCGATCACATCGCCTGGTTCCAGTGGAAAGCGATGGGAAATCCACGAAATGAGTTGAGGAATACGAAAAACCATATTTTCCGTGGAGCCATCTTGAAGCAAACGGCCATCAACCTCTAGTTTGATTCTGATTCGATGCGGATCCACAATCTCATCTGGAGTAGCAATCCATGGTCCCAGCGGAGCTGTAGCAGGTAAATTCTTGCCACGCAGAAAATTCCCTCTATCCCGTTTGAGTAAACCTGATCCACTTACATCATTGTGAATGGTGTATCCAGCCACAAAGCCCATCGCCTCGGATTCTGAGACACATATAGCCCGGCGTCCTATGATGGCAGCAAGTTCGCCCTCGTAAGCCACATCACCCACATCAGGCGGAATCAGTATCGGCTCATTCGGACCGATGACCGTTTGCCCAGAACGAAAGAAAACGACAGGTTCAGCTGGTGGTGGCATACCTCTTTCAGCTAAAGCATCGCGAAAGTTAAATGCTGCACCCATGACTTTTCCTGGCCTTTGTAACGGAGCGAGGAGTTGTGCTGAATTCAGCTGCACAAGCGCTTCATTGGAAAAACTATAGGATTGAATACGTGACTGCCAAACAAGCAAGCCCGCCTCGATCATCGCAAGCAGACACGCAGGGGTAGAACCCATCAGATCAACACACGCTTCGTGTCCCAAATCCAGAATCTGATCTGTATCAGGCAAGAGCACGCCAGCGCGAGGGATCATCGCATGTTTACCAGCACCACCACCAGATTTCAAAACAAAGGTAACAAACCGCATAAACAATATCCTTGGGGCTTATAAAAAATTGAGATGCCTGTGTATTTAGGCAACGCGATACTTGTTCAATATTTCGCGATTAATCTCAATTCCTAATCCCGGACCTGTTGGAATTTGAACAACACCTTTGTTTTGAACGATTGGTTCGACAGACAAATAGTCACGGAAAGGATTTTCACATTGCTCAAACTCTAGCAATGGAGGAAAGGGTCGGTAGCTTGGTGGCTGGTCAGGCAACGCACCTAAAAAATGCAAGGTTGCGGCTAGGCCAATCGCAGAGCCCCAAGCGTGCGGCACACACTCAACACCATGTGCACTGGCCAATGTCGCAATCTTGCGGCATTCGCTGATCCCTCCTGCAGCGCATACATCCGGCTGAATAATATCCATGGCCTTTCGAACAACGATATCTCTGAATCCCCAGCGAGTAAATTCATTTTCACCCCCGGCTACAGCCATATCCAAAGCCCTAGTTACTTCGACATAGCCATCAAGATCCTCTGGCGAAATAGGCTCCTCGAACCACTCTACACCCAGTTTTTCAAGTTCTCTGCCCAGACGGATAGCCTGCGGAACCGTAAAACAATGATTTGCATCCACCATCAGACGAGCTTTATCTCCAAGTGCTTGGCGGACGGCAGCCACACGCTCGATATCAAGCTTCATATCCCCTAGTCCGATTTTCATCTTGATCGCGGTGAAACCCTCTTCTTGATATCCCTGCGCTTCTTCAACAGCCTCCTCGATCAATCTATTCATATCAATGAAATAGAGTCCCGTGGCATAACAATTCACCTCTGTTCGGAAAGAACCCCCGATCAGCTTATGAATAGGTTTACCCACTGACTTGCCAATGATGTCCCATAGCGCAATGTCAATGCCACTCATTGCACTGGTCACCATCCCTTTTCCGCCATAATCTTTGATACGGTTATAGAGATATTCCCAAATCACCTCGACATCAAACGCATCGCGCCCGATGATATGGGGTGCTAACTGCGTTTCAATGAATGCGCGTGCAACTTGAGAAGGCCCATAACACTCACCCCAACCAACGATGCCATCGTTGGTCTCAATTTCGACAATACAAGATCCTCGCGTCTTATAAAGCCACCCTCTGGACGAAGTGAAAGGGCGCTCGACTGGGGCCGCTACGACATGACAAGTCACTTTTTTAATAATACTCATGAGTTCTTTTTTTCCGTGATTGGTTCTAAATTCTGTGTCAATTTATTTCTTTTGATTGGCGAATACTTTTTCCCCAACCTCCACGAGAGCCGCCGTCACTCCAACAACCTCTTTGTTCAGGGCTTCTCCAGTTAGATTGTCGACCACGGCACTGCCCTCGGCCGACAGTTTCTTAAATCGTTCGCTCTGAATTGCTTCGCTGAACATCGCAATCAAACGATCTTGAACGGCCTGTGGAGTTTTTGCTGGAGCGACCAAGTAAGCCATCTGGACGAGAGGTCCATAAGGAAACACGTCATAGCCCTTGGACTTGAAAGTTGGAACATCTGGCATCGCCTGTAAAGGCTCATTGGCAAATACACCCAGTGCCCGCACAAGCTTGCCATCAATTTGCGCCTTACTCTCCGAAGGCTTGAGGACTGCTGCATTAATCTGACCACCTGCCAGATCTGCAATCACGCGTGATCCGCCTGTGTAAGGCGCCACAATGATCTCGCTCCCCGCAATACGGCCGGTCATGAGAGCAAAGATATGATTCAAATTATTGCTGCCAGGTGTACCAATCGATACTTTGCCCGGGTTCTTTTTAACAAATGCGATAAATTCATCCAGATTTTTATATGGACTGTTGTAGGGCACTAAAAGCAGCAGAGGATCGGTTGTGACTCTTGCGATTGAGGCAAACTCACTATTTCGCAAGGGAGTCAGGTTTTGAGCAATCAATGCCAAGGTTGAACTCGTCCCCATGCCAATTGTGTAACCATCTGGCTCTGCCCTGGCGACTCGTGTCATACCGATTGATCCTGTCGCGCCTGGTACGTTTTCCACCACAACCCTGATTCCCTTCTCGCCGAGAATGCTCGACAAGGCTCGCGCAGAAATATCATTTGAGCCACCCGCATTCCATGGCACGATCAGACGAATCTCTCTGCTCGGAAAAGTATTTTGCGCAAGAACAGGTGCCGCAACGGTCAGTGCAACCAATGATCCGACTAACGAACGGGCAATGCGTGAAAAGATGTTCTGTTTCATTCCAGCTGTCTCCTGATTCATGAAATTAAATTTCTCTATTTGTTATTTGTTATAACATACAACATTTGTGCAGTCGATGCAATTGCATTTGAATAAACCGCTTAAGTTATTTTGTTTGTCTTTCCATCAATAGAGCATAGACATCTGCTCGAGCACTTTCGATGTCTGCATGAATCGCAGCGGCGGCCTGATCAGCATCACGCCTTTTCAGTGCGTTCAGTGCATCCACATGGTGTGAATAGCGTTTCAATCCTGGCTTGTATTCTGGCAGTGCAAGATTCAAAGTTGGCCCGCATCTTAGCCAGGCGCCTTCAATCACATCCTGAACGATGGGCAACTGGCTGATTTTGTAAATGCCGAAATGGAATCGATTATGTGCAGCAAGATACTTTGCACCCTGAGCAGTCTCAATCGATTTTTTCATATCGAGCATCGAGCGCTCTAACCCTTCAAGCTCTTCAGTTGTCGCCAAACGGGCAGCAGCCGCAGTAGCCATAGGTTCGAGGTTTGCTCGTATTGCCATCAGCTGATCAAATTGATGCGCGTCCAACAAAGGAACAGTGGCCCCACCGCCTTGCCCTACACCCCCACGATCCAGCACCTTTTCAGCAATCAAGTGATTCACAGCATCACGGACAGGCGTCAAACTGATACCAAGCTCATCAGCCACATCCCGCAAAATGATCCGAGCACCTGGGGCATAACGCCCTTCAAGCAGCGCCGCTTTGAGAGTCAAGTAGGCCTGATCCCAAAGGGTTCGACGCTCGATAGGCTTTAGAGACTTGGGACGAATCATGGATTAGACCGAGAAGATTTGATCGGATTGTACTCAGATGATTCAAAGCAGCGCTAGTTCTATTCAGTTTGAGCCTCTAGCCTTATCTCCTCATGCCTGCATATATCAATTAGATTTTGCGTGGCAGGCGAAAGCGTTTTATTTTCCATCGTAATAGCACATAGCACCCGAGAAAAAGCTCCATCCGAAAATGCGATCTCAGTCACTTCTGAGGTTTTGTAAGCTTGAAATAATGAACGGGGAAGTATTCCAATTCCATGACCCGCAGCGATAAAACTAACCATTGAGCTGATACGCTCTACTTCGAAAACAGGTGTGATTTGATAACCGCGAGCCTTGTAAGCCGACTCAATCAGTTGTCGGACATTGCTATCAGCCTTCAGGGATATGTGAGGATATTGAGGAAGTTGGGACCATTTCACATTTTTGTTTTTGATAAGTGGATGTTTGATCGGGCAAATTAACACGAGCTGATCAGTAAATAATGGCTCTTGTTTGAGATCTTTAGCTGTTTCTTTTTTAGGAGCAAAAGCTACGTCGACCTTCTGACTCCTAAGCATTTCAATGCATTGTTCAAATAGCTCTTCGTAAAGAGTAATTTGAATATCCGGGTAAATCTTGGTGAATTTCTTCAGAGCTCTAGGCAATAACTTTGCCATCACGGAAGGGGAAGCCGCGATAGAAATTGCCCCCTGTCGTCCCTCGACGAGTTCGGCAGTTTCGCGCATCGTTTGATCAAATGATTCCAACAGTTTTTTCGCCATTGGAAGAAAACTCAACCCTAATTGAGTGAGCGCAACGCTTCGCGTATGGCGATCAAAGAGACGTCCCCCAATGGATTGTTCTAGCTGTTGCACAGCGGTACTAAGGGCTGGCTGTGAAATATGAAACGCTTCGGAGGCCTTGCTAAAACTTAATGAGTCAGCCACGGTGATAAAGACCTCGAGCTGACGAATGGTCAAATGTCGACGTGATGTATTTATTTGCATTATTTATATATATATAAATAATAACTATAAAATTTAATAAATATAACACTATGCTTACTCAAAAAAATCGATCATTAAAGTGATCGTCACTACCTCAATGGAGACTAAAAATGAATCAAACAGTTGCCTCGCGCGAAACTATAAAAATTACGCCACTCGACGGAGCACTCGGTGCAAACGTAGAGGGTGTTGATTTTTCAACGCCATTAAATAATGCAGATCGCGAAGCAATTGAGAAAGCTTGGGCTGACCACTTGGTACTACGCTTTAGGGGCGTCGGCAAACTTTCAGCGGACGAATTGATTATGTTTTCTAAAAACTTTGGTAGTTTGGATGCTCGACCCATCAGTACTTCAGACAGAAATCCCTATTTTGAAGTTGATAAGCCAGAAATAACCATTATTTCTAATGTGTTGATGGACGGAAAACCGATTGGTGGACTTGGTTCATATGAGGCTGTATGGCATTCAGATATGACATATGTCGATCAGCCACCAAAAGGGAGTTGTCTCTATGCCGTTGAGATTCCACCAAGCGGTGGTGATACATATTTTGTAAATATGTACGATGCTTATGAAACGCTCAATTCTGCAATTAAGGAAAAGATCAAGAATCTGTTTTGCATTCACGATGCCAGTCGTAATAGCGCCGGAGAATTAAGGAAGGGATTCAAAGACAACGATGACCCAACACAAACTGTCGGTGCCCGTCATCCCTTAGTGCGCCTTCATCCAGTCAGCCAACGTCAATGTTTATTTTTAGGTCGTCGAAGAGGTGCTTATATCCCGGGCTTATCTTTATCGGAAAGTGAAGATTTATTAAATCAATTATGGGAGCATGCGACGCAGCCTAAGTTTGCATGGGGCCAACAATGGAAACTTGGGGATATGGTCATGTGGGATAACAGGTGCACGATGCACCGTAGGGAGGCATTTGACACATCGAGCAGGAGATTGATGTTGCGCACTCAAATTTCGGGTGAAAAAGTCTTGGCATCTTGATTCATTCGATCACAATGTGATGGGTAGCGAAAATGATAAATCGTTTGAATAAATTTATGATGTTGTGTGGACGAGCTGTCACGACAGCTTGTTTTGTGACGATGTTAAGTATGACAGTTCAGGCTCAATCTTTTCCTTCTGCACCTGTGACTTTTATAGTTCCTGGACCAGCCGGTAGTGGGACTGATCAGATTGCAAGACTTTTGGCTGATCAGTTCACGAAAATTTGGAATCAGTCTGTCGTAGTAGAAAACCGCGCAGGAGCTTCAGGTTCGCTAGGAGTACAAATGTTAATGCGTGCTAAACCTGATGGCTACACCATCATGATTGGTCATGTATCGACTCATGGTATCGTGCCTGCGCTTCGTAAACCCAAACCTTATGATCCATTTACTGACTTTGCACCGATCGGCGAGATTGGTTCCTCGTCCAATATCCTCGTTATTACACCGGATAAAAATATTAAGACTCTAGATGAATGGGTTGCGGCATCTAAAACGAAAAATAGTGTTTCGTACGGCTCGCCAGGGATAGGCTTGTCTCAGCACTTTGATGGTTATTCTTTCGGTAAAAAATTTAATGTAGAAGTTCTGCATATTCCATACAAAGGCACAGGACCTGCGGTGAACGATTTGCTTGGTGGCAGGATTGACATGATGTTTGTGACTCCTCCAGCTGTGATGCCCTTGGTCAACAGTGGCAAACTTGTAGCGTTAGCGCAAACCTCTGAAACTCGCCAGATGGCATTTAGCAACGTCCCAACATTTAAAGAGCTTGGTTATGATGATTTGATCAATAAAACTTGGTGGGGTTTGTTTGCACCGCTAGGAACGCCCAGAAATATCGTTGAAAAACTCCATGAATCACTTTTGAGCGCTCTCCAAAATGATTCCGTTCGTAAGGGGTTAGAGTTGCTCGTTGTTGATCCAGCCCCACCAAAATCATCCGCAGATTTTGGTGATTTCGTTCGCAAGGATTACCAGCGCTGGGTAGATTTGGTTCAGCAGTCAGGAATCACTGTCAACTGACTCACCGATATTACGAATGTCAATGACCCAAATATTGTGTTGCGTCTGTACGTGGGTCAAAAACGCATTGCCATCACGCAGCCGTTGCTGTACTTCATTGGGTATGTTTAAAAATATTTACAGGTACTTATCAAGTCTCAAACAATCCTATAAAATCACTCCAAGACATTCAGATTTGGGCTGACGCCCATGCCAACCTGCCCTCCCGGGCAAGGTGGATCGCCGAGAGGCAATGTGACCGGAAACGGTAACTAAGCGGGATGCGTCAGCCCTCTTCTACAGAAGAGGGCTTTTTGTTTTGTACGGGGGATTTATATCCAACTTGCCAACCCGGGCGTCTTGCCGAACTGGCTAAACAGGAGATCGTGATGACTGTGCACGTGCAATTATTGTCGGCCTTTATTCGAAAAGCCGATATCGCCGCCCATTACCCAGGCGGCTGTGAAACCTTTGAGCGGCGACATACCTTGGGCGAGGGTGATGCGTATTTGTATCGCTTGATATCGATGAGCAGCTCGGAGCTAGCGAAGCTCATTGATGAGATTGAACAATGCGGTTTCGACATCGAGCAGTTTGTAGCCATCGCCGATATGTGGGCGGGTCCATTTAAAGAGATTCCAAATATTTGTTTCACTCAAGTCGGTCACGACTTTCCCCCTAAATGGATCGCTGCGGCAGCACAGGAGCATAATCATGACTAAAACCGCTCCCCCAAAACCTATCCCCGCGAGTGCCTTGGAATATCGTCCACGTGATTATTTTGGACGCTACGACTTGCAGGTAGAACTCCTGAGTACGGTCAAAGGTCGGGTTAGACGTTCTTTGATCAAACACTCCGTGAGCGGGTGCTATCGTCATGTGCGTAACGGTCGCTGAATCCGACTAATGGCATTCATCAGAATGGGAGCGAATTTCTTTTCATATTCATTCGCACCCCATTCCCACGCTGACCCTGAAATATGAATCGCGGCAAAAGGTTTTCCATCGTCGGACAGCACTGCGGCGCCCAGTGCTATTTCCCCGTGAATAAATTCATTGACGACCAGCGCATAACCTTTGCGACGGATTTGAGACAAAACAGTTTTCAATTTGTGATGATCCGTCACCGTGTCCGGCGTATAGGCATGGAACTCCTTTCCTTTTAACCATGCCTCCAATTCGCTCGGCCCAAGCGAGGCCAACGATGCGCGTCCGCCTGCGGTACAAAAAACAGGCACCCTTCGACCCACAAGAGAGGCCTGATATTCCTGCGTCTTGGTCTGGTGTCGCATGACGTGAACCAATTCATCGTTCTCAATCAGGGAAAGACTGATTCTTTCTCCCGTTTTTTCACAGATGTCCAGCAAGAGGGGATTAACGGATTCGACGAAAGCATTGGTACGTAAATAGTCGAAAGCCTGATTCAGCACCTTTTTACCCAGACGATAACGACGGGTCTGAGAATTTTGTTCCAGCACTCCCAGTTCACAAAGCGTGTGGGCGTAGCGTTGCGCCGCGCTCTTATCCATCCCGCTCAGCTGGACCATTTCCATCAGACTCAAGTCGTTCGCTGTATGCCGAAAACAATCCAGGATGGAGAACGCTTTGGCGACAGAGGCAACAAATAACGGTGACGTTGACATGAAATTGAGAGCCTAGGTTGATTTGATTCAACAAAATACGATTCAACAAAATTTGACAGCTGGATGACAAAAAACAAGAAACAGATTAATGTTCATAATCAGATTAAATAATACAAAGTATTGTATTGCAATACTTTAAAACACCCAATTTAAACACCAGTCGAGGACGCGCGTGATGCAAAACTCAAAAGCAGTCGAATGGATTGATTCACAGCAGACCGCTATGCTGTCATTGCTCGAAGAGCTGGTGGGCATTGACTCACACAGCTACTACAAAGAGGGTGTTTCCCAGGTTTTTCGCAAACTTGAGTCTTTTTTCAAGACCTTCGGATTGAAAACCGAATCCCATTTTGTGCAGGGAGTCGAGGCGGCTCTGTCCGTGACCATCAATGCTGGTGCGAGCCTTGGCCGCCCCGTTCTGCTGATGGGGCATTGCGATACCGTCTTTCCAAGGGGAGAAGTCGCCAAACGTCCGTTCCGCATCGAAGGCAATCGAGCGTACGGCCCGGGCGTTGCGGACATGAAAGCGGGCGTCGTCATGAACGCCTTCATCATCGCCGCGCTTGCCCAGTCAGGACATACGACCACCGAAGTATCCGCACTATTCACATGCGACGAGGAAATCGGCTCGCCCCTGAGCAAAGAGGTCATCGAGGCGTTTGCCCGCAAAGCTGCTTTTGTCTTCAACGGCGAACCAGGGCGCCCCTCGGGTAACGTCGTGACAGGACGCAAGGGCGGTATTTTTCTCGAGATGGATGTCCAGGGTAAAGCCGCGCACTCTGGGGCCAATTTTTCGGAGGGCATTAATGCGATCTCGGAAATCGCGAACAAAATCGTGGAGCTCGACAAGCTCACAGACATTGATGAGGGATTAACCGTCAGTGTTGGATTGATTTCAGGCGGTCAGTCTGTCAATACCTCAGCCCCTTCCGCCAAAGCAGCTATCGATGTGCGTGTCAAAGATCTGGCACAGCGCGAACACGTCATGAGCCGAATTCAGTGCATTTGCAATAAAAACTTCATCACCGGAACACTGTCCAAGCTGAGCGTCATGGGTGAATTCAAGCCATTCGTCCCGACCGCAGCCTCGCAGAAACTCTTCGAACTGTACCGGGACACGCTCAAGGATATCGGCCATCGCACAGATCAGGAATTTAGCGGCGGATGCGCAGACTCGGGAGTGACCTCCAGTCTCGGCGCGATCACGCTATGCGGAACCGGACCCGTGGGTGGCAAATTTCATACCCAGGACGAATACACCGAAATCGATTCCTTTTTGCCCCGAGCAAAAGCAGTGTTGCTGACGATTGGCAAAGTCCACGCCGCACTGTGAGAGCGACTGATATCAACACATGCCATCAGCTATCAGCAGTCACAAATTTTTAATACCCCTTCTATCTAAATTAAATATGAAACACAATTTTGCTTCTCCCCTTCGTTCTTTATTCAAAACCACCGCAGCAATCTGCCTGACAGGCATGGTCGGCTTAAGTCCCGCTCTGGCAAACGACTATCCAGGATCTCGGCCTGTGAGCCTGATGGTCCCCTATCCTGCAGGTGGTCCCAGCGATGTCAGCGCACGCATACTGAGCGAGCCGATTTCCAAAGCCTTGGGCGCACCCGTGATCGTTGAAAACCTTGGTGGAGGCACGGGAACCATTGCAGCCTCGAAAGTGCTCAATGCCAATGCGAATGGACGCATCTTTTTTCAGGGCACTCAAAATGAACTGATCATTCCCCCACTCACCAATAAAGCGATTCGCTATCAGCCCGATGAGTTTGAAAGTGTTCAGCCGATCACTGTGACACATCTTGTCTTGTTGGTACGCAAAGACCTGCCCGTCAACAACACAAAAGAGTTTATTGATTTAGCGGCCTCCCGCAACAAATCAGATTCACTGACCTATGGCAGCGTGGGTGTCGGATCCCTCTATCACCTGATTACCGAACAGATGGGGAAAACACTCGGCGTGACTTTCACTCACATCCCTTATAAGGGTACGGCGCCAGTCGTGCAGGATCTGGCCAGTGGACAAATCGATTTTTCCATCATGCCATTTCAGGCATCCATGCTGGAAATGATTAAAACAGGTCGCTACAGAGCGATCGCAGTGCTCTCCAAGGACAAACCCGCAGTCCTCGCGAGCATTCCCAGCATTACTGACACGCCCAAACTCGAAAATTTCGAATACGCCAGCAATGCAGGATATTTTGTCAAAAAAGGCACGCCCGAAGACATCAAGAAAGTGTTGAACAAGGCCATCAGCTCAGCGCTGACCAATCCTGAGGTTATTAAGTCCCTCGAGGCTGACGGCCGTAACGTCGCAAAGCCGATGAGCCTTGAACAGGCGAACGCTTTCTATGAAAACGAAATCGCCAAATACAAAGAGATGATTAAAGTGACAGGCTACGTCCACACGAACTAAAGCGCAGACAAAGCGAGTACGTATACGTTTTGTAGCGGCGATCAGATCAGGCACCCGTTAACAAAGCGGGATGCCTCACTCTGCCATCTAGCTTGCAGGTTGAATCTTGTCTTGCGTTTTAGTGTCAAAGTCGCTGGCGTCATGGCGTTCACGCAGCTGTTCTGAAGGCTCGCCATGCATACGATTGACCATGCGACCGCGCTTCACTGCGGGCCGGCTGTAAACAGTCTCGGCCCAGCGTTGAACATGCTTGTAGTCTTGCACGCTTAAAAACTCGGCCGCCCCATATAACCAACCCTTCACCAACCCGCCGTACCATGGGAACACCGCAATATCAGCGATCGTATAGTGATCGCCACCCAAGTACTCACTGACGGCAAGGCGACGATCCAGAACGTCAAGCTGGCGCTTGGTTTCCATCGTAAAACGATCAATGGCGTACTGAAACTTAGCTGGCGCGTAAGCGTAGAAGTGACCAAACCCGCCACCCAAATAAGGCGCACTACCCATTTGCCAGAACAGCCAGTTCAAGGCCTCAGTGCGGGCGGCACCCGATTTGGGCAGAAAAGCCTGAAATTTGTCAGACAGGTAGAGCAAGATCGAGCCGGATTCAAACACGCGCACCGGTAGCTCGCCACTGCGGTCCATCAGCGCTGGGATTTTTGAGTTTGGGTTGATATCGACAAAACCCGAGCCAAACTGGTCACCATCACGGATGTTGATGAGCCAAGCATCATACTCAGCGCCTACGTGCCCCAGCGCCAGTAACTCTTCGAGCAAGATCGTGACCTTGACGCCATTAGGCGTGCCCAACGAGTACAGTTGCAGAGGGTGCTTGCCAATTGGCAGTTCTTTGTCGTGAGTCGGCCCGGCGATCGGCCGATTAATATTCGCAAAGGCGCCGCCGCTGGGTTGATCCCAAGTCCAAACTTTGGGGGGGACGTAATCTTTAGAATCTGTCATTGGGTCTCTTCACTTGAGTCAATTGTCCATCCATGCGGTGTACAAAGATGGCGTTACTAAGCCATATAGTACGATCAGAAATCAATCAATCCAATGTAATATTTACCTCTGCAGTGATCTTAGCCCAGCGCTCGCGCTCCTCAGCTGCGTATTTTGTAAATTCCTCTGAGGTACCGCCGATCGTAATGGCGCCCCTGTTCAAGAACTCCTCCTTAAACTGAGGATCGTTCAGGAGCTTGAAGCGTTATTACTTGATTTTGAAGAACGATCCGGAACAGACCCGATTCTCAATCCAGACATCAACGAACTCAGACGCAAATTAAAGATTAAGAAACGCTGCACCATGCAGGTTATCTCTAGATGACAAGGCAAACAGACTCGCCAACTTACGCGGGTAGAAGGTGGCACGATGCAACAGTTAGAAACAAAAAATAGTCCTCAAAGCCAATCACTTTGGATGTCGTTAAAACTAAAATTCCACATGAATCACGCCCGATAGGTAGCACTCCATGGAAACTAAATTGGCAAAACTTGAAGCCATCATCCCTACCCTCGCCACGCGCGAAGATTTGGCAAGGCAAACAACAGAAACCATGGACCGCATAGATCGCTTAGTTGCAGGATTAAGAACCGATCTTGACCGTAAATTTATTCTATGTATGAGCATACAAATCACAACTCTATTCGCCATCGTTGGCCTGCTTTCAAAGATCGCTAATATTTTTTAGCCATAGCTGCCTGCAATTCAATGTACTCCCAGGCCTGTCTGCTGCGGCCCGCTGGCGTGTTGATCACTTATTCAGCTGCAAAGAATTTTCACCGTCAGTGAGCGATTGAAAACCCATACCTTTTATTTAATAAATGTATTGCTGACTTATATGCACCATCGGACCAAGTGGAGCGCTGCGGATTGTAGCTCTCGCCTGCTAGAGAAACATTTTCATCGCCGAGTGGCTGCACTGCCCAATTAAAAATATCACGTGTTGAAAACGGATATCCTGCACGTATGTAGTACCAACCATCAGGCCATTCCCAATAGAAGGTTTTGCTTGCTTTCCCAATTTCAACCGGCTGTGTCACGCCGTTATTGGCAAACAAATGTTCGAGGCCTTTTTTAACTTCACGCTCAATTGATTCAAGACCTTCGGAGGCAAGTGCTCGCCATTTCTGGACACACTCAAGACTATCGCTGTAAACAGACCGAATCACATTTTGATTGGCTGCGTATGGCTCCTGAGGTATTTCAATCGAATTAATACAACTGTCCGTTGTCCAAGCGCGCCATACTTTTTTGTTGTCCTTCATACCTCGGATATTGAGCCACCAAGGATTGTCATACCATTGTGCGACGGTGACGACATTGACACCAACTAATGATTGATATTGTGGTTGCGACTGAATCGCACGAGCGATATTTCCTTGGATATGATCAAACGCCTTTGGAGGAACGCTAATCATCACATGCGAACTTGTCACACGATGCTTGGTTGTGATTAAAGAATAGCGGTTTGATTCTTTATCAATACTTTTAACAGGTTCTTCCAGGTAAATACGTACGCCACTTTCTTGCGCTTTGCGAGCGAGTCCTCGCACATAGGCAGACATTCCGCCTACCGGATAGGACGCCTCACAGCAAACATCGATGTCCTCTTCCAGAAAATCAAGATAGCCTTTAGCACTTAACGAGTATTCGTAATCGCTACGAAATCGGCTCATATCTCGAAGATATTCATAGCCATTATTCCCAAGAACACGCGTCGCATAAGATTTAAAATCAGGAAATTGATCGATATGCTTGCGGTGCTCACTCTCAAGCAAACGCCGCAGCAGCTGTGTCGGCGCATCCCCTTTCTCTTGGTCAAACTCAATTCCTGGATATAAAACTACAAAATCATCAGGATTCGTTGAATAAAGGCCGCGGGCAAAAATGAGCTCTTTCTCAAGACTCGGTTTTTCTAACTCGATTCCGAGATCGTGAGCGAGTTTAAATAAGACATCTTGCCCCTCCATCACACGGCGACCACCAACCGCAATCAGAGGTCCTTGGAGTTGATTAAGATCTTTCCCAATATCGTAAATACGCCCACCTAAACGATTTTCTTTTTCGAATAAACATACTTTGTCTTTGTAGAGAGGCCCTAACTGGTATGCAATATATAGACCTGCAGGTCCCCCCCCAATAATGCTGTAGTCGCAATCCAGGGCTGGTAATGGTTTTTCAGAGTCTTTTTTACCAATGTCTCCTGCTTGAGAGATCAAACTCAAGCAGGAGAGCACATAGAAAAGGATCCAAACAGAAAGTTTCTTGATTTGCATTGCAATATGTCTAATCATGCCTATCGAACTGGTACCAAACCGCCCGCGATTGCTAGAAAGATCCATCAATCCAACGTAATATTTGCCTCTGCAATGATCTTGGCCCAGCGCTCACGCTCCTCAGCTGCGTATTTTGTGAATTCCTGTGAGGTGCCGCCGATCGTAATGGCGCCCCTGTTCAAGAACTCCTCTTTAAACTGAGGATCGTTCAGGATCTTGACTGTTTCTGCATTGAGCTTAGCGACGATATCTGGTGGCGTACCTTTGGGAGCAAACAAGCCAAACCAGCCACTGACATCAAAGCCTGGCAAGCCAGCCTCGGCAAGCGTTGGTACGTCAGGCAAGAGCGGTGAACGCGTTGCGGACGTGACACCTAGAGCCGTTAGCTTTCCTGATTTAATCAAGGACAAACAAACTGGCAGGTTACAGAACATCATTTCAACGCGACCGCCAATAATGTCGTTAATCACTGGCGTTGTGCCCTTATAGGGGATGTGCACCATCTCTACACCGGCCATCTTCTTATAAATCTCACCGGACAAATGCATACTACCGCCCGCACCGCTTGATCCGTAATTAAAGCTCTTCTGCTTTTGGAGTGCGAGGAGCTCTTTAAGATTCTTGGCAGGCACATGCGATCCCACGACCAGTACGTTGGGCACGCTAATCAGATTCGTGATACCAACAAAGTCACGTTGCGGATCATATTTAATGTTTTTATGTAGCAACACGTTGATCGAGCCAATGCTTGTCGCACCCACCAATAGGGTATAGCCGTCTGGAGGTGCCGAGGCAACAAAGGCTGCGCCAATATTGCCGTCTGCACCCGTTTTATTTTCTGCGACAACGGGTTGGCCCAAAGCAATAGAGAGTTTATTAGCGACAGTACGCGTCAAAATATCCGTGAGCGTACCCGCTGCAAAGGGCGCAACAATCGTGATGGGTTTATTTGGGTAGTTGGCGGCTTGCGCTTGCGCAAACGAATGTGGCAGTAAAGCCAGTGCGGTCAGGCTGCTCAAGCCCACCGTACGGAGCGTTGTAAAGAGGTTTTTTTTCATGTTGATCTCCCGTTCAATTTTTATAAAAGATGAGTGAACTTTTTTACAAAGTTTATATAACTTTGACACCCTCTTCCTTTCCTGAGATCTTACTTCCAAGTTGGGGCAATTTCCTAAAATTTTGAATAACAAATACCGATAAAATTGCTTATGGATATCTATTACCTACCCGGGCGAGGCGGTCGGCTTGAAACAGGCCTAGGCGAAGCACTTCTCTCACGGGGGCTGAACCTCTCCGGGAGAGAAACCCTTGGTGCTTTCGCGAAACTCAGCTTTTCGGAACAAATCGAGCACGTTGCGCAAGATCTCAAGACACACTTTTGGCACGAAAACGCCTTGGTCGTCGCCAACTCTTTTGGAGCTTATCTTTTTTTGCATGCTCAGACATTAATGCCCCCCTTCCCAGGAAGAGTGCTTTTACTCTCCCCGATCGTGGGAGAGTTTGCAAATAGTGAATCACAAACTTTTTTCGTCCCACCCAGAGCGCGACAACTTATGGAGTTGGTTCAGGCCGGTAAATACCATGCCGTCAAACAATGCGAAATCCATGTGGGCGAACTTGACTGGCAAAGCAATCCCGAAAATGTCCAAGCTCTAGCCACACACATGACATGGGACGTCACGGTCGTCCCTCAGGCGGGACACATGCTGCCTAAAGCCTATGTTGGAGAATTGCTGGATCGATGGATTGGTTGACATAAAAAACGTGATGCCTAAACCTCAGCGGCGCCACCCCGCAGTCATAAACCGATCAATCCGCCCATCCTTGCAAAACGCATAGCCCCAAATCAACTGACGTCTGATCGGATTCGGCCCCACAGACTCAAACAAGTGCACAGTCTCGTCAGGCTGTAGCCCATCGCGAAACTCGACCCACAAGGCATTTAAATGTCCAAACGGGAAATTCGGAGCAGCCCCCATTGGATCCATCACCATATTGGTTTGCTCGATCTCGGGAATCGTCATCTTCCTGATCAAGGCATCTTCTTTTAGGACAAACTCTTTAGCCTTGGCGCGTTGCCCACTAACAGCCTCAGCATCTTTCTTTTTGAAAATCTCAACAATCTTGAAACCGATTGCGACTGGCCATAATGACCAGCACAATCCTAAAATACAAATATCGATCTTTAGTGCATTTCATCCTTCTCTTTAGGCTCCCACGTATGAAACAACCGAGCTAGCGCCCGATTATGAAAATCACTTAAGAACCTTCTCCGAGCACTCACAGTCGCCCCTGTTTGGTTCATAAGCATCTCCCGCAAAGGATGATGACTAGCGATCAAAAAATTGTTTCTAGTCTCCAATCTCTCTAACAAGGCAATCGTAGGGATTCGCGCAAACTTCCCACCTACACCTGCATTACAGTCGGCGCATGCAAGTACTAGGTTCCAAACACCGTCGATGAGCTCAAACGATTTCTCTCGACTCAAAACATGCGGAAAGAAGTGATCCACTTCGGTTTCGCGACCAGTCGTGATATCAATCTCACGACGACAATAAAAGCATTTACCCTTCTGGTAGCCGTTTAACGCACCTCGAGCACTGGTAACGGTTTTTCTGCGGTTCGTGCGGTCAAAGGTAAACAACATGCTCTGCTCGGCATCGTGCTTGATATCAATCAGATGAGGTGCCACGCCCATACCCCAAGCCGTTTCAACAAGATTCCACCGAGACTCGACCTCGACTCCTAGATTCTGCGTATGAGTTCCCTCCATCAACGCAGAAAACTCATCCGTGATACGGATTCCGTTGTTACTGGCACGCTCGTCGATAAAGAAGCGTTTTTGTGTATCTCCTGCCCCCACGACATGGAAAGCATCGATCACGTTTACAAAGCCTCGACGAACGGTCTCTTCGACTAGTTTTGTCTGGTTTGGATCCTCCACCCCATACCGACGGCAAGCCTCTAAATATTGGCTCGACGCTGACACTGCTTGCTTGGGTGCAAGCTTGAGATGCGTAACGATATGCTGGGCAAAGGTTGGAGCAAGGTCTGACAGCTTAATTAGCTGACCCGCCTGAGGGTTAAGCTCTAAGAGAGACTTCGCTAACGCGAATTTGTACGAAGCGGAGTTTCTCCCGAATAAAATAATCCCTCGCCAGTAGTCTTCGAGTGTTGGAGCGATGGTGATAAAAGGTTGCATGAGCCTGAAGCGGTAACATTTGTAACTAACATGTTTCAAATGTAACCAAATTCTGGCTGGCTGGCTAAGTCCTTGGAGTATTTATGGCAGGCGTTCCTTACTACGATGTGCATGCTCAGCAGTTAACTGAGCAATATGAGTCTTTGGAGGCTCACGCTGTGCACCACTGGCTCTTGGATTTATTACCAACTCGCGATAAGGCAATGGCGCTGGATGTGGGGGCTGGCTCTGGCCGAGATGCGGCTTGGCTGGCCGATCGTGGATTTAACGTATGGGCGGTTGAGCCTTCTGCGGGGATGCGTCAAGAGGCGCAAAAGCTTCATAGCGGAGCTGCTATCACTTGGCTTGACGATCAATTACCTAGTCTTGAAAACACGCTCTCGCATGCGGCTACCCAAGGTGTTTCTTTTGACTTTATTTTGCTGAGCGCGGTTTGGATGCATCTGGCGCCAGCGCTCAGGCCAAAGGCCTTTGAAAACCTCATGCATTTGCTTGCCGCAGAAGGAGTACTGGCCGTGACCTTGCGCTGCGGACCTGCACCTGTCGAACGTGAAATGTACGAGGTCTCTGAACAAGAAATTCGCCAACTATCAGAGAAATACGGAGCGACCGTACTGAGATGTATCTCAGCACCTGATCAAAGTGGTCGCCCAGAAGTTAGTTGGATTCAGATGGCTTTACGAAAAGACTCGTGACACTTATCACCCAAAAATATTAAACATCCCCAGTAAGCTCATCGCACCTAATTGCATCTTCACATACAGTTTCATCTTTTGATCCATCGACTGCTGGATCTCGGTTGTTTTAAGTTTCAACGCTTCGATCTCTTTTTCTAGCCGTTTAATCGCCTGAGCATGCTCTTGCTCCAGTGCGTTCTGCTCAAGATGTATAGGTTGTGGATCAATGGCAGCAGCAGTTGCAAACTTTGTCGCGGGCGCTGTTTCTGTGGATGATCTGGTGGAGACTTTAGTTGCGGATTTGGTTTTTGGAGCAGGTTTCTTTGTTTCTGTGTTTTGCATAGGGATGTTCAGTGTTGGTTAGGGCTGAACATGGTATGCAGAGGGGACTTCTTTCGGAGAGTGATTTCACGCGCTTATCCAGTGCGACTGATACTTATAGTATCCGTCCGGTAAACGCGCTCCACAGGCGCACCATGGCATAGGTATCAAGCTTGCAATAGTCAAGCAGCTGTCGCTCGATCTCGGCTTTGCGTGCGGTTGTTGTGTAGGGTGCGATGGCTTCAGCAAAGGCGTCCATGGCCATGCCGCCGTCTTGGACGCCTTCGAGTTTTTCGTAATTAAGCTCTGGGGGTGGACAGAGTGCGGGCAAGACGGCTTTGATGCTCCAGCTACCCTGTTGGCTGGGATGGTAGTAATGCTCCCGTGCGATAGGCAATAGATCGACCACGCGTGCATTGAGCGCGAGCAAATCTTGGGAGAGTTGCGGAAATCTCTCGGCGAGCTCGCGGATGCGGGTCATTTCAAAGCCTGCGTTGTACACAAAAATCGGGATGGGCTCGCGACAGGCTGCGATCAGGGCCTCGGCAAAGGCCTTAGAGGGATCGTTGCCGGAGAGGTCGATAAAGGCCTGCTCAGTAAGCTGTGTGTTGGACTGGCGATGAACGCTAAACTGAAACGGGATATGCTGATAGGGTCGCGTACCCGGCCAGATCGGCACGGCAAACGAGATGGTTTCAAAATCCAGAAAATACGCCGGCAGCGTGTGCGCAGCCAGCGCCTGTGCTGCACTCGCTTGATCAAAATACGCCTCTTTCGCAAGAGTCGCATTTTTAACGCGCTGTTGTTTGTCGCTCAGCAAGTGATCAGGAACGTCACGTAGCTCTGTGATGCCCGTGTTTGCGATGAGCGTGGTCAAGCCTTTTTTCAAGGGCTTGGGTAGCCAGGCAATGGGGTGTTCAGCTTGAGGTTCTTGGCTCTGGCAGTGTGCGTAAAATCCGCAAGGATAAGGATCATGGCAGTGCTTGCTGGTCGTAATGGCGGGTGCCGTGGCTTGGGCGACGATGCTTTGCGCGGCTTCGATCCAACGTTCGACTTCTGCACCCCGGGCAAAGGCCTCGTCGGTCAGGTCGTTTTCTACGAGCAGGCCTTGATAGTCTCCGTCGCCGGGATAGGTCCAGGTGTTGTCAATATGTGCGAGTGCGATAGCGGTCAGGGGCACGCCTGCCGCGCGGGCGACAAAAGCTTGGATGGCAACGTCATCGCGGTGGTAGTCTTTGACGGAGGTCGAGGATTTGACCTCGACCATGCGCCAGGCGCGTAGGGGTTGGGATTGGGGGTTTTGTACCGGCAGCATCACATCTGCAAACGCCATCGCCCCCTCGGCGGCAAAGCCGGCTTCAAAAATGGGATTTGGCGTGTCGAGCAGAGACATGCTGAGTGAGAGCGCGGCATCAATGCCCTCGGCAAAGGGCTCGATGACCGTGCCCTGCCCTGTGGGGTCATACAGCTGCTGGGCAATCTCTCCGACTTGATGTCCAGTGTCAAAGTTTTTCTGGGAGGCCGCAGTGTCTGCGCGTAAGTCTGGGTGATGAACTTCGAGCCACACGCGCTTGGGGCACTGCCGATAGGGCATTAGTTTTGACTTGGACAGTGGGCGCATGGGTGTTCTCCGATACTGCTTTGATGACTTGCCAAGAGCACCGAATGCGAGACTGCTCTAGAGACTCTCACGACCTAAGCCAGTATCGCGAGAGAGTTGAGACCTCCCTTTGGCACGCGCAATATTACCTAGCGCTTTGGCAAGAAACGCGGCATCATCTCCTGCTTCTTGCAGACAGGCTTCAAAATACATTGCCATGTCCTGTTCCGTTTTAAGGTACTCAGCGCTATCCCATTTGCGAACTTTGAGGGTGTTCATTCGTTACACCTTAATTTTTTGTGCAGTTGCAATAGTTGCCATCCTCGGTGCAGTCAGTGCGGAGGCTATACTGCCGCCAATATTAAGTGTCCAACCTCTGCTTTGGTCGGACGAATCTTTATTTCAATGTTGTAGCCTAATCGTGTCAGGCAATCCATCAGTTTGCGTTCAGACAGATTGGTGAAGTCGCCCCGCATCATGTCAGAGACCTTTGGTTGGGAAATGCCCATCCGCTTGGCTGCCTCCTGTTGTGTCAGGCCACGACTTTTCATGGCTTTTCTGATTTCAATCACCAAGCCCGTTTTAATCTTGAGCTTTTCAGCATCAACTAGGCCAAGATCAGCAAACACATTGGCAGAGCCATGATGCACTTCAACGCCGCTAACAAGTCGAGTTTTCATTTCCGTAACTCCTTTACGTACGCTTCGGCAATTTTCAACCTGGCGTGGATGATGTCCATGTCCTCTTTCGGCGTGGAGATACCGCGCTTGCTCTTTTTTTGAAAGCAGTGAAGGACAAACACTGCTTCAGTAAACTTAACTGTGTAGACGGCGCGGTAGGTGCCGCCGATATCATCTTCCAGTACCTCAAGTACGCCTGCACCACCAAAGCCCTTAAGTATTTTGGCTGCATCATGCTTGTCGCCAACTTGAGCTAGCGACAAAGCAAAGCCGAAAATTCGCCTTACATCTGCAGGCAAATCCAACAAGTCTTTATAGCTGCTGCCGATCCATTCGAGCGGTTTTTCTTTCGTAGACATGACTAAATATATATGAAATGGTATAAAAAGTCAATCAAAGATGTCGCCTTCTCAGACGATATTCATGACCGCATGTCCCTATTCATGCGCGTAAATACGTTATGTTGTGATCTATCCAAAGAGGAGTCCGCTATGGCTGTCCTTTACCCTTCCCTGCCGCCGGCGATACCGATCAATGGCTTACAACGCGAGGTTGATGTGCTGCGGATGCTTGAGCAATCACTCTCCCAAGGGTATGAGATTTTTCATAGTGTGCCGTGGCATTCGGTGCACGAGGGGCGTGACCGGCATGGTGAGATTGATTTGGTGGTGCTGGGGCCGACGGGCAATATCATGTTGCTGGAAATCAAGTCCGGTACGTTGAAACTGATCGACGGGGTGATGTTCAAGCTCTACAAGGATGGCAGCAAGGACGTGGGGCGGCAGCTTAGGGTTCAGCACGCCGCGATGGTCAGTCGCTTGCAGCAAGCGGGCCTGCGCGCGGTAGTCACTAATTGTCTGGTGTTGCCGGACTTTAGGGTAGAGGGGCAGCACGTTTTGAGCATCCCGCCTGAGCGGATTGTCGATGCGACGGGGTTTGCGCAGCTGGGTTCTTATGTGATGGAGGCGCTTTCTAGTGGTGGTGGAAGTGCTGGAGGGAGTAGCTTGATTAAAGCTGAGCCTAGTCCGCTCACCGCACTACGGCAATTTCTCTGTAATGAGTTTAAAGTCACGCCCGATCTGCGAGTCTTGGGTGCGCAGCTGCGTCAGACCACCCTGCGTCTGGCCGATGGTCTGGCGACCTGGGTGCCGCGAATCGATACGCCCTCGGGTGTCTTGAGGATCCAGGCGACGGCGGGCTCGGGTAAGACGCAACTGGCCTTGCGTTTGTTACAAGATGCCGCCGCAACCTCTCAGCGCAGTCTCTATGTTTGTTACAACCGCGCGTTGGCAGATCACATCACGCAACTCGCCCCCACGCGCGCCCACGTCGCAAGTTTTCATGAACTCTGTGTGGACCATCACCGCAGGCATGTGGGTGAGCCGGATTTTGGCGCCCAGGGCTTGTACGATCAGTTGAGTGCTGAGTACAAGGCAGCAGTCGAGGCGACTCCGGAGATGCAGGGTCGCTATCAACTGATCATCATCGACGAGGGGCAGGATTTTGAACCGGACTGGGTGGCGAGCTTGCTGCCGCAACTCTCGGAAGACGGTCGGATTTATTTACTCGAGGATGCAGCACAACGCCTCTATCCGCGCGAAGAGTTTGATCTGTCGGATGTGGTGACAGTCCACTGCCAGGACAATTTCCGTACTCCCCGCCAAATCTGCCAGGTCCTCAACGCGCTCAAGCTCTCGCAAGCACCGATCGAAGCGCGCTCGGCCTATGAGGGCGAGGTGCCCAATTTTCACACCTACACGACCGAGGCGCAGCTGCGACGCCAAACTGAAACCGCGGTGAAACATCTACTGTCGCTCGGTATCGCGCTCTCCGACATTGCCTTGGTGAGCTGGCGCGGACTGACGAACTCGGTCTTGATCCAGACCCCAGCCCTGGGGGACTGGTCGCTCAGACGCCCCACCGGTAAATACTCTAAGTCCGGGGACGCGCTCTGGACGGAGGGCGAGTTATTGGTGGATTCGGTCTATCGCTTCAAAGGCCAAAGCGCTGCCGGGATCGTGTTGACCGAGGTGGATTTTGCGGCGCTCGATGAGGGCGTGAAACGGAAATTGTTTGTGGGACTGACGCGAGCGCATATCGCAGCAGAGGTGGTGCTAACCGAACGTGCGGCTGGGGAGTTGATGGGAGTGTTGTAGGGGGACATGCAGAGGGGAAGACGGACATGTCACTATCGAGTAACAACCCGATAACTTGTATGGATACAGAGTAAAAATCACCAAGTTCGCAGCAAAATTCTTGATTAGCGAACATCCACTGTCACAAGGACTCTAACCCGCTCTTGTTTCTGAGTCTTAGACAAAAACAACATGACACGTAGAAACTCACCCAATGCCATCAAAACACTAGATGACCTTAGTGCACTATCCAGTATCGTGGTGGATAAACGCTTGGGCAAACGGGCTTCAGCAAAAAAGAGCAGGCGTAATCGCCATTACGAAAAGCAGTTCATCAGAAATACCCTTGCGCATCATTTGACTTAAGACAACTCTGAACAACAGTCGGACGCGTGACGCAATCAAAATGAACAAAGCTGACTTTAAAATCTTATTTGTCTGCATGGGCAACACCTGCCGGAGTCCCATCGCAGAAGCTGTTTTTTCAAAAAAGCTTGCTGATAGAGATATCCTGCACAGGTTCAAAATTGACTCAGCGGGAACGCATAATTTTCATCCCGACACACCACCAGATGAACGAAGCCAGAAACATGCACTCAAGAGAGGATACGATCTTTCAAACTTGAGGGCTAGACCAGTTATTGAACGTGATTTTGAAGAATTCGATTTGCTTTTGACGATGGATTGGGATAACCGTGTGTTGCTGGAGGAAATGTGTCCTGCTTCACATCTTTATAAAATTCGGGGTTTGGCTGAGTTTTTGCAAACAACTCAAGCATCTGTCATACCTGATCCTGACTACGGAGGGGATCAAGGGTTTGAAGATGTACTGGATTTGATCGAAGAGGCTAGCGAAGGGCTGATGAAATTCTCACTTCACAAGATAAAAGCATAAAGAAAATCAGCGCAGCAGTCATTGCGTTGACAGATGCTGATACCTGCTTGTCACAATAGCAAAATGTATCTACAATGTATACACTTGTTAGGAGTGCTCGCATGGACGCAGTAATTCGAAAATGGGGAAATAGCCCCGCCCTTCGCTTGACAACAGCCGTATTAAAAGAGGCCGGACTTCAGCTCGAAGAAAGAGTGGACCTCAGGGTGTCAAAAGGCCAAGTGATCATCACAGCAATAGACAAAGTCGAGTACGACCTAGATATGCTTGTGGATGGCATCAATGCTAGAAATACCCACGGTGAAATCAGCTTTGGTGCCCCCGTCGGCAAAGAGGCGCTCTAATGCCGCGCGTTTATGTTCCAGATGCAGCTGATGTCGTTTGGCTAGAATTTGATCCGCAGGCAGGGCATGAACAAGCCGGACACCGACCAGCACTTGTCATCAGCCCTGCAACCTACAACAGCAAAACAGGTCTCATGGTCTGCTGTCCGCTGACCTCTAAAATTAAAAACAATCCCTTCGAGGTAGTGACTCAGATTGACGGCGTCGATTGCGCAGTTCTGTCAGATCAAGTGAAGTCACTAGACTGGAAGGTCAGACGTGCGAAAAAGAAAGCCATCGTTCCTCCAATGGTCATGCTGCATGTCAGAGCGAAAATCAAAGCGTTATTAATGATCAAATAAATTCTCAACCCACTGAGGATTCCAAACAACCTCCCAGAGGTGTCCGTCCGGATCCTGGAAATACCCTGAGTACCCACCCCAAAATGTGTCATGTGCGGGCTTGACGATAGTCGCCCCTGCCGTGGCAGCTTGAGTCATGACTGCGTCCACTTCGGCTTTTGAGGATACGTTGTGACCCAAGGTCATCTCGGTGGGGCAAGAACTGCCTATTGCGATCCCAGTATCCTGGGCGATACTCGCCCTGGGCCAGAGCGCGAGACGAAGACCCGGCTGCATATCAATAAACACAACAGCACCATGCTCAAACTCTTGGCCAATGATGCCCTGTGTAGGAAAGCCGAGCCCGTCGCGGTAAAAGCGTAGCGACACCTCGAGATCCTCGACGCCGAGCGTGATCACTGTGATGCGTGGTTTCATTGGCTGACTCCGTTCGGTGCATGACTAAATACGAATAACGAGCTTGACCGAATCTGTCAGTGTATTTCAGATCACGCTGTGATCCCTGCGCTTGAGATCATTGCACTTGCCGGGAGCCGTCACAAAACCTTCACACAACAGTAACCCAACGTACATCTAGCCTCTTTAAAGTTGCTTTCAGTGCTCTCAACTGGAATCAACGATGACATTTTCACTTCCCCGTTTAGCCAAATACCTCACGCTGGCATTTGCCGGCGTCACATTGACCGCTCAAATCGCAAACGCGCAATCCGCTGTGCCGGACAATCGTCCAGTCGTACGTGTCGCGGTTCAGCAGATTTCCAATAGCGGCGCGCTCGATCCCTTACGCGAACAGAGTAACGTCGGGACACGCGTACTGCCGATGATTTATGCCGGTCTGATCGAGCTAGACACCACCGGAGACCTAAAACCCAAAGCCGGGATCGCCGAATCCTGGAAGCGCATCGACGATCGCACGCTCGAGTTCACGCTCCGTCCTGGTGTGAAATTTCACAACGGTGATCCTGTCACAGTCGAAGACATTGCCTTCAGTTTTAGCCCTCAGCGCATGTTTGGCAATACCAAGCCCAGCATAGGCGTCGCAACGGCAAAACCTGCAGCAGCAGATGCCGCAGCAAATGAACCCACCTTTGCCACCGGCCCCACACCTCCAGCCGAAGTCGTGGCGGTCGCACGCAACATCTGGCCTTCGTTGATCGGCGTTGAGATTGTCGATGACAAAACCGTGCGTTTGGTCAATGCCTTGCCAGACTTGACGCTTGAAGGTCGTCTGGCGCGCCTGGGCTCCGAGATCATTTCCAAAAAGGCCTATCTGGCGGCCAAGGACTGGAACACCTGGGCGCAACAGCCCATCAGCGCGGGTCCTTTCAAGGTTAAAGAGCTCAAGCAGGATCAGTCCTTGGTGCTGGTTGCCAACGACGACTACTTTGGTGGCAAACCCAATGTGCGTGAGATCCGCTATACGGTCGTACCTGAGGTGTCCTCGCGCATCAATGGTTTGATTTCGGGTCAATATGATTTTGTGACGGATATTCCACCCGATCAGTTCAAGCTGATTCAAAACAATCCAAAATTCGAAATCTCTGGTGGCCCGGTGATGAATCACCGCTTGGTGGTGTTTGATAAAACGCACCCAGTTCTGGCGAATCCCAAGATCCGCCAGGCCATGTCGCACGCGATTGACCGCAAAGCCATCGTGGACGCGCTGTGGGGTGGCAAAACCACGATTCCGGCTGGTTTGCAGTGGGAATTCTACGGCGACATGTACATCAAGGATTGGGAAGTTCCCAAATACGATCCTGCCCTGGCTAAAAAACTGTTGAAAGAAGCCGGCTACAAAGGCGAGCCGATTCCTTTCCGCACCATGAACAACTACTACACCAACCAGACACAGACCGATCAGATCATGCTCGAGATGTGGAAAGCGGTGGGTCTGAACGTTCAGATGCAGATGGCGGAAAACTGGGCACAGATTTTTGAAAAAGGTCCAACGCGTGGTGTGCGCGGCTGGTCCAACTCCGCGCCCTTTAGCGACCCAGTCGGCTCAATGGTCAACCAGCATGGTCCGAATGGCCAGCA
The DNA here is from genome assembly GCF_030410395.1 of Zwartia panacis. Classification (GTDB taxonomy): domain Bacteria; phylum Pseudomonadota; class Gammaproteobacteria; order Burkholderiales; family Burkholderiaceae_B; genus Zwartia; species Zwartia panacis. Next base: position 179,243 of record NZ_JAUHHF010000003.1, read on the forward strand.
GCAGCGTATGGGTGAGTGGAGCAACGACGAATTCAACAAACTCTCTAACGTGCTGACCTCCTCGGTCAATCCGCAAGAGCGTCGTGAAACATTCGCACGCATGCTTGTCATTGCCGAACGCGAAGACCCGGCTTACACGGTCCTGCATCGTACCGCCGTGTTTTATGCCAAGCGTAAGGATTTTGGGTGGAAACCTTCGCAAACGTTCTTGATGGACTTCCGCGCGGACAACCTTCAGCCTCCAAAATGATGTTTGACAGAAACCCAGTCAAAAAACAGACTCCCGAGACGCTCTTGAGCGTCAAGGGTCTGACCATCGCGTTTGCCAACGGTATCGAAACGCGCAAAGTAGTGCACAGTGTCGATCTCGAGATTAAAAGAGGGACGGCGCTGGGGATTGTGGGTGAATCTGGGTGCGGGAAAAGCGTCACCTGGATGGCGATGCTGGGTCTTCTAGGGCCCAAAGCCCGTGTCTCGGGGAGCGCCAAGCTCTCTGGACAGGAGCTGATCGGCATGGACGACCGCCGACTCTCTGAAGTCCGTGGTGGCAAGATCGCCATGATTTTTCAGGATCCAGCCTCTTGTCTGAATCCCGTGCACCGCATTGAAAAACAGCTTGCCGAAAGTTTGGCGCTGCACAGGGGGCTCCATGGCGACGAGGCGCGCCGAGTTTCTCTGGATTTGCTCGATCGGGTGCAAATGCCCAATGCCAAGCAACGCCTGAGCGCTTATCCGCATGAGCTTTCTGGCGGCATGAATCAACGCGTCATGATCGCGATGGCGCTGGCTGGCGAACCTGATTTACTCGTAGCTGACGAACCGACCACGGCGCTTGATGCGACCGTGCAGGCGCAGATTCTGGATTTGTTGAATCAGTTGCGCAAAGATTCCGATATGGCGCTGGTGCTGATCTCCCACGATCTGGGCGTGATCGCCGAGGCCAGCGAACGCGTCGCCGTCATGTATGGTGGCCGAATTGTCGAGCATCTGCCCACCGACGATTTGTTCACTCGAGGTCATCACCCCTACACCAACGGACTCTTGGCTGCGATGCCTTCGCTTGAGTCCGAACAAACCTCGCTCAAGGCGATTCCGGGCCAGGTCCCCACCGCCGGCACGGCCTTTAAAGGTTGCAGCTTTGCGCCACGCTGCGATTTCACCCGTGACGACTGTCATCGCATCCTGCCCGTTCTGCGCAGGGTCCATGCCGATCATCGTGTGGCGTGCCACGTAGAGAGAGCAGCATGACACCTTTACTCAAGGCGACTCAGGTCAGCCGCAACTTTAGCGTCAAAGACTCCAAAACCAGGTTTGCCAAGCCGCGCATCCTGCGTGCGGTCAATCAGATCTCGCTTGAACTCAACGCAGGCCAAACACTCGGTCTCGTCGGGGAGTCTGGCTGTGGCAAATCCACCCTCGCCCGCATGCTGATCGGTTTACTTCCGGCCTCGAGCGGGGAGATCACGTTTGCGGGTCAGCCGATTCAGGCTAAACGTAATGCGCACTGGCGCGCGCAACGCCGGGACATGCAAATGGTTTATCAGGATCCGTTAGCAGCTCTCGATCGTCGTCTCAAGATTGTCGATCAAGTGCTAGAACCTCTCGTGATTCAAAACCTTGGCGATCGTGCTACGCAACTGGCTGCCACCCACGAGGCGCTCGAGTCCGTGGGTATCGGCGAGGATCTTTATGGTCGCTATCCCCATGAGCTCTCGGGTGGTCAGCGTCAGCGCGTAGTGATGGCGCGAGCCCTGGTGCTCAAGCCTCGTTTGCTGGTCTGTGATGAGCCTGTTTCAGCACTCGATCTGTCGATCCAGGCGCAAGTCATCAACCTTTTGTCCGACCTGCAAAAAAGTCGCAACCTAGCCATGCTCTTTATCAGTCACGACTTGCGTATCGTGCGTCATATTTGTGATGACGTGGCAGTGATGTACCTCGGGAAAATCATCGAACAAGGCCCTGCGGAAAAAATCCTCTCAGAGCCCGCTCACCCCTATACAGCCGCGCTGATATCGGCGGTATCTCATCCGAGTGGCGCACGTGGTACGAATGGCACTCTTGGGGCAACGGGTGCCACCGAGCCACGCAAACGGATTTTGCTCACGGGCGAACCGCCTAATCCGATTGATGTTCCGACCGGATGCGCGTTTCATCCTCGCTGTCCCAGCATGCTGGCACGCTGCAAGACTGAGACGCCAATTAAAACGATGCTCGACGGTCGACACGCTGTCGCGTGCCATCTGCATCAAGGTAGCGCGCCGCTTGTCTACGTCCCGTTGGCCACTGACTCCCTACCCCCATCACCACTCAAAGCTGCAGCCTGATGAATTATTTACTGACTCGGGGCGCGCGCTCCGGACTCACTGTTTTACTCGTCGTCACCTTCACCTTTTTTATCCTCCGAATGTCTGGCGATCCAGCCATGATGATTCTGTCCGCCGATGCGCCACCTGAGGCCATCGAGGCCTTTCGCAAAAGTTGGGGACTCGACGCGCCACTCTCTCATCAATACTTTGGCTATCTGGGCAACATTCTGGCCGGCAATTTTGGCGTTTCGATGCGCAATGGCGCCTCGGCCATGTCGCTGGTCCTAGAAGCGATCCCAGCCACGCTCGCGATTACCCTGCCCGCCTTTTTATTAAAGCTTTTACTCGGGATTCCTGCCGGCGTATTTGCGGCGTTTCACCGCAATACCTGGATTGACCGCTTGATCATGAGTTTTTCTGTGGCGGGTCATTCGATGCCGAGCTTTGTCTTGGGTGTGTTGATGGTGTTGATCTTTGCGGTATCCCTTGGCTGGCTCCCCAGCGGTGGTTACGCCTCGTGGGGGCATGCCGTTTTACCCATCATCACGCTGTCGATCGGCGGCGCAGCGGTGCTCGCTCGCTATACCCGCTCGGCCATGCTCGAAGTGTTGGGTCAACCTTACATCCGGGCGGCTTCGGCCAAGGGACTGAGCTGGCGTCATGTCGTGATTCGTCACGCCCTGCCGAATGCGGCGGCACCTATTTTGACAATCACGGGTTTGATGCTCGGCGCGCTGATCGCCGGTGCGGTCGTCGTTGAGAGCGTATTTTCCTGGCCCGGAGTGGGTCGACTCATCGTCTCGGCAGTCGCCAATCGCGACCTCGCTGTCGTCCAGGCAGCCTTGCTGTTGGTGACCTTCAGCATGGTGGGCGCCAATCTGCTGGTCGATGCGCTCAACCTGATGATCGATCCCAAGATCCGGTCCTCGAAATAGGAGCATCGCATGAGCACAATAACGGCTATCTCGACATTTACATTCAAAATCACCGCATTGTGCAACAATCTGCTTCGGTGTCCGACCATCGTGTTGATTGGCTGGATCTGGCTCGCAGTGATGTTGTTCATTGCTCTGTTTGCGGAGATATTGACTCCGTATGCCTACACCGCACTCGATTTATCGGCCAGGCTTCAGCCCCCCGTAGGCTTCGGCGGACAGATCAATCACCTGCTGGGAACCGATGAGCTTGGACGGGACGTCATGTCTCGACTCGTGACCTCGATCCAGATGAGCTTGCTGATTGCCTTTGCCAGCACCTTGATTTCCGCGACGATTGGTTTGACGCTGGGCTTTCTGGCGGCACGCTTCAGAGGTTGGGTCGAGCAAGCCGTGATGGTGGCGATCGATTTCCAGGCCTCGATTCCGTTTATGTTGATCGCACTCGCGGTTCTGGCGTTTTTTGGCAATACCCTGGTCCTGTTTATCTGTCTGATGGGTTGCCACGGCTGGGAACGCACCGCGCGGATCACCCGCAACCTCACCGTTGCCGCGGTCGAGCAAGGCTATGCCAATGCCGTTCAGGCTCTGGGCGCAAGCACCTGGCGCATTTACTTTCGCCACATCCTGCCCAATATCGCCAGCACCTTGATCGTCAGCATGACGCTGACCTTTCCTGAGGTCATTTTGCTCGAATCCGGCTTGTCCTTTTTAGGACTTGGCGTACAAGCCCCCCTGACAAGCCTGGGCAACATGGTGGGATATGGACGCGAATACCTGCAATCCGCGCCTTGGATCCTGTTGGCTCCGGCGGCAGTCATTGTGCTGACCACGCTTTCGATTTCTCTGGTCGGCGACTGGGTACGCGACAAGCTCGACCCGACCCTGCAATAAATACCGCTATTCATTTTCTTATTTGGAACTGGACTCATGACACGCACTAAAAAAAATGTACTCTTGATCGTGGTCGATCAATGGCGAGGCGATACCCTGGGCAAGCTCGGACACCCGACTGTCAAAACGCCCAATATCGATGCGCTCGCCAACGAAGGCGTGACCTTTGCCAAGCACTACACGCAAGCTGTCCCGTGCGGTCCTGGTCGCGCCTCGATGCTGACCGGTCTCTACATGATGACGCACCGCGCAGTGCAGAACACCATTCCACTGGATGCGCGCCATACCAACATCGCCAAAGAAGTCCGCAAAGCAGGCTATGAGCCCGCACTGGTTGGCTACACCACTACGACACCCGATCCGCGCGAGACGGCCCCTCAGGATCCGCGTTTTAAAGTGCTCGGCGCGGACATGGAAGGCTGGAAGCCCGTCGGCTCCTGGGGCCTGAAAATGGAAGCCTATTTTGCCTGGGTCAAAGCCAAAGGCTTTCCAGTACCCAAAATCCCCACCAATATCTGGCTACCCAAAGGTCAGGATGAAAGCGATATTGGCGCGACCGCCAAGCCCAGCACCATCCCGGCTCACCTGTCGGATACATCATTCTTTACCGACCGCGCCTTGGAGTACCTCAAAGGCACCGAGGGCAAGCCCTGGTTTCTGCACTTGGGTTACTACCGCCCGCACCCACCCTTTATCGCCCCAGAGCCCTACAACTCGATGTACGCCCCCGAAGACTGCCCTCCGCCCATTCGTGCGGAGTCCGTCGACGCCGAGGCGGCGCAGCATCCCATGCTGGAGTTTTATCTCAAGTCGATCGAACGTAAAAAGTTTTTTGAACACGGCCAGGGTCTGGGCGCCGACATGACTGAAAAAGAAGTCCTGCAGATGCGCGCGACCTACTATGGACTGATGTCAGAAGTCGATGCGCACGTCGGTCAAGTCTGTGACTATCTGAAGCAAACGGGTCAATGGGACAACACCCTGGTGATCCTGACGAGCGATCATGGTGAACAGCTCGGCGACCATCATCTGCTGGGCAAGCTCGGTTATTTCGACCAGAGCTTTCACATCCCCATGATCGTGCGCGACCCAAGCGAGTCGGCCAACCTCACCCGCGGGAAAATCGTGCGCCATTTCACCGAAACGGTCGACACCATGCCGACCATTCTCGAATGGATGGGCTTACCTATCCCGCGCACCTGTGACGGGGAATCGCTCCTGCCCTTTATTCATAGCGCAGAAGCGCCTGCCAACTGGCGGACCGAAGTGCATTACGAGTTTGATTTCCGCAATATTTATTATTCCAAGCCAGAGGATTATCTCGGACTGGACATGGACGAGTGCGCGCTCTCCGTCATCCAGAATGATCGCTACAAGTATGTCCACTTTGCCGCACTCCCACCGCTGCTGTTCGATCTGGAAAAAGATCCTGGTCAGTTACGAAATGTCGCCGAGGATCCCGCCTACGTCAAACCGTTGCTGGAGATGGCGCAGAAAATGTTGAACTGGCGACTCAAGCACGCCGATCGCACGCTCACTGGCTATGCCGCCACACCTGAAGGGTTGACCTCAAGACTATGAACCACCTCGCTCCCCTTTTATTTACCAAAGAAGCCGTCGTGTTCGACCTGGACGGCACGCTCATGCACACAGAGCCTGAAATCCGCATGGCGATCAATGCGGCCTTGGTGGACTGTGGCTTTCCGGAAATCGATCCAGAGATGGCGTTGCCTAATTTGCATGGCCCCTCGAGAGAAGTGCTGGAAAGTGCCGCCGCCATGGTCGACGTACCCAGTTCCTTCGTGCCTAAGCTACAGGAAGCCTATATGCGGCATTACAAGCAACAGGCACATGCACACTCTAGGCTCTATCCTGGCGCTCTCGAGCTGCTGGAACATCTGCGCGATCATGATTTCAAGCTCGCGGTCTGCACAAACAAAGTAGAAGCCAACGCGCGACATGCACTGCGCACAGTCGGGATCATTGACTTTTTTGATGTCATCACGGGAGGGGACACGACAGCGCATGCCAAGCCTCACCCACTGCCCCTGTCGCACACGCTCAAACAGATGGGGGTCGCACACGAATATGCCGTTCTCATTGGCGACACACATGTCGATGCGCGCTGCGCCGCGCATTGCAATGTCGACTTTATCTTGCACCAAAATGGCTATGGAGCGCCCAGCGAACCAGAACACAAGATCGCCGGGCAATTCAACACATATGGTGGAGTATTTACTTAGTGGATGAACTGCGTCGATTCACTTAATCGATGAGTTTGCCATTTTCACGAAACGGATAGGGGCCTTCGTATGGTCCGACAAATGCTAGGTGTGTCACCAGCCCTTCCGGAGGTGACCATCCAAATACGCGGAAGGCCGGCGGCTCCAGCATCCAGGTTGACGCTGCGTCTGTTGTAAGGTTAAGCGTCACTTGATGAGCTGGCGAAGGGGTCGTACTTGCAATCGTTCCCGCGAAACGCACATCAATCGCACGATGCAAGTGCCCGCAAATGATCCGCTCGACGTTAGGATGACGTGAGATGATACTCTTGAGTCTTTCCACGCCTCTCTGAACACCGATTTTATCCATATGACCGATCAAGGTCGTAAATGGCGGATGATGCATTGCCACGATCACAGGCTTGCCAGCGTTTTTATCCAACGATTTCTCAAGCCAATCCAGTCTTTCATCGCAAAGTTCTCCCCCACTTTCACCCAACACGCACGTATCGAGTGTCATTAAGGTCAAAGGTCCAATGTCAACCTCGTACTGCACAAATCCAGATTCTCCCAAGTAGTCGTGCGCGGGAAAAGCCGCACGCAATCCGTCTCGATCGTCATGATTTCCAGGCAGCAGGTACACCGGCATATCAAGAGGAGCGATCAACTCTGCCAGATGTCGATACTCTTGCTCGCGACCAAAATCCGTCAAATCTCCCGTCATTACGACAGCCAAAGGTTTTTGTTTTAGAGACAAAATAGATTGCACTGCGTTTCGCAAGTAAGGTGCGGTATCCAGTCTGTTATAAGCCAAGCGTCCCGGTTCGCGGATATGGGTGTCTGACAATTGAACAAATGTAAAGGACATTAAGCCTCCGTGGCACGCATGAAAGAATGAGGATGAAAATCGACTGAAACTGTGTCACCTTGCTTGAATAAAGCATCGCGTGGCGCATCCACGACAAACGGCTCTTGGCCATCCATAGCGATGCGAAATTGCAAACGATCACCGCGAAAGCTGCGGTGCAATATCTTCCCCACCGCGCGATCGGGTCGGTAATAATCGATGACAATATCTTCTGGTCGAACAAGTAAATCTTGACCCAGGTAACCAGGCGCACTCAGTACAACGGTACCAAGTTTAAGGATTCCACTATTTACTTGCTCTAAATCTCGGCGAAGCAGATTGACCCGACCCAGAAAATGAGCCACGAAAGCATGTGTAGGATTCCGATACAAAGACTCCGGATCACCAACCTGAACAATCTCCCCTGCCCGCATCACAGCCATGCGATCAGCAATCGCCATCGCTTCTTGCTGATCGTGCGTCACATAGACCGCAGTCATGCCCAATCGACGCAGTAACTCGGCCAATTCATCGCGCAAAGTATCCTTGAGCTTACTATCCAGTGCGGTTAAAGGTTCATCCAACAGTAATATTTTTGGCTGTGCAGCGACTGCGCGTGCGAGTGCGACCCGTTGCTTTTGTCCACCTGAGAGCTCGGCAGGTCGTTTGTGTTCATGCCCTCCAAGGCGAACCAAATCAATCAATTCACCGACGACTTGATTTCGTACAGAAACATTTACACCTCGGACTTTCAGGCCATATTCAATATTTCTTTGAACAGACATATGTGGGAACAGCGCGTAATGCTGAAAAACCATTCCGACCCTTCGTTCCTCGATGGGTCGAGAGGTCACGTCTTGCTCACCAAACATGATCCGACTGCCCTGGTCCGCGACTTCAAGGCCCGCCAAGATGCGTAACAAAGTCGTTTTGCCGCAGCCAGACGGGCCAAGTAAGGTCATGATTTCGCCCGGCTCCACACGTAGATTCGTGCGCTTCAGACCGCGCGTGCCATCAGGGTAGGTTTTGGCGCAATCCGTGACGGACAAGGCGATTTGTTCAAGTTCCATAATATTTTTGAGTTAGATTCGCCACTACATTGAGTAGCCAAAGAAGCGGTAAAACCACCAAAAAGAACATGAGCGTGTAAGCCGATCCGATTTCAATCCGCATAGAGGCGTAACTATCCGCCAAACCGACGGGCAAGGTTCGGGTCAAAGGGGTATGCAGCAGCCAAGTCAGATTGAATTCACCGATAGAAAGTGTAAACACCATGAGACCTCCCGCAACGATTGAGGGCAGGACCACAGGCACTAAAACCGTCAGGAAACGCGTCACAAAGCCCGCACCCAAAGATCTTGCAGCCTCTTCGATCGAGGCAATATCTGAACGCTGAAACGCGGCACTTACGGTGCGCACCATAAATGGCAACGTAAAAACCATATGCCCGACCAAGATAAACGCATAGCTTTGACGAAAATCTCTCCATTCACCGTACGTCAGAATCAAGGCTAAACCTGTCGCTAAACCAGGCACGGCCACTGGCAATGTCAACACCTCTTCGAATGTGCGCGCCCATCGACTCCGCGTTCGCGCCAAAGCGTACGCACACGGAACGCCTATGAGCGCATTTCCAATTACGCAGCTCGTCGCAATCAAGACCGATGCTGAAACAGTCGAGCCATAGTGACTGAAGACATGTATTAGCCACTCAAGCGTCAAGCCGCTTTCCAATCCACGGCTGTATTGCTGAAGGAACGCAGCCAAGATCGATAACACCATCGGGCTGAGCATAAAGATCATCACAGTCAAGGTAATCGTCGCTAAAACCGGAGATCTGGACTTCATTTAATAACATCCGTCAGATTCATAGACTCAAACGCCCACCGGTCAACCGTCTCACCAAGAACAATGACAACCAGGTAAAAAATCCTAAACTTAATGACAGAGCAGCAGCCAATGGAAAATTGGCGTAATTTGTAAATTCGTTATATATGGTGATTGGCAAGACTTCGAATTTACTGGCAAGGGTAAATGCCGTACCAAACGCTCCCATTGAGGTAGCAAATACTATTCCCGCGCTCGCCAATGTTGTGGGCATCAACTGTGGCAACCACACGTCCAAAAGCAATTGGAATCGACTCGCTCCAAGAGATCTCGCAGCCTCTTCGATAGATTGATCCATACTTTGGGCAGCGGCTGTATAGCTTGCAACCACGCGAGGCAGGGAAAAATACAGATATGCCAAGAACAAACCCATCAGGCCATATGCGAAAGTGATGCGACCCAGTCCGATACTCTCAAAGAGGTCGGCAACTGCACCTTGTCTTCCACCCAACAAAATAATAAAAAAACCGACGACCACTCCAGGAAAGGACAGCGGGAGTGTTAATAATGACAGTAAAAACCGACGACCGATTACCTGTGGTTTAGCGAGATATAGGCCGACCGCCAATCCGAGCGCCAGCGTTGTCACAGTGACGACAATGGATAGTAGTAAAGTGTTAACTAAGCTACTCGCGTAACGAGAGTCTGTCAGGATAGCGAAATATGTTTCCCAGCCATTTCGAGCTGGCAACACAATCAGTTGCGTGACAGGCAATAACCAAAATGCAGCGAAAAAAATAAAAACGGGCACCATACATGCTGTGAGCGCCCGTCTTGACTTGACCTGTGAAGGCATCGTTAACGCACTTGTTTCAGATAGGTATCTGAAAATGTTTTCTGTACGCTCGCCATCTTGGCATAATCCACTGCGACGGCTCGCTTGTATTCTGATTCTGGCAAGAATCTTGATTGGGCTTCGGCTGACATGGCTGAAGGACGAACAGGACGTAGGAACGCATTCGCCCAAAGTGCTTGACCAGCATCAGAAAGCACAAAATCAAGCACCTTCTTGCCATTCTCTGGATTTGGTCCCTTATTGACCAGACTCATCACATAGGGAACGACAACAGTACCCTCTTGAGGAATCACAAATTCGACATTAGCCTTATCCTTGTACTTGGCACGGTAGGCGTTAAAGTCGTAATCAAGCAAAATAGCAATTTCGCCTGACAGCACACGAGCGTAAGAGGTTTGCTTAGGAACGATTGGATCATTCTTTTGCAGGGCCTTGAAATACTCGATCGCAGGTCCGAAATTATCCATGGATCCACCTTTGGCTTGGTTGATAGCAACCGCGCCGACATAGCCCACGAAAGCAGAAGCAGGATCCAGATATCCCACCAAGCCTTTGTACTCGGGTTTGAGCAGGTCTGCCCAAGACTGTGGCACTGGCTTACCCTTTAATGCGTCCTTATTCACCATGAATCCAAGCGTGCCCGAATGGATAGTGAACCAGTTACCTGCAGGATCTTTCAAACCATCGGGAATTTGCTCCCAGCCCGCCGGACGATAGCCGGTGACAACACCATCTTTGGCTGCTTGAATACCAAAAGTCACGCCAAGATAAGTCACATCGGCAACTGGACTATTTTTTTCAGCAATCAACTGTGACAACGATTGACCAGAGTTTTTATTATCTGGCGGTACTGTAATTCCGGTCTTTTCCTTGATCGCTTTAATCTGCGTACCCCAGTCGGCCCACTCGGGAGGACAGTTATAGCAAATAGCAGTCTGGGCAGTGGCCGCACCGCCAGAGATCAGAGCAACAACTGTCAGAAGGCTGCGTAGCGCAGCGAGTGTTGAACTCGACATAGTCAATCCTTTTTGATTGGGAAAAAATCAATAATGAGCGAATAAATAGGCAAGACTTTTAAGCTCAGTCCACATTAACTTTCGCGCGCTCAATAACTTCAGTCCAACGCGCCCTTTCAGACGAAATCAATGAATCGAACGCATCGCCAGCATCTGATCTGACTTCGGCTCCATTTTTAGCGAATGAATCACGTACCTTTTGATCGAGAAGCGCTTGAGCAGTTGCTTTTTGAAGTACATCGATGGTCTTGAGCGAAGTTCCCTTCGGAGCCATCAGTCCATACCAAGACTCAACAACAAAATCATTCAGGCCCGCTTGAGACATCGTCGGAACATCCGCTACAGATGCATTACGTTCCGCACTTGTAATCGCCAGAGCGTTTAACTTGCCAGATTGAACGTGTGCGAGTGCGAGAGGCATGTTTACGAATGCGAAATCAATTTGACCACCCAGTAAATCGGTTACTGCTTGAGTAGCACTTTTATAGGGAATATGCACTACATCGATTCCGGCCTGCATTTTCAGCAACTCGCCCGAGAGGTGATTGGATGTGCCATTGCCGAATGAGGCGTAGGAAAGCTTCCCCGGAGAACGCTTAGCAAACTCAATCAATTCCTGGAGGCTCTTAACTTGCAATCGCGGTCCGACAACGAGCAAATTCGGCACGGCAGCGATGAGCGAAATCGGAATGAAATCGCGCTTTGCATCGAAGGGGAGCTTGGGAAACAGGACAGGATTGATAGCGTGCGTGCCTGTCGTCGCGACGAGTAAGGTATAACCGTCAGGTTTAGACTTGGCTACGTAATCGGAACCAAGATTTCCGCCAGCACCAACACGGTTTTCCACCATCATGGGTTGTCCGAGATCTTGACCCATTTTCTCGGATAGCACGCGCGTCAAGATGTCGACCCCTCCGCCTGCTGCGAATGGAACGACTAGCTTGACTGGATGATCAGGAAAGGGCTGGGCGGATACCGTAGCCGCAGGTATGACTCCACCCAGCGCGGCAATTAAACATTGCCTGAAAAATCCAACTATGCGCATTTCCACACCATTTCATCATCAAAGTAGAAGCATGATGCGTAAGCAACATTACACTGTGATGCAAAATTGATGGCATTTATATGACAACGCGCATGTCATCGATAAGCTTATTTTTTAGGGCGTCCAGCCTGTAGCTTAGTCAGTGCAGCACGGGCGGCATCAAGCTGTGGAATCGTGAGGTTTTTCAACAAACCCACACCAATTCGCAGCAATTCACTTTTCTTTATTTCAATACCTGCTTTCAAAGATGCTTTTTTAAGATCCTGAAGAATCTGGTATTCATTACCGGGCATCGTAAAGCTGTCGCGAACCAATTTCACTTTTTTTGATTTCTGAGCAGGGACGGCCTCAACGACAGGCGCTCGAACTACAGCTGGTACAGTCGCTTTGTTTGCTGACGGTTTTTTTACAACAGCCTTTTTAACCGCTGCCTTTTTAACTGTCACTTTTTTAGCTGTCAGTTTTTTAGCGACCGCTTTTTTAGCAGTTGCCTTTTTAGCAGTTGCCTTTCTTGGACTAACTTTTCTCGCTACGACTGGCTTGTCAGGAACTGTCTGAGCAGCGACTGACTCCGCAGCTGGCACGTTATCTACAACTGGGTCTTTGGTGTCACTTTCCATTTCGAATTAAATCCTTGTTAAATCCATTGATTAAGGTATAAACGATTTATAATATTTATATAATTTAATTCATTTAATGAATGATCGCAATGACAAGGCTAGTGCTCAACACCAACAAGCTTGTTTGATCATTTGGTACATAAAGATAAAAACTGAACATGAATCTACTGTGTAATTGAAAATTACCTAGTAGATTCAAGCCAGTAAAGTCTTTAGAAGGTGCTGAACAACCAAACCTCATACCAAAAAGCCAAGCAATGTGGACATTCGCCGTCACTCCACACTAGCATCCAACACTCATCTGGTGCATTCTGGAGATCAATATGAAAACAGAAGCAAAAGCCACCAAGAAGTCGAGTATCAAAACCTCTGCCCTATTAGCGCTCGAAGGCGGACTCCCCGTACGCACCGAGCCTTTGCCCTGGGACTACCCCGGTGCCAGTTTTATCGATGAAGAGGAACTCGAACTTGTCACAAGCGTAGTCAGAGCCCACAGCCCTTTCCGATTTTATGGACCGCAAGCGCAACACATGGTCGACATGCTCGAACATGAGTGGCGCGAGACGTTTGGCCATCGATACGCCCTGGGAGTTTCCTCGGGCACAGCCGGACTGACGGTATCGATCGCAGCACTGGGACTCGGACCTGGCGACGAGGTGATGGTGCCGGGATACCTCTGCATGAGTGGCCTCGCGGCAATCGTACGCGCCGGGGCGATTCCCAGGCTCGTCGATATCGATGACACCTTTTGTATGTCGCCTGACGACCTCAAGGCGAAAATCACGCCACGGACCAAAGCGGTGATCTACAACCATATGTGTGGTGCGCCAGGTCACATCCAGAAGATCGCGGAACTCTGTAAAAAGTGGCATCTTTCACTGATTGAGGACTGCTCACAGGCGGCAGGTGCGAGCTTCGAAGGCACACCTGTCGGACGCTTTGGCGATATCGGGGTGTTTAGCTTTCAACTCAATAAAAACATGACCTCTGGCGAAGGCGGGATGGTGGTCTGCCAAGATCACGCGCTGTTTCGTCGTTTGCTTGCCCTGCATGATCTCGGCTATCCACGCACACTCAACGGCGCGCTCGATGCCTCGCGCGAACATGAGCAGCTTTGGGGAATGGGTGCGCGCATGGCCGAGCTCTCAGGTGCGTTGGCGCTTGCGCAGCTACGCAAGCTCCCACAGATCACAAGTGCGATGCGCAAAGCAAAGTGGGCGATTCGCAAAGGACTCGCAAAAACGCCTGGCCTCACCTTCAGAGAAGTCCCAGACCCGGCGGGTGACAGCGGAGCTTTTTTATTGCTGTTACTTGAAAACGCGCCGCGCGCCAAATACTTTACGGACGCACTGCGCGCCGAGGGCGTCTGTGGTCCGCCCGGCAGCGTTCCTTGCGTGGCCTTGAGCGAACGCAGTCTGCACTGGTACTGCAACATTCCGAGTCTGGTACACAAACGTTCCAACAGCCGCGAGGGTTTCCCCTGGACACACCCCGACAATGCTTTTGCGTACGACTACAGTTACTGCAAAGGGACTCTGCCAGTGTGTGATGACTATCATGAGCGAACGGTCGTACTGACGATTGCGCCCACCCTCAAGGATCAGGATATCAAAGACGTGACTGACGCCTGCCAAAAGGTTGCACGGGTCGTTCAGAGCAATTGTTTGCGCCAGTGATGAGCGATTTCTGTTCGTGTCGCGATCCAAATGCGGGGATCACTTTTAATAAACCGCAAAATATCTCGCAGAGCATTGATACGTCCGGGGCGACCGACAATCCTTAAGTGCAAACCAATCGTTAGCATGGATTTGGACTGCCAGCGCTCGCCCTCGTCTAATAATCTTTGAACAGTCTCAATGACATAGTCAGAAAAATCCTTAGCTTGAACAAAAGCTGGGGACTCCCCAAAGAATCGCATGTCATTCGTATCAAACTGGTAGGGCAATACAAGCATCGGCCCCTGCTCACCCTCTAACCAAAAAGGCAACTCATCATTATAGGCATCACTGTCATAGAGCAGACCCAGCTTGGCAGCAAGTGCACGTGTATGCAATGTCGGTGTGGATTTGCAGTGCCAACCTGTCGGACGCTGTCCCGTCGCAGCTTCGATAGCATCGAGCGTACGCCGCATCATCGCCTCCTCTTCCTCAGGTGACATGCCCGCTGGAGATTGCCACAACCATCCATGTGCGCACAGGTCGTGACCGCGTCCGACTGCATCCTGTAGCAACTCAGGCGTGCGTTGAGCGGCGCGCCCACATACGTTCAAGGTCACCTTGACATCTGCCTCGTCTAATTCGCGCATCACACGCCAGTACCCGAGCCGTGAGCCAAACTCAAAGTGCGACTCTCTGCAGAGGTCAGGCTGAGAGACAACTTTACTTGTGACCTCGTGCATAGGCTCATTCGAGGGGTCGCCATCCGCAAGGCTCAGCTCTGCACCCTCTTCAACATTCACCACGAGATTAATCGCCACACTCGCGTCACCCGGCCATTTGGGATCGGGACGCTGATCTCTATAGCCATATAAATCTCTGCGATCCATGTCAAGCTCCCGATATGGAGGGTTGATACAAACTAGCAATATTGACGTCGACGCCACTCAAGATGCGATTTCTGGGGCGCGCGAAACTTCCCTGTCTCTGTTTGGATGGCTGCATACGCGCTACGGTCAGAGCCTGCAGCGCTGCTGCCTGCATAGGATCAACTACCGGCACACCGACTGCGTCAGAGACGAGTCGCGCATAACCCGCAAGCACTGCACCACACAAAATGATGACATCCGAGCCATCTTGTTGCACAAGCTTTTCAGAAGCAAGGATCAAGGCCTGAGCGACTTGGGGATCTGCATCTGTCACGCTAAAAGCACTCGGCATTTCGATCGCCCGCCATTTCGATACACGTGATGCAAAGCCATAGGATGCCGTCAACTCCTCGTAAACAGGCACCATCGAGGCACCAAGTGTCAGACAACCGATCTTGCCGCCAAGCATGCCCGCCGTCACCAAAGCCGCTTCGGCCATGCCCACCACGGGTATATCCAGCATCTCACGCAAAGCCATTAATCCTGTATCGATCGACACGCCCAGCACCAAGACATCATGTCCATTCTGATGCGTGGCGGCCAGTCTAAGCATCTCGGCAAGCGCAATCGCGTTTTCCGAACGGCTACTGATGATAGCGGGACCCGTTTGAGCGGTATACGCATGAATAGTCGCTTGCTCCCCCACCACGAACTGAGCCTGTTCCAGTAGCCGTTGAGTCACATGCTCACTGGTGTTGGGGTTGATGAGCAATATATTCATCATGATCGTTTCATTCTTCAGAAAAAATTTTAGCGAGGTCGACCTCTGAGTCGGCAGGCTCTAGATTTAGACTACCCTCAATATGATTAAGGTGCTCGAGCATGAGACGCTGGCCACCTTCAACATCACGCTTGGAGATTGCCTCGACGATTAAACTGTGCTCATCGGCCAGACAACTCGATGCAGTCGGCGCGTCATACAAAATAATAATCAGGCAGGTCAAGGTGGAAAGTTCACGCATTGTGCGCGCGAGCGCCTGATTCCCTGCCAGCTCGGCCAAGAGAGTGTGAAACTCACCCGAAAGACGCACAATGAGTCTTTTGTCTTCACGCCTTCTGGCCTCGTGCTCCAGCGCGCAATGCTGGCGCAAACGCTCGATGCGCTCGGGCGTCAAGTTTTCAATCAATCTGCGGACAAGTTCTGGTTCGATCAGTCGCCTGGCTTCAAAAACATGCAGCGCCTGCTCAATTGTGGGTCGCGCGACATACGCACCGCGCTGCGGATACAGATCTACAACCTGCTCGTGCGCAAGTCGCGCCAGCACTTCACGCACTCTGGCGCGACTCACTTTAAAGATTTCAGCAAGCCGCTCTTCAACGAGCTTTGTTCCAGGATGCAACCGATGCTCCAGGATGGCGACATAAATCTTTTCATACATTTCGTCTTGCGTGTTTTCACGCTTTAACCGAGCAGAAACCTTTGACTGCATGTAATTCCTTTTTATATTCGAAACGGAACTATACCCAGCTAAACAACTTTCCCCACCCTTTGATTTCAGCTGGGTTGACACCTACCTTGCGAAGAGCACCCCACACTGTCGTACTGACCGTATCAAGCAACACTGCTGAGCTTTTTTGCTCAAACGCATCAGCAAGCTGCGCGGCTCGCAAATTCGTGCAGTAGGTGACGATGGCTTCAGGTTTGGCCTGACTGACCGTCTGCAAATCTTTTTCTATTGTGTCTGGCTCAACCAGTGCAAAATCATAATTGACTGAGATGTCGTGATGGACTTCACTGACGACCTCGACACCTGCGGCCGCGTATTGTCTGACAATTTTCTGCTGAACATCCTCCGTGTAAGGGCTCACAATACCCAGACGCTTGATCTTCTTCAGAGCTATCAATTCATTTAAAGCCAATACAGCTGTCGATGCGGGTATACCCGTGCGTGCGGTAATTCTCTCGCATAGCGAAATATCTTTTTCAAATCCCATCCAGCCCGCCGAGGTACCGCTCCAGGTAATCACATCGGGTTTAGCGTCGGCCAACATCTCAGCTGCCGCCAGGATATTGCTGTCATCAAACTGCCCAAGCGCTTGATCTGTAAGAGAAATATTCGTGACTCGAAAACGGGCGAAGTGAGCATGCACATTAGGCAATTCCCTCAGGATCGCATTTGTCAGGGGCTCAAGAGCCGTATTGGACGAAGGTGTCAACACACCAATTCGGATCACCTTTTGCATACTCAGTCCTTTTTACTGTTGACTTTAATGTCTACGTCATTGTAAACATTATGTAACAACCAATATATCAATAATGATAAATGCTGGCACGTGTTTTGCTTGAGTAAACACAAGCAAGTGATGTGCCAGCCGAGACAACGTAGTTCCTTCTAATGAGGGAAAGTATGAGCAAGCATCAAAGCGCGATGTATGCACTGATGTTGACAATTGATCGCCCCAAGTTGGGGCAATACGCTTTTAACGCACTGAAATTGGAGCATGTTTGATATGAGTCACGTACTCGACTTAATCATCAAGAACGCAAAAATCGCGACGGCATCGGATGTTTTTATGGCGGATATTGGTATCAAGGGTGAGCAGATCGTGATGATCGGCAGCCACCTGCCAGAGGCAAACAAGACAATCGACGCCGCAGGTCGGGTGGTGACTCCCGGGGGGGTGGATGCGCATTGCCATCTGGATCAGCCGATGCCCGCTCCTATCAAAATGGCCGATAACTTTGAAACTGGGACGCGCTCGGCTGCGTGCGGTGGAACCACCACCGTCATCCCTTTCGCAGCGCAGGAAAAAGGGCAATCCCTGCGTGACGCTGTCAAAGAATATCACCGACGCTCCGACGGTCGAGCGCACGTTGATTACACCTTTCATCTGATCGTGAGCGATCCAACTCCCACCGTCTTGAATGAAGAGCTCCCCGCACTGATTGCAGAAGGCTACACCTCGTTCAAAATCTACATGACCTACGACGATCTCAAGCTCAACGATGGGCAGATCCTCGATGTACTGTCCGTGGCCAAGCAGCATGGGGCGATGGCCATGATTCATGCGGAAAATGCTGACTGTATCGAGTGGCTGACCCGCAGGCTTGAGGCTGCAGGTCAAACTGCGCCTCGCTTTCATGGGCATTCCAGACCCATGCTGGTCGAACGCGAAGCGACCCACCGTGCAATTGCGTTATCTGAACTTGTCGATGTTCCGATACTCATTGTTCATGTATCTGGACGCGAAGCTGTTGAGCAAATTCGCTGGGCGCGTAGCCATGGCCTTCAAATTTTTGCGGAAACCTGCCCCCAGTACCTATTTCTGACCGCAGCAGATTTAGGCATCGACAATAGCTATCTTGGTGCCAAGTGCATATGCAGTCCACCACCAAGAGACCAAAAAAATCAGGAAGTTATCTGGAATGCGCTAAGTGATGGCCTGTTTTCAGTATTTTCCTCAGATCACGCGCCCTTCAATTACGAAAGTCCTGAAGGTAAAAAACCGGGTGGTCAAGAAGTTGCGTTCAGGCACATTCCAAATGGAATACCCGGACTTGAAACACGTTTACCCCTTTTGTACTCCGAGGGCGTGCTCGGCGGTCGTATTTCTCTCACCAAGTTTGTCGAGCTGACCTCCACCAATCCGGCCAAGGCTTACGGACTTCACCCCCTCAAAGGCACCATCGCACCGGGCTCTCACGCTGATCTCGTGATCTGGGATGAAAAACCCATCACAATCCAAAACAGCGCTTTGCATCATGCAGTCGACTACACACCTTACGAAGGGATTGAGCTCAAGGCCTGGCCGGCAATGACACTGAGCCGCGGTGAGATTGTCTGGGATGGCCAAAATTTCCACCCACGTCTTGGCAAAGGACAATTTTTGTCTTGTGGCAAGCCGACTTTGATGACAACAGGTCGCTAGGTCAAAGTCATGCGTATCCTGCTCATTAATCCAAATATCTCCCAAAGCGTCTCTGATCTCATTGACACTGAGGCCAAGCTCACAGCAAGCGCTGAAACGCAAATTCAGACAGTCACAGCCCCCTTCGGTGTGGCGTATATCGAGACCCGCTTTGAAGCCATGATCGGCGCCTATGCCGCCGCACAGCTTGCCGGCGATCATGCAGGTGAATACGATGCATTAGTTGTCGCCGCCTTCGGTGATCCTGGTATGGAAGGCCTCAAGGAGGTGTTGCCCTGTCCAGTGGTAGGCTTGACTCAAGCAGCGCTGGCAAGCGCCTGTCTGCTCGGCAACAAAATTTCAATTGTTGCGATTTCAAGACGGATCAAAGCCTGGTACGCCGAGACAGTAGCCTCTTATGGATTAACTGAACGACTGGTCAGTATTCGGAGTCTCGAAGAACCCCTCCCGAACATCGGTTCAGTTCAACAAGACAAAGCTGCCAGTTTGTTGACAGCCGCCAATCTGTGCGTCAGTGATGATGGCGCAGATGTCATTATTTTGGCGGGAGCACCCTTGGCTGGACTGGCTCGCAGCCTCGCTGGCCAACTGCCTGTTCCCGTCGTGGATGGTGTCTCAAGTGCCGTCAGACATGCAGAGACTTTAGTTCGCCTGAATGCCGGTCAAACGCGCACGGGAAGTTTTGCGCCGCCCCCGCTCAAACCCAATGCAGGACTCCCCCAATCAATCGCGACACTGCTCGCGAATGGTCATCAACGCCTTTAACCCTGAAAAGGAAGCATCATGAAACAGAAAACACCCCGCACCCTCCTGAGCACTGCAATCGGGACACTCCTGTTAGCAGCGACCTGTATGCAGGCGAACGCGCAAGACAAATTGCAAATAGCAGGAAACTTTGCAACCTCCCATCCAAGTAGCGTTGCAGTTGATAAAGTGTTTAAAGATGAGGTTGCACGCCTGACCAACAATAAACTTCAAGTGGATGTGTTCCCCGCCATGCAACTGGGTGGCGCGAAAGAAAACGTCGATGGCGTACGCGCTGGAACACTTGGTATGACCTGGGTGGGCGCATCGTTCATGTCACGAATCGCACCCGAAATCGAAGCAGTGAGTTTGCCCTTTGTTTTCAAAAATCGGGAAGCGGCCTACCGAGTCATTGATGGTCCCGTGGGTCAGGCAATCGATCAAAAGCTGCTGGAAAAAGGCTTTGTCGTGCTTGGCTGGATGGAACTCGGAATGCGCAATATCACGAACAGTAAGGGTCCAATCAAAACTGTAGACGATCTGAAAGGCATGAAAATACGCATGCAACCCAATGAAACGCACTTGGCTTCTTTCCGTGCACTGGGTGCAAACCCTGTTGCGATGGATGTCAAAGAGCTTTACTCCGCACTTGAGCAAAAGGTGGTCGATGGTCAGGAAAATCCATATACCGTGATCGATGCCAATCGCTATGCTGAGGTACAGAAGTATCTGTCGAACTCCTCGCATTTCTTTGATTTCATCGTCGTCGTTGCAAGCAAACGCGTATTTGACAAGATGAGTCCTGCCAATCAAAAGGCCGTTCGCGAAGCGATGGCAAAGACGGTCGCATATCAACGCAGCCTGGCAGCAGAAAACGATCTCAAAGCACTCAACAATCTCAAAGCAAAGATGACCTACACAGAAATCCCACCTGAGACTTTTGAGCAAATGCGCAAACTCACAGCACCAGTGATCGAAAGCGTCAAAAAACGTGCGGGTGCCGATCTGGTCAATCAAGTCATTGCCGAAACATCCAAATAAATAACCTCTGTTCTGGACTGCCCAATGATGAATTCAATCCCAGCTACCTATGACACCACAACCCCGTTGGGTAAATGTTTTCGAGCTTTAGATTTGATTTTGATTTGGGCAGTGATCCTGATATTTGTATTCATGGTCGGCATTGTCTCTGCACAGGTGGTCATGCGATACGGCTTTAACGTATCAATTGACTGGGCTGAAGAGTCTGGCCGACTGGCATTTGTTTGGGTTGTATTTCTGGCTATTCCGCTGGCGGCGTCTCAAGGTGCACATATCGGCATCAATCTGTTTGTGGATAAGTTTTCACCCGCGAATCAACGCATCGTTCAAAGAGCCTCCGCGGCTTTATGTGCCGCGCTTTCTTTTGCGATCGCCTGGTCATGCATTGAGTTGTGTAAAGACCAATGGGATGAACAAATGGCAACAATTGACATCAGTGTCGCCTACTTTTTTGTCGCAGTCGGACTAGGAATGCTATGCACAGGATTGCACATGGCGCGCATCGCCATCACCGGCGAAATTCATCAACAGACAGGTGACGCAGAATGAGTACCTTAGTGGTTATCGGCTTTATGCTCATCGCCCTGATGGGCCTGCCAATCGCTTTTGCAATGGGTTTGAGCGCAATCGTTGCAATTTGGCTTTCAGGCATCGATATTTCCATCATTCCTCAGCGAATGATGTACTCGGTCAACTCATTTCCCTTGATGGCAATTCCATTTTTCATGCTATCGGGCGAGTTGATGATCAAAGCAGGGATCATTGAGCGTCTCATTTCTTTTGCAAACGCATTAGTGGGTCGTGTTCGTGGAGGTCTGGCACATGTCACGATGCTGTCGGGTGCAGGCCTAGCGACGGTATCAGGCACTGCAGTATCAGACGCAAGTGCTTTGTCAGCAATTCTGGTGCCCTCGCTTTCCAAAATCTATGACAAAGGTTTTGCTACCGCAATTGTCGCGGCAGCGGCCAACCTTGGCCCGATCATTCCACCTTCGGCTGCAATGATTGTCTATGCCTTTATGGCAGGTCCGTCTGTATCTGTTGGAGGCATGTTCATGGCGGGTGTCGTTCCGGGCTTGTTAATCACCATAGGCTTTATGCTGTTATGCAGCTGGATCACATCAAAACGTGGCTGGAGTACGACAGGTGAGCCGTTTCAGTTCAAAAGACTATTCATAGAATTACGTCGCTCTGCGATTGTATTGTTTATGCCACTGTTGGTCATCGGAGGCATCATAGGCGGTGCCTTCACCGCAACGGAGGGCTCCGCGATATCTGTGATCTATGCGCTCATCCTTGGTTTTTTTATTACCCGCACACTCAAGCTATCAGACTTGCCACGCATTTTGATACGTGCAGCAATTACTACGGCTGTAGTCGGTGCCCTTATTGCTTTTGCCTCAGTCATTACTTATTTAATGACCGTAGATCTGATGCCTCAAAAACTTTCAGAACTGCTGTTTGCGGTGACAAAGGATCCTCTTGTTTACCTGATTCTTGTGGCCCTACTGCTCTTTGTTGTTGGCATGTTTCTCGAGTCCAACTCAGCTTACATCATGCTAGTGCCATTGCTTCATCCAATCGCGCTTCAATATGGCATCGATCCTCTTCACTTTGGATTTTTATTTGTCCTGAATCTCGTGATTGGAATGTTGACGCCACCTGTCGGTGTGGTTCTCTTTGTTGTATGTGGTGTCACAGGTGTTCGCATGCGCGAGCTCGTTGCAAATATCTGGCCATTTGTCGCGTTGATGTATGCCGTTCTATTTCTTTGTATGTTTTTTCCAGCGATTGTCACGACCCTGCCCCGAAGCATGGGTTACTGACAATTATTTTTATTTTTACCGGAGCACATGATGTCATCAATCAAGCACTATCTTGCCCCTTTCATTGCACCAATTGCACTCAGTGCCCTCATGCTTTCGGCACCAGCCATTCAAGCTCAAAACATCACGCTTAAAGTTATTGGTCAACCATTGGCAACAGGTAATATTCAAAAGAATCGTGAGCAGCCATTCTTTGAACAACTTGCTGCCAAAACAGGTCTACCAATTACTGTTGAATATAAGCCACTCGACACCCTTGGCATCAAGGACACCGAACAACTTCGCATCATGAAAGCAGGTTTGTTTGATATGGTTTCTCTACGATTTTCACAAAACTCGCGTGATGAACCCGCACTCATCGGAATGGATTTGGTAGGAGGAAGTCCTGACTATGAAAAAAGTCGAAAAGTAGTCGATGCCTGGTTACCCATTCTTGATGCACGCTTACAAAAACAGTTTGGCATCAAGCTTCTGGGTCATTGGCCTTTTGGACCACAAATGATTTTTTGTAAAAAGCCAATCACACAATTATCTGACGTCAAAGGGATGAAAATCCGTGTCGCAGATCAGAGTATGGCTAAGTTTTTAGAATTAGTGGGTGCAACGCCAGTTCCAATGGCCTTTACGGAAGTACATCAAGCACTATCCTTAGGGGTAATCGACTGTGCAGTGACAGGCCCTAGTTCTGCTAATTCAGCAGCTTGGTCAGAGATTGTCACTCATCAATTACCCCTTGGTTTCCAAATGAGCATGAACGGATATGGCATATCACTTAAGACTTGGAATCGTCTTAAGCCAGATCAGCAAGCCAAACTCCAAGCTGCGTTTACCGAGCTGACTAATGATATTTGGAAATACTCCAAAGAGCTGTCAGATGACGCTTTGCGCTGCAATGAAGGTTCTGATCCTTGCACCACAGGGAAAAAATATAAAGTCAAAACAGTCCCTGTCTCTGAGGCGGATATCAAACTCGTAGGCACTGCTATCGACAAAGTTTCCTTCCCAGCGTGGGCACCTGTCTGCGACAAAACGAACCCTACCTGCTCGGCCGATTGGAAAAAAACAGTTGGACCGATTGTTGGTGTGAAATAAGCTAAGGCGTCATGATGAAAACACGGCTTGAAAATATTCTGGGCATTCTGTTCGGGACTATATTTATGACACTTGTTGCGCTCGTCACTGTCGAGACGATCGTAAGAAAGTTATTTAATGTTTCTCTGCAGGGCGTAGATGAACTAGGAGGCTATGCATTGGCCATCGGGTCAACCATCGCTTTTAGTCTAGCCGTGTTTGGACGCAATCACATCCGTGTGGACGTCTTGCATCAACATTATCCAGACTGGCTGAAGGCCTTAATGAATTGGCTTTCAGCCTTCAGTTTGGCAGCATTTGCAGTTTTTTTATGTTGGGTTGCCATTCAAGTTTTACTCGATTCCGTGACCTACGGCAGTACAGCCCAAACCCCATGGGCCACGCCACTGATTTATCCACAATCTCTTTGGTACGCAGGTTTGGTGACATTTGCCATCGTTTCAGTTTGCTTTGCTGCGTGGGCAACTTATCTACTCTTGACCGGAAAGCAACAAGAACTCATCCAAGAGTTTCAACCTAAAAGTGCAAAAGAAGAGCTTAAAGAAGAACTTGATGATTTGGCACAACGTTCAAATCTGGATGAAATCGTGAGCAAGCCATGAATCCAACACTGATTACACTCGCTTTTTTAATCATGGTATTCATGATGATTGCAGGGATACCCATTGCGGTATCGATGGCACTAGTTGGTATCATTGGCGGCATCGCTGTCTATGGAATGCCATTCATGAATTCAATTGCCCCAGTGCTATGGGGTGTCCAAAATGAAAATCTTCTAACCTCAATTCCGCTTTTTGTACTTCTGGGTGAACTCTTATTACGATCAGGAATAGCTGACCGTATGTATCTCGCTCTTTCAGCATGGTTTGGTCGCCTCCCAGGAGGATTGCTTCATACAAATATTGGCAGTTGCGCACTCTTTGCAGCGACATCTGGCTCATCCGTCGCCACAGCCGCAACAATTTCAACTGTGGCATTACCTTCACTGATGAAGCGCGGTTATCCTATTAGGCCTTCACTTGGAACAATCGCTGCAGGCGGCACACTGGGAATTTTAATTCCACCAAGCGTCAATATGATCATATACGGATCATTGACTAACAATTCGATTGGAAAACTTTTCGTCGCAGGCATTATTCCCGGTCTTTTATTGACGGGAGCCTTCATGCTTTACATTGCCATCACAAGCATCCTCAGCGGCAATACGCTTCGAGAAGAGAAAGTCAGTTTTAAAGACAAGCTTATTGTTTCTCAGCACCTCATCGCACCTTTAATCGTTTTTGGTGTGGTGATGGGCAGCTTGTACTTTGGCATTGCGACTGCGACCGAAAGCGCTGCATTAGGTGTAACAACCGTACTTTTCTTTGTGGTGAAATCAGGCCGATTAAGTTGGCCTCTCTTGCGTGGTTGTTTTATTTCCACTGCCCGCGTTTCAGGCATGATCCTGCTGATCATCGCTGCTGCGTTCATCTTAAATCTGACCATCAGCTTGACCGGTGTCGCTGAAGTGATGACAAAGTGGGTCACAAGCCTTGGACTTTCACCTGTAGGATTGATCCTTGGTTTAATTTTGTTTTATCTGATATTGGGAATGTTCATGGATGTGTTGTCCATGATGGTCGCGACGATTCCTGTCACCTATCCGATTGCGATCGCGCTAGGAATTGATCCAATCTGGTTTGGTATTTTTGTCATCCTGATGTGCGAACTAGGTTTGATCACGCCGCCTGTGGGCATGAATTTATTTGTTGTTCATGGGATTCGTTCGGATTCAGGCGATATCAGTGATGTGATGTGGGGTGCCCTGCCATACGCCGTGATCATCATCCTGTTTACTCTTTTCCTGATGGTCTTCCCGGAAATCGTAACGTGGTTACCAGGGAAAATGTAACGAGCTAATTGTTTTGTATTCATAAAAATGAAATATTACCTTCACAGAATTGTCATTTAACCAAACCATAATTCTCTGGTCTTCCACTTTATTTGTATGTGAGCGCGCGGTCTTCGCGCTCACTCAAATCAAAAATGAAACCAGAGAGTCTTGGTAGCAATCTATACCCCCCCTTATCGGCAACTGCCATTCAAACCCAGGCACTTGAAGTCATTTATCCGAATGGCTACAAGGCCTTGCACAGCACCACACTCAAGATTGCCCAAGGTTCCTTTGTCGTACTGCTCGGCACCTCCGGAGCGGGAAAATCGACGTTGCTGCGTTCACTCAATGGCCTAGTTGAGCCCTCTAGCGGCCATGTTAGCGTCGAGGGACTGGGTGATTTAAAGGATCCAGCCATTCTCAAACGCCATCGCCGACAAACGGGCATGGTGTTTCAGCAGCACCATCTAATCGGTCGCCTGAATGTGTTGGACAACGTTTTATTGGGTCGTTTAGGCTATCACGCTGGCTGGCGTATGTTCACCCCATGGACGCGAGCCGAGAAGGAACAAGCGCTGGCGGTGATTGAGCGCGTCGGATTGCTCGACCGTGCACTGACACGCGCAGATCAACTCTCCGGTGGACAACAACAGCGGGTAGGCATGGCACGTGCCCTGATCCAGCAACCCAAAATCTTGCTCGCCGACGAGCCTGTGGCTAGCCTCGATCCCAACACTTCTGTGCGCTTGCTGCAATCCATGCACGATATTTGCAAATCCGATGGTTTAACAGCTGTCGTCAGTTTGCACCAAGTCGATCTCGCCAGACAGTTTGCGGATCGGATTATTGGTCTCAAAGGCGGCGCGATGGTCTTTGATGGTGCGCCCGAGCTGCTGACCCCTGAACGCGCCGAAGCCCTGTATCAGCACGTCAGCACATCGCCTTCCCCCACTGATGCGACCAGTCGCGTCAAACCTTCTTTCCAAGAATTATCACTATCCGGAGTCTGAATATGAGTCGTCGTTCCTTTTTATCCGCAGGTGTTGTGCTGATGTGCATGATGGCCAACCAAGCCTACGCCCAAGGTCGCGACCCCTCCACGTTGCGCGTGGCGCTGTTACCCGATGAAAACGCCGCGACTCTGATCCAGAACGCGCAACCCCTTAAAGCCTATCTTGAGCGCACTCTCAACAAAAAAATCGAAATCATCGTGACGACTGATTACTCGTCCATGATCGAAGCCATGCGCTTTGGTCGCATCGAAGTCGCATACTTTGGTCCTTTCTCCTACGTGTTGGCCAAATCACGCGCCCCCGCGATTGAACCATTTGCCGTTGGTGTCGAGCGTGGCGCCCCGACTTACAACTCAGTATTAATCGCCAATGCCGCAGGCGACGTCAAAGCGTTGGCGGATATCAAAGGTAAGCCCTTTGCCTTTGGCGACCAGGCATCCACCTCCAGTCACCTCGCTCCCCGCGCCTATTTGCTCAAGACCGCGCAACTTGATGGTGAAAAAGACTACAAACCTGTATTTTTAGGCACCCACGATGCAGTCGCTCGTGCGGTCCAAGCTGGGCAAGTACCTGCTGGCGCGCTTTCCAAACCGATTTTGGATTCATTGATCGAAAAAAAAATCATCGATCCTTCGAAAATCGTTCAAATTGGGTTGTCTGATCCAATCCCCAACTATCCAATCGTCATGCAAGGCAACCTAACCCCTGCACTCAAAGAATCCGTGCGCGGCGCCTTCCTCGACATGAAAGATAAAGAAGTGCTCAAATCGTTTCGCGTCGAGGGGTTTGTCGCGACCGACGACAAATCCTACGACGTGTTGCGTGACACAGCGACCGTCCTGAAACTTGACTTGGGCAAGATGAAGTAATGCAACCCAGCGTCTCTATACTTGCCTCGTCCTATTCGACAATCCTCACTCAGGCGCAAGTCTCCGCACAACGTCAAAAGCGCATTGTCATCGCAATCCTCGCGCTTTGTGTTGCGGCTTTGTGGATCACTGGTTTTTTTGATCCCGCGCGATTTATCGAGGGCGGTCCCGCTATCGCTCAACTTGCGTCCGAAATGGTGCCACCGGACTTCACACGCTGGCATCACTGGCTCAAACCATTGCTAGACACACTGGCGATGTCGATTGCCGGTACTGCTTTGGCAGTCTGCTTGTCCCTGCCCCTGGCACTTCTTGCCGCGCCCAATACGACGCCTTTTCCACTAGTCGCGAGACTCGTGCGGGTCGTGTTGGCAGCCATGCGCTCGGTTCCTGAAATCATTTTAGGCATTCTGTTTGTCGCAGCAGTGGGGTTTGGTGCTCTGCCCGGTGTACTGGCTCTGGCACTCCACTCGGTCGGCATGGTCGGTAAGTTTTACGCAGAGGCCATTGAGCACGTAGATCCCAAGCCTCTCGAGGCCGCACGTGCAGCAGGCGGGAACGGGTTTCAGGTGATTACCCATGCCGTGTTACCTCAGGTGCTTCCACAGCTGACGGACATCACCATTTACCGGTGGGAGTATCACTTTCGCGCCTCAGCAGTATTGGGGATTGTCGGTGCGGGAGGCATCGGATTTGAACTGATGGCAGCGCTGAGATTAATCAAATACGACGAAGTCTCCGCGATCCTGCTCACCATTCTTGCCTGCGTGGTGGTAGTTGATGGCATCGGTGGCGCACTACGCAAAGCCCTCAAATAACCTCTGCCCTCAAATCTGAAAGCATGTCTGAAAAAATCGTTGTCACGAATCGTATTCACTCTGAAGTACGCGCACGCCTTGAACAACTTGGCCATGTCGTCGTCAATCCATCCATCGAACCCTGGTCTCAATCCGTTTTATCCGAGCAACTCAAAGACGCCACGGCCATGATGGGGTTCATGACCGACTGCGTGGATGAAAAACTTTTAAAGCAAGCACCGTCACTCAAAATCGTGGCCTGTGCGCTCAAAGGTTTTGACAACTACGATATCCCGGCGTGTACTGCACGAGGAATCTGGGTCAGTATTGTTCCAGACCTGTTAACCGAACCCACTGCCGAGCTTGCTGTTGGTTTGGGAATCTCTCTCGGACGTTTTATCCTGCAGGGTGATCACCTGATGCGTACGACCGCCTTTAAGGGTTGGCGTGCCCAATTGTTTGGTCAAGGCTTACACAACTCAGTTGTCGCGATTCTTGGACTCGGGATGGTCGGTCAAGCGATCGCTCAGCGCCTTTCAGGCTTTGGCTGCAAACATCTCCTCGGGGTTGATCCGCTCAACACCATGGCCGGGGTGATCTCTTGCAACCTTGAAGAAGCCCTCACCACTGCCGACTATGTGTTTGTGGCGATCCCGCTAACAGACAGCTCAATCAATATGCTCAATCATGAACAACTGGTTTATTGCAAACCAGGTCAACTCATGATCAACGTCGGACGAGGGTCGGTCGTCAATGAACAAGCTGTAGCCGATGCACTTGAACAAGGTCGTCTTGCAGGCTA
Source organism: Zwartia panacis (assembly GCF_030410395.1). GTDB lineage: Bacteria > Pseudomonadota > Gammaproteobacteria > Burkholderiales > Burkholderiaceae_B > Zwartia > Zwartia panacis. Next base: position 208,322 of record NZ_JAUHHF010000003.1, read on the forward strand.
TGCAGCCGATGTATTTGCCTGCGAAGACTGGGGTCTGGAAAATCGACCACACCAAATCGAGCCCAGACTGCTTGCACATCCTAATACAGTCTTGACGCCACACCTGGGTTCAGCAGTCAGTGCGGTCAGGCTGGCGATTGAGCATCGGGCGGCGGATAACATCATTGCGGCACTAAGAGGCGAAGTCCCGCCTGACGCGATGAATCAAGACGCTATGTCTGTGAGCGCTGTTTGAAATTACGCTATAAAAAGCCGAGACTTTAGATCAACCCGCCATTAGGCTGAATGATCTGACCATGAATCCATGAGGCCCGACTCGAGGCCAGATAAGCCACGACATCACCCACCTCGTGCGGCAGACCGATGCGGTTGAAGGGACTCGCGGCGGCCGCGCGTTGTTTGGCTTCGTCGGTCTTGCCTGAATGAAAGAGGTCAGTATCCACCGCGCCCGGCGCGACGGCATTGACGCGCACACCGCGCACAGCCAACTCCTTGGCCATCGAGCGCAATAGCCCCTCGACCGCCGCTTTGGTCGCCGTATAGGCACCACCGCCCGGCACGGCATTGCGCACCATCGACGTTGTGATCCCGATGATCGTGCCACCATCCTGCACTTCGCGAGCCGCCTCTGTCAGCACGTTGAACGCACCAAACACGTTGACTTCCATCAGCTCGCGGAAATTGTCATGACTGAACTGGCCGATGGGTAAATAGGGTTTGTTGATACCTGCGTTGGCCACGACGACCTGAGGACGCGTACCGAAATCCTTGGCTGCATGTTCAAAGACTTGTTTCACAGCAGCAGGGTCACGTACATCCGCCGCATAGGCTTTAATCTGACCCACTTTTTCGAGCGCCCTAGCCTCGTCGGGCTTGGTTACATAGGTGAACGCCACGCGAAAACCATCACGTGCGAGTGCATCCACACACGCTGCACCAATGCCACGTGAACCGCCAAAAACAATGGCTAGGGGTTGAGTCATTTAAACCTCACGCAAGTGGCACGCCACCATGCGTCCGGAGGGCAAAATAGTTTGCTTGGGCTCTTTAGTTTTACAGATATCGATCGCCTCGGGGCAGCGCGTATGAAAATGGCAACCGCTTGGACGCTTGACGGGGCTTGGCACATCGCCTTGCAATACGATGCGAGTCGTCTTTTTTTCCGGATCGGGCACGGGAACGGCAGACAGTAGCGCCGAAGTATATGGGTGCTTGGGATCAGAAAACAACTCAGTACGATCCGCGAGTTCAACGATTCGTCCAAGATACATCACGGCCACGCGATGCGTCATGTGCTCGACAATCGCCAAGTCATGACTGATAAACAGTAAGGCCAGCCCTAATTCTTTTTGCAGATCCTGTAACAAGTTCACGATCTGGGCTTTAACAGATACGTCGAGCGCGGAAACAGCCTCATCGCAAATAATGAGCTCGGGCTCGGCGGCCAGTGCGCGGGCGATACAGATACGCTGGCGCTGACCACCTGAAAACTCATGCGGCCAACGCTCGCCAGCATCCTTGGGCAGACGAACCTTGTCGAGCAAGTACACAACGCGCTCTTTGATTTTCGCTTCGTCACTCTCGAGACCAAAGTTGCGAATCGGCTCGGCAATGATGTCATGCACGCGCATGCGTGGATTCAGACTCGAAAACGGATCCTGGAAAATCACCTGGATACGCTTGCGAAGCGGACGCAGGGCACCGGCCGACAGATTGTCGATACGCGTGCCGTCGAGGATCACCTCTCCTGAGGTCAGTTCGAACAAACGCAAGATCGAACGACCCACGGTGGACTTACCACAACCAGACTCGCCCACCAGCGCCAGGGTCTCGCCTTTTTTAACGGAAAACGACACACCGTCCACAGCGTGAACATGGCCCGTCACCTTGCTGAACAGACCGGTTTTAATCGGAAAGAATTTTTGAATCTGACGGACTTCGAGTAATGGCACTGCAGCGGACGTAGACATTCGGTTAACCTGATTCGATTGAGTCATGAGCAAAAGTTAGTCATTGGCGAAAGCCACTTCGCCTGCGAAATGGCACGCGACTTGATGACCACCTTCTCTGATTTGCATGGCGGGCGCGATATCATGACAAGGTCCTTTTGCCAGAGGACACCGCGAAGCGAACACGCAGCCTTGAATCTTGTTTTTCAAACTCGGCACAAGTCCTGGGATCTCTCTCAAACGCGTCGAGTGACCCTCGAGCGATGCACCCAGCTTAGGGACCGCGCCCAGCAAGCCCTGAGTATAGGGATGCAAGGGGTTGGCGAACAATTCTTTGACAGGCGCTTCTTCGACCTTGCGTCCGGCATACATCACCATGACGCGCTCGGCGACTTCGGCCACTACGCCCAAATCGTGTGTGATCAAGACAATCGCCGCGCCAATCTTGTTTTTAAGATCGGCCATCAAATCCAGAATCTGCGCCTGAATCGTCACATCCAGTGCGGTGGTCGGCTCATCCGCGATCAAGAGCTTGGGATTGCAAGCAAGGGCGAGCGCAATCATCACGCGTTGACGCATACCGCCCGACAACTGATGCGGATACTCATCCAGACGACGCTCAGGCTCAGCGATGCCAACAAGATTCATCAGCTCAAGCGCACGCGCATTGGCTTGCTCGTCGCTCACCTTCTGGTGCAAACGCAGAGTCTCGCATAACTGGCGCCTGATCTTCAACACGGGATTCAGGCTGGTCATCGGCTCCTGAAAGATCATCGAAATCGCATCGCCACGGATGGCGCGCATTTCTTTGTCCGACATTTTGAGGAGGTCTTTACCCAAAAACTTGATCGAACCGGCAATCTTTCCGGGAGGCTCAGGAATCAAACGCAAAATCGACATCGCAGTCACAGACTTGCCGCAACCGGACTCACCCACGATGGCAAGTGTCTCACCCTCGTTCACGACAAAACTCACGCCATCAACCGCACGGTTGATACCGTCAGGGGTACGGAAATGCGTCTGCAGGTTTTCAACTTCTAATAAGGCCAAGAGAGTTCTCCAATCAGCTTGTTTTCGACTTGCGAGGATCGAGCACGTCACGGAAACCGTCACCCATCAGGTTGACAGCCAGCACGGTGAGCGACAAGAAAACCGCTGGGAAAAAGATGATGTAAGGCAAGATCTGGAAAAGTGTCCGACCGTCAGCCATGATGTTGCCCCAGGAGGGGATGATTGGTGGCACACCCGCGCCGATAAACGACAAGATCGATTCAGTAATCATGGCCGAGGCACAGATGTACGTCGCCTGAACAGTCAGGGGCGCCAGAGTGTTGGGCAAAATGTGGCGCCAGATCAGCATTGGCATGCGGCAACCGCAAGAAATCGCGGCATCGACATAGGCTTGCTCTCTGAGCGACAGCACCACGCCTCGCACCAGACGTGACACACGCGGAATCTCGGCGATCGTAATCGCGATCACCACGTTTTCCACACTTGCGCGGGTCAATGCCATCAGGGCAATTGCCAACAGGATTGGAGGAATCGACATCAGACCGTCCATCACACGCATGATGATGGCATCCGCGCGACGGAAAGTACCTGAGATCAAACCAATCACCAGTCCGAACACCGAAGCCAAAAAGGCCACGGCGAAACCAATGGTCAGAGATACCCGGGCGCCATACATCACGCGCGAGTAAATGTCTCGTCCGAAAGCATCGGTACCAAACCAGTGTTTTGCGGAAGGTTCGAGGTTGCGATTGCGGGGGGCCAACTCAGTCGGATCGACCGTGCCGAGCCACGGCGCGAACACTGCGATGAACAGCATCACAAGCAACAAGCCTGCGCCAAAAGTAATCGTCGGATTATTCAGCAGGAAACCAAAGAAGCCCTTACGCTGGCGTCGGGGTTTCAGCAAATCCGGTAAAGCGGGAGCAGCAGCAAATTGAGTCATCAGTAACGAATCCTGGGATCAACGATTGTGTAGATCACGTCAACCGCAAGGTTGACCAACACGTAAACAAAGCTGAACACGACAACGAGTCCCTGAATCAGCGGATAGTCGCGGCGCACAATCGCATCGATAGTCAAACGTCCCAAACCGGGAATCGCAAATACACTTTCAGTCACCACAGCACCGCCGATCAGCAAAGCAATACCGATACCGATCACGGTCACCACAGGGACCGCCGCGTTCTTCAGCGCATGAACAAACAAAATACCAGGCTGACTCATGCCCTTGGCTTTGGCTGTGCGAATGTAATCCTGGGACAATACCTCGAGCATCGTGGCGCGTGTGATGCGCGCAATCAGCGCGATGTACACGAAACCCAAAGCGACCGCCGGCAACACCAAGTGCTCGAACCAAACGCCAAAGCCCTTGGTGTACGAAACATAGCCTTGCACCGGAAACCAATCAAGCTCGAGAGAGAAGAAAAAGCTCAAGAGATAACCGACAACAAACACCGGAACAGAAAATCCGATCACAGAGATCGCCATGACACTACGATCGATCCAGGTACCAACCTTCCAGGCAGCCAAGACACCAATCGGCACAGCGATACCCACGGCGAGGACCAGCGTCAACACCATCAATGACAATGTCGGCTCGATGCGTTGACCAATCAACTCACTCACAGGGATGTTTGTGAACATCGAGACACCGAGGTCTCCGCGCAAGAGATTAAAAAACCATTCGGAGAAGCGAACAAGAAAAGGTCTGTCCAGACCCAGGCTCGCTCTGATTTTTTCTACGTCAGCCGGGCTGGCTTGATCGCCGGCAATCACGACCGCCGGGTCGCCCGGAGCGATGTAAAGCAGGCTGAACACAAACAGGGCCACTATTAGCATGACCGGAATGGTCGCTAATACCCTGCGAACAATATAACTAAACATGGTGATGGAGTTTCCGTGCTACTAGGTTGAATCCGATACTACAACAGCTCAGTCAGATCGGAGCGCACACATGAATGCATGCGCTCCGGCTCTGAACGACTCAAACCAGCATTAGGTTTTCTTTACACCGTTGAACCAAGGCAATGGGCCACCGACAATGCCGGTGACGTTCTTGCGCCAAGCTTGATAGGTATAGAAGAAGCCTGTCGGAATGTAAACGACCTCGTCCATCGCAGCCTTGTTGATTTTCGCAAAGGCAGCTTTTTCTGCGTCAAGCGTCGAGGCATCAAACCATTCGTCGATATTTTTCTCGACAGCAGGCACGTTCGGCCATCCAAACCATGCTTTCTCACCGTTCGCACGCACGCCGATGTTACCAGCGATCGTGGCGCAGTCAGCGCCTGCGTGCCAGGTGTGGAACATATTCCAACCGCCTTTACCTGGCTCGTTTTTCGATGCGCGACGCTGACCCACCGTACCCCAGTCAGTGGCGACGAAATCGACGTTCATGCCCAAGCGCTTGAGCAAGTCGGCGGTGATTTCGCCCTGGGCTTTGGTCACGGCATTGTCTTGAGCAACCAGACATGTGACGGGCTCGCCTTTGTAGCCAGATTCGGCCAACATCTTTTTAGCCAGCTCCATATTGGGGCCGTTCTTGAGGACTTCTCCACCATTTTCTGTATAGAGTGATGTGCCGGGGGTAAAGAAGCTTGCGGAATTTTTCCAAAGCTTGGTGTCAGAACCGACCACCGCGCGCATGTAATCCTCTTGACTCACCGCCATTTGAACTGCACGACGGACCTTTGGATTATCGAAAGGCGCGAAAAGGTGGTTCATACGGAAGGAGCCAATATTACCCAGCGGATCGGCAATATCGAGGGCGATGTTGCGGTTACGACGCAGCAACGGCACCAGATCTGGCAGAGGTGTTTCCCACCAATCCACTTCGCCACTCTGCAAGGCAGCCGACGCTGTCGCGGGGTCGGGCATGATGATCCATTCGATACGATCGAAATTGATCTGTTTGCCGCCAGCCATCCAGTTGCCTGGTTCTTTACGTGAGTTGTAACCATCGAAACGCTCGAACACAGCCAAGGCGCCTGGCTTGAACTCTTTGCGCGAAAACTTCATTGGACCCGAGCCGATGTAATCATCGATCTGCTTGAATGGGTCGGTCTTGGCAAAACGCTCAGGCATGATGAAGCAAATCGGCGTGCCAACTTTGCCCAAAGCCAACAGCATCTTTGGAAAGGGTTTGCCAAGAATCCACTTGAATGTCGAATCATTCACCACGGACAATTCTTTCTGAACGGCGCGAATCATCAAGCCCATTGGATCGCGTTGGGACCAACGGTTGATACTGGCCACTGCGTCGATGGCGCGGACAGGCTCGCCATCATGGAATTTCATGCCGGGACGCAGCTTGAACGTCCAGGTCAATCCATCGCTGGAGACCTCTTCGCTCTCGATCATCTGGCGCTGCGGAACCAGCTTGTCATCCATGCCATACAAAGTGTCCCACACCAGCTGGGCGCCGTTACGCACCACGTACTGTGTGCCCCAAATTGGGTCAAAGTTCGCCAAGTTGGACTGTGGCACGAACTTCAGCACCCGCGAGGATGACTGAGAAAACGCAGGTGCGCCAATCATGCCAGTCGCTGCCAAACCCAAGCCAGCTGCGCCCTTCAGTAAATCACGTCGATTTAGATTCATATAAGACTCCAGATAAATAGAAACGTGCAATATCTCTGAAAGCAATTACCGTGCCACTTAAAGTAATTGGCTTTAGACCAACTTTTAGAACAATGAAAAAGAATTCGTACCCACAAAGAACTTAATGAATAACTCCCGAACTTGTACCATAATGGTGCAACTTACAACACTCAAGTTATCCCTCATGAAATGTGATCTCCTCCTGAAGAACGGCGTCGTCATTGATGGTACGGGTAATCCCCGATATCGTGCGGATGTGGCAATTAGCAACGGCAAGATCACCGCGGTCGGTCCGAACCTCCAGGTTGAGGCCTCGACAACGGTCGACGTGGATGGTCAGACAATTTCACCAGGTTTCATCGATGTGCATACGCACGACGATCGTTTGGTGCTGGCCGACCCCTCCATGCAACCCAAGGTCAGTCAAGGTGCGACCACCGTCGTCACCGGTAACTGCGGGATCAGTCTTGCACCACTTGGACGCACCAATCCGGTGCCTCCCCTGAATCTGGTGGCGGATGAGTCCGAGCAACGTTACGGCACATTCAAGGAATATTTCGAGGCACTGGAAAAAACACCTTCTTCCATTAATGTCGCCTCCTTGGCTGGACACACGACGCTGCGTGCCGTCACGATGCAGGATCTGAATCGTCCGGCCAACGATGCCGAAATCGCAAAAATGCAAGAACTGGTGCAAGAGGCTCTTGATGCAGGTGTGGTCGGGGTCTCTACCGGGCTTTACTACGCCCCTGCTCAGGCCGCTACTGCGCAAGAAATCCAGGCGGTGTTTGAACCATTGCGCGGCACCAACGCCCTGATCGCCTCGCATATCCGCAACGAGGCTGAGCACGTTCTTGAGTCCATGACCGAGGCGATGTCGATTGCCAACGCACTCGGTGTGCGACAGGTGATCTCGCACCACAAGGTCAACGGACGTGCCAACCACGGCCGCTCGACGGAAACACTGGCGCTCATCGACAAAGCCCTTGCGAACAGCGATGTCTGCATGGATTGCTACCCTTATGTCGCGTCATCCACTGTGCTGCGCCAGGATGCGGTCGAACAAGCCGCGCGCACGCTGATCGCTTGGTCAAAGGCCAAGCCTGAAACGGCCGGCCGTTATGTCGACGAACTGCTCAAAGAACAAAGCCTGGGACTGACCGAGTTTCTGGCGACGCTTCAGCCTGCCGGTGCGATTTATTTTTCCATGGACGAAGGTGATGTTGAACGCATCATGGCGCATCCTGAGACCATGATCGGCTCGGATGGCTTGCCGCACGACACTTTCCCGCATCCACGCCTGTGGGGCGCTTTTCCGCGTGTGCTGGGACACTACACCCGTGATCGCAAGATTTTTTCCCTGGAAACAGCGATCTACAAAATGACAGGCATGCCCGCCGCGAAATTCGGTCTCAAAGACCGTGGCGTCATTGCCCCGGGCTATGCCGCAGATCTGGTGGTGTTCGACCCCCAAGAGGTGCGCGACTTGGCGACCTTTGCCGACCCCAAGCGCCCTGCTGCCGGCATCCAGCGCGTCTACGTCAATGGCGTGGCGAGCTGGAGAAATGGCGCTTCGACGGGTGCTCGCGCGGGTCAGGTTTTGCGCAGAGCTGCTGCGTAAAAAAAAACCGTGTTCAGTCTGACTGAACACGGTTTGAAAGACGCGACTCTGAGATCTCTTATCAGGCCAGCAAAATTTCCTGGGTCATGCGTTCGCGCAAGCGATCCATAAAGCCCAGACATTCCTCAAGCTGGCTGATCTCGATAAACTCGTTGGGTTTGTGGGCCACTGCGATGTCACCAGGTCCCACGACAACGCAAGGCACCCCTGCGCGGCTGAGCCAACCTGCATCCGTCGCGAAAGACACGCGCCCCAACATGTTGTTGCGCGCGAGACTCGTGCCCAGATAGGTGATCGGCGCGTTCTCGTCAGTTGCCAGAGGTGCCGAGTTAGAAATGGTTTCAAAAGAAATATCGGCCTCTGCCGAGATCTTGCGCATCTCGGCTTTCAGCGACTCGGCATACTCCTGAACCTGACGAATCAGCTCGTCAGAGTTGCCTTGGGGTAAGGTGCGGCAATCAAAAATAAACTCACAGTCCTTGGCCACAATGTTGGGCGCCGTTCCACCGTGAATCACGCCAGTCTGCATGGTGCTATGTGGCGTTTTAAACATCGGATCAAAAGGCCCTTCCTTTTGAATCTGCACGGCCATATTGCGGATTTTATCGATCAGACGGGCTGCATATTCGATCGCACTCACCGCCTCAGGCGCCATCGAAGAATGCGCCTCGAGACCGCGTACGCGACAACGCGTCACCCGCATCCCCTTGTGCCCAGTCATCACCTGCATACGGGTAGGTTCACCCACAAAGCACCCCGCAGGATGGATGCCAGCCTGCGCGAGATCCTTGATGAGCGTCTGGACTCCGATGCAACCCACCTCTTCGTCATAGGTCAAGCCAATATTGAGTGGCTGCTTGAGATTGCTGTTCATGAATGCGGGCAGCATGGCCAGCGAAGCCGCGATGTAGCCTTTCATGTCGACCGCGCCGCGGCCGTAGATCTTGCCGTCGGCAATGTGGGCTTTGAAGGGATTGGTATCCCAAGCCTGACCGTCCACGGGCACGACGTCAGTGTGGCCGCACAACACGATACCGCGCCCCTTGGGATCGCCAAGTGTTGCGAACAGGTTGGCTTTGCGCTTGTCAGCATCATAGGACAGACGCACAGCCAGACCTAGGGACTGTAAATGATCTCGGACGTACTCAATCAAACCGAGATTGGACTCGCGGCTGGTGGTGTCAAAACCCACGAGTGTCTCAAGGAGGCTAATCGTTTTCTGGACGGTCGGTGAATAAGTCATAGGTTGCTCGGTTGGGATGCCAAATGGCCAAAGGGCGAATGTTTTCGCCAACAAAGGTTTTTTTATACCATTGTCTGAGTGCGATTCGTCATACTGCTCTGCACAATTAAAAAAAAGGTTCCAGATCGTCTATCCTAGAAAAAATCAATTAATCACTTTTGGATAAGTTCACAATGAATGCCCAGATTTTGAAAGGCGATGGAGTCGCGCTCTACACTAACCCTGTTGCAAGCGCTGCCGATGACGATTATGGGCAATTCAGAGCGACCATTTTGCACAAGCTGGGCTTTGATGCCGCCGAAAAAGAAATCTCCGGCTGGCCAGGATATTCCAGCACGACTTTGCACGCCTTGCCACATCTGGCCAATAAACTCGGTATCGCCGAGCTGTATTACAAAGACGAAAGCACACGCTTTGGTCTCAAAAGTTTTAAGGCACTTGGCGGAGCCTATGCCGTCTTTCGCCTGATCCAGAAAAATATCGCCGCCCAACATCACGGCCATCTCGCCTCGCCTGAGGAAATCCTGTCTGGCAAATATGCCGACATCATTTCCAAGATGACCGTCACCTGCGCGACTGACGGCAATCACGGCCGCTCGGTGGCCTGGGGCGCTCAACTATTTGGATGTCGCTGTGTGATCTACATACACGCCACCGTGAGCGAAGGCCGTCGTGCCGCGATCGCGTTTTATGGCGCGGAGGTCATTCGCGTGCAGGGTAATTATGACGACTCCGTGCACCATGCCGCTGAACAAGCGGCAGAGCATGGCTGGACCGTGGTCTCAGATACGACGTATGAAGGCTACCGTGACATTCCGATTGACGTGATGCATGGCTACGGTGTGATGTCCCGAGAAATCGTGAACGAACTGCGCGACCACCCACCTACGCACGTCTTGGTTCAGGCTGGTGTGGGTGCGCTCGCAGCATCGGTCTGCGCAACCTTCTGGCAGGCCTGGGGTGCTAAACGTCCACAATTTGTCATCATCGAACCGGAACGTGCGGATTGTTTCTTTCAAAGCGGTCAGGTCGGTCATCCCGTCGTCGTCACGGGCGATCTGGATACCGTCATGGCCGGTTTGGCCTGCGGCGAGGTATCGCCTGTCGCCTGGGATATATTGAAAAACGGCATTAACTGCTACGCCACCATCGCAGACAAGTATGCACTCGAAGGCATGCGTGTCTTTGCCAACCCCATTGCCGATGATCCAAAAATCGTCTCCGGCGAAACAGGCAGCACAGGTCTGGGCTTGTTAATGGCAGCCCAAGGCAACTCGACTCTTTGGAAAACACTTGGCCTGGATTCAAACTCTCGGGTGTTGTTGATTGGCAGCGAAGGTGATACTGATCCGACGATTTACAAAGAAGTGGTGGGCAAGACAGCGCAAGAAGTATTAGCTCAATAGCGGGCGACCATCATGCAGACCATGAACATTAACGGCCCTCGCCTGCTCGCTCAGCTTCAGACACTGGCGGCGATCGGACGCACTGAAACCAATGCCTGTTGTCGTCTGGCGCTGACCGATGAAGACAAACAAGGCAGGGATCTCGTCGTAGGATGGATGAAAGATCTCGGGATGTCGATTTCTGTCGACCCTATCGGTAATATTTTTGGCGTGCGTCCTGGCTCACAACCAGAGCTCGCGCCCGTTATGACCGGTTCGCACATCGATACGGTGCGCACTGGTGGCGCCTACGATGGCAACTACGGCGTACTGGCAGGACTGGAGGTGGTCGCGACCTTGAACGATGCCAGGCAGAACACTGAACGATCGATCGTCGTCGGCATCTTCACGAATGAAGAAGGTGCACGCTTCGCTCCGGACATGCTGGGCTCACTGGTATACGTGGGTGGCATGCCGCTAGATGAAGCATTGGCCATCAAAGCGATTGACGGCGCTGTTTTGGGCGAAGAGCTCAAACGCATTGGCTATCAAGGTACTGCAGCGCTTGGTGTGCATCAGCCTCATGCGTTTGTCGAGCTGCATATCGAACAAGGTCCTTTGCTCGACGCGGATGGTATCAAAATCGGCGCAGTTGAAAATCTACAAGGCATCTCCTGGCAAGAGCTCACCATCGTGGGCCAGTCCAACCACGCCGGCACCACACCCATGCGCTTGCGACACGATGCAGGCTACGCCGCGAGTGCCATCTCGACCTTTGTGCGTGACCTCACACGCAAAATGGGTGGGAATCAAGTGGGAACTGTCGGCCATGTCGTGCTGACACCCAACCTGATCAACGTGATCGCGGCACGTGCAACGATCACGGTCGATCTGCGCAACACGGATGAACAACTGCTGCAACAAGCCGAACAAGCCCTGAATGAGTTTCTGAAATCACTCTCTGAGTCAGAGGGCGTCACCATCACGTCAAGACGCCTTGCGCGTTTCGAGCCCGTGGTGTTTGATGCCGCGCTGACAGACCGCATCGCACATCACGCCGAGGCTCTGGGCCTCTCGCACCAGCGCATGACCTCTGGCGCCGGACATGATGCGCAGATGATGGCCCGTATTTGTCCAACTTCCATGATTTTTGTCCCGAGTGTGGGTGGCATCAGCCATAACCCGGCCGAACACACGGAACCTGACGATCTCATCGCAGGCGCGAATGTTTTGTTCGCCACTCTGACCGAACTTGCTAACCAGGAGTCCAATCCATGACCCGTATCGTGACCGTCGGGGCTGCTCAGCTCGGCCCGATTCAACGCGCGCATTCGCGCAAAGAAGTGGTGGCGCGTCTAATCACTCTTTTAGAGCAAGGTGCGCGCCATGGCTGCGATCTGGTTGTTTTTCCAGAGCTTGCGCTGACGACATTTTTCCCGCGCTGGTACATGGAGTCGCAGGCCGAACTTGATGCGTACTTCGAGGCGCAAATGCCCGGCCCCGAGACACAAGCTCTTTTTGATGTCGCGCGCAAACTTAAAGTCGGCTTTTATCTCGGCTATGCAGAGCTCACAGAAGAACAAGGTCGCACACGTCGTTTCAACACCTCCATTCTGGTCGATCAGACAGGTACGATCGTCGGCAAATACCGCAAAATTCATTTGCCTGGTCACGCCGAGCACGAGCCTTGGAGACAGTTTCAACACCTCGAGAAACGCTACTTCGAAACCGGCAATCTGGGCTTTCCTGTTTTCCGCGCGTTTGGCGGGATTATCGGCATGGCGATCTGTAATGACCGCCGCTGGCCTGAAACCTATCGCGTGATGGGTCTACAGGGTGTTGAGATGATTTTGATCGGCTACAACACGCCCGTACACAATCCGCCGGCACCTGAACACGACAACCTTTCCCATTTCCATAACGAGCTTGTGATGCAGGCAGGCGCGTATCAAAACGGCTCCTGGATTATTGGCGTGGGCAAAGGCGGCTGTGAAGAAGGCGTCGATCAAATCGGCAACTCCATCATCGTCGCCCCATCAGGCGAGATCGTCGGCGCTTGCAGCACCCTCGGTGACGAGTTGGCGATCGCGCGCTGCGATCTGGATCTGACCTTGTCTTATAAAAACTCGGTGTTCAATTTCGCCAAGCACAGAGAGCCACACGCTTACGGCATGATTGTCGAACGCAAGGGCGCGATCATCGAGGTTTAGTTTTTTAATGTTCAAAGTCGGCGCTCTGCGCCACCGAAATTTTCGGATACTCTGGATCGCCACGCTGCTGTCCTCGACAGCACGCTGGGCCGATCTTGTCGTGGTGGGTTGGTTGACGCTTGTGTTGACCGACTCTCCCCTAATGGTCGGGATCGTCACGGGCTGCAAAATGGCCGGCTATTTGCTCGCACCCATGATGGGCGTACTGGCCGACCGCATGGATCGACGCAAGCTCCTCATCATGGCCTCACTGATCAGCGGTGGCGTGACACTCACCATGCTGGTGCTGTTGCTGACCGACTCATTGAGCATCGGCCATCTGATTGTCCTGTCACTCATCAGCAGTCTTACGTGGGCACTCGATCACCCGACGCGCCAAGCCTTTACTCCGGACCTCGTGGGCAAAGACGATCTCACCAATGCCGTCGCGATGAATGCGGTGGCGACAGAAATGACTGTGGTCATCGGACCCGCTTTTGGCGGTCTCTTGATCCCCGCTTTTGGTATGAGCGGCGCCTACGCTTTGATCGCATTCATCTATTTATTGGATCTTGGCGCACTGCTGCGTCTAAAACATGCCAAGCATCCGATCGAGCAAGCACCTCCCCGCAAGCACGAACCGCCTCTTAAAAGTCTGATTGCAGGCTTTCATTATGCGTGGAGTCACCAGACTGTCTTCGTGCTGCTTCTGATCGCTTTCATGCTCAATTTTTTTGTCGCGCCCTATCGCTACTCCTTTCTGCCTCTGTTTTCCCGCTACGTATTGGATGCGGGTCCAACTGGCTACGGCATGTTGACCGCGACAGCAGGACTCGGCGCATTGACAGCAGGATTATTGGTCGTCTCCTTGGGCAACTTCAAACGTCGCGGGTTGTTTGTGGTCATAGGCGGCTTACTCTGGCCGGCCACTCTATTCATGTTTTCCCTCTCAGACTCTTACTACCTGTCTTTGGGCATTGTGTTTTTTGCAGGCCTGGCTCAAGCCATCACCTGGACATTGATCGCCACCCTAATCCTGAGCAACACCGCCCCAGAAATGCGCGGCCGAGTCATGGGGCTACGAACCGGTGTTGTCATCAGCCTGCCATTTGGCAATCTTTTCGCCGGTGCCGTGGCGGAAAGATTCGGCGTCCAAATCGCGCTGGGCGCCTACGGCATTTGCGCCGCCGCACTGATGGTTTGGATTATTCTGAAAGTGCCTGCTTTGCGAAAATTACAGTAGCCGGGCCGTTATAACAATTGTTATAATTTCCTTTCGATAAGGATTCCTCATGACAACCACGCTTAAATTGACCAACATAGGCAACTCAGTCGGTGTCATCCTGCCTAAAGAGATATTAACCAGGCTAAGGGTGGAAAAAGGTGACTCCCTTTACGCCATTGAAACGCCCACAGGAATTGAATTAACAGCCTACCGGCCTGACTTTGCATCACAAATGGATGCCGCCGAGCAGATCATGCGCGACAACCGAGATGTTTTAAGGAAGCTTGCTAAATAATGCACGCGCCTGTTTGGATTTTGCCTGAAGTGGTCCTAGCCATTCATAAACGACAGTTGGCGGAGCACGGGGGTTCAGAGGGAGTCAGGGACTTGGGACTGCTGGACTCTGCACTTGCACGCGCACAAAATTTATTTGTTTACTCTAACGGTGAGGCCAACCTGCCGCGATTAGCTGCGGCTTATGCCTTTGGCATCGCAAGAAATCATCCCTTCGTCGATGGAAACAAGCGAACTGCTTTCGTGATTTGCATACTATTTTTAAAACTGAATGGGTGCACGATTGAAGCAACTCAAGAGCAACTTTATGAAATATTCATATCTCTCGCCAACGGTAGTCTGACTGAAGATGAGCTCTGGCGCTGGATAGAAGGTGCTGTAATCAGTACCAAAAAAATAGTTTTACACGAACCAAATTAAATTTTTTACTTTTACATCAAATCATAACGACTAGGGCAAAAAAATGAAGTCATATTGGATGCAAACAGTTGGCAACAAGACTGTGTTGGAGATGCGTGATATTGAGCGCCCCGCACCAGGTCCACTACAAGTGCTCGTGCGGCTGCACGCGGCCAGCTTGAATCGCGGTGAATTCGTCATCGGCCATGGTCTGCACAAAGGTGGCCAGGCGAGCGCAATTGGCATGGAAGGTGCCGGTGTGATCGAAGCACTCGGATCGGAAGTCAAAGGCCTTAAAGTCGGCGATAAGGTCATGGGTCGCTGCCGTGGCGCCTTTGCTGAGTACGCAGCCATGGACGCAGTCGAAGCCATGCTCATCCCCGCGACCTTGAGCTTTGAACAAGCTGCCAGCGTCCCGCTCACATTTCTCGTCGTTCACGACATGCTCTCTCTCCAAGGCAAACTCCAGCCCAATGAGTGGCTGCTTATTCACGGCGTGTCCTCAGGCGTCGGAGTCGCTGCCTTGCAAACTGCCAAAGCCATGGGCGCCAAGGTCATCGGCACCTCTGGTTCGCCAGAAAAACTCGCCCGACTCAAGGAGCACGGCCTAGATGTCCCACTGTGTCTCAGAGGTTCGGGCTTCGAGGAAACTGTGATGAAGGTCACCGAAGGTAAAGGCGCCAATCTCGTCGTTGATACTGTCGGCGGTTCTGTCTTTGCTGAAAGCATTCGCTGCATGGCCTTTGAAGGTCGCTTCGCGATGGTGGGCTACGTCGATGGCGTATTGTCAGCTGAGCTCGACTTGCTCGCACTGCATTCCAAGCGCTTGCGGCTCTTCGGTGTCTCCAACAAACTTCGCTCACCTGCCCAACGCGCAGAGTTCTTGCCAGAATTCAAAGCCGAAGTCATTCCTGCTATTGCTGATGGTCGCATCAAACCACTCGTCGATCAGGCGTTCGCATTTGACCAGCTTGAGCAAGCAAAAGAAATGATGGAAACCAACAAACACGTTGGCAAGATCGTGTTGCGCATGCCTGTTTAAGTCTTTTGAGGTCTCCATACTCGTTGACTAAAGCTCGTCAAACGCTTACAACGAATATGCTACCCGCGGCGATAGATCTTGGGAGCAACACATCCACGCTGGAGACATCATGCAAACCCTTTCTATTCCTCTAATTAGCCGTTTTTTTGCCTATGTAATCACCGGGCTAGCCCTGGTGACGCTCGCCGGTTGCGCCACACAAACTGGCTCATACGGACCTAAAATTTCTGTCGCTGCGAACGAACAAATCGTGACAGAGGAGTTCATGGTACCCAGCGGCGATCCAGGGATCAGCCTATACGTTCGTAACAAACGCCTGAAATCTACGACAAGTTTCAGCAAAGACAATGTCGTGCTTTTCGTGCATGGTGCAACCTATCCGTCTGAAACTGGCTTTGATCTTCGTCTAGATGGGTTGTCATGGATGGATGTCATGGCGCAGCAAGGTTATGACGTGTACATGGTGGACATTCGGGGGTATGGAAAATCAACACGCCCTGCCATCATGGATCAACCCGCTTCCCAAAACAAACCTTTCGCCGACTCTGATACAGCCGCGAAAGATTACGCCGCCGCAGCCGATTGGGTGCGAAATCGCCGGGGAATCGATAAACTGAACGTGGTCGGTCACTCGTGGGGCACCGTCATCACTGCACTTTACACGACGCGCCATGCAGATAAAGTCAATCGCCTGGTTCTGTTTGCCCCTGTCTGGCTGCGTAAAACAGCCTCACTGACCGATTCGGGCGGTGCGTTAGGCGCCTATCGCACAGTCACAATCGACGCCGCGCGCAAACGGAAAGAGACAGGACTTAAACCCGGTCAAAATCCACAGCCTCAAGCTTGGTTCGAGGCATGGGCCGCTGCGACGTTTGAAAGCGATCCTGTCGGCAAAAATGCCAATCCAAAATATGTTCGTGCCCCAAATGGCAGCGTGCAGGATAGCCGTTTGTACTGGAGCGCTGGAAAACCTGTTTATGACCCAAAGCTTATTACGGTCCCAACCTTGCTGATTTTGGCCGAATGGGATGCTGATACGCCTCCATACATGGCCGAGACACTTTTCCCTCTTCTCACAAATTCCAAAAACAAAAAACTCGTCATACTCGGTGAAGGCACCCACGGAATCATGAATGAAATTGAGAGATTCAGTCTATTCAATGAGGTAGATCGTTTCTATAAGGATGGTCAAGCTAAGTAACTGAATTCACACTCGATTCATACGCAATTCATAGGATCAAAAAAAGCGCCATACTGAAAAAATGGCGCTTTTTTTCCTTCAAGAACACGACTCTCTATTCAAGCACGATATTCGCGTCCTTGATTACCTTGGACCATGCTGCAGTGTCGTCCGCCATACGTTTCACGAAATCTGCGGGTGTCCCACCTACTGCGTCAATACCCATCCCGGCAAGTTGTTCACGAATCTTAGGATTATTAGCTGCGACATTAAACGCAGCATTCAGCTTTTCAACTATCGGGGCAGGTAATCCTGCAGGTCCAAGCACGCCAAACCAGGTCAAGGATACAAACCCTGGAAGTTGTTCAGAAATCGCAGGTAATTCAGGTACGAGCGGAGAACGTTCAGCGGAAGAAACGCCTAAAGCACGAACTTTGCCATCACGGACGTGTGGATATCCGGCTGAAAAGCTATCAAAAATCACATCTAGACGCCCCGCAATCAAATCAGGCACTGCCAGTGCTGTACCTTTATATGGGACGTGAGTCATCTTCGTGCCAGACAGAGCCTGAAAGCGCTCGCCGGACAAATGAGGAATCCCGCCAATACCCGCCGAACCGAAATTCAGTTTGCCAGGATTGGCTTTAGCCATCGCAATAAACTCCGACACAGACTTCGCAGGTGACGACAAAGGCACAATCATGATCGAAGGCGAGTGCACAAGGTAGATGATCGGCGTAAAACTCTTCACTGGTGAATAGGGTGTCTTAGGGTTGAGCAGTGGCCCGATGACGTGCGTACTATTTGTCGTCATCAAAAGCGTGTAACCATCAGGCTCGGCTTTCGAGGCAAGGTCTGCGCCAATCATGCCTGCGGCGCCAGCCCGATTTTCAATGACGATTGGTTGACCGAGCTGCTGCGAGACTTCCTGAACAAACACTCGGGCAACGTTATCCGTCCCTCCAGCAGGCGGAAAAGGCACGATTAACTTGATCGGGCGATTTGGATATCCTTGGGCGAACGACACGGACGTTAATGTCGAAAGTACCGTGAGAATAGAGATTAAAAAATATTTCATGAGCATCTCTTTGAGTGGTTCATTTTATTGAAGGGCTGCACGTTGAACAGAAGCAATGTAAATTCCGGGAATGTGAAAAATTTACAGGGAACGAACTCTCGCCATGCCAGCATCTACGACCGCGCAGTTTCATCTCACCCGCGCCACATCGCCTGCCCCCATTCTGACACGTCAGAACATTCTCAACAATCCAGGGTTTGGAAAACACCATTCTGATCATATGGTGGCGATAGACTGGGATGTACACCAAGGGTGGTATGACCATCGAGTCGTTCCTTATGCACCGCTTACTTTAGATCCTGCCTCACTCGTATTGCACTATGCGCAAGCAGTTTTCGAAGGGCTGAAAGCCTACCGGCATCCGGATGGCTCGATCTGGACGTTCAGACCTGAAATCAACGCACAACGCTTGATCAACAGCGCCGAACGCCTTGGATTACCTGAGCTTCCCAAGGAACTGTTTGTTCAATCCCTAAAAGAACTTGTTCAAGCCGATCGCGATTGGGTACCAAGCGCGCCAGAAAGCAGTCTTTATCTTCGTCCCTTCATGATCGCGAATGAAGCATTCCTGGGTGTCCGCGGAGCGGATCAGGTCGCCTACTACGTCATCGGCAGTCCAGCGGGACCATATTTCGCAAGCGGAGTCACGCCAGTTCCTATTTGGGTATCGACGCAACGCACTCGAGCCGCAAGAGGCGGCACAGGCTATGCGAAATGCGCTGGCAACTATGCGGGCTCTCTTGCTCCACTCAAGGAAGCGCGCCGCAACGGCTGCCCTCAGGTTCTGTTTCTGGACGCCGAACACGGCGAATACCTCGAGGAACTGGGTGGAATGAACATTTTTGTCGTACAAAAAAATGGAACTTTAGTCACACCCTCACTTTCCGACAGTATCTTGCCCGGCGTCACCAGAGCAAGCGTCATTGAGCTGGCCCGCGCCAATGGTCACCACGTCGAAGAGCGTCCCATCAGCATCAACGAGGTGCGGGATGGCCTGTCCTCTGGACAGATCACTGAAATGTTCGCCTGCGGCACTGCAGCACTTATTTTTCCAATCAGTGTATTAAAAAGCGAACTCTTTTCCTATGGCAACGAATCACAGGTAGCAGGCCCGGTGACATTGAGTCTGCGTAAACATCTCACTGACATCCAGCATGGATTAGCCCCCGATACTAGAAAATGGATGGTCAGGTTAGTTTGATCGACGCACTACTCTTGAGAAAATGCAGCAATACAATCCTCGTAGGCAGGATCGCTGGAGATAAAACCACCGTTTCTCATACTGAGTTTCAATCGATCATATCCAACCCGCGTGACTGTTTTTTTGCAAAACCACAGACCCGCTTTTTTGTAGCGCTCCATTGCCTGGACCAAAATATCGGGCGCGACATGGGGATAAAAAGGTGTGATTAACGCCGCGAGCTCTTGCCCGGAATGTTGGGCAATCCAAGGACCCATTTTTTCAATTGCCCGAATCATCGCCTCAAACGCTGCCTGCTTCTGAGCGATGATTTTTCTTGTGGAAATAAAAGTCGTGTAGGCAGTTGGGCCGCGACTATTCGCAGCGTGGAGCACCTGCCCCGCACCGGAGGCAACAGTCTGCGAAACAAATGGTTCGAAATATTGTGCGTAGTCAATCTCTCCGGCCTTCAACGCCTCAAGATTCTGTCCCATTGAGTTTTTCTCATTCACGATCAGCGAGCTGATTGAAATACCCTCGTCGCGCAAATCCTGTTGCAAGCATAGCCAAGGCGTTGGAACTTCCGTCACCACTCCAATTCTTTTACCCACGAGATCGGTCAGACGAAATGATGATTGTCCGGGTCGACCAACGATAAAAAACGGATCCTTGCCAACCACTTCACAAAAGGACAACAGCGCATTCTCCGAGTCTGGTTCCTGATCACGCTGTTTGATCACACGCAAAGGCCCACCCCAGACCACGTCAATACTTCCTGCCAACATGTCCGCTATCCCACTTCCTGGAGAGGGGGAATCGATCAACTCAATTTCAATACCTTCTTGCTTAAATAAACCAGAGGCGTACGTAGCATAGAAGGGAGCATAAAAAACAGCCCTGAAATTTTCAGCAAGTTTGATTTTCATGGATATTCCGATGGATTTGGAGA
This sequence comes from Zwartia panacis, assembly GCF_030410395.1. Lineage (GTDB taxonomy): Bacteria > Pseudomonadota > Gammaproteobacteria > Burkholderiales > Burkholderiaceae_B > Zwartia > Zwartia panacis. The sequence continues at coordinate 228,664 of NZ_JAUHHF010000003.1, forward strand.
TACTATCAACGCGATTACATCACTTTTTCAAGTTCTTTTGGGAGCACGGTTCAGATGTTGAAATCACATAATCGTTATGACTACTCCGCCATTACAGATCGTCCAGACTACAGTTGGCCGGGAGGCAAGCGCTTGGCGATTCATTTCAGTCTGAATGTCGAGCATTTCGCTTTTGGCGAAGGACTCGGCAATGATTATGCTGTCCCACATCCACAACCCAACTCGCGCAGTTTTGCATGGCGAGACTATGGCAATCGGGTCGGTGCCTGGCGCTTGCTGGAACTTGCGAACGATCTCAACTTTCCTTATGCGCTACTGGTCAATACCGAGCTCTATGACTACTGCCCAGAAATGATCAAGGCTTTTAGTCAGCGTGGAGATGAGATTGTCGGTCACGGCCGGACAAATGCTGAACGTCAAGTCGACATGAACCTCGAAAAAGAGCGTGCCTGCATCCGCGAAGCGGCTCAAACGATCCTGAAACACGAAGGTGTGGCACCTAAAGGATGGTTAGCCCCCTATATTTCCCAGACTTATGATTCGCCTGACTTGCTGAAAGAACAAGGCTTCAAATACATGATGGACTGGCCACTCGATGACCAACCCGTCTGGTTTCGCACCAAGCACGGCCGACTATTGGCCATCCCCTATTCCCATGATCTGAACGACTCAATCGAATGCGTTTCGCGTCGCACCCCGGCACAACTATTTTGTGAAAATCTGATCGATCAGTTTGATGAAATGCTTGAGGAGTCGGCCAAGCGCCCCCTCGTCATGAGTGTTGTGCTGCACAGCTTCATTTTGGGACAGCCTTATCGGCTGCGGCAATTGCGACGAGTGATGCAACACATTTTGGCTCATCGAGACCAAATCTGGCTCGCGACGCCCGGACAAATCTACGATCACATTAACAGCCTGCCTGACGGGGTTGTGCCAGGCAGCACCTTCAAATAAGATTTTCACACGAAATCACTACCGGATTAAAACCATGCAAACCCGTACATTCATTAAAGTTGCCGCAGGCTTCGCCTGTGCCGCGGTGATTCCTTTCGCCTCTTTCACTGCACAAGCTCAAACCAACTTTCCAGACAAGCCCATCACCTTGGTTGTGACGGTTCCCCCTGGCGGTGCCGCTGACTTTGCCGGCCGCACCATGGGAGAAGCGCTTTCCAAACAGATTGGACAGCCAGTTCTGATCGAAAACAAAGCTGGCGCGAGCGGTACGATCGCCACAGCCTATGTCGCCAAAGCACCGGCTGATGGCTATACCTTGCTGCAGGGCGCTATTTCAACGCATGGAATTGGTCCGCATTTTTATACAAAGACTTCGTATGATGCTTTAAAGGACTTTATGTCTTTGGGTGTGATCGCAGAGTTTCCACTCGTGCTCGCGGTCAATGCGAACCTGCCGGTGAACAATCTTCAAGAACTCATCGCATTAGCCAAACAAAAAGACGGCAAGATGAGCTTTGCGTCAGCAGGATCCGGAAGCGCGCCCCACCTGACTGGCGAACTATTTCAAACTGAAGCGGGCATCAAAATGCTGCACGTCCCCTACAAAGGTTCCGCCCCCGCTGTCGTGGACGTCGCGGGTGGTCAAGTCGACATCATGTTCGACGGTTTCCCTTCATTGATGCCACATATCAAGAGTGGAAAACTGCGCGCCATCGCTGCAGTCAGCCCCACGCGTAATGCGCTGGCTCCGGATTTGCCAACATTTACAGAGCTCGGCTATCCCAAAATGATTTCCTCACTTTGGTACATGCCCATGGTGCCTGCTAAAACTCCCCAAGCCGTTGTCGATCGTTTAAACAAAGCGCTCGTCGAGGGTCTCAAAGGTACAGACGCGCAAAAACGTCTTGAGGCAGGAGGCGCTCAGATGGTCTACGGCACACCTGCACAAACTCAGGCCTACATTAAAAGTGAATATGACCGCTGGGGTGTTGTCATTAAAAATGCAGGAATTTCAACTTCAAATTGAGCCTCGACTCGAAAAGTCCCCACCGACCAGCCACGCTAAGCACTCGACATGAGAACTGATTGTTTTCGTCATTTTTTGTGTGTGGCGTGGTTGCTTGCACTGTTTGTATCACCCACTGCTCAAGCCCAGTCCAGCCAATGCGGGTTTATACAAAATCCTGATGAACAGGCTTACTGTCGGGCCATCAATGGTGGTGGCTCAGGTCAGTGCGGCTTTATCCGCGACAACGATCTTCAGGCGCGCTGCCGCGCAGAAACAGGTGGTGGCTCGAGTCAGTGCGGCTTTATCAGAAACCCAGACAAGCAGGCAGCCTGTCGCGCGAGTACGCAAAAAAGAAGCAGCGCATCGAGCGGGGCTTCCGGTCAATGTGGATTTATTCAAGACCCGGACAGACAGGCCTATTGCCGCGCCACGACTGGAGGTGGTTCTGGACAATGCGGTTTTATTCGAAATAACGACCTGCAAGCCATGTGTCGCGCCGAGACTGGCGGCGGCTCCAGTCAGTGCGGCTTCATTCGCGACCCTGATATGAAAGCAGCTTGCAGAGCCAAAACCAGATAAAAAGATCAAAAATTTTCACATACTGCTGGAGACTAAAAAATGAATTTCTTACAAAAAAAACTACCCGTCCTCGCCTCACTGGTGATGGCATCATGCGCAGCCAATATTGCGGTCGCTCAATCGAACGACTATCCAAACAAGCCCATCAAAATTATTGTCGGTTTCACCCCAGGAGGCAGTACTGACGCAGTGGGTAGACAGCTTGCCAACTCATTCACCAAAATTCTTGGTCAATCTGTCATCGTTGAAAATAAACCCGGCGCCAATGCCAACCTGGCCACAGATTTTGTGCGTCGCGCCGCACCTGATGGCTATACGATTTTTTACACCTCCATCGGACACGTCACCAATCCTTTGATTTATAAAGAGGCGAAGTACGATCCTGTGAAGGATTTCACGCCCATCGGCCAGGTACTGGCTGGTCCGAATGTGTTGGTGATCCCCGCCAACTCCAGGTTCAAAACACTCAAAGATCTGATCGATTACGGCAAAGCCAATCCAGGCAAAATCAACTTTGCGTCCTCTGGCGTGGGTTCTTCGGTTCACTTGTCCGGGGAGCTTTTTAAACAACTCTCCGGAGTGGATATGGTGCACATCCCCTACAAGGGAACTGGTTCACTTTTACCCCACCTTATGTCCGGCACCGTCGATCTGGCCTTTCCTAATCTTCCAACGGCAATCCCTCTGATCGAACAAGGTCAACTGCGGGCGCTTGGCGTGACGACGAACACCCGCTCAAACGCTGCGCCCAAGATCCCCACCATCGCCGAAGGTGGTCTACCGACCTACGATATGTCTACTTGGTATGGCCTTGTTGGACCGGCTAATCTCCCACCCGAGATTCAAAAGAAACTCAGCGATGCTCTCATGAAGACTCTGAATGATCCAGAGTTCAAGGAGCGTCTGATTGCCTTGGGAATGGATCCAAGACCCTCCTCGCCTCAAGACTTCGCCAAATTTATTCAAGGCGAATCGGCGAAGTGGAGCACTATCCTCAAGGATATGAACTTCAACACAAACTAGATGCCTTGACCCGAAAAAAAGCCTGCTTCCAGCAGGCTTTTTTATGATTGAGATGCAAAACGATCAATTGAATTAATTAATCTTCACACCAGACTCTTTGATGATCCGGCCCCAATTGGCATAATCCTTTGCCACAAAAGCACCAAACGCAGCTGCAGTGCCGCCTCCCGGATCCACTCCGCCTGCTTTCATTCTTGCGATCACATCAGGTGAGGCCAACACCCGATTGAGTTCTTTGTTCAAAATCTCGATCGTTGCGGGTGGCGTACCGGCAGGTGCGAAAAGCCCCGTCCAGATACTGAAATCCATACCCTTGGCCACAGTCTCATCCAGAGTTTTTACATCGGGAAATTCAGAGGATCGTTTAGCCGACGACACTGCGACCGCCACAAGCTTTCCACTCTTGGCGTGCGGAGCCAAAGATGCAAGCGTTCCGATATAAACATCAACCTGACCACCCATCACATCGACAATCGCAGGACCGGCGCCTTTATAGGGTACCTGTAGAAGATTGATATCGGCACGCTTTTTAAAATCCTCGCCAATGATATGGCCGAGCGTCCCGAGTCCGGCTGTTCCCCAGCGCAAGCCCTCTTTTGTCTTACCTTTGGTCACGAGATCCTGGGGAGTTTTAATACCCGACGTAGGCGAAGAGCCGATACCTGCCGGAGTCACAGAGACCTGAATAACAGGCGCAAAACTCTTGACGCTATCGTAAGTCAAATTATTGAAGAGCCAGGGACCCAACATCATGTTGTCTGTCTGGCCCATCACAAGCGTATAACCATCCGCTGGCGCTTTCGAGGCGAATTCGATCGCAAGATTGCCACCCGCGCCGGGCTTGTTTTCAACCACGACTTGCCAGCCTGTTAATTCGCCTAATTTGGCGCCCACGATACGGGAGACAAAATCGGTTCCACCGCCTGGAGGAAACGGAACGAGGATTTTGATTGGTTTGTCAGGAAACTTTTGCGCCGAGGCGACCAAGGGTAAAGCCGATAGAGACAGCGCCACCACAAGAGCCGATTTAATCAATCGATTCATCACTTTCATTGTCTTCTCCGTATGTTTTTATAGGCCGGCTCACACAAACAAACATATCCCATCATCTATCGATGCAAGTAGCTTCCGACCACATTAGGTCAGGGATCCTGAGATGTCAAGCCTTTGAATGTTGACCACGAACTCAAGACTACTTCAACGAAGCTCCGGAAACCCGAATGATCTCCGCCCAGCGGTCAGTTTCTTTATCAATAAAAAGTTTGAATTCTTCGGGACTGTTCGAAACAGGTATGAGACCCAATCCATTGAAGCGAGTCTGAACCTCCTCTGAGCGCAAGGCCTTGATCAACGCAACATTGAGTTTATTGACAATATCTGGAGGCGTTCCTGCCGCGACGACAACACCATACCAATTGTTGATGTCATAGTCTTTCACACCCGCTTGTGTAATGGTCGGTACATCCGGAAAAAGTGGATAACGTTCTTTGCTGAGGATTGCCAGCGGTCTAATCCGTCCAGACTGTATATGACCGATACTGGCGGATATGGTCATGAACTGTAATTGCGTGCGTCCAGCCACAAGGTCAGCCAAGGCGGGTGCGCCACCTTTATATGGAACGTGTGTGATCCTGGTACCCGTGCGCATTTTAAAGAGCTCACCCGCGAGATGATCAGCGCCTCCATTGCCGGATGAACCAAAAAATAATTTGTCAGGATTCGCTTTTGCATAAGCAATCAACTCATCCACGGTATTTACCGGAATGGAGGGATGAACACCAAGGATTTGAGGTGCTTGGGCCAATAGGGTCACAGGCGCGAAATCCTGTTTTGGCTTGAAGGGGAGCGAATCGTAAAGAGAGGGATTGATCGCCATCGGTCCCGTATACGCCAGCAGCATCGTGTAGCCATCTGGCGCTGACTTGGCGACCGAGTCCGTACCAATGTTACCGCCAGCCCCGGCTTTATTTTCAACGATGACGGGCTGTCCGAGTATGGCAGTGAGTTCTTTGGAAATCAGCCGCGCTGTCGTATCGGTCGCGCCACCTGCCGCATAAGGCACAACGAATTTGATTGGGCGGTTAGGGAATACCTCTGCCGCCAGCGCACCAAAGGTGAGCATGGAAATGCAACATCCAAAGAGCATCGTCGCAGCCGAATGAATAAAATTTGCAGCCTCGAATCTCACTCGCATAGCAATAGGAAACATGTCTCCTCCTTTGAAAACCATTTAAAAAGTCGCTTTCTTTGAGCGCTTCCTTCATACTAACAATTACCCTGACTAAACTGGTAAATTGATTAAGTTCTGACCGCTGTCAATCCAAACACTCAATTCTCTTTATACGGTGGGAATTCAATGAAAAACAGATTTTTTATCGCCTCACTCGCTTTATTTTCAGCATTTTTAGGTTCAGCCCAGGCCCAGTCAGCTCCCGCTCAAACTTGGCCAACTCAGCCCATCCAGCTCATCGTTCCCTTTCCTGGTGGAGCCAGCACGCTTGATGCAGTCGTGCGCTTGGTCGGTGCTGAGGTCAGCCGTGAATTAGCGACGCCTGTCATTGTTGAAAACAAACCCGGCGCAGGCACCGTCATTGGAGTCGATGCGGTCGCCAAAGCAACCAATCGCCACACCTTTGGCGGCGTGGCCAACAGTTTTACCGTCAACCAGACACTGGTCAAAAATCTACCCTATAAAACCCTGGATGATCTGGCACCCGTCATTTTGCTCGCTAAAACGGCTAACGTTCTGGCGATCAAACCAAGTTTAGGGATCAATAACCTTCAGGAACTCATCGCCTACGCCAAGAAAAACCCTGGCAAGCTGTCCTATGGTTCCTTCGGTAATGGCACGACCCCCCATTTCGCGGGTGAAATGCTCAAGTCGATGGCTGGCATCGATATGGTGCATGTCCCCTACAAAGCACAAGGCCCAGCCTTGACCGATTTGCTCGCCGGAAATATTGATCTGATGTTCGGTAATTTGCCTGACTTCATGCCCCATATCCGTAGCGGAAAAATCAAAGCACTCGGTACAACCTATCTGACTCGTGCCCCGCTTGCACCCGAGATCCCCACGATCGCCGAACAGGGTTTGCCCAATTTCGAAACAGACTCATGGTATGGAATCATCGCGCCCGTCTCCACACCCAAGATCGCGATCGATACGATGAATGCCTCCTTTAACAAGGCGCTTCAAGATCCGGCCGTCAAAAGAAATCTGGCCGAGCGTGGCATCGAAATCATTGGTGGCACACCTGATGCTTTTGGCAAACATCTTCGTGAAGAAGTGGCGAAGTACGCAGGCATCGTGAAATCTTCCAATATGAAGATTGATTGAGTCGGTGGTAGTCACTTGGCCTTACCCCAAGTTCATCGCACACCGTGGCGCTGGGACATCCGCGCCTGAGAACACTTTAGCTGCATTCCAACTCGGCTATGACGCCGGCTTCAGGATGTTCGAATGCGACGCCAAATTGAGCGCCGACGGTGTTGTATTTCTTTTGCATGACGCCACACTGGATCGCACAACAAATGCCCGAGGAATGGCGCACACTTACAAATGGGATCAGCTCAAGGAGCTAGACGCAGGCAGCTGGCATAGCAAAGAGTATGCTGGTATCGGTCTGGCGACACTTGAGCAACTCGCCCACTTTTGTATTCAAAGAAACTGCCAGCTCAACATAGAAATCAAACCTTCACCGGGGTTTGATTTCATTACGGGAGAACGCGTCGCGCAAGAGGCTCGTCGGCTTTGGAGTGGACAGTCTGTCCCACCACTGCTGACCTCTTTCAAACGAGAGTCACTGCGCGGCGCACTTCAATCAGCGCCTGAGCTCGTCAGAGGATTATTGATGCATGAACTCGCTTCGGACTGGCGAGAGGCTGTAGGATCACTACAATGCCAGGTAGTAGCCTGTCACTTTCCCATTTACAACCATGCATTGATTGAGCAAATCCGCTACTTGGGCCTGGGTTCCCTGGCCTATACAGTGAACGATGCGGATACCGCAACTTCGCTCTTAAGCATCGGAGTCGACTCAATCGTGACCGACAATTTAGCCTATGCCACATGACGTCAATCTAATTGCCACGATCGCCGCAGGTTTCGGCCTGGCAATGATTTTCGGCTTCATCGCGGCCTACCTGCGCATGCCTCCGCTGGTCGGCTATTTAGTCGCGGGTATTTTGATCGGCCCCGCAACGCCAGGATTTGTTGCGGACATGAGCCTGGCCATGCAGCTCGCAGAAATCGGTGTCATGCTACTGATGTTTGGGGTTGGCTTGCATTTTTCTCTGACTGACCTGATGGCAGTCAAGCGTATCGCCATACCCGGCGCAATCGCTCAAATCATTGTTGCCGTTTCTCTAGGTGCAGCGGTTGCCTTAATCTGGGAGTGGAAATTAACTGAAGCTATTTTGTTCGGTCTCTGTCTGTCTGTTGCCAGTACCGTGGTTTTATTGCGAGCACTTGAAGCCAAAGGCATTCTGAAATCCGTCACGGGTCAAATTGCGGTGGGATGGCTAATCGTCGAAGACCTTGTCATGATCATGGCTTTAGTGCTGCTTCCGGCTTTGGCAAACTTCACCTCGACAGAAGGCACAGAAATCGCGACTGAAGCCTCACGCAAAGATCTATTGATTGCAATCGGCTGGACACTTGCCAAGGTTTCCGCATTTATCGCTCTCATGCTGGTCGTTGGGCGACGCGTCTTACCCCGCGCACTTTGGCTAGTGGCGCGTCTTGGTTCACGCGAGCTCTTTACTCTGACGGTACTCGCATGCGCGCTAGGCGTTGCTTTTGGGGCCGCCAAACTCTTCGACGTCTCGTTCGCACTAGGCGCTTTTTTTGCTGGGATGATGATGCGCGAATCAGAATATAGCCATCGCGCCGCAGAAGAGTCTTTGCCCCTTCGTGATGCATTTGCTGTTCTGTTTTTTGTATCGGTCGGCATGCTGTTCGAACCCAGTGTCATCTGGACACAGCCCCTCAAGCTACTCCTTGTCGTCCTGATCATCGTTTTCGGCAAGACACTTGCCGCAATCGCGATCGTATTGCTATTTCGTTACCCCCTGCATACTGCACTCACGGTGGGAGCAAGCCTGGCGCAGATTGGGGAGTTTTCATTTATTTTGGCGGGTCTGGCGATCTCTCTGAAACTCTTACCTATGGAAGGACAGAGTCTGATCTTGGCAGCTGCCTTGATTTCCATCGCCTTAAATTCTGCCTTGTTTAGCGGTATCACCCCCTTGCACGCGTGGCTTCTTAAAAAATCCGCGATCGCGAGAAAACTTGAACTCAGGCACGATCCTTTAACAGAACTCCCGATGTCCACTCCACAAACCTCCCTGACTGGACAAGTGGTTTTGGTTGGCTACGGACGTGTTGGACAACGTATCGCGATCGCATTACGTCAGCACAATATCGCTTTTGTAGTGGCCGAGGAAAATCGAGCTATTGTCGAGGCACTTCGCGACGAAGGCGTGTCCGCCGTGAGTGGAGACGCTACAACCGCAGAGGTTTTAATCCAGGCCCACATTAGTCGCGCAGCCTTGCTCGTGATCTCAACACCAGACACGATCGCCGCAAGAAAAATGGTTGAAATCGCCCGCACCCTGAACCCTGCTGTCAACGTGCTTTTGACCGCGCACAGCGAAGAGGAAGCCAGACTCATGGAAGCCGAAAGTCTCGGAACCGTTCTATTGGGCGAAAATGAACTAGCAAAGGGTTTGACAGCCCACATTCTCGACAGATTCGGCGTCAAAAATACCCATTCAATCAAGAATTCGCATACTTGAGCAATAAACTCAGTACTCTGGCGATATTATTGAGAGGACGTTGGAGACAGGTCGGGATGAAAACTTTAAATCTATCAACTATCAGAGAAAATTTAATCCTGTTGGGCTTATTGGTGCTGAGCACGTTCAGTGCGCACGCAGCTTATCCTGAAAAACCCATCACGTTAGTTGTCCCTTATGTGGCAGGAGCGAGTACGGATAGTTTAGCCAGATTGGTCGGTGAATCTGTCGGTAAACAGCTCAAGCAAGTAGTCGTAATTGAAAATAAAGTTGGGGCTGGTGGAACGATTGCAGCAGATTATTTGCGACGTCAAAAACCGGATGGCTACACATTCATGCTATCGACAGACAGCATTTTGGCGGTCAGCCCTGCTTTGTACAAATCAGTCCCTTACGATCCTCAAAATGACTTCACGCCTCTCACGATAGCGGTCAATGCGCCTCTTGTACTCGTAGTCAAAAATGATTCGCCCTTCAAAAACGTCCAAGACCTGATTGCTTATGCGAAAAACAATCCAGAAAAACTGAACTATGGGTCCGCAGGTGTTGGCACCTCTCAGCACATGTCTGGCGAACTGTTCAAATCAATGGCCGATGTGAAAATTATTCACGTTCCTTACAAGGGGGGCGGACCCGCCATGAATGACTTGCTCGGCGGACATATCTCAATGATGTTTGTACAAACGGCATCTGCGGAAGCTTTAGCTAAAGCGGGAAAAATACGCATTCTCGCGACGGGTAGTCCCAATCGCGTACCAACTTTCCCCGACACTCCCACCTTCGACGAACTAGGCCTCAAAGGCTACGATTCAAACACCTGGTATGGATTTAGCTTACCCAAGGGAGTCAATCCCGAAATTGTGAAAGTCTTGCATCAAGCAATCGCAAATGCCTTGAACACCCACAAAGATTTACTACTCAAGCAAGGTTACGTCATCGTAGCTAGCACCCCGGATGAAATGGCGAGGAGCATCGCCATTAATGGTAAAAAGTGGAGTGATGTCGCGAAAGCGGCTGGCATTTATCAACAGCAGTAATAGCGACTTTATCAGTGAAAAAAATGACACAAAACAATGCTGGCACAACCGCGACTTCAGTTGGTTTAGTTGGTTTAGGTGCAATGGGACGCGGCGTTGCTCAGAACATGCTGACAAAAGGCTTTGCAGTGATGGGCCGTGATGTTAATCCCGAGTCTTTGAAATGGTTAGAGTCAGTTGGCGGCACCGCATGCCAAGATGCGAGCCTGATGGCAAGCAAATGCCAGGTCATCGTGAGCTTTGTCGTCAATGACAAGCAAACCGAAGAAGTTCTATTTGGTCAGAATGGTTTAGCGGCTGTCATGCAGCCAGACTCCGTATTTATCGCCTGCAGCACCCTACCCCCGCAATATGTTAAAGATCTGGCCACACGTTTGGCGGAAAAGAGAATCCACTTGATCGATTCACCCGTCACAGGCGGGAAAGTCGGTGCTGAAAAGGGTTCACTGACAGTCATGATTGCCGGAGAACAAGCGATTTACGAACGCGTCAAACCCGTGCTTTCAACTTTCGGCGCCAAACTTTTTTTTCTGGGCACCGAACATGGCAAAGGCAGTCAGATGAAAGTCATCAACCAGCTACTTTGCGGAGTCCACATCGCAGCGGCAGCCGAGGCCTTGGCCATGGCGCGTGAAAATGGCTTACCCATGGAAACGACGCTTGAAATCCTCAAGAGCGGTGCTGCCTCATCCTGGATGCTGGGTGATCGCGGACCTCGGATGGTCACGGAAAAATACGACGACGTCCTGTCCGCAGTCGATATTTTTGTCAAAGATTTGGGGCTTGTGCTTGATTCAGCAAGACAAAGCACTTTTGCCGCGCCGATGGCGCATGCCGCTTTCCTGCAATTCATCGAAGCCAGCGGCCATGGCATGGGTCGTCTCGATGATGCGGCCGTCATCAATAACTATAAAAAATAATCAAGCCTGTCAGGCAGGTGACACGACCCGCCTGAACACGCTTATTTACTGAAGCGTGATTTTGTTTGCTTTGACAACCTCGCGCCACTGATCAAGATCGGAAGCAATAGTCTTTCCAAACGCTGACGCAGTTGTCCCCTCCGGCTCAAGTCCGCTCTCGCGCAATCTTGATGCGATCGCAGGAATCTGGAGTATCCGAATCATCTCTTTTTCAATGCGGGCGACAATCTCTGGCGACGTTCCTGCTGGCGCCATCAAGCCCCACCACGGATTGACCTCAAAGCCAGGTACGACCTCCGCAACCGCAGGCACATTTGGCAAAATGCTTGAGCGCTTAACCGTCGTCACTGCAAGCGGAATCAAACGGCCGGCATCAATGTGAGGCTTGGCAAGGGAAATATTCACAATCCCGATATCGACCTGTTTACCCAAAAGATTCGTGATGACAGGCGCCGCGCCTTTGAAAGGAATATGCAACAAATCCACATTACCTTTGAGTGCGAGCAACTCCCCCGCAAGGTGAGTCGTACTGCCAGGACCGACTGAGCCATAGGTCACTTTGCCTGGATTAGAGCGTGCATACTGCATCAACTCTGGAAGAGTTTTCGCTACAAACTCCGGGTGCGTCAAAATTACTAACGGGCCCGAAACCAGTTGAGTAATGGGGACAAATGCCTTTAATGGATCCTGAGTCGTCGCAGGGTACAGGACGGGATTCATCGCAATCGGACCGAGATTGGCAATCAGCAGCGTATACCCGTCAGGACTGGCTTTTGCGACGACATTGGACGCAAGCGTTCCGTTGGCACCTGCCTGACTTTCAACTATGATGGGTTGACCGAGTGCTTGTCCAAGCTGATCAAACATCGGTCTGGCGATCGTGTCTCCAAAACCGCCGGGGGCATAAGGATTGATCATCCGGATGGGTTTGCTTGGCCAAGTTTGTGCGAAGGATGTACTTAGTAATAGTGCACCAATCGCAGCAGCAAAATATCGTATTGTTTTATTCATATTGTGAGTCTCCTAAATGCCTGCAATCACTGATGAAGTCGAATATGGTGCGCGAGGAACGCTAGGTTTACTTGTCCCCCAGGCCAACACCACTGCTGAACCCGAAGTGCAGGCGATGCTTGATACGGATATTGCACTACTGACTGGCCGTCTGACAAGCCCGCAGCCCGAGATGAGAGAGCGCCTTCAAGACTTCTTAAGTGGGATGGACGGGTTTATTTCCACATTTGCCAACGCACCGCTCAGCGGTCTGGGGTTTTTGATCACCGGATCCACCTATCACTTTACTCCCGCTCAAGAGGATGCGCACTTCGAGCAATTAAGCACGCGCTATGGGTATCCAATCGTATCCGCTGCGCAATCCATCCGTCGCGCTTTTACCTGTTTGGGTGCCAAACGTATTGGACTTGTGAGTCCGTACCCGGAATGGTTAACTGAAAAAAGTGTCGCATATTGGAAACGCTGCAATGTCGAGATTTGTGCGGTTGAGGCTCCTGAAACACCAGGAGGATTTCACAACATATACATGATGCGCAATGATTCAGTGTTGAGTGCTGCTAAAAAATTGTTGAAACACAAGCCAGATCTGATTCTTCTCGCGGGTGCGGGGATGCCTACACTGGGTCCCATCATGACGCTCGCGGATCTGGGCATGCCTGCAATCTCGTCCAATTTCTGTATGGCCTGGCAAATCAATCAAATGGCCAAAGGTGCGCTCGACCAAACCGTGGCATTAAGAAAGTTACTGGAAAAGGATGCCATGTGGCGTCAAAGACTGATTGAACGCTTTCCGGGCGTGCAGCCAAAATAAAAAAGAATAGGAAATCACACATGTTTTCACGTCGATATTTCACACGACTCATCCTTGGAGTCGTTTTTGCAAGTAGCTTTGTCTTACTTGTTGAAAGTTTGAAATCAGTTCATGCCCAAGACTACCCCACACGTCCCATCACTCTTTTGGTCGGCTTTTCAGCAGGTGGTCCGACCGACAGTGCAGCCAGAGCCGTTGCCGAGCAGATGGGTAAAGAACTTGGTCAACCAGTTATCATTTCCAACAAACCCGGTGTAGGAGGCTTGATCGCGGCTAAAGAAATGATGGCCTCTAAACCCGACGGTTACACTTTATTTTTAGCTTCTAATTCTTTTTTCAGTCACGGACCCGCTCGCTACGAGTCGGTCAGCTACGACTATGACCGCGATTTCACACCTGTCGGTGGTGTATCGGGCTATCCACACATTCTGATCGTGGCAAGTAATAGCAAGTTCAATACAGCCCAAGAACTGTTCACCTACGCAAAAGCAAATCCAGGAAAACTGAATGCCGCCAGCGTTGGTTTTGGTAACGAAATCGCACTTGCCTGGATGAATGGTCTCGGGCAAATGGACTTGGCACAAATCCCGTACAAAGGTGCCGCAGCTGTCATCAATGATTTGAGTGCAGGCAGGTTGGATCTGGCTCTCGTTGCCCCTTCAGTCGCCTATCCGTTAGTGGATAGCGGTCGGGCCAAAGCCTTAGCCACAACGCGCAAAACACCGATCACTGACCAGCGCAAACTGGTCAGCATCAATGAAGCGGGTCTGAAGGGTTTTGATTTTTATGTCTGGAACGGTATCGTTGCACCAGCCAACACACCTAAACCAATTTTGGAAAAGTTAGGTACAGCTCTACAGAAAGCACTCAAGCAGCCATCACTCGAGCGTCAATTCGAAACCGCATTTTTAAACGTCGAACCGATGACCGACCAGCAGCTGACTGAGGCTTTCCGCACGGAACTTGCAACCTCGAAAAAAGTCCTCAAGGATGCAAACATCCCTTTACTCAAACAACAATAATTACTTAGGCGCTCTGAACATTGCGCAGATCTTGTTTCCTATTGGATCCCGCAAATAAGCCAGATACATTTTTCCTGCAGGACCTTCACGGTAACCGGGTGGATCCTCACAGCTGACTCCGCCATTTGCCACACCAGCAGCATGAAACGCATCGACCTGTTCCACGGATTTAGCTAAAAAGCCAATTGTTCCGCCATTCGCAGCGGTCGCTGGTTTTTTATCCAAAGGCAAGGTGAAGGCAAATACCCCTGTCGGTGTTCTGTAGAAATATCGAATATCGCGATTGAGAGCGCCTGGCGCAATACCCAGAGCCCCTAACGCTGCATCATAAAACTTTCTAGATGCTTCGAGATCATTCGCACCCACCATGACATGACTAAACATATTATCTCCAGAGGAATGACTAAAAAATAAAATGAAAATCTGTAAGCTTAGGTAGGATATTAATGTTTTATATTGCTTATAGTTGCAATACCCAGGCCGGAGCCGTAACGAAATCACTACTTTTAGATCGATTCCTCAGACATGCAAACGCGGAGCGCATCTGACCTCGAAGGCGTGAGCTACAACTTTTTGCTGGTTCCAATGCAAAGCGAGCGCGATATTTATTTGTGTATCAATCGCTTAGAAAACTCTATCGGCTCGATTAATCGGCACCATCACAATCCGCCAGCCCGGCTGCGCAGAAGCTGGCCTGGCAACGTGCCTGTTGCGATTCCATTCTCAAAAATTGTTTCGCCATTGACCAGGGTCGCGACATAACCATCCGCACGCTGCACCAAGCGTCTTCCGCCGGCAGGCAGGTCAAAAATCATCTCAGGACAATACAAGCGAAGCTTGTCAGGATCAATAATATTGATATCCGCTTTCATGCCAGGTTGCAGCACGCCTCTGTCATTCAGGCCATAAATACGCGCGGTGTCCATTGTTTGACGCTTGACCATCAACTCAAGCGAAAGCTTAGGCCCTCTTGATCGGTCACGGGTCCAGTAACTCAGCATAAAAGTTGGCATGCTGACATCGCAGATGTAGCCACAATGCGCGCCGCCATCCGAGAGGCTATTGACGGTATTCTCGTGCTGCAACATCTCATGAAGATGATCTAAATTTTCATAGGAATAGTTGAACGACGGATAGTAAAGAATGGCTTTTCCATCTTGCTCCATCATCATGTCATAAATGATTTCCAGAGGAGAGACGCCCGTTCGGGCAGACACCGCCGCGACGCTCAGCTCAGGCAAGGGCTCGTAGTCCGGATTGTCGCCCAAGGGATAAATCTTATTAAAGCTACTGAACAATGTCGTCGCTCTTCGGTCAAGCAAGCCAGGCTTTTCATACAACATCCGGCTTCGAATCTCAGGCTTGCGAAGCTGCTCGATCATTTTTTCAAAAGGCAATTGTTGCAATTCTTTGAACGTCTGATGTGCCATGAAGGGTTGCAGACTGCTTCTCCAAGAAAACAGAATGCCTAATGGGCGGCCGCTGATCCCCCCCATTAAAGGCACATTTTCTTTTCTGGCCTGCTCTAATTTTGCTAATAAGCTTTTCCAAATATCCGGAGCAGCATCAGTCTGTTGAAGGTTGAATAGCACCGGAAGATGATTAGTTTTTGCCAAGGCGTTCAGCCATGGGATTTCCATCTCCATGGCCGGATGATTGGCTGTCATCTGAAACACACCATGTCCCGCTTCGCCCAGTACCGTTCCCAGCGACATCAGTTCTTCTTCTGTTGCAAATGTCCCTGGAGGATACTTGCGCTCATCATATTTATGAAGAAATGTTTTGGATGTTGTAAAACCCATCGCTCCGGCATCCATCGCTTGCCTGACCAAGTTCCGCATGGCCAAAAGGTCGGCAGGATTCGCCTCATCGTGATTGATTGCGCGTTCTCCCATCACATAGGCACGTACCGCTGAATGAGGTACCTGAGCTCCAATATCCAAGGCTTTGGGCTTACGCTCAAGTGCATCCAGGTATTCGGGAAAAGTTTCCCACTCCCACTGAATACCCTCTGAAAGTGCCGAACCAGGTATATCCTCGACACCTTCCATTACCTTGATCAACCACTCTCGACGATTCGGTTTGACTGGGGCAAATCCAACACCACAATTACCCATGATTGCGGTCGTCACACCATGCCAGGTCGAGGGACTTAAATACGGATCCCATGTCGCTTGACCATCATAGTGGGTATGTATGTCGATCCAGCCGGGCGTCACCAGACACCCTTCAGCATTGATTTCTCGTCGGCCCTGACCGATTTTTCTACCCACCTCGGTGATACGACCGTTACTTACAGCGATATCGGCTGTAAAGGCGGGTTTTCCGGTTCCATCCACCAAAGTGCCACCACGAATCACAAGCTCATGCATAGTCAATACCCTTTGAATCAAACCCACGTTATTGCAGACGGATGCCGGCTGCTCGAATCACTTCGCCCCATCTGTCGTAATCGTTGCGTACGATTTTGGCGAACTCTTTAGGACCCGCTCCGCTCACCTCGTTTCCACCATTCTTGATGTAGTCGAGAATCTTGGGAGTATTCATTGCGTTGCGAAAAACCGTCGCTATTTGATTGGCAATTTCAGGCGGTGTATTGCCTGGCGCAAAAATTCCTTGCCAGCCGACAATATCCAAACCCGCCAGACCTTGTTCAGCCAGTGTCGGCAAATCAGGCAACACACTCAATCGCTTGTCAGTGGCAGGTCCGAGTAACTTGACTTGACCCGCGCGCCATTTTTCAACTGCAGTCGCTGTACCGTCAAAATATATCTGAACTTCTCCTGCCATCAACGCGCGACTGGCATCTGCAGTCCCTTTGTACGGAACGTGCACGATGTCAATTCCGGCTGCGCGCTTGAGAATCTCTCCATTCAAATGCGAGGTGGATCCCATGCTAAAAGAGCCAAAATTGACTTTCCCTGGGTTCGCCTTGGCATAACTGATCAAATCCTTTGTCTGGCTGAATGGAGCATCTTTATTCGCGGTCAGAACAGTTGCAGAGCGCACGAGCTGGATGATGGGCGTGAAATCCTTGAAAGGATCGTAGGGGAGTTTTTCGAAAAGATGGGGATTTTGAGTGTGCGTCACCACGATGGTGTAAAGCAGGTAATTTCCATTGTTCGGACTTTTAGCGATTTGTTGTGCACCGATCACCGTTCCCCCGCCTGGCTTGTTTTCAATAATCACCGTTGCGCCAGTTTGATCGGTGACCTCTTTTGCCAGCATGCGCGCCAATGCGTCAGATCCCGATCCGGCAGGAAACGGCACGACAAGAGTGACGGGCTTATCCTTAGCAGGCCAGCTGGGCTGAGAGGCCACAGCGGCATTCACCATGGAAATACTCGCCAGCGCGCCTAACAAGCTGGCTACTACGCGTATCGATATCATTTTTCTCATTACGTCTCCTGTTCGGTGGCTGTTTTCGGTCGAATCAATGTTCAATCCGTCTGGTAGCTCTTTTAAATTCATGAAAACACGAATATTGAAACCGACTTTAGGCTTGCATTTGATTTAAATCAAATGCATATTAGGCATACTGTTAATGATAAAAACTCATGATGCTTACACTGCGTGCACTCAGACATTTCGTTGTGACTGCTGACGAACTTCATTTTTCAAGAGCTGCAGCGCGTCTGCACCTCACTCAATCGGCGCTGAGTCGCAGCATCCAGTCTCTCGAGGGTGCCCTGGGCTTAAAACTCCTTGATCGCACAGCCTCAAGCGTTCTCTTAACTAAATCCGGAGAAACAGTCTTACTTCGAGCTAGGCAGGTATTGGCTCAAACGCAGACGCTTGAACATGAAACACACATGATTCGCGGCCTAGAGAGTGGTGAGGTCGCGATGGGAGTTGGCGTCTTTCCGGCAGCCACTTACCTGCCTCCACTGCTCACGCAATTGGCAAAAGACTATCCGGGCATCAGCATGCGAGTCGAAATTGAAAGCTGGAAACGCCTGCTGGATATGCTGGAGCGTCACACACTCGATTTTGTGATCGCCATTACCCACAGCTTGCCACCATCCGCTGAATTTTCAGTCATCAAACTCCCATCACAACATGGGGGTCTATTTGTCAGGCAGGGGCATCCCCTTCTGACTGCATCCCGTCGTATCCTCAGAAAAGATCTCTCAAAGTACCGTCTGGCTGCCACTCACCTACCCCCTCGGGCGCGTAGCCTTCTAGCCAAGCTATGTGGCGATACTGAAGGGAATCATTTACCCCTCGCCCTCGAATGCAATAGCCTTGAAGCACTTCGTAACGTAGCACTCAGCACTGACGTTGTTCTTTTCTGCACACGCGAAGTCATTTCCCAAGAGCTTGCCAAAAAGCAATTAGTTCAACTACCTCTCAAATATCCTGCAGGTACAGAGCTCAGCTGTAACATCATTTTCCATGCAAACAGAACCCTATCCCCCGCCGCTCTGAAGGTGGTGGAATTAATCAAAGCTTGACGCTATTGTCTTCTGATCACTTTAAGTCATTACAGATCAAGACAGCTTGATGATGATCGCATGAGCGATGTCGATAAAAAAAACGCCGACCATCGACACGATCAGGAATGCCCGCCAAGAAGGATCATGTTGCTCATTTTGAGATTGATAAGTTTGGAGCCGAACACTTATCAGGTTAGGATGTGATTTTCGCAATCACATGCATCATGCATTGCACAATATGTTGCCAGGAAAATAACCTTCAATGACTTTCTCCAAAATATTCAAGGGTGTTTTTGAATCAGACAAGAGCGCAGGCATTCTTTTGATGCTCAGCACACTCATCGCACTGACTATCGCGAATAGTGCCCTGCATCCAGCGTATCTTGAATTTTGGAATACGAAAATTCTTGGGCTAAGCGTCGAGCATTGGGTCAATGACGGACTGATGGCGATATTTTTCTTTTTGATCGGGCTTGAACTAGAACGTGAGGTGTACAGCGGAAAATTATCAAATTTCCGAGATGCCCTGTTACCGATGGTGGCAGCCTTTGGTGGCGTAGCGATTCCCGCAATCATTCATTTCACGCTCAATCGTGGAGCACAGACACAAGCCGGACTTGGCATTCCGATGGCGACTGACATTGCCTTCGCGCTCGGCGTGCTCGCCATACTCGGTAGCCGTATCCCAGCATCGCTCAAGTTATTCCTGACAACCTTGGCTGTCATCGACGATCTGATCGCGATCATTGTGATCGCTGTTTTTTACACCTCGAATTTGTCACTCCTCTATCTCGCTGGCAGCCTAATCGTATTTGGGATCCTAATCTGTCTGAATCGCATCTGGCGCATCATGAATTTGACCCTCTATCTAGTGGGTGGGGTCATCATGTGGTTTTTGATGCTTAAATCAGGCGTGCACGCAACCGTTGCAGGCTTGCTTCTCGCCTTTGCCATACCATATACAAGTCGATCCAAAGATATCCCCTCCCCATCTCAGCGACTTGAGCATTTACTCCACAAACCAGTGGTCTTTTGTATTCTGCCAATTTTTGCGCTGGCAAATACAGGTGTGATTATCGGGACAGATGCAATGCAAGATCTCATGACAGACAATAGTCTCGGGATTATTGCGGGGCTTGTTCTCGGAAAGCCGATCGGCGTCACGATGTTTTGTCTCTTTGCGGTTTTGTTAGGTCTCACCAAGCTACCTTCGGATCTTCAGTGGAAACATATCTTCGGTTCAGGTTTGCTTGCCGGCATTGGCTTTACGATGTCAATCTTCATTACGAACCTTGCCTTCTCCGACCAGGCGGAAATGATCAATTCATCCAAGTTTGCCATTTTGGTGGCTTCGCTATGCTCGGGAGTGCTGGGGTATATTTGGCTGATGTTTGCAGGTAGACCCGTTCTTCACACCGACGCGAATAGCTAAAACTCGCCTTCAAACAACGGCAGTATGATGATTTAAATGCTGTTTCTGCAGTTCCCTGATGCAAGAGATCGCTCATGACTCGTTTCTCCTTTCTGATTTTCTCGCAAAAAGCTCTCCAGAGCCTTTGCTTGATGATGACCTGCTTATTTCTTCCGAACCTGGTATCCGGACAGATTAGCTTGCCAGGCATCCAGCCCAAGCAGCCGTCTATTCAAAGTGAAACCGGAATCCCGGAGCAGCGTGCGAAAGTAGAATCCCAGTTAGCCGAAACTCAGCGGCAGCGTGATGCCAAACTACCGAATAACCATGATTTGCCGAATGCTGACGCCGTAAGTCAGGCTGACAAGCAACGGTTATTGGATCGACTCGCCTTCCTGCAAGCTGAAAGAATCAAAAAACTCGATGAGCTTGCCGCTCTACAAAAAGCTCCACCTCCGCTTTTGTCAAGCCTACCCCAGGTCCAAGCACTCGGTGACTTCCCTCCCTATTCAGCCATCGCTGTCGATGCCTTGCGCGACGAACTAGACGGTCAACTAGACAAACTTCAGGGGTTGCTCAGCGGTCTTCAAATTAGGGAAGTAGAAAAGCAGACTCAACTTGAACAAAAGCGTCGCGCCGATGAAGCACTGCGGCTCAGCCAGGATCGTTTTGCCAATGCTCGTGGCGAAGAGCCCAAAGCTCAGGCGAAGTTGGCGCAAGAACAGGCTGAATTGCGTCAACGAGTTGCCGAATCTGAACTGGCGGTGCTATCCATAGACGAAGATCTGCTTAAGCTCAAAGCGTCGCAAATGCGCGTACTCAGTGATGAGCTCACACGCGTGGTAAAGAAGGCTCTTGCCGCTCAGCAATTGACCGAAACCGATCTGAATGCCCAACGCACTCGCATGACTGCCTTGCGCAAACGACTCAGTCAGGAAACAGCCAAAGCAAACGAGCGCAGGCGCAATCACGAAAGGGAGCGCACCAAGCTTTTGGCTAGCTCCCCCCTGCCCGATAGCAAGGAAGGACAGCGACTGTCCGTGCTGGATCAGGCATTGATCACTGACGGCATTATTCTGGATGGCCTCAACGCACTAGAAACACTGACTCAGATCGTCTATGACGCATGGGAGAAGCGTTATCTGATTCTCTCGGGAGGGAATTTAGAACAAAGGAGGCAGGCGCAAGCTTCCCTGGATAAAATCTATCAAGGCTTGATCAATCGAAAGCGCTTGTCACAGGAACAGCGTAACTCCGCACAGGCTGCCATTCGCGAGCAGGAAACACGAGTAGCCAATATTGCTCCAGATACAGCTGAGCACAATCAGGCGAAAGAGCTCCTGGCGCTGTTCAATGAAAGAGCTGCCATGTACGACAGACTTGAACTGGCTGCCAATCGCTTTGAACGACAGTTAGCAAGGTGGAGCGATGACACTGCTCAAGCCACAAACGCTTCGCTCAGCCTAAAGGCCAATCAAGTTGGCGAGCGTATTTTTTCGACAATTCAAAGCTTTTGGCAATTCGAATTATTTTCAGTAGATGATGTATCTGAAATAGATGGTCGAAAGGTGACAGTCAGCTATGGCGTGACCCTTGGCAAGAGTATCGTAGCGATACTGCTGTTTGTCCTTGGGTACTGGTTATTTTCCAAAGTATTGCAAGGCCTACAGATATTTCTGGTGCGTCGCTTTGGAATTAGCGATCAGTTGGCATCCGTCATCCGCCGCTGGGTCATGATTTTATTGGCAATTGGTCTAATCGTATTCGTGCTGAATCTCGCGCGCATTCCTCTGACGGTCTTTGCCTTTATGGGCGGTGCGCTGGCCATTGGCGTCGGCTTCGGCACGCAGACCATCATTAAAAACTTTATCAGTGGCATCATTATCCTGTTCGAGCGCAAGGTACGTGTCGGTGACATCATAGAATTGGGTGGCACAATCGGGCATGTCACAGCAGTCGATATGCGAGCAACCACTATTCGCGGCTTCGATGGTGTCGAAGCCTTGGTGCCCAATTCCAGTTTTCTTGAAACTCAAGTCACCAACTGGACGTATTCCAACCAGCAAATCCGCCGGGAATTGAGGATTGGCATTGCTTACGGTGCGGATACGAGAGTGACAGAGCAATTATTGTTAACAGCTGCTGCTAACCACCCAAGCACCCTCAAAACGCCTGCTCCTGAGGTCTTTTTTGAAGACTTTGCAGACAATGCACTTATCATGGTCCTTGTTTATTGGGTTGAACTCGGCCCAAAACTCGCGGCACGTAGCGTCGACAGCGATCTGCGTCACGCAATTTATCAACAACTTACTGAGGCGGGCATAGCAATCCCCTACCCACAGCGCGATGTCCATCTCAATGTGACCGCGCCATTACCAGTCAGCGTATCGCGACAGGCAAAAGAAATCTGACCTCAAGCCAGCTGCCCAAAAGAACATTTTTTTTAAACGCTATCGAAGGCGGTTGATATTTTGCAAAGAGTTATGCCGGATAAACCTGAGCTAAAAGCGCAATGCCCCTATTAATAGGGGCAGTTCAGGATCAACCAAAAACTTTTTGGCCCGCCACCCATGTTTCAGATACTTTAATCGCACTGATCACACTCACTTCCGTCGTGAAGGGATCTTTTTCTAAAATAGTAAGATCTGCTTCTTTACCCTGTTCGAGGGTGCCAAGCATATGCTCCATACCAATATGCCGAGAAGGATTGATTGTGATCGCGCGAAGAGCAGTATCCAAGTCCACTCTTTGGTCAGGTCCCACGACAGAGCCATCGGCGACACATTGGCGCATGAGTTGTATCTGTACGTGTCGTAAAGGACTCAATGGCATGCCTGCAGCGGGGTTATCTGAATGAACTGAGTAGTGAAGACCAGCTTTATGGGCAGCTGCGCATGGCACCATAAATGCAGCTCGCTCTGGTCCAAAAATTGAGTCTCTATACGCGGCACCATACAAATAGACGAAATCGGTCATAAAAGTCAGCTCATAGCCGAGCTTTTTGATTCGCTCAAGTTGATCTTGACGCACCATAGTCGCATGCTCCAGACGCATCAGGCCCATGGCAGGATTCGCACCATACACAGCTTCAAGAGCATTGAGATACTCCTCGATCGCAGCATCCCCTTGGCAATGCGCTAACATCGTCCAATCAGCCGCCTTGGCCTTTTTGCAAATCTCAGTCATTTGAATTTGCGTATAGCCTAACGTGCCCTTTTTATCGGTATTCAGATAGGGCTTCGATTGCGCGGCAGTCTCACCTTGGTTTGAGCCATCAACCCAGCATTTCATGCCATACAAAGAAAAACGGCTATTTGGCAAGATGCGCGCCCGATTTGCTGGGCCAAGAGACGTATATTTTTTACTCTCTTCTACAGCTTCTGAGCTGAAGCTGGCGCTCATCCTGATCGGCAAGAAGTTAGAAAGCTTTGCGAGAGACTCCACCCATTGAGGCTTGACAGTTCCCGGCTCGTGCAATGTCGTCAAACCTGATGCAGCAGCTTGTTTCGCATATTGCACCACCGCCTTCTCAAGCAATTCAGGGGATGGTTTAGGCACAGCGAGATCGGCAAACTTCATCAAGGCAGGTTCGTTATAAATCAAGCCATTCAATTGGCCATTATTATCACGCCCAAAATATCCGCCACCTGGCAGCATACCGACGTTTTGCGGAATATCTGCCTTTGAAAAAGCCAACGAATTGGCGGCCCCGACGTGACCATTCACATACAAGATAAAGATGGGATGGCTCGTCGAAATCTCATTGATTTCAGCCATCGACCAGTCTCCGCCTTGGAGCAGATTGTCATAAAAGCCGAAAGCCAACCACTGACCTGCCGGCGTTTTAGCCACGGTTGTTTTTATGAATGACTTGACTTGGTCTTTCGTTTTGTATTTTGCAAAACCTACATTGATCAGCAACTGATCAAACAAGCTGCTGAGTACGACATGATTATGTGGATCAATAAACCCAGGAAATACCGTCCTACCGTCTAAGTTGACGATCGTTGGTTTATTTTTAGTCAAGCTCATGATCTGATCAAGCGAGCCTGCACCCAAAATCTTTCCATTTCTAACTGCCAGGGCCTCGACTTTTTGAGCATTGCCCGACATCGTATAAATTGAACCATTACGGAATACCGTATCAGGACGCTCGATATCCTGAGCATTCAAACTGGCATGAAATGCAGCTGTTATGGAGCCGGCGCCGGTAAAAAGCATCAGCTTTCGGCGTTTGTCTGAAAAATTAGCAGTCAAATGTTCTGTAAACGCAGATTTTCTACACCACATGCACATAGCGGGAACTCACACATAATTTTGATTAAACGGTTTAGCTAGAAAGCTAAAACATCGCTAAGCATATGATGTCAAAGACTCGACAAGGATACCTACCAATCCCTACAGGGGCGTCATGATCGTGACCCACTCTCCTGTGCATCGCAATGGAAAGAATTGACCATTGAAGAATCTCGCCTAAAATTATTCAGACATGAAAAAATTGACAATAATATTTTTTTTAATACTGGCGAACTTTCTTGGTTCACTACCTGCCTATGCAAAAAACTCAGACCAATACCTCCTGAGTCAAGCTTATTTTGAAGACAAAAGCAATTCACTCTCAATCTCACAAATTGAGCAAAAAGAATTCATTCCCTATCAAGAAGCCCTGACAGGCGGTTATAAAACGGGAACGTTTTGGCTGAAGTTAAAAATCGCAGCAAACTCACAGCCACTTATACTCAAAATCAGACCTGTTTTTATTGAAGAAATCGAGCTGTTCGATTCCGCACTCCCACAACAAAAGCCCTTAGTGGGAAACAAATACCCATGGAAAGCTTCCGATATCGAAGCTGTCAGCTATAACTTCGAATTAGCACCTCGACCGGCAGAGCGAGAAATTTACCTCAGGATTAAGTCCGTCCGCAGCTATCTAGTCAATGCTGAAGTCATGCCGCTTGCTCAATATCAAAAAAGCGATCGCCAAGAACTTCTGGTCTATGCAGCATATTCGACACTGACACTGCTGATCGCATTGTGGCTACTCATCAGCTGGGTGTTACATCGCGAGTTAGTACTAGGAATATTTGCTGCTCAGCAGATCTTTGCGTTTCTACACACGTCATTGCATGGCGGAATATTTAAAATCCTTTTCGATGATTATTTCGATCCGATTAGGATGAATAGTTTTTTTAGTTTCCTTGTCGTGACCTATCCACTCTTTGGAATTTTGGCCAATAAATTTCTATTGAGAGATTATGGACTTAAAAAATCGTTTAATGCCGTCTTTAACTTATTGCTCTTTTTTTCATCTCTGATCATTACACTCAATTTCTTGACCAATCAGCCTCTCACATTTAATTTGAATAGCCTTTTAGTTTTCATCACTATTTCGTTCTTTCTTATTTCCTCACTGTTTGGAGTGGATATTAATCAATCTACTTTAAAGGCTGATGCCTTACCAATCAATGTATTACGTATTTTTTATTTTTTCAATTTAGCGCTTTGGACGATCGCAATCTTTTCTCTTCAAGGCTGGCTTCCAGGAGGAGATCTTGCTTTGCATTCACTGCATATCTACAGCATGGTGAGCGGATTGGTATTTTTCTTTTTGCTTCAGTACCGCGCAAAAGCATTATTAAAAATTGAGTCAAGCCGCACGATGGCACTCAAATCAGAGGCGGATCACGAACGGAAGCAACGCGAAGAACAATCCATGCTCATGGCCATGTTGTCTCATGAGATCAAGACTCCGCTTTCTGTCTTAAAACTTGTCGTGGATGAAAAGGTTTCAGGCTCTGATCTCGAGGGTCATGCAAACCGCGCTGTGAACAACATTAACTTTATTATCGAACGCTGCCTTCAACTCGGTAAAATCGATGCAAAGTCGACGCAAGTTCACAAAAAAACATTCAGACTAGATGACTTTATCAACAACTTGCTTTACCAATTTAAAACTCAAAGCTATACATCCCTCACCTGCCATGAAAATCCAATCGTGCATACAGATCAAGATATCTTGCGTATTATCGTCTCAAATATCTTAGAAAATGCCATCAAATATTCACCTAAGGCATCACAGATTTATATCGAAACAAGTGCTCAAGATATCAACGGTACACCCGGCGTACATGTTCAATTCATCAATGATGTGGGTTCAATGGGTGCGCCAGATCCTCAGCATGTATTCAAAAAATATTACAGAAATTCCTCGGCTACTAAAATAAGCGGTTCAGGACTAGGTCTCTATCTTGTTTACGAACTGATGCAGTTAATCGGCGGTCTCGTTTCGTATCAATTTCAACAGAATAAAGTTATTTTTAAATTATGGATACCCTCCTGAAAGTTGCGTTGGTAGAAGACAATGATGATTTTAGAGACCTTCTTAAAAGAGATATTTCCAAGGCCGGCTTTACAGTCCACGCAGCCGAGTCCGCAGAGGAATTGGATGATCTCGTCACACATACCCACATAGACCTTCTGATCCTAGATCTTAATCTTCCGGGTGAAGACGGTCTGAGCATAGCGAGACGATATAAGCGTTCGAATCCAGACCTGTACATCATCATGCTGACCGCTCGCGGCCGAGAATTGGATCGTATTAATGGATATGATTCTGGAGCAGATGTTTACCTCACCAAGCCGATATCGAGTGCTGAGCTGATGGCTGCCATAGGTAGTGTTTCCCGACGCTTATTGAAACAATATGACAGGCAAGATTTGATTCTTAACCCGCGTATGATGAGCTTGACGGGTACTAAAACAGTCGAGTTGAGTCGACAAGAAATAGTGATCTTAAAAGCACTCAATGAATCTCCAAATGGAAATCTTCCTTATTTCAGATTATTGGAACTTTGCGGTGAAATTGAGATGCATGAGCAATCAAAAGCCGCACTCGAAGTCCGTGTGGTTCGTCTTCGCAAAAAGCTCAATGATGCCGGAATTGAAGGTAAAGGGATTCGCGCCATTAGAGGAGAGGGCTACCAGTTATTGTCGCGCATCAAAATTATTTGAAATCACCAATACCCAGGAGTGTAGGTTTTTGTAGGTAATGAAAATCTGTCTCGTTTAATGTTCATCAACTTTGTTTAATGAACATTTAATCGTGGAAACATGAAAACTCACCTACTTGCTTCAGGTTTTTTATACAGCTTAATTTCATGCTCAGCGTTAGCACAGCCCGCTAATACTGCAACAAGCGATCTGGCAAAAAAACTAACCAATCCTGTCGCATCGTTGATATCCGTTCCTTTTCAATACAACTACGATGCCAATATTGGATTAGACAAAAAAGGAACGAGCAATAGCTTGGTCGTTCAGCCAGTCGTCCCCCTTAAGCTCAATAACAACTGGAACTACATTGTTAGGCCAGTCATGACCTTCGAGTCACTCAATAATGTCAATGGATACAGCGGCACAGGGGCCGGCCCTATCGTTGTAGAAACTTTTTTCTCACCCGCCGCTTCAAATGGATTGATATGGGGCGTTGGTCCTGTTGTCAGCACCCCATCGCTCTCCGGTTCGAATTTCGGCACCTCTCAAACAGGCGTCGGCTTGAGCGCTGTTGGTTTGGTGATGAAGTCACCATGGACGGCAGGTCTACTCACATACAACACATGGAGCGCTGGAGGAAGCGCGGTCAATGGCACGGCTAATAATCTGTTCTATCAGCCATTTATCTCTTACGTTACTCCAAGCGCCTGGACCTATTCGATCAACACCCAGTCTACTTTCAACTGGGATGCGCGACGGGCAGAAAACCCCTTGAATGCAACTGTTTCTAAACTGGTCAAAATCGGCGAAGTACCTGTCTCATTTCAAGTAGGCGCACGTTATTACTTAAGCAGCGTCCCGGGAGGCCCCTCTGGCTGGGGGGGTCGAGCAAGCATGACGTTCATTTTCCCAAAGTAAAACTATCAAAATTTTCAAAATACAAATAGACGGTCAGTGAGTGATGGGCATTTCGTAACAGAAATCCTCATTTTTATTGTTGATTTAGCTAGGAATGCACTAAATGAAATTTCCCCTTGCCTTACTTTTGACTGGACTCATGACGGCCCAATTTGCCAGTGCGCAGCCTGCTGCTAGCACGCCAGCAAGTTCATCCCCAATAAAAGACCAATGGAGTTACAGCATCACCCCTTATGTTTGGGCGCTTGGCATTAGGGGGTCGCTATCCCATAATAATTTATCAACAGGTCAGATCAAGCTCACTCCAGGCGACCTCTTATCTGATATCAAGATGGCAGCCATGATTGTCGCTGAGGCTCGGAGCAATAAATTTGGCGTCTATCTGGATGCGATGTATGGAGATCTTGGTAAAAACTCCTCTGCCGTGATTGGACGCGCGGATCTAAACGCCAATACGACTGCCAAGCTTTCAATGTTTACCCTCGCACCAAGTTTCAATCTATACAGTTCGAAAACTTCATATGTAGATGGATTGATCGGTGCAAGATATCTTTGGCTCAATGCAAGCACTACGATTTCTGATCCAGCGTTCGGCCTATCGTTCAAGCAGACCAGCACACAAAATATCACTGCCGCGATTGCTGGACTCAAGGGCAGATGGAATCTGGGTGAATCAAACTACTTCGTCCCTTTTTATGTCGATGCTGGCGGTGGGCAAAGTTCAAGCTTTACCAGCCAAGCATATCTGGGAATGGGTCGCTCATACGACTGGGGTGATGTGTCACTTGTTGCTAAAAACGTCTACTACCAGTTTAAGCCTAACAATACAAATGTTGACTTAAATATGTTTGGCGCTGCTGTTGCAGTAACTTTTAAATTTTAAATATTTTCTGTTGATACAGTGTGCTGAAATCCCTTAACTCATAATTTCGTCTATTGGAATAGATATGAACTACAAATCAATCTTCAAGACTCTTCCCATTGTTTCGCTTTACTGCATGTCTAATTTAGCGTTAGCAGAAATACAGATTTTGAAGGCCTCAACCATTATTACGATGGACGATAAGAATCCACGTGCTGAGGCCATTGCCTTTGATACCGTGACAAAAAAGATTACCGCTATTGGGTCGCTCCAGAATGTACGTGCCAGTGCACCTAACGCAAAAGTACAGGATTTAGGTTCTACCGTACTCATGCCCGGCTTTATTGATCCGCACAATCACCCGATTCTGTCGGGCATTACGACACAAGCTCCCGCCTATTGGATTGCACCTTACGTTGGCGCGAAAACATGGGCAGATGTCCAAGCAACCATAAAAAAGGCGGACGCAGAAGCTCCAGCCGGCAGACCTTTGGTATTCA
Source organism: Zwartia panacis (assembly GCF_030410395.1). Classification (GTDB taxonomy): domain Bacteria; phylum Pseudomonadota; class Gammaproteobacteria; order Burkholderiales; family Burkholderiaceae_B; genus Zwartia; species Zwartia panacis. Next base: position 257,943 of record NZ_JAUHHF010000003.1, read on the forward strand.
ATGGCCTAGACAGATTGTTGCAAGAGGCTCCTCTGCCAACACGGGACATACTGGATCAGTTAACGCCAAGCGGTCGTGCAATCATCGTGATTGATAATTCTGGGCATGCGGTTTACTTCAATACTGCAGTCGTCAAAATTTTAGGCTGGAAAGATGACAAGCCGCCTGTCAACCCAGTGGGCGGCAGCTATGGTCGATTTCAAGACGGCACCTCCAATGGCGTTGCCAATGAGTCGGCTGCATTAATGGCAGTGATTGGCCCGATCCTTCCCAAAGCAATACCCCACATTTTGCTCTCCAGCGCCAAGTGGTATGCGTATATGGCCTCAATGGGCATCACCTCAACATCGGAGCACACTTACAACACCGGCATGTACAAGGGTTACGAGGCATTAGCATCAGTCCCGGACAGCCCAGTAAGAATGCATGTTTATCATATGGCCATTGAGCCAGATGCAGCCGCGAAAGTGACATGGCCTGATCCCAGCATGGTTCGTAAAAATGGCATCAAGCTGTGGGCGGATGGAAGCCCATGGCTGGGAACTGTTGCACAGAGTTTTGGTTATTTAGATAACGCCCGAACCAAACAGGCGAATATTCTTCTGGGTCCACTGTTCGAAAAGGGCATGAATTACACGCGCGCGCAGCTCGACCAATTGCTCGATCAATATGCGCCTATGGGCTATCAAATGGCGTTTCATTGCAATGGCGACGTTGGATTTGATGTGGTGCTCGACGCCTATGAAAATGCTTTAAACAAATACAAGCTGATTGGAACCGATCACCGCTGGCGCGTTGAGCATTTAGGTGCTGCACGGGCAGATCAATTTCAGCGCGCTGAACGACTTGGGGTGACTGTTTCAATGGCGCCATTTCAGTACATCTATTGGGGTGATCTGTTAGACGGAACGATGTTTGCGTCTCAATACGGGGCTCAATGGCAGCGCGTGGGTGATGCGATGAAAATGAAAACACGCACCACATTTCACAATGATGGAACGGTCTCTCCCCCAGATACTTTAAGAAACATTCAGCGCATGGTGACGCGTACCACTGATTCGGGCAAGGTTCATGGTCCCAATCAGGCAGTCACCCTGGATGAAGCGCTTAAAGCATCCACGATCAATGGCGCCTATCAACTCAAACGCGATCAAGAAATTGGTTCGCTTGAAGTCGGTAAGTATGCTGATTTAGTAGAGCTGTCGGCCGACATTACTGCTGTGAATCCAAACGAGATTCTCGAGAAAGTGAAAGTCCAAGGGACATGGCTGGGTGGTAAGAAGATTGATATTAAGAAATTTATAGAACAAATTACTGCAATTGATCCCACGGAGCATAAAGACTTGGCAAACTCAGCTATCAAGAATTTTCATCGCCATTGATCGGAGTTTTACTAAATTCAAAACCATCTTTGTGAACTGCACCCTAAAAGTTGGACACCCATCCAACTATTGGGGTGTTTTTCAAATACCCCTGTGATAGCTCAACAAAAAGCCCATCCTTTTGAGATGGGCTTTTTATTGGTATTTATGACTCCCCAAGCTGGGCTCGAAGCAGCGACCTGCGGATGAACAGCGTAGGCAGCTTAAAATTATCTTATATTTTTCAATAACTTACTTATCAATTATGTGACCGTGCAATGGAAAGTGTAACGATAATAAAAAGAACACATCACTTTCGCCCATAGGTTCCGTCGTGATCCGCACAAACCAATAAAACGCGCAAAAACTGTCCGTCTCGAAAACCCAAATCTCGTGAAGACTTACTTAAACGAAACGAATAAATCGAATCCACGCCACGCGGAGGTGTCACGCTATATATTTTTTCCCAATGTAAACCTTTATCCGTATAAACCTGTTGCCATGTGAGTTTGGTGATTTTTTTTAGCATCGCACGTACTCGCTCAGCCTCGTCTGCCACCAACTCAAACCATGATTCCTGAAATGCAGGGTTATTTAAATCAAGCTGAACGAGCTTTACGCTTGACATCCTGCTTCCTCGTTACAAGCTTATCTGGATCAGATGCCTCTGGAGCATGTTGAGATACCCATTCAATAGCGCGTGCAACACGCTGTTTGATCTGTGGATTTTCAAGCCAAGCCTCGTTATCAGGCACAATCCTGGCTGTTTTAATAATCCATACACCTTCTGCCGGCATTTCTACCAACACTTGGCGGCCGGCATACTCCTTACCTAAGGAAATTTGTCCACTCGCCCCGACGCTCTTAACCATAGGTGGGACTGCTAAAGCGTGCGCCATATTTACACCCCATTATATTTTCATGCAATAGTGCATTCATGCGGCATGATAGCACGAATGCATGAAATATGAGTCACGCATGCTTGTGCGAAAAATAACGAAACTGATCCACACTTATCTAGATCTAAAATCAAGATCAAATCTTGAGACCATAGGTTTAATTCAAAAAAAAACAGCCCGAAGGCTGCTTTTTCATGTACTTGGCTCCCCGAGCTGGGCTCGAACCAGCGACCTGCGGATTAACAGTCCGTCGCTCTACCGACTGAGCTATCAGGGAATAGTCTGAAGGGACTAAAAAATACTAAATACATACGCTCTTTGGAAGAACCTCAGAGCATCTGAAATTAGCTTTTTATTCACCATTTTTCAAACACAAAAGATTCTAGCATAAATTGGGAAAAATAGTGCCGCGCCTCCCCCCGGAAGGTGGACTAGACCCACACTACGAAGTTAACCTTCTTGGTGAACTGACTTTTTCAACTGCGAACCAAAGGTTCAATGAAATGCTAATCAATTGCGTGGTGTACCAAGACGGTCAGAAAGTTGCCGATATAGACGTTGCGGATATCAGTGAATGGATGACCAAGCCAGGGTGTTTTATTTGGGTCGCCATGCGCGATGCCACGCTAGATGAGCTCAATCAAATGCAAGAGGAGTTTTCCTTGCATCCATTGGCCGTTGAGGATGCGGCCAAAGGACATCAGCGACCCAAGATCGAAGAATACGGAGATACCGTCTTTATCGTGATGCAGCTTCTTGAAAAACGCGATGAGGACTTGCATGTGGGCGAGGTCGCGATATTTGTGGGTCGCAATTTCATTTTGTCTGTCCGTAGAGATAGTCAGCAAAATTTTCTGGGCGTTCGCGAACGATGTGAGCGTGAGCCTGAGTTGCTCAAGCTCGGCTCAGGCTTTGTCTCTTACGCCTTGATGGATGCTGTCGTAGATCGCTATTTTCCGATTGTGAACGAACTCGAAGCAGATCTTGAGGAGGTTGAATCACAGATTTTCAATGAAAATTCAGCACGATGGAATATTGAACGTCTCTATGCGCTCAAACATCGAAGCTCGACCATCCGACACGCGGTCGTGCCATTATTGGAGGTTGCCGGCAAACTGCACGGTGGTCGCGTCCCTGCCCCGTGTATGAACAGCAAAGAATATTTCAGAGATGTACATGACCACTTGGAGCGTATCAATGGCGCAATCGACGCCGTTCGCGACACGATTGCGACAGCCATCCAGGTGAATTTATCTCTGGTCACTATTGAAGACTCGGCCGTCGTCAAGCGACTGGCTGCCTGGGCCGCCATTTTTGCGGCCTCAACCGCCATGGCTGGCATTTGGGGAATGAACTTCGAGGGCATGCCCGAGTTGAAATGGGAATATGGATACCCATTTGCGCTCGGAATGATTGGCGCGACTGCGTGCGTCCTCTTCTGGCAGTTCCGCAGACGTGGATGGTTATGAGGTTTTTTTAAACCTTATTTGACCGATTTTCTAGGCGGCAGACCCGTATGTTGGGTCAGCATACGTCCGGATCGGACGGGCTTGGCGACTGTTTTAGAAACCGTTTTGGAAACGACCCCTGCAGCCCGAACAGGCTGCCCGGACCTCACTGGCTGAGCCGTTTTCACGCCTTTAGGAACACTGGCCTGCGTGCTGTTTTTGCGACGCACGCTGGTGTAGCTACCGTCCGTTTGAGGCTGATGAAAAGGAATCAAATGCTTTTTCCCGTTACCGATCAGGTCCGCGCGGCCCATGGCCTTGAGGGCTTCGCGCAGCAAGGGCCAGTTGTTTGGATCGTGATAGCGCAAAAAGGCTTTGTGTAGTCTGCGACGTCGATCACCACGCACGATATCGACGGTTTCGCTCTCGCGCGTAATACGCCCCAGAGGGTTGCGACCCGAGTGGTACATCGCCGTGGCCGTTGCCATCGGACTTGGATAAAAAGTCTGTACTTGATCTGCGCGGAAACCGTGGCTCTTGAGCCACATGGCCAGATGCATCATGTCCTCGTCAGCGGTTCCAGGATGCGCAGCAATAAAATATGGCACTAGAAACTGTTTCTTCCCGGCTTCCTGACTGAACTTGTCGAACAGCTGTTTGAATTTGTCGTAGCTACCAATCCCAGGCTTCATCATCTTGGATAATGGGCCCATCTCGGTGTGCTCAGGCGCGATCTTGAGATAGCCTCCCACATGATGGGTCACGAGTTCCTTGATGTACTCGGGGGACTTGACTGCCAGGTCATAACGCAATCCTGAACCGATCAGGATTTTTTTCACGCCTTTCAATGCGCGGGCGCGTCGATACATATGAATGAGCGAGCTGTGATCCGTGTTCAGGTTTTGACACACATCCGGATACACACAGCTTGGCTTGCGACAGGCGGACTCGATTTCAGGACTCTTGCAACCAATCCGATACATGTTCGCAGTCGGACCGCCCAGATCTGAAATCACGCCGGTAAAGCCAGGCACCTTGTCGCGGATGTCTTCGATTTCACGGATCACGGAGTCTTCGCTGCGGCTCTGGATAATCCGGCCCTCGTGCTCAGTAATCGAACAGAACGTGCAACCACCAAAACAACCGCGCATGATGTTGACGCTAAACCGAATCATTTCCCACGCGGGGATCTTGGTGGCGCCATCATGACTACCGTTTTCATCCGCGTAAATCGGATGCGGACTGCGCGCGTAGGGAAGATCAAAAACCAGATCCATTTCTGCGGTGGTCAGTGGAATCGGCGGAGGATTGATCCAGACATCGCGCGCGGTTCGACCCTCGCCGTGCGCCTGGACAAGCGCGCGCGCATTTCCGGGGTTGGTCTCCAGATGTAACACGCGATTGGCATGGGCATACAAAACGGGATCGGATTTGACCTGCTCGTAGGAAGGCAGGCGGATCACACTTCGATCACGCGGCGGGACCTTGAGCTTGCCTTTGGTCTGCAGGGAGGGATTCGGCTGAAAGAGCAGTGGTGACTCGGTTTTAGCGGTGGTTTTAGCAGCGGTTTTGGCAGCGGTTTTAGAATTCACCTCGTCTGCAACGGCGCGTGCCTCATCGTTTCGCGCACAGCTTTCACCCTGCTCGAGCGCCTGCTCGCTAATCATCAGATATGGATTGACGTGAGCCTCAACCCTGCCCGGCGCATCCACACTCGTCGAGTCGATCTCAAACCAGCCCTCTGGGGTTTCACGCCGAACAAAAGCCGTTCCCCGAACGTCAGTAATATTTTGTACGGGTTCTTTCGCCGCCAACCGATGCGCGATTTCGACAACCGCACGCTCGGCATTTCCATACAACAGCAAGTCGCACTTGCTATCCACAATGATCGAGCGGCGAACCTTGTCGGACCAGTAATCGTAATGCGCGATACGGCGCAGCGAGCCCTCTATGCCACCTAAAACAATCGGCACGTCTTTATAGGCTTCTTTGCATCGCTGGGTGTAGACAATCGCTGCGCGATCCGGCCTTTTGCCACCCACATCACCGGGGGTGTAGGCATCATCACTACGCATTTTGCGATCAGCCGTATAACGGTTGATCATCGAGTCCATGTTGCCCGCAGTCACGCCAAAAAACAGATTGGGCTTGCCGAGCGCCTTGAAAGGCTCAGCGCTTTGCCAGTCGGGCTGGGCGATGATACCCACCCGGAACCCCTGATTTTCCAGCATCCGGCCGATCACGGCCATGCCAAAACTTGGATGGTCCACATACGCATCGCCCGTCACGATAATGATGTCGCAACTGTCCCAGCCGAGCTGGGTCATCTCATCGCGACTCATCGGTAAAAACGGGGCCACGCCAAAGCGCGCCGCCCAGAACTTGCGATAGCTGCTCAGGGGTTTGGCGTTGCGGGGAAAGAGGGAAACATCGGCATAAGTGGTCATATCCCTACTATTATCCGGGTAATCCCCCGTATCAACAAGGTTCGCCTCAAGAACTATAGGGTCATCGGACACCTTGAAGCCTTGCGAAAGAGCAAAATTGCTCGATAAAACCCCTAAATCCGCTCTGATATAATTTTGGGCTGATGCCGATGTAGCTCAGTTGGTAGAGCAGCTCATTCGTAATGAGAAGGTCGACAGTTCGATTCCGTTCATCGGCACCAATAAAACAAAAAGGTCGTAGAGCTAAGATACTCTGCGACCCTTTTTATTTGTCTGCATAAAAATTACTTGATATTACTGCAGCCATTCTCCACAGGTTTACCTGCGATACGATCCTTGACCCACTCGAGATACATAGGCGCCGATACACCAGGGGTTGTAAAGTGCGTCTGCTCACCCGGTAACTGAATTCTCGCTACGTTCGCGCCTATTGAGCACATCTGCTTTTGATAGATTTCATGCATCACTGGGGGCACAGTGACATCTTTTGTTCCCCAGTAAATCACGACAGGTGCCACAGGTTTGACTGGCTTAACGCTTCCATCAACAAAGGCCTGGATCCATGCCAAGGTGTTGCTTGCCTGTGGCTTCAACAGTGATTTGTAACTGTCTCCGTAAGCATAGTTAAACGAATCCGCCATGACATGCACACACTTATTGCTGGATAGTTGATCCGCAACCTTGGCACCCTCTTCAGTCAGCACGTCTGTCAATTTGAGATGAGGATATGCAGCCTGAGTGCCCCAGAGTCCCATCATAAAATGGGTGAACAAAAATACATTCGGTACGTTCTCAGCGACAAACTCCTTCATGAGCTTATCCGCTCCAGCTTGGTCAATTTGAGATTTTGGAAGCACCGCAGCTAGGTCCTCAGGTGCCAATGCGACAAATCCAAGATACTCCAAGTTGTCCGCCGCCGTACCTTGCTGAGCTTGATATTCCGGCAAACTTGCTGCTGCAATCGTGGCGCCACCTCCCTGCGACCAACCATAGAGAAGCGTCTTCTTACCCGCACCAAGTTCTGGCATCGAGCTCGCTGCTCTGGCGGAATTAATAACATCTCTGCCATTTGTTCCCGCTACGGCATATTGATGCTTGCCGCCACCGCCCAGTCCTTGGTAGTCGGTCGCCACAACAACGTAACCTTCATTAATAAACTCCTGACCATTTGGAATGCCAAAATCGGTCCAAGAATTTCCGTTCATTAGAAAATACTGATTGAGGGGACGTGTTGGATCAATCACTTGTGATGGACCACAATTCTGAGCCGAGCCGGTAGTGCCGTGTGCCCAAGCAAGAATATGTCTACCCTCTTTGGGAGCAGGCCCTACTGGAGCAATGACCAACCCTGTCGCAATGGTCTTGCGTCCTGCGACATCAGAGGAAATGTAGGCGATCTTCCAGGCTCTCGCGCCTTTGAGCGAGGTTTTAATTTCCTCCTTATGAATCACTTGTCCCAATTTTCCATCGGGAGTCATTCGCGCGACTGATTCATAAAATGGAGGCAAAGGAGGCTCTGCTTGACTGGCTGAGGTAAACATCACCGAAGAACCCATGACCAACATCAAGAAACGAATCGAATTTTTCATGAAAAATACCACTCAGGTATGTGAATGACCAGAACGATCCAGATTGTAATAGTGAAACATAGAGAGCAGGCTGTTTCTATCGAATCACTAATCCTTGAGTATTCATCAATACCTCTTTGATCGCGTCATGATATTTTCCATATCCCGAGCATCTGCACAGATGATCACCCATGCTATCCATCACGGTTTGATTGAGATCGGAATATTTGACAGGATTTCTCTTAAGCTGATCCATCAACAGCGTGATGCCCATCAAAAATCCCGGTGTACAGTAGCCACACTGAAACGAGAAATGACTCAACAACGCTTGCTGCTGGACGGACAAAACATCTCCTGACGACAATCCTTCGACAGTCATGATGTTCATCCCCTGTAGACCAACAGCAGGCATCAAACATGCTTGCATTCTTTGCAGCCCCTGGTCACCGGACGCACTTACCGCGACCGTACAGGCTTTGCAAATACCGATCCCGCAAGAGACTTTAGTCCCGGTCAGTCCAAGCTTCTCGTGCAAAAAATCAGCCAGACTAATGTCAGCATTGGCTTGTCCTTGAACGTCCTTACCGTTGACTTTCAGTTGAATGTTGATTTGAGTCATGTCGATAACGCTTTTTTAACGTCCGCTTGTCTGATGGGTAATGATTTAAAGCGATATTGAGTGGCATCCGCCAGAGCATTCACAATCGCGGCAGAAATGGGATTAAAAACGACTTCGGACATGCCTCTTGGCTCATCCCCCTGCGTTGCGTCAAGAATATTGAATTTCGCGACACCCACAGCGCACTCTCTGGCGGTGGGTAATTTATAAAGGTGCAAATTGAATTCGCCTTGCCCGGCAGACTGGTTATCAAGGGAAAGATCTTCGGTCAAGGTTTGACCAATTCCCATCGCAAACGCACCCAGCATCTGCCCTTCGACGATCTCTTTTTGAATCGGGGGTCCACAATCCAGAAAGGTTTCCGCATCCACAACCCTGATCTCACCGGTTGATCGATTCACGGTCACCGACACAATCGCGGCATAGGAAGACATGCGATTCGCATCACCATTCAAAGAGCGTAATGGAGAATATTTAACACGTGTGCGCGGCACGGCTACATACTGATTCGCTCCTCGACGTATTGATAGCGCATCAATCTCTGTGTCATAGGATCGCTGAGAAAGCACAAAAGAAGCTTCTGCCCAACTTTCCCGATAATAACCATGCACGAGCGCACCGGTCATTAAATCGTTCTGGTAGGCTGCAGCAGCAAGCTGTGCGAATGAAAACTTGCGACCATCCTTGTAATTGAATCCATTGGCATCGAACGAATAATCGTCTGAGCGCGATTGCGCATCTGCAGCAGGGATTCCAAGCAATAGAAAAGCTGCAGGGATCAATCCAAAATCACGAATGACTTTTGCTGCTTCAAGCACTGTGTGCCTGAGATGATAGGCCGATGTACTTGCCGCACTCGATATCACCAGTGATGGCGTCCAAAACGGATTCAAAGATAATTCGCCTTGCTCCTTTTCACTCTTTGCAGGAGTCGTCACTAAATTGAGTGCGTCAAAATAGTCTGTCACACCGATTTGAACTTCATCGGCCGGACGACCAAAAATGGACGATATCGATAGAGACAGAGTCGTTGCCGAGCCATTGCCCATATCAACGCTCGGTGTGTAAAGCTTGATCATGCCGTTTGGAGAAATCTCAACTCCGGCAAGACATCCATTCTCATGCTTTCCAAAGGTCTTGAACGCCGCAGCAAATCCAGTCCCATAAAGGATCTCAGAATTGCTTTTCTGCTTTTTATGACTTGCACGATCACGCCAAAGCGATGACTGACGCGCTGCCGTCAGCACTTTTTGCGCATGCGTCGGAATGACAAGCTGGACACCCGTCTGTGTATAGGGGTTTCCTGGTAGACAGTTTTTCAGCCTGATCTCGATTGGATCCATCTTGAGCGCTTGCGCAGCTTCATCAATCAGACACTCAAGGGCGAATGAAGACTGAAATGATCCAAAGCCTCTCATGGACCCAGCTGGAATATTCTTACTAGCGTTTGCGACAGCATCGATCTGGGAGCGGGGGAAATGATAGGCACCTGAGGCGTTTCTTGCTCCGACACTTTGCACGGCGAAACTATAGTTATTTTGACCCCCCCCATCCAAGGTCATTTCTGATCGTAGATATTGAAATTGTCCGTTCGAATCCACTGCCATGGAGATGTCTGTTTTCGAAGCATGTCTTTTCAAACCGCCTTGAAACTGATCTGAGCGAGTATGAACGATTCGATGGCTCACATCCGGCTCAGCCAGCGCGGCTATCGCCAGATGCAATGAAAAATCAGAACTGTCCTTACCGCCAAACCCCCCGCCAAGAAAACAGCAATGAACAACAATACGTTTAATCGGGGGAGTATTAGCCTTGGAAAAGAACGCCTCAATCGCGACCGCATCCTCTTGGGGTGACTGCGTGCCTAAAACGAGCGACAGCGTCTGACTCTTGCTGTCATACCATGACAATCCGTTTTCAGGCTCCAGGAACATGGGATCAACAGACTGTGTAGAGTAGGAAGACTTGAGCTTGAGCCAACCAGACTGATCCAGTTCATCTTGAATTTTTTGGCTGTAGCGATTTGTCAGGGCCTGATATCTATCTTTAGCCAGCAAGGCAGCAGAGGTATCGGTGAAATCAGTGCCCGGCACATCTTTCATAAATGAAAATTCGGGTTCCCGTCCTTTCCCCTGATAAAAAACAAAGCTGCTCGATCCGTAATTAGGCTCTGCCAATTGCGGTGAGTTGCCCTCATACTGGATATAGCGCTTAAGTTCGGGGAGTTTTGACTTTACCGCCAAAAAGTCATCGACACTTTTGAAAGAAATCAGTGCAATTGGCTGTCCAAAATAAGCGGGACTAGCCCCTGGAGACACATAAAATTCAGGCTTTAAAAAGGGAGGAGCACCCAAACATCCCCATTGATTCAGATCTTGCCCCGTCACCAGTTTGAAATCGCCATACTGCTGCCGCATCTGCTCAAGATCGAGACCCTTGTAGACGAGGTCGACTCTGGGCGCCCGGAGAATGACACCACGCCTTTCATTGGTTGGCCAGCCAGGAAAATCTTTTGCGCGAAAATCAATGGCATAAATCTTTCCACCTGTTGCCTTGATCCGCCCCTCATACAACTGTTTACCCGCCAAACTCTGGCTCGCCAGTGCTGCCTGACCTGGCAATGGAGATGAAAAGGCATTTCCAGGATTCAGGTAACGGATAACGATCGCAGCCACACCGGTGCGATAGCTTGTCTTGAGAAATTCTCTTCTATTTAAGATCATCGAGAGTTTTAGCTCCAGGACCTGGGGTGACTAAAGCAGGCCATTGTTTGGATCCGAATGGTACTAAGGGGGGCAGAAATGCTTCACGACCTCGTTTTTGCATTTCAGCAATGATTGCTTTTCTGGCATCCCCACCCATCAGCTCATAATCCATCAACGACTTATTCCCGAAAAAAACATCCCCGGTAATACGATCCGAAGCAATGCGGGAGACAGCGGTCAACATATCCTGTGGAGTCGTTGTAAAGGAGGTGGTTTCGATTAACATTAATCTGTCATTGATCGCTTGCGGACCAAAGTATTGAGCTAATACGCTAAATAATATGTTGTTTTGCCGGGCGACATAAATCGTGTTGCTGGCACCGTAGGTTTTATCCCAATCATTGCCTAGATCAGCTTTCCATTTATCCAGTACGCCCATCCAGTGTTGGACTTGCGTTTGCGCAGCCCAGCCGATAATCAACTTTAGATCAGGGCCGGTCTTTCTGGCAAAGTCCTGCAAATCCTCTGGGCTCAGTTGATTTTTCGACAAACACAAGGTCAGATAATCACTGTTGGCTTTAAGAATATTCCTGACGACAGGTCTCCAGGATTCGTTCATTTCAACTTGACTCAAACTCGCCAAAGCTTTGTTTGTATCAGTGAGGTAAGTTTCTAAAGGCGCCTTCCATCCCATCGAATCTTTTTTATTTAAATATTGCAAAACGATCTGAGAAATCGCCATTGTGCTGTGCCCGGTCGACTTCAGTATCTGATAGATCACTGGCACGGAGGGGGCATGCTCGACTTCCTTTCCAGGCCGATAGAGCATCATTTTTCCACCAGTACCCGAGAAAAGTCCAAGGATCAATGGATGATTGGAAAGGAAGCGTGTCTGAAAGTCTCCTAAAGCCTGTTCATAGAGTGTAAACATGCCGACATTCAGTTCAAGAATGCTATTTAACGCTGCATCCTTCGACGCTTGAGTGTTGGCAGGCGTTTCTGTTTTTGCGGCATGCGCAGTAACCGAGTTAAACAGCATGACGCTAGCGATCGTAAGCGTCAAAAAACTAGATTTTTTCATTTGTACGTCTTTGCCTGATTGGTGGCTTCAGTCCATTTAGCGCGAAACTCTTGCGGACTTACTGCAGCCTCGAAATGTCCATTAGGACCACCAAGCTTTTTGAAGATTTCAGGATAGACCATGTACAGCGCAGCGGACTGATCCCATAACAATGATTTACCGCCGTAAATCTTGTTTGGCCATGTGTCGAGATTCCAACTATTGGTGTATCCAAGCAAGACCTGTTTCAGCGTATTGGGCAATCCCTCTGAATGAAGATTCTTAACCATCTCAAGAGTGGGTCCATACACCGTACCTTTGCATGCCCCTTGATTGGGGGTGGTGTCACACTTGGAACGTGGGACATCCACATAGGTATATTTGTATTTAGGTAATTGCTCGTAAAAGACTTTCTTGCAAGCAGGCATGTCGTACTCGCAATTGAAAGAGAAATTACCGGGTCGCTGTGTCGTATCGCCCTCTAAAGCCTTACCCATGATCACGACATGATTGATTTTGGATTCGATGGCAGGACTGTAATTCACAAAAGAGGAAAACGTTCCAATGATCAACACATCTACCGTTTTACAGTTGGAAACCGCTTTGACGACTTGATTTTTATAATCAGCTTGCACGCCGGCAGGAGGCATCCCTGAAACAGTAAAGTTATTGATCCGGTTCATCAAATCACGATACTGTAGGACAAACTGTCCCCATTCAGACACAATCTTCTTTTCATCAAGATGGGTGCTTGCGCCGATAATCACGGGAATATGTCTCTGATTCGGCTCGGCAATGAGTCGGCTCAACGCTGCAGCACCTAACTCAGGTTTTGTATAGCCTTCAGAAGTGACAAAAGCCGCCACATGCTTGTTACCGATCACGAGCGGAATCGCCATCATGTCGTCGATATCAAAGTCCGTATCCACCAGCACACATTGATTGACCGAAGCCGTACTTTGCGTATTTCTTTCATCGACGCTCGCACAGCCGTGCATCAAAATTGAGACGAATGCGAGGCTGAGCCAAACGAGGGGCCTAAAGTTATTCTTTGCTATAAATTTCATGATCTCACCAGAACCTATCGTGTGCAATATTCGCAAACTAAACGTCAAGATCCTAACAAAGTTCGATCATTGCAAAACCGACAAATAACGACATCCAAGGGCCTGAATGCCAAGCGATTCAAATCAGTCAAAGATTCATTGATTGACGCTCAAGCTTGAGTTCAACAATATGCAGAAGCTTGTTGATCTTATCTTGGACAGTCGTAGAAGCCTCGTCCACAAGCAGCTTGAGTGCCCGGTTATTCAGCATGACCACCTGTTTGGCATAGCGAAGTTCAAAATTAGACTCGTGACCAAAAACAAAGTGAGCGGTTTCAATGTAACTATTGATATCACGAGTATGGGTGAACACATCTTCAGCACATTGATACGCGGTCACCAACGTTGGATTATCCCGATACTGGATGAGTGTCGCTTGCAGTTTTTTTAATGTTTCAGCACTCTCTTCGAGTAATTCAAGTTTGGAATTACCTGTTCCAAAAATAAAGCGCTGACAAATATAAAAAATCGATACGCCCACAAAAACGCCGATGACTCTGTCCATCACAAAGGACGTCGGTGCAAAAGAGGTATAGGGCATATTCATGTAGGTATAGCCCATGCACGTGCAGATCGTGATGATCACGATAAAGTACTTGTATGGCCGGGTGACCATGAAACCCGCTATAAGTGCGATAAAAAATGCGACGACAGGCAAATGCGAGGGATTGAATCTTAAATAGTATTCAAGACAGAACGCCACCAAAACGCCAGCTAAGGTACCCAAAAATCGATCTCTGCCCTTTTGAAAGCCAAGAAATGTGCTGAGAGGTCCTGCGGCTACCAAGGTCGAATAGACCACCCAAATACCCTGCTCCCAGTTGGTGAGTACAAAAAATAAAAATGAAATGCCAACCATGATCGTGATCTGGTTGACGCGTGTCCGAGTCGCTACGCTAGACATTGGTCATATCCTTCGATCATGCGATGTAAGGCTTCATGCAACGCCTGATTGGACACTTGCAGCTGACTCAGCTGATCGTCTATATCGGAAAACTCTTTATTGTGACTCACCGCAAGTATGAGCGACTTGATCAGGGAACTCACAAGGCGTTGCTCTTCTTCACTTGATGGATTGAGTTTGGAACATCTCAATTTGGTGCATTCATGTTGAAATTTTATGATCGACTCGTATAGAACCTGGTAAGTCTCGGGCAGTAAAGGCAGCTTTGAACGCATCATGGACATGGAACCAAGGACGATGGCCTCACTATTTTTAAAGTCCTTTGTTCCAATTCTTTTTGCATCATTCTCCAAAACTCGAATGAAAGCGCTTTTAAATATGTTGGGCGAGAAGTTCGGAAAAAAAAGGACTGTGATCGCTCCTACAAAAGCAAACTCAACATAGTAGAAGTAGTTGTTACCCACCGCGTTCAGATTTGTGCCTGCGCCGCCTGCCAACTGCATCAGCCCCCAAGTGATCATCATGACAGGAATAGCCGCAGTTTTGGGATTGATCGCCATAAAACGCAAAGCGAAATATGTGAAAGAAATCACCAGCAGAAACAAGCTCAGCTTGAAATAAGAAAACAGACCAAACAACATACTCGGAATCGCGAGAATGAATACGACACCGAATAATGTGCCAAGTTTTTTAAGTTTGGAATGAGTGGGCAACATCTCAGATGCAGCCGTGCCCACGATCGTTGTCAAGATAAAGGGCACTGAAGAGGAAGGCGCCATCAAAAAGGCGTTACAAAGAAAAAGCAAAATCGCCACCGTACCCATTTTGAGGGCAAGGGTGCGGCAGATCCAAAAAGGATCATAGGGATCTAAAAATCTATTGCTAATTGTGAAGCCGGACATACGCGCTCATGCCATTAATAAGCGGATATTTCTCGTCCACATCGTTGATTTTGATGATGACGGGTAATCTTTGTGGCAGCAATAACCATTTGTTTTCAGTCGCAACGTGTGGGGAGCCGGACAAAGGTGTATTCATTTGTCTCGAAACCCCAAAAGGATTCGCCACGACAACACCTTCAAAACTTTTTTGTCCCAAATATATTCTCGGATAAATGGTTGCCCGATCGCCAGCTTTAACGCCTGAAAGTTCGGTTTCCTCATAATTGGCCTGAATGTATGTTGCCCCATCATTGATCAAGGTAAACATCCCGCTGACTGAAGAAACATGGGTGCCGATCCCGAGAAAAACGTTTTCAATGACGCCATCCACAGGAGCGATCACAGAGGTGTATTTGAGTTCTGTCTCAGCGTTCAGCATGGCCGCTTTGAGAGCGTGCACTTGTTTTTCTTGCATCTGCACCTGCAGACGATCAATATCGATTTGTACTTTTAAAGATTCAACCTGATTATTCTGAGCCTTGATCTTGTTTCTTAGATCCGACATATCAATTTGTGGCACACCCGCCCTGACACCGGGATGATCTTTTGCGTTGAACTGTCCTCGAAGCGTATCCAACGCAGCCTTGGCCGCCAGGAGATTATTTTCCGAAACCTTGATCTTCTGAACGGAAACTTCATGAGAGATCAATGCTTGTTCATACTGGGCCACAGCCGACTGCAGCTTGTGCTCATAACTGGTGGGATCAAGCTTCACCAGTACATCCCCCGCTTTCACGCGCTGGCCATTTTTGACATGTACTTCTGTGACAACTCCAGAAACCCGGGGAGCGATAGGCGTCGACAGCTGAACCACGAAACCATTGTCCGTAAAATGAAAAACACCCAACAAATAATATCCAAGTATCACAAGACCACCGATCAAAAATACGATGGTGGTGAATTTTGGTTTTTGCATGCTGGCCCGCTTGACGTTATTTTTGGGTGTTGTCACGACTGATTCCTGCAATGGATTGATTTTTTAATCTGTACTGTTGTTGTCCATAGGTCGCGCCGCCACCCATACTTTGATAGAGCTTTGACAAAGAGATAATCGTTTGCAGCTTGGTCTGGACAATCGCCATATTGGCCTGATCAAATTGTCCGACAGTTTGCAAATATTGAGTTTCAGAGAGCAAACCATTTTTGAGCATGGCTTGATACGTCTTCATATTTTTTCTGGAGTTTGCAAGAGCATTTTCTTGTTTAACCAGTGATGTTTTTTTGGCTTCAAAGTCCGCGAGAGCATTATCAACTTCTTTCATGGCGTTTTCGACCACGCTAAAGTAGCGAATGATTTCGCCATCGTATTGCTTGTTCGCAGAGATCACTTTACCGATGAACTGTGGATCAAGCGTCCAAGTTAAAAGTCCTAATTGCACGGTTTCTGTCAATCGCTCTCTTGTACCATTGACATTCGCCGATGCGTTCAGGCTCGCCCCAGCCCAGGTGAGCGTCGGAGCAAATAAACTGGCTGTCGCGGAGAGACCGTAGTCTGTCGCTTGGATTTTTGCTCTCGCAGCCGCGACGTCAGGACGAGAAGCCAACACCGAGGTCGGCGTATTGCCTGGGGCAATGGAGTCCAGTTTGAGCGTGCCAAATCTTTCACTGGGAGTGAAGTGAGTCAGCGGTCGCCCTACCAGCGTTAAAAGAGCATTTTTAGCTGCGATTTTATTGGCATGATTGGTTACGACTTGAGCGTCGATTTTCTGGAGATAAGAATCTTGCTCATTTGTTGAAACTTCTGTGTTCAATCCCCGCAGCGTCATAGAACGCGCGGTACTAAGTTGAGCGCTTACATTTTTTTTGAGCGCATTCAGAATATTTTCTTCTTCGATACAAGCCAATAAAAGAGCATACGAAGAGACAACCTGAGCAGCGATCGACGCTCTCATGGCCAGGAACTCAGCCACGCTGATCTCTACATTTTTTTCCGCTTCTTTGGTTCGGCTGGGCAACTGAATCACGTTGACCATCCACGTCGGCAAAAATGCTAAGAAACTGCCTGTTCCAGCCAAAGGCATTGGCAGATTGGGCAACAGTACAAGACCATTACTTCGAATCGGCCCTGCCATGATGCTCAGGCTGGGCAGCCAACCTAGTTTGACAGTGTCCAGAGAGCTTTGGGCGATCTCTATATTCTTGCGTGCAATTGAAATTTGCTTATTATTTTCCAAGGCTTCGGACACAAGGCTGTCCAGCTCTTGACTACCCACTTCTTTCCACCAGGGATTTTCAGGAAGGTTTTTTTCTGGAGCGCTAGTGTTGACAATCGAAAATGACTGGGGTGCTTCAGCAGTCGGCGTATCGCCATGAAACATACAGCCGGTCACTGATAATGCTGAGAGTATGGCAACCAATACCGACCTGTAACGCATATGTTTATGTTAATTTGACTGAGGGTTAATTATTTTTAAAAAATCGCGCCAAGCGGGAAAGGTCTGGAAACCTGATGATTTTCAAAATTGAAATTATTGTACAAGATTGGTTTGTTCCATCAGAACCAACCAATTTGCCGCTCTGGCCGTAGCCTTTAGATTTCGAGAGTTCCATGCAACGTTGCCCCTGGTGCGAAGGGTTTGATTTATATCGGCATTATCACGACACAGAATGGGGTGTGCCGCTGCGTGACGATCGCGCCTTGTTTGAGCTCCTGATTCTTGAAGGTGCCCAAGCAGGACTTTCGTGGTCGACGGTACTTAAAAAGCGGGAACACTATCGTCAAGCTTTCGATGCTTTCGATCCGGCTCGCATCGCCCGCTATGATGATAAAAAAGTTCATGCGCTCTTGAATGATCCAGGCATCATTCGCAACAAACTAAAAATCTCCGCCGCCATCATCAATGCAAAGGCCTATCTGGCACTCACGCGCGATGGACAAACTTTCAGTGATTTTTTATGGCAATTTGTCCGACACAAACCGCTTCAAAACCATCGTGAATCGCCCAGCGATGTTCCAGCCAAAACGCCCGAGTCTGATGCGATGAGCAAAGCATTGCAAAAGCTCGGGTTTAAATTTGTCGGCTCGACGATTTGTTATGCCTTCATGCAGGCCTCGGGGATGGTCAATGATCATTTGGTGAGTTGTCACCGTCATTTGCCAGTCACCCGTCTAGCCTAAGACCGTTTCTAGTCAAGAGATGGCGCATACCCAAACGGCTGATTCGGATTTTCGGCCGTTTCGACCCATACACTTTTAACTTGGGTATATTCCTGTAGCGCCTCGACACCACTCGAACGCCCATGTCCACTGGCATCGTAGCCTCCAAAAGGAGAGGTAACATTAATCACTTTATACATATTGATCCAAAAGGTGCCCGCCTTGACTTGACCCGCGACACGAAAAGCGCGCCCAATATCCCGGGTCCATACCGCACCCGCCAACCCGAAATCGTTGTCGTTCGCGATTCGAATCGCCTCCTCTTCCGTGTCAAACGGAATGGCGACCACCACCGGTCCGAAGATTTCAGTCCGCGCCACAGCCATCTCGTTTGTCACGTTTTTTAAAACGGTCGGTCGAACATAAAAGCCGGATGACTGCAGCTTTTCAGATGCTTGTCCACCGACGATTTCAGCGCCCTCACGCACACCCGTTTCAATCATGTTCATGATGTGCTGATGCTGCTTGGCATTCTGTATGGGACCAATTTCTGTTTCTGCTAAAGCGGGCTCGCCTACACGTATCTTGCTTGCCCCATCAGCGACCATTTTGACAAACTTTTCATAAATCCCCCGTTGCACCAGAAGACGTGAGCCCGCCACGCAACTCTGACCGGCACTCCCAAAAATCGCCGCTTGCGCACCGATACAAGCACGTTCCAAATCCGCATCATCAAAAACAATGTTGGCCGACTTTCCGCCCAGCTCCAGCACGCATGGAATGCCCCGCACAGCTGCTGCCGCAGCGATTTTTCCGCCCGTTGCGGGTGAACCCACAAAGATCACTTTTTTGACTGCTTTGTGATTCAACGCGGCTTGACCAACAGTATGGCCATATCCGACGAGGATGTTGATGACACCTTTTGGTATACCTGCCTGCTCAGCCAGTTTAGCGACAGCAAGTGAACTTAAGGGGGTCAACTCTGATGGCTTGAGCAGCACCGCGTTTCCCATGCATATCGCGGGCGCGATCTGCCATCCACAAGTGAACATCGGGGCATTCCACGGGGTGATTTGCAGAACGACGCCAAAGGGCTCACGTCGGGTGTAATTCAAATGACCGCTTGGCACAGGAATCACGTGTCCATAGAGTTTGTCTGTCCAGCCGCCGTAATACTCAAACATCTCTGCGACGCGAAGTGCCTCGCCGCGACAATCGCGAATCGGCTTGCCGGCCGAGATCGACTCGAGTTGGGCAAGTGGTTCGATATTTGCGCGCAGCAAGCGACCGACCTCTTGCATCAGCCTGCCTCGTTCTGCATGGCTCAGCCTTGCCCACACTTGTTGTCCGGCCATCGCCGCGATGCAAGCTTGTTGTGTGATGCTTTCTGAGGCATCGTTATATTTCAAATAGACATCACCTGTCGCAGGATTGATCAGACTGATTTCACTGCCGTCCCCAGGAATCATTTCTCCGGATACATATGAACCGACGAGTCCTTTCGGGAAAAAGACTTGATAGGCCTGGAGTAATTGCTGTGTTTGCGTTGCACTCATGCTTGTTCTCTATCAATTGAATTTGAATGCGATCAAGCCTGATCGCGTGTTCCAAGTTCGACGATTCTGTTGAAGTCCTCTTCATCTGCAATAGACTGGGCACTCAGCGCCCATAGCTCGGCGACCTTTGCAGCCATCGGCAAATCCATCGCAAGCGCCGAAATCAGTTCCTGAGAGAGTCGAACGTCCTTGCGCATCAACTTCATCGTAAAACCAGAGTCAAACTTGCCATTCATAATCCAAGTGGGATAACTATGTTCGGTGATAAAGCTTCGACCAGAGCCCGCATTAATCCCTTGGAGCAACTGTTCAGTCGGTACACCCGCTTTTTCGGCCATCCTCGTGACTTCGCCTGCGATCAGCAAATGCGCCGCGGCAAAAAGATTGTTCGCGATTTTGGCAACATGTCCGGCACCGATCTCGCCTACATGCACACGTTTAGCAGTCATGGCAGCGAGTACGGGCTCAGCTTCGGCGAGATCCTCCTTGGCACCTCCAATCACCATCGCCATCGTGCCCGTGATCGCACCCTTGGGACCCCCACTCACAGGCGCATCCAGCATTCTCATCCCCGCGCGCCTCAGATTTTCGGCAAGTCTGCGTGTCGTCTCTGGATGTGAGGTCGAGGTATCGACCACGAGCAATCCGGGTTTGACATTCGCCAAAATCCCCCCAGATCCAGTCACCACATCCTCGACAATCGCAGCTGTGGGTAGGGACAAAAGCACGATGTCGCACTCGGCGACAACCTCTCCAATCGTTTCCCTGACTGAAATGCCCTCCTTGGACAAGGCTTCTCGCGTCGTGATCGCCACGTCGGTGCCCACCACCTCAAATCCTTGCCGCTTGAGGGTCAACGCCATCCCTCGACCCATATTCCCCAGACCAATCAGTCCAATACGCTTAAACATTCGCGAATTCCCCCTCAAAACGACAGCGTCCCATAAGCAAGATCCTCAAACAATAGCAACATCCGTATAATTTCGTTGCTTTTAAGTCAACAATTGAAACAAATTAATCATCACCTCAATCGAGCCTGCCATGAACATTGCGATCGACGATCGACGCGTCAGATATTTCTTCGAGGCGGTCACCTGCGGCTCAGTCAGAGCGGCCGCGGATAAACTGGACATGAACCCATCTGTAGTGAGCAGGCAAATCGCACAGCTTGAAAGCGAGCTAGTCGTCACGCTGATGGAGCGCCTTGGCCGAGGCGTCAAAGCGACTGAAGCCGGTCAAATATTGATCGATTACTACCGCCAGCATCGTTCACATCAAGATGATGTGGTCACCAAAATTCAAGAGCTGCGCGGCCTGAAAGATGGCCATATTGATCTGGTGCTTGGAGAGGGATTTGTCGGCGATTTGATGGGCCCGCCTATTCAGGAATTTTGGGGACGTTATCCCGGGCTGTCCATCACAATGAATCTCGCCGGCACGAATGATGTGTTGCGTCAGGTATCAGAGGACCTTGCCCACATCGGGCTGGTTTACAACCCGTTTCCGTCGAAAAATATTCGTTCACGCGCGGCTGTCAGGCAACCACTTTGCGCCATCATGCCACCGGGCCATCCGCTTACACGACAAAAAACTAGACCAAAGCTCTCTGAGATCTGTGACTGCCCTGTCGCTTTAATGCATGGCTCTTATGGAACGCGTCAACTCATCGCCATGGCTGAGCAAATGGACCAGATTCGGCTCGTACCCAGGCTGATGACCGACTCGATTTCAATCTTGAAACATTTCGTGAGAGCCGGTCTTGGTATCGGTCTGCTGCCGGAGTTTTCAGTGACACAAGAAATCCATGCGGGCGAATTGATTGCCCTGGAGGTTGATCATCCAATCCTTTCCAACGCCGAGGCTCATATTGTTACCAGACTTGGCCGCCAGCTTCCCATCGCGGCGAATCAATTACTGATACATCTCATCTCGAGTATGCAGGCATTCAGAAAATGATCATCAATAACGACCAATAACGACAATGCAGGATCAGTCGAATCAAGACCTGATCCCACACACTAAACTTGTTCAGAAGATTGTATTGACACACAGGAACAAGAAAGTGATGAAGACGACAAGAAAACATTTAACTATCACGACCATCGTTCTGGTTACCCTTGCGCCAATGATCGCCACGGCAAATTCCGGTAACGGAATTAACCCATTCCAAGGGTTTTATGGTCAATTCTCGACGGGCTATGAATCCAACTCGTTTACAAACACATCTTTACGTTACACAAACGTCAGCCCCCCTGAGTATTACAGCAGCGGCACCAATATCGCCTCCAACCAAACAGCTTCAGGCATGCCGCTTGTTGTTGGTATGGGCTACAACTTTTCACTCAATGAAAAATGGATATTGGGCATTGGCGCGGACTATTCATTTCTTGCGCAAACCACGAGTAAGTTCTCAGCTAGAAATCCCGCTTTCATACAGTCCACACCTGCGGTTGGGCAGCAACTGAAAGCCTCAGATCGTTTCAATGTGTTTTTAACCGCCGGCTACGCATTGACCCGGCAAGATCTGCTTTACGCAAAAGCAGGGTATTCGAATCAAAATGTCCAGTTCACACGTCCGGCCCAAGATTCGGCAACAGGTCTGACCGCGACCTCGAATCAGGGTGGGTACATACTGGGACTGGGTTACAGAAAAGCGATCGAGGGTGGGTTGTACGTCTATGCCGAAGCGAACTACATGAAGTATTCAAGCGCCTCCCTCAATGGTTCGCTCTCAGGCCAAAGTGGTGAAGACACTGTCATCACAAATATCAGCCAAAACCCCTCCGCGAGCGCCATGACGGTCTTAATTGGTCTAGGATACAGGTTCTAAAAACTCCAGGTTTTATTTGATCTCTATGCGTTCAGATCTTGCCATTGCCCAAGCCGCCAATAAAACACCGATTCTCAAGCTCGCTCCCGCCAAGGCAGATATCCCGGAGGACGCCTTAGAGCCCTTCGGAAGATATAAAGCCAAGCTCTCGCTGGACTACATCCGCTCACTTCAGAACCGTCCCAATGGCAAACTGATCCTGGTGACGGCAATATCCCCCACCCCGGCGGGAGAAGGTAAAACAACGACTACCGTCGGTCTTGGCGACGCACTGAACCATATCGGCAAGCGCGCCATGATTTGTTTGCGCGAGCCCTCGCTTGGACCGGTTTTCGGCATGAAAGGCGGTGCTGCGGGCGGCGGGATGGCGCAAGTCGTCCCGATGGAAGATATCAACTTGCACTTTACGGGAGATTTCAACGCCATCGCATTGGCCAACAACCTCCTGGCTGCGCTGATCGACAATCACATTCATCACGGCAACAAGTTGCAATTTGATGTCAGACGCATCACCTGGCGACGCGTCGTCGACCTCAATGATCGCGCTTTGAGGCAAATTGTTGTGGGTCTGGGTGGCACAGCCAACGGTTTTCCACGCGAAGATCACTTTGATATCGTGGTCGCCTCAGAGGTCATGGCGATTTTCTGTTTGGTCAATAACTTGCAGGACTTGAAAGAACGCCTGGGCGATATCGTGGTCGGGCATTCTTTATCCGGCAAACCCATCCGGGCGCGCGACCTACAAGCTCAAGGTGCGATGGCGGCTTTGCTCAAAGAAGCATTGGCACCAAACATCGTTCAGACACTTGAAAATAATCTGGCGTTGGTCCATGGCGGCCCTTTCGCCAATATCGCGCACGGTTGCAACTCTGTCCTGGCCACGTCAACGGCCCTCAAACTCGCAGACTATGTTGTCACTGAAGCGGGCTTTGGCGCGGACCTCGGTGCAGAAAAATTTTTGGATATCAAATGTCGAAAAGCAGGTTTGACACCATCGGCCGTCGTACTGGTCGCCACCGTGCGCGCCTTGAAATATCATGGCGGTGTTGAAGTCAAAGACGTTGGCGTTGAAAACCTTAAAGCACTGCGCGCGGGTCTCGTGAATCTCGAGCGCCATATCCACAACATCCAGCACAACTTTGGCCTGCCCTGCGTGGTCGCGATCAATCATCGCACTGAGGATACACCTGCGGAAATTGCGCTCCTAAAATCCACCGCGGCTGCGCTTGGTGTTGAAGTGGTCCTGGCAGAACACTGGGCCAAAGGCGGACCAGGCGCAGCAGATCTGGCGCACGCCGTCGTCAAACTGTGCGAGCAACCTAATCACTTCAAATTCTTATACGAGGACGACGCTTCGTTGCTGGAAAAGGTGGGCACGATTGCCATCAAAACCTACGGCGCTGACGGTATCTCCTGTGACGCCAAGGTTAGAGCCCAGTTTGCACAGCTCGAAGCCGATGGGTACGGCCATTTGCCTGTGTGTATCGCAAAAACTCAATATTCGTTTTCTTCGGATGCCAAATTACGCGGTGCGCCAAGCGGTCACACGCTGGTCATTCGTGAAGTTCGGCTCGCCGCGGGTGCAGGCTTCGTCGTGGTAGTCTGTGGCGACATCATGACCATGCCTGGCCTGCCCGTCATACCCGCTGCGAACGGAATCGACATCAACGAAAACGGAGAGATCACCGGACTTTCCTAAGGATAGAGACTTCCGGAGGAGCGCGCGAGCTCACGATAAACATTCGGCAACACCACACCCCTCTCCCGCAGCACCGATGAACGGATTGCCACGTCAAAATCATTCGGTTTTTCAACAGGAGGGGGGGATCGATCCAGACCTGCGTCGAGCCACTTCAACGACATTTCCATCGCTTTACGTCCAAAAACCTCGCCTGGCATGGCGATGGCAAGACCGCCACCATAACGGACATAGCTCAGGCGCACGCCGATCGATAATGGAGACGCATTAGCCTGCGTCCAGGCCACGATCTCCTTTTCAGGCATGTATTCTCCACCACGCTCTTTTTTCAACAGATCAGTGGTCAGAACAATCAAAATATCGGCTTGACTCGCAGGACCCTTGATAAAGGCCTGCCAATCCTTGAAATCATCGACCAGTGCGACAGGTCCCAAAGTATGGGGGCCCCAGTCAGCGGTTTGAATAATTTTCATCTCGCTGCGACCCGTCACATCGTTGATGCCGATTGCCGCCACCTTCAGGGACTCTTGGGGCTTCAGTACTTTCATGAGTTCAACGATTGCCGCTGTGGGCATATCCTCAGAGACGCCTGTCGCACGCGTCGCGGACGAATACCCATAGGACTCCGGAGACTGCAACATTGAAGTGAAGACGACGGGTGGTCTGCGAGATGGATCAAGTTTGCTTGTCACCAGACTGTTCGTCTCGTCATCCACAGAAATTAAGATACTAGGTTTTTCCCTCTCAATGGCCCGAACAGCCGAAGCAACTGCCACGTGTAACTGTTGCTCGGAGTATTCATTATTCATGTCCATGTAGTGATAGGTCACCGCAACGGGGCGCCTGTTACTCACCAAACCTTTCTTGATGCCCGTCTCCACCCGTATGGACCAGTCGGCTGTCGGATTAAGGGGAAACAACACCAGGATCCTGGGCCTGTTTGTCGTGGAGAGAAAGACCCAACAGAAAAAGGCAAATACAGTCAGGGCAACTAGCAGACGCAGGTGTATCTTTTTCATATCAGAGACATCCATGACCAGAATGGGATCGCCGCCAAGACACACAGCACACGCGCTAGGTTCATGATCATGTTGTGACGCATGAACTGTGCATGGTCATAATCCGCCACAGACTCTGAGCTCCAGATGATCAGATAAATTGAGTTTTGATAGCGAAAAAACCAGATATCGCTGAATATCGCGGTCATAAACACGCAGATCCATGGACTGTAGCCCTGAGAAATCGTGACAGGCAATAAAATCACAAAGCTTAGCAACATCCCGGCAGCCACTGGAAACGCGAGTCGCAATACGAGTGTCGTCGTCAAGGTCGCGAGCGTATAGAGGACAAAACTTCCATCCACGAACGAGTACAACTCACTCATTGCCCGGGCGAGCTGCTGGTCCAGACCCAGATGCGCCATCGTTCTCATCATGCTGTCCATACTCAGCATGAAAAAAATCATGGGCCAATCCATCGATTTTTGAAAGTCAGTTTTACTGAAGGCACCTACAACAAGCAACAGTAAAATCGTCAGACCGGCAATACTCGGCGTATTGACATGGTGCAGGCCGCTCGTCAGAGAACCAACAAAGAAAAACACAAACGCCAGACCCGCGATTCGCTCTTTTTGTGTCAATCCGCCCAGCTCACTGAGATGTTGCGCCACCGTTTGTTTGGATAACTTCTGTGCACTGTCGACTGGGAACATCACACGCATCGAGACAAGATGCATGATCAGTAAAATGATCATTGGCACGCTGGCCGCAACGATCCAAAATACACCTAGATACTGGTTTTGCAGGTGCAAAGGCAGCATACTCAGCGCAGCAATACTGGCAGACTTGCTGTTGGAGAGTGCGGTCGAAAACAACATCGCTCCCCCATAGGTCGCCGCCATCAAGGAAGTGATCCCCAGCCCTCGTTTGGAGAGTTTGAGCGCATCACTGATTTCCTTGAAGAGGGGCAGCATCAAGGTCACGCGACTATTGCCAGACGGCGAGACAAAAGAAAGCAATAGTCCGCAACAGACCAGAATATTTTGTTGCCAAAACAATCGATCCGGGACCTTTAAAAGAAGATTCAGGACAAACCGACGACCCAAGCCTGAAGTAGTGATGACCGTCGCCAGCGCAAACACACCCATCAGTGTCAGCAGGCTCGGGGAGGCGAGCCCCGAGAGGGCGATCGGCGCAGGCGCAAGACCGAAAAACAAGGACGCAAACATCCCAAGCATGGGAGGGATGTAATCGTCCAGCAAATTAAACAACCACATCAGAATCACCACGGACAATATGGCGACAAACAATGCGGCCTGAACAGTCAATTCATAAAAAATTCCCGTGAAATAAAGCGCTGGGGGAATAATTAAAAGCGAAGACCAGCCTACAAGCTCGCGAGCAGAAGCTTTTTCATTGGAATCCAGACGATTCATATATTTTTTGTAATTTTTTTACAAAGATGCGAAAAATAGTATTTCAACGAATCGGAAATTGGATGTCATCATAAACGAGCGCTCCCGATCTTTCCATGAGAAACTAGCGTGTGAGTCCGTCCACATCCCATCGACGATCATCTTTTGAAATCATGAAAATGCTTATTTCTGTCTCGTCAGCGCTGTCCCGCATTTTTCTGGGAGCCCTTTTGGTGGCTGGTTTGGCGATTTCAGTCACGGGTTGCTCCACGGCCCCACCCGAGGGCCTGACCTCGGTCACGCCCTTCGATGTCAACCGCTACCTGGGAAAATGGTATGAAATTGTCCGTCTCGATCACTCTTTCGAGCGCGGCCTGACCGATGTCAGCGCGACTTATTCACTGAAATCCGATGGCAGCCTCGAGGTGATCAATCGTGGCTTTAATACTAAAAAAGATGAGTGGAAATCAGCCACGGGACGCGCCCTGTTCACTGGCAGCCAAAATCAAGGCTCTCTCAAAGTCTCATTCTTTGGTCCGTTTTACGGTGGTTATCATATACTCGCCCTCGATCAGGCGAACTATCAATGGGCGCTTGTCGCGGGGCCAGATCGCGACTATTTATGGATACTGGCTCGAAGCAAGGTTCTCGCTCCCGCCATCCGTGAGCAACTCGTCGCAGAGGCCAAGAAAATGGGGTTTGCGACAGACAAGCTGATCTGGGTAGAGCACAACAGGACAGATCACTAAAAACCAGGGCAGCCACTCGTATGGACAGTTTTAAAAACGAAGTGCGCGACCACGTGGTTGCACTGTACGAAACAGTTCGCGAAGAATTACAAAGCTGTTGGCAGTTCGCACGTGAGGCTTGGGTGCTCATCGTATTGCTTCTTGCTGCGATCGGCACCGTCATCTGGCTGGCGAAACCCGCCCCCCCGACACACGTTCTCATGGGAACCGGCTCGGCAGGCGGTTCCTACGAAGAGCTTGCAAAACAATATGCCGAATACTTCAAAAAGAATGGCGTCACCCTCGAGCTCGTCCGCACTGAAGGCGCCGAAGAAAACATCAAGCGACTCAAAGACCGCGATGATCGTCTTCAGGCCGCGTTTATTCAGGGCGGATTGCTGACGAGTCGCGAGGAGGCCAAGGGGCTTTTATCTTTGGGGAGCGTAGGCTATGAGCCCCTTTGGATTTTTTACAGAAGTGACCTGTTGCTTCCGGATGAGAAACAACACATCAATTTTCTCTCACAACCCATTTCTATCGGCACACCCGGAAGCGGGACCTACCTGCACGCCACGCGCCTGCTGCAGCTCAATCATATTGAGCTGTCCGACAACTTTAAACTACTCTCCAACGAAGAAGCCGTTGAGGCTTTCAAAAACGGAACGATTCATACTGTCGTGATGGTTGACGGACTCGAGTCAAAAAACGTGCAAGCGATGATCAATGATCCGCGCGCACGGCTGACTGGCTTTCATCGCGCCGAGGCCTTTGGGCGCTTATTCCCCATCTACCACGTTCTTTCCATCCCCGAGGGCTCACTCAATCTGGTGCGAAACGAACCTCCACAAACCATTCAAACGATCGCACCCACCACCAATCTCGTCATCGACCCCAACATGCATCCTGCCATTCAGTTACTGTTTTTGCAGGCAGCTGAAAAAATCAATGGTGGTCGCTCCTTTTTCGCGAGCTATGGAGAGTTTCCCGACTACAAAGAGTCCATCATCGAAGAAAGCGACGTGGCAAAAAGCTTTTATAAAAATGGTGCACCACGTTTGTTGGAGTACATGCCATTTTGGCTCGCGGAGTTTTTAAACCGCATGCTGATTTTATTGTTGCCGCTAGGAGCTTTTGCCTACCCGATCATCAAATCGATGCCAGCCTATCGCCTGAGTCGGGCGCGTTCACGCATCAATGAGGTTTATGGCGCCCTCAAGCTGTTCGAACAAGAGCTCGAGACAAACTATGATCCCGCCCAACACGACGAATATCTGAAAACGATCGACGAGCTCGACAAACGCGCACAGAAGCTGCGTGTGCCACGCAGTATTGTTAGCGACTATTACTCACTGCGCACCACGATTGATTTCGTTCGCACCTTGATCGAACGCCCCGTGCGCAAAGGCGAGGCTTGACACATGACGCTTGGCGCGTGATGCAGTGATCAGGTCTTGCGCGACAAGCCCTTGGGCAATGGGAATGAAACGTTTTCGTGTAAGCCATCCATCGTGCGCACAGAAACGGCACCAAGCTCTTTAAGCCGATGAATGACCTGCTGCACAAGCACCTCAGGCGCAGATGCTCCAGCAGTGATTCCGATTCGCTGACGTCCCTCAAGCCAGGCTGGATCAATCGACTCTGGCCCATCGATCAAATAAGAAGCGATGCCCATGCGCTCGGCAACTTCGCGCAGCCGATTGGAGTTGGAGCTGTTCGCGCTTCCTACCACCAGCACCAAATCTGAGGCAGGCGCGAGAATCTTGACCGCATCCTGACGATTTTGGGTGGCGTAACAAATATCACTTTTCTTGGGCTCTTGGATGTGCGGAAAGCGCGCGCGCAGGGCTTGGGCTACTTCAGCCGCATCATCCACGGAAAGCGTAGTCTGCGTCACGAATGCCAGCTTGTCCGGATTGGCAACCTCCAAAGCTTGCACATCGGCTGTCGTCTCCACGAGGTACATGCCTTCATTGGACTGACCCAGCGTGCCCTCAACTTCAGGGTGACCCTTGTGTCCGATCATCACGATTTCGCAACCCGACGCACGCATGCGCTCGACTTCGACATGGACTTTAGTTACCAAAGGACAGGTAGCGTCAAAAATCTGCAACCCGCGTTGCTCGGCCTCTGCTCGCACAGCTTTGGAGACACCATGAGCCGAAAACACAACAATGCTGCCCTCAGGCGCTTCGTCAAGCTCATGGATAAATACAGCACCTTTCTGGCGCAGATCCTCGACCACGAAACGATTATGAACAATTTCATGACGCACGTAGATTGGAGCGCCATGCAGCTCAAGCGCCCTTTCGACGATATCGATCGCACGATCCACACCCGCGCAAAATCCGCGTGGTTGAGCCAGAAGAATTTCCGCACCGGCGCCCTGCATCACAACACTCCAAGCAAATCGATATCGACACGCAACGTCAGTCCCGCCAACGGATGATTAAAGTCGAACAGGGCCGAATCTTCGCTAATTTCTTTGAGCACACCCGAATAACGCCCTCCGTTAGGGGCGGTGAACTCCACCATGTCACCTGGATTAAAAGCGGCATCTTCACCCGCGTGCTGATCCAACATGGCGCGCGAAACGCGCTGAATCAAATCTGGGTTGCGGTCGCCATAGGCCTGCGCGGGAGCTAGGGTGTAGCTGAAACAATCCCCCTCGGGATGACCAAACAAAGGAGCTTCCATGCCAGGGGACCACTGACCACTTCCGAGCTGCAACGTCGCGGGTCGACCATCAAACGTATCGATAAAGGTGGATCCTGCAGCGGGACCATCCTCGATCACGATGCGATAGTGGAGCGTAAGGTATGAATCCGCACGGACAACCGGCAGAGTATTGGGGGCCTGATCAGTCAAAATCTGTCACCGTAGAGGGCTTGGCTAAAAGCCTATTTTAGAGCCTTCCCGATGACACTGCGTGAACAACTCCCACCCGACCAGCGGCCCCGCGAAAGATTGCTTCGACATGGCGCGAATAGTTTGACGAATGCCGAGCTTCTGGCGCTAATTTTTGGCACAGGCACACGTGGAGCAAATGCCTTGCAACTCGCACAACAGCTGCTTATCCGCTTTGGCGGTCTGCGTGCGCTATTGAGTGCCAACAGCGAAAACCTTAGAGACGTTGTGGGTTTGGGCAATGCCCGGATTTGCCAGCTCAATGCAATCCAGACCCTGGCTCGCCGGGCAATCGAAGAAGAACTCAAAAGAGAATGTTCACTGAAGCACCCGGCACAAGTCAAAGCCTACTGCGCCGCCCTGCTCGGTCACGCCTCGATTGAGCGCTGCTTCGCACTCTTTCTGGATAACCAGCATCGTCTGATTGTTGCCAAACAGATCTCTCAAGGGACACTCACTGAAACAACGATTTATCCGCGCGAACTAGTCAAGGCTGCGCTAGCCCATCATGCCGCAGCTGTGATCCTCTCGCACAATCACCCGTCCGGAATCGCCACCCCAAGCTTGGCGGACATCAGCCTGACGCGTCAGCTCAGACAGTCGCTTGAGGTAGTGGACATCGATTTTCTCGATCATCTCATCGTTGCGGGTCATCAAGTCATCTCGATGGCCGAGCTGGGACAAATGTGAAAAAGGCAGCCCTGAATTCACTTGGGCTGCCTTTTATTTTCAGCGGTAGCTTTTAGACGCGTTCGAAAATCGCCGCAATGCCCTGACCGCCACCGATACACATTGTCACCAGCGCATACCGGCCGCCTGTGCGATGTAATTCATAGATGGCTTTAGTGGTCACGATGGCGCCTGTCGCGCCGATCGGGTGGCCAAGCGAGATACCGCTACCATTTGGATTCAAACGTTGAGCGTCCAGCTTGAGCTCTTTGGCCACTGCGCAAGCCTGTGCAGCAAACGCTTCATTCGCCTCGATGACATCCATTTGATCCACAGTCAAACCCGCGCGTTTCATCACAGCCTGAGTGGCGGGCACTGGACCAATGCCCATGATCTTGGGGTCCACGCCCGCATGCGCATAGGCCACCAATCGGGCCAAAGGCTTTGCACCGCTTGATTTCACAGCCTCACCGCTCATCATCAGAACGGCTGCAGCGCCATCATTGATACCCGATGCATTACCGGCAGTGACTGTGCCGTTTTCTTTGACGAATACTGCGCGCAACGCCGATAGACCCTCGAGCGAAACATCGCGACGTGGATGCTCGTCAACCTTGAACTCCACCTCGCCTTTGCGGGTTTTGATCACAACCGGAACGATCTGATCATTGAACCGGCCCTCGTCCTGAGCCAGCACGGCACGACGATGGGACTCGACTGCCAGCGCGTCCTGATCCGCACGCGAGATGCCAAACTGCTTGGCGACGGCTTCAGCGGTGATGCCCATGTGGGTGCGATCGAAGGGGTCGGTCAATGCGCCAACCATCATGTCTGTCACCGTTGTGTCACCCATTCGGGCACCAAAGCGCTGGGTCTGGGAGAGATAACCACCGCGGCTCATTGACTCAGCCCCGCCACCAATCGCCATCTCGGTGTCGCCCAGCAAAATCGATTGTGCGCTAGAGACAATCGCCTGAAGTCCTGAACCGCACAAACGATTCACGTTAAAGGCCGCGCAGGTTTGAGGCAGTCCTGCATTCAACGCGACAACACGCGACAGATACATGTCGCGTGCCTCGGTATGAACCACGTGTCCAAAAGCCAAATGTCCGACTTGCTTGCCATCCACGCCCGAGCGTTGCAGGACGGCCTTGACGACCGTCGCACCCAAATCAATTGGCGGTACATCTTTGAGCCCGCCTCCAAAATCACCCACGGCTGTTCTGGCTGCACCGGTTATAAACACTTCACGCATCGCGCGCTCCTTTTAAAGAGTGGAAATTGGTCGACGGGTCAGCAATCTCATCAAATGAGAACAAACAACATTGCATACCGTGGAGAAAAAAGTAATATCAGGCTTGTAGCCGTTAGCATAACCTGTCCAGTCTAAATTCAACGCCACGAGACACCTATGAGCATCCCCTATTCGATTCTCGACCTGTCCCCAATTCCACAAGGGTTTACCGCGGGTGACGCCCTGCGTAACTCCCGCGACTTGGCTCAGCATGCCGAAAAATGGGGGTATACCCGCTACTGGCTCGCCGAACACCACAACATGACTGGAAATGCCAGTTCGGCGACTGCGGTGGTGATCGCCTATGTCGCGGGTGGCACGTCCCGAATCCGCGTGGGTTCAGGCGGTGTCATGCTGCCTAATCACGCGCCTTTGGTGATTGCCGAGCAGTTCGGCACTCTGGCCGCCCTGTTTCCGGACCGCATTGACCTCGGTCTCGGTCGCGCGCCTGGTACCGATCAGATGACCGCTCGCGCCCTGAGACGCGATTTATTGGGCAATTCAGATCAATTCCCGCAGGATGTTCAAGAACTGCAACACTATTTCGGTGAAATCCAGCCCGGACAAGCTGTCAAAGCCATTCCCGGTGCAGGTCTGCACGTGCCGATCTGGATTCTGGGCTCAAGCCTCTATGGTGCCCAACTCGCTGCGCACTTTGGCCTACCCTATGCATTCGCTTCTCACTTCGCTCCAGACTACCTGTTGGACGCGATGCGAGCATACAAAGGGCTGTTCAAACCTTCCGCACAACAATCCAAACCCCATGCCATGGTCGGTGTGAACGTGATTGCCGCCGAGACGGACGAGGAAGCAAAGTATCTCTTTACCACCCATCAGCAACATGCAACACGGATGCGTCGCAATACTCGTGGCCAGCTTCCGCCGCCGATCGATGACATTGAGACCTTTTGGACGCCACACGAGAAAATTTCTGTCAGCGAGCAGCTCGCCTGTTCAGTCGTCGGGAGTCCTGAAACTGTACGCCAGGGTTTGCAAAGGCTCGTGGAGAAAACAGGTGCCAACGAGCTGATGATCACAGGTCAGATATTCGATCACCAGGCTCGTCTACGTTCTTTTGAAATCGCAGCCCAAGCAGCTCTTGAGGTGGAAATATCCCCTGCAATGGCAGCCTGAGTTAAGCTTTTTGCTCAGCACCTTTTTTTGAAAAGATGTAGTCACGTCGCCACGGATAAGCCTGATCGGCGGGCTCATCGAGCTCATCGGTCCGACCGGTTGGCGCGTGTTGCGCCAACACTTGATGCAGCGCCACCCAGCCGCTTTCAAACCCCTTGGCGCAACCCGCCAGATACATCCGATAGGCTCTGAGCGCGCGTGCTCCCTGCTCACCGGGCAAAACCTTCTCGGCCTCATCGAGTCGGGCTTCGAGCGCATCACTCCATGCCCACAATGTTCTTGCATAGTGCGGCCTGAGGTTTTCGACGTCGAGTGCTTCCAGACCGCCGGCACTGAGTTCTGTGATCACATCGCCGATGTGTACCAGTTCGCCACCCGGAAAAATATATTTTTCAATGAAGTCACCCATGCCATTGCCGAGCTGATCGTTGTGCAAACCGCCCGCTGTGATGCCATGGTTTAAGATCAATCCACCCGGGCGCAACAATTGACACAAGCGATCAAAGTAGCCTTTGAGCTGCGCACGTCCTACATGCTCGAACATCCCCACTGAGGCGATTTTGTCAAAAGGCTGCGCGCTGTCCAGTTTTCTGTAGTCCAAGAGCTTCACACGGACGCGACCGGACAATCCCTTTTCCTCGATCAGCCGGGTCACGTGCGCATGCTGATTACGGGACAAAGTAATGCCGGTGGCATCCACACCATAATGCTCCGCTGCCCACAACAATAACCCCCCCCAACCTGCGCCGACATCGAGAAACCGTTCTCCCGCGGACAATCTGAGCTTGCGGCAAATCAGATCGAGCTTGGCTTCCTGGGCCTCAGCCAAGCTCATCGAAGGTTGCGCATAGTACGCGCAGGAATAGACCCGACGTGGATCTAGCCACAAAGCATAAAACTCGTCGGAAAGGTCGTAATGAAATTCGATCTGTCGGGCATCTCGCTCGATGGAGTGCCGCCAAACGGACATGACCCGCGAAATTATGCCGGTTAGCCATCCCATACGGGCCGCTTCGATGGGTGAGCCAGGCAAAATCGAAGCCGCCGCGGCCATGATGTCTCGCATGGATCCGCGCACATCGCAAAGCCCCTCTACATAATCCTGTCCAATCAAGCCAACCTGTCCAGCCGCGAGATGGGCTAACGCCTTGTTTTGCTTGGCAACCAGGGTAACCGGAGCGTCGCGGGGCCCGAGCTGTGTTCCATCAGGCAATACCAACCCTAAACCAATCGGCAAACTTTGCAGTTTCTTTTCAATGGATGAGATCAAAGGATTCACGTTTCAGCCTCGCGCTTCAATCGGAGAATTTCACTTTATCTGATTTCTCATAGGTAGAAAATACTCAATGATGGATATATCTGTCTGATTGTTGCTTCTGCATCGTTGTCGCACATGACAGCGTGATACAGTCGTCGTTAAGTGACCTCCATTCCACTACTTTTCCCCACAGACTTCGCTGAATATGCGCTCCAAACTCGCCGCGATGGGACTCCCGGGCTGGCTCATTTTGATGGGCGCCCTCACCGCGATCGGCCCGCTCTCAATCGATATGTATTTGCCCGCTTTCCCAGCGATTGCGAGTGGACTCGGTGCGCAAAGTAGCGAGGTCGAGCGTACGCTGGCAGCCTATTTATCGGGAATGGCTTGCGCGCAGTTGATATATGGGCCCCTGGCCGATCGTTTTGGACGCAAACCACCCCTGTATGGCGCACTGATTCTGTACATCATCGCATCGGCAGGATGCGCGCTGGCGACGAGTGTCGAAGTGCTGACCATCTGCCGTATCTTCCAGGCTATGGGGGGCGCAGCAGGCATGGTGATTCCGCGAGCGGTCGTGCGGGACCATTACAGCACCCAGGAAGCCGCGAGAGCCCTGTCCATGCTGATGCTGATTATGGGAATCGCCCCGATTCTGGCTCCCGTGGTGGGTGCGCAGATTCTCGCCTGGGTCGGCTGGCGCGGGATTTTTGTGACGATCACACTTTGCGGCATCGCGCTCCTATGGACTTTATCAAAAGTCATGGTTGAGACGCTTGCGCCTGAAAAACAGATCAAACTGAGTTGGGGCAATATATTTAGAACCTATGGGGGCTTGCTTTTGCATCGGCGCTTTATGGCTTTTGCCCTATCGGGCGGCTTGGCCTCAGCCACGATGTTTAGCTATATCGTAGGTTCCCCGCGCCTGTTCATCGAACACTTTGGCGTGTCTCCGCAGACATATGGCCTGTTGTTCGGGATGAACGCAGCGAGCCTGATTGTGGGATCCCAGGTCTGCGCCCGACTGCTCAAACATCACAGCCCCATGAAAATACTCCCCTGGGCGCTCGGGGGGATGATGACAGCAGGCCTCGTTGCCCTCCTCTTTGCCCTAACCCGTCTTGCGAGCTTGCAGTCAGTCATGGGTTGCATGCTCGTTTTCATGTTTTGCTATGGGTTTGTCGGGCCCAATTCCGCAGCGCTGGCGCTTTCTGACCAGGGTCATCAGCTCGGATCGGCCTCAGCCCTGATGGGCACAATCTCCATTTCCTGCGGCGCACTGGCCGGACTGTTGGTCAGCCTCATGCAAATGCCGGGCCCCATGCCCTTGGCGCTGAGCATGGCGGGCTGCACGACGTTGGCCTGTCTGTCAGGGGCGCTGGCACGACGGGCGAGGCACTCGGTTTGATTAAATCCTTGATTTCGTATTAGAATGTCAGACTTGATGTGAAAATCTGAACAAACATAAATAGGTGTAACCATGGCACGTGTATGCCAAGTGACTGGAAAAAAGCCCATGGTGGGCAACAATGTTTCTCACGCAAACAACAAAACAAAGCGTCGTTTTCTGCCTAACTTGCAGTCACGCCGTTTCTGGGTTGAGAGCGAAAACCGTTGGGTACGTCTGCGCGTATCCACCAACGCCCTGCGCACGATCGACAAGAATGGCATCGATGCCGTCTTGGCTGACCTGCGTGCACGCGGCGAAGTCGCCTAACCCGACTAAAGGAGCCCGACATGGCAAAAGGTACACGCGAAAAAATCAAACTCGAGTCCAGCGCTGGAACGGGTCACTTCTACACCACGACCAAAAACAAGCGCAACATGCCCGAGAAAATGCTGATCAAGAAATTTGATCCAGTCGCTCGCAAGCACGTTGACTACAAAGAAACAAAACTTAAGTAATCACTTAAGTCATCAACTTGGTTCGGGGCTGCGTCGTTCAGATCGACTTCAGTCACTCCTAGCCCCGATCTCAGTGTCAAACTCACAGCCTCGCTTCGCGGGGCTGTTTGTTTTTCAACGTTCAAGTCTCAGCGCTTCGCCCCCAGTACGACCTATAATGTCAGACTGATTCGGCGCATCGTCGCCCCCACCTTTTTTGGCTGTCGCAATGCAGGAACGCTACCTACCCACTGTTGTTGAAAAACTGGCCCATGCAAACTGGGATGCCCGTGACGCATATCGTGTAACTGAAGGTGCGCTCAACGCCTCCGGACAACCCAAACCAAAGTTCTATGCGTGTTCGATGCTGCCCTACCCAAGCGGTAAACTGCACATGGGGCATGTACGCAACTACACCATCAACGACATGATGGCACGGCAGCTGCGCATGCGCGGCTATAACGTGCTGATGCCCATGGGCTGGGATGCGTTTGGCATGCCTGCCGAAAATGCAGCGATCAAGTCCAAGGTACCACCCGCAAAATGGACCTACGACAACATCGCCTACATGAAAAAACAAATGAAGGCGATGGGGCTAGCCATCGACTGGTCACGTGAAATGTGCGCCTGCGATCCCGCCTACTACAAATGGAACCAGTGGCTGTTTCTCAAGATGCTGGACAAGGGCATCGCCTATCGCAAAACGCAAGTCGTCAACTGGGACCCTGTTGACAATACCGTGCTGGCTAACGAACAAGTCGTGGACGGACGCGGATGGAGATCGGGCGCTTTAGTCGAAAAGCGTGAAATTCCTGGCTATTACCTGCGGATCACCGATTACGCGAGTGAGCTCCTCGAACAAGTCCAAAACGGTCTTGAGGGTTGGCCGGATCGTGTGCGCGCGATGCAGGAAAACTGGATTGGAAAAAGCGAGGGCGTGCGCTTTGCTTTCCCCCACACCATCAAAGACAGCAAGGGTGAGCTCATTCAGGACGGACGCATGTACGTCTTCACCACCCGTGCAGACACCGTCATGGGTGTCACATTCTGCGCAGTGGCTCCAGAGCATCCCATCGCCCAACACGCTGCGCAATCCAATCCTGCTTTGGCTGCGTTTATTGAACAATGCAAACAAGGCGGCACCACAGAAGCCGAATTGGCGACCCGAGAAAAAGAAGGCCTGGATACAGGTCTGTTCGTCACCCACCCACTGACTGGGCAAGCCATCCCTGTTTGGGTCGGCAACTACGTCTTGATGAGCTATGGTGATGGTGCGGTCATGGGCGTACCTGCGCATGACGAACGCGACTTTGCCTTTGCCAACAAATATGGCATTGCGATTAAACAAGTCGTTCAAGTCGGGGACAAACCCTTTGATGACAAGGTCTGGCACGAATCATATGCCGACAAGCAAACGGGCCGTTTGATTCAATCTGGCAAATACGATGGCTTGAGCTTCACACAAGCCATCGAAGCCATTGCCACTGAATTGGAATCTCTCGGTCTGGGTCAGCGTCAGACTACATGGCGTCTGCGCGACTGGGGCATCTCGCGCCAGCGCTATTGGGGCACTCCCATCCCGATCATCCACTGCGATGCTTGCGGCGCGGTCCCAGTGCCAGAAAAAGACCTGCCTGTCGTCTTGCCCGAAGATTTGATTCCTGACGGCAGCGGTAACCCGCTTGCCAAACACGCTGCCTTTTTGCAGTGCAAGTGTCCAAGCTGTGGCAAAGATGCGCGACGTGAAACCGACACAATGGATACCTTTGTCGACTCGTCCTGGTATTTCATGCGCTACACCTCCCCCGGTAACGACCATGCCATGGTCGATGCGCGCAACGACTACTGGATGCCGATGGATCAGTACATCGGTGGGATCGAGCACGCAGTCATGCACTTGCTGTATGCCCGCTTCTGGACTCGCGTGATGCGCGATCTGGGCCTAGTCAAGTTCGACGAGCCCTTTACCAAACTGCTTTGCCAGGGCATGGTCCTGAATCACATCTACTCTGCCAAAAATGCCAAAGGCGGGATCGAGTATTTCTGGCCTGAAGAAGTTGAAAACACGTATGACGCCAAAGGCGCCATCACGGGTGCCCGGCTCAAAAGCGATGGACGCGAAATCACCTACGGTGGTGTCGGTACGATGTCCAAGTCGAAAAACAATGGTGTCGACCCCCAATCGCTAATCGACACCCAGGGTGCTGATACTGCTCGCCTTTTTGTCATGTTCACGAGCCCGCCCGAGCAAACGCTCGAATGGTCGGACTCCGGCGTTGAGGGCTCCAACCGCTTTTTACGCAGGCTGTGGTCGTTATGCGTGCAAAAAAAGGACCTCGTCGAAGCAGGCTTGAAAGCAAAGATTTCAGACTGGACCGATGCGCCTAAAGAGGTCAAGCAACTGCGTTTCGAGATTCACGCATTGCTTAAGCAAGCGGATTACGACTACCAGCGTATTCAGTACAACACCGTGGTGTCGGCTTGCATGAAAATGCTCAACGCCATTGACGACGCTCAGCTTGGCGACTCGAAATTCGCACAAGGCGCGACGGCTGAGACAATCGGTATTTTGCTCAGAGTCCTTTACCCGGTCGTCCCGCACATCACGTGGCAACTGTGGGCAGAACTCGGCTATGACAAGCCCTATGGAGATCTGTTGGACGCACCTTGGCCGACAGTTGATGAGTCCGCACTCATCACTGACAAGGTCGAATTGGTCTTGCAAGTCAACGGCAAACTTCGCGGCAGTCTGAGTGTTGCCCGCGAAGCGACACGCGAACAGATTGAACAGCTTGCTACTAACCACGAGGCTGTTGCGCGCAATCTGGAGGGGCGTCCTCCAAAACGTGTCATCGTGGTGCCTGGCAAACTCGTCAACGTTGTTGGATAACGGAAAATCTCAATGAATCAGTCATTCGTGCGTGTGCGTTTGCTAGTGCTGGGGCTGATCGGCTTGTTACTGACAGGCTGCGGCTTCAAAATGCAAGGCGTTACACCCATGCCCTTTGATTCGCTCGCCATTACCATCCCCCAAAACTCTCAGTTTGGTGCGGATGTCCGGCGGGCCATCCGAGCGGCATCGCCGAACACCGTGATCATTGAGCCTTCTGTAACCAAGGATATCGCCTCTGATGAAATACCGGTTATCGATCCAAAAAACATTCCTCAAGCCCGACTGGAGCAAGTTTCCGATGTGCGTAATTCGCGCATCGTCTCTCTGAACGCGCAGGGCAAGCCCGAGGAGTTCGAGCTGACGTTGGTTTATACCTTCCGTCTGGTCAATGCCAAAAATCAAATCATCCTTCCTGATACTACCTTGTCCGCCGCTCGCTCCATGCCTTTTGATGAACGTGTCGTTCAGGCGAAAGAAGGAGAAGCCGCCACATTATTCAAAGACATGCAGAAAAGTCTGGTCGCACGCATGATGCGACGACTGACAGCACCCGATATTAAACAGCGCTGGGATGCACTGAATGCTTTGACAACTGCTGAACAGGAAAACATTGATGTGGCAGTGCCTGTTCAAGCGCCGAGCGTCATTCCTAGCCCTTGGCAAAATCCTTCCCTCACCCCGATTCCGATTCCGGTTAATCCGGGCGGCTAAAAGCAGGTCACTTAGTGGATGCACAGCGCCTGATCAATGAACTCAGCCGACCAGGTGCAAGCCTGGCGGCTTTGTACGTGATCACGGGTGACGATCCGCTACTGACGATCGAAGCCACAGACGCCTTGCGTGGAATCGCCCGTGGAGCTGGTTTTCTGGAGCGCAATGCGTTTTTGATGGATGCGCGCAGCGATTGGAGCGCATTGGGAATGGCTAGCCAGAGTGGATCGCTATTTGGTGACAAACAGCTTGTTGAAATTTCACTACCCACAGGCAAACCCGGCAAAACCGGGGCGGATGCACTCATCGCCTTAGCCAAACGCTGTGCCGGACAATTCGCCGAGGATGTCCTGACGATTATCTCGCTTCCCAGACTCGACAAAGCCACACGCGAAGGCAAATGGGCCAGCGCCCTGCAGTCTTCAGGCAAATTCATCGACATTCCCAGCGTTGAACGTCATCAGCTGCCTCGCTGGATCGCAGAGCGACTCGCGCGGCAATCCCAGGAGACTGATGCCGAAACATTGCAATGGCTGGCCGACAAAGTCGAGGGCAATCTTTTAGCGGCCCACCAGGAAATCCTCAAGTTAGGCTTGCTGTTCGAGCCAGGCAAACTCCAGGCTCAAGACATCGAACAATCCGTCATGAATGTCGCGCGCTACGACGTCTTTGGTTTGCGCGACGCCATGCTCGCGGGAGATGTTCCCCGAATGATTCGCATCATGGATGGACTCAAAGCGGAGGGTGAAGCTTTGCCGCTGGTGCTCTGGGCAGTTGGTGAGGAAATACGGACACTCGCGCGGATTTCGGAGGCTGTGACTGGCGGACAGGATTTGTCTAGCGTGCTACGCTCACATCGTGTTTTCGGATCGCGAGAGCCGCTGGTGAGAAAAGCGTTATCACGTGTATCACCGCGCAGCTGGCCTGCCGCAGTCCAGCATGCCCACGAAGTCGATCGCCTGATCAAGGGACTGCATGTTTCCGGACGCTTGCACGACCCCTGGGAAGAAATGAATCGTCTTGCGATGCGCATCGCCTTTAAACCGACTTAACTCTATGAACAACACTATTCTTGACGCGATTGAGCAAACAGGACGACAGGCACGCCAAGCCTCGCGCCTGATGATGCGAGCGAGCAGCGCGCAAAAAGCCCATGCGCTCAATGCGATGGCTGACGCGCTAACCTCGCAGCGCGCGGCACTCAAAGCAGCCAACCTTCTTGATGTCCAAGCCGCACAAAACCGTTCACTCGAAGCCGCGTTGCTTGACAGACTGACCCTCTCGGATCGCAGCATTGACCTGATGATCGAAGGCCTGCGTCAAATCGCGGCGATGCCCGATCCAGTAGGCGAACTGACTGCCACCAAAATCAGACCGAATGGCATGCAAGTCGCACAGATGCGTGTGCCACTCGGTGTGATCGGGATTATTTATGAGTCCAGGCCTAACGTCACGATCGATGCGGCCGCTCTTTGTCTGAAGTCTGGCAATGCGGCAATCTTGCGAGGCGGCAGTGAAGCCCTGCACTCCAATCTGGCGCTCGGCAAAATTGTCCGCCACGGACTTCAAATCGCAGGCCTGCCTGAGCTGGCCGTTCAAGTGATCGACACCCCTGACCGTGCCGCTGTCGGCGCACTGATTACGATGACTGACTACGTCGATGTCATCATTCCACGCGGTGGCAAAAGTCTGATTAAACGACTGGCCGAGGAAGCGCGCGTTCCCATGATCAAGCACCTCGATGGAAACTGCCATGTGTACGTGGACGAATTCGCAGACTTGAAAAAAGCTTCCGACATCGCTTTTAACGCCAAAACATATCGATACGGCGTCTGTGGCGCGATGGAAACACTACTGGTGCACCAAGCCGTCGCCACCACCTTGCTTCCAGAACTCGCGCGCAGATTCATCACCCACGGAGTAGAACTGAGGGGGTGTGCACGCACACAAGCGCTCGTAACTCAGGCGCTGGCCGCGACAGATGAGGACTGGGCCACCGAATATCTTGGTCCGATTTTGGCCATTCGTATTGTGGATTCAATCGCTCAAGCCATTGAACACATCGAACGATGGGGTTCCGGGCATACCGAGTCTATCGTCACCACCAATATCTCTCGCGCACAGCAGTTTCAGCGCGAGGTCGATTCAAGTTCGGTTTATGTCAATTTGCCGACCTGCTTCGCAGATGGTTTCGAGTACGGTCTGGGTGCCGAAATTGGCATATCAACGAATCGTCTTCATGCACGCGGTCCTGTCGGACTCGAAGGACTCACCACGCTCAAGTGGGTACTGCATGGAGACGGTCAAACACGCGGATAACACCAACATGCTGATGCTCTGGGTCAAAACACTTCATATCGTACTGATCGCTTCCTGGTTTGCGGGTTTGTTTTATTTGCCCCGCATTTTCGTCAACATGGCGCAGCAATCCGATCCAGCGATACTCGCCGTTCTGGATGGCATGGCCAAACGACTCTATCGATTCATGACGATTCTTGCTGTGCCCGCAGTGCTGTTGGGGATCTGGCTGTATCTGGGATTTGGGATTGGACTGGGACCCGGCAACGGCTGGATGCATGCCAAGCTTGTGCTGGTCTTAGCCGCACTTGGATATCACTATAGCTGCGGCGTGTTGCTGCGCAAATTCGAACAGGGTGCGAATCGTCATTCGCACGTTTTTTACCGATGGTTCAATGAAGCGCCAGTTCTGATACTGACCGCTGCGACGGCGCTTGTCGTCATCAAGCCTTTTTAATGAGACTCCATGTCTGACCAGGACACTACTCGCAAGACCCTCACCCTTAAAAAAGGTGTTGAGACATCCTCTGAAGCGCCAAGCGATCGACCACGCGTCCGTATTGGTGCCCGCGCACGCCAGGTCGCTCAACAAAAAATCGCCAAAGACAAAACTGCGCGCATCAAGGGCGAGGCTCCTTCA
The DNA here is from genome assembly GCF_030410395.1 of Zwartia panacis. GTDB lineage: Bacteria > Pseudomonadota > Gammaproteobacteria > Burkholderiales > Burkholderiaceae_B > Zwartia > Zwartia panacis. Next base: position 301,009 of record NZ_JAUHHF010000003.1, read on the forward strand.
AAAACCTCCGAGCGAAAGACCCCCAGGTCTGCAAATCGGGATTTCGAACCCAGAAACACTGCGCCACGCCATTCATCGGCAAGGGGCTCGAGTCGCAGCGCGGCTTTGCGAAGCGGGCCAAACGAGTTTAGAGATCCCGGGGAACGCGCGCGACCTTTGTCTGAACGTACGCCACGAAGCTCGAACCCCAAAGCCTTGCCTCAGGAACCTGTCACGGCTCGCAGCACGATTGTGAGTCCAACGACTGAAATTTTTCAGATTTTCGCGCCCTGCCCGCTTGGACTCGAAGAGGCTCTGGGCGCTGAGCTCAGCGCGCTTGGTTATGAACAAGTGCAAACAACGCGCGCAGGTTGTCATTTTGTCGCAGACTGGTGGGGCATTCAGCGCGCCAATCTTTACTCAAGATTAGCCACGCGTATTTTGGTGCGCGTCGGCCAGGCGCCTGTCCAGCACGAAGACGATATTCTCGAGCTGGCTCAAAGTATCGGTTGGGAACGCTGGTTTGGCGCTGAACACACGTTGCGTGTCGATACCTCTGCCATCAAAAGCCCGATGCAAAGCCTGCAGTACTGCAACTTGCGTGCGAAAGACGGCATTTGTGACCGCCTGAGGGATCTCGAAGGCGAGCGCCCGTCCATCGACACTGTCCGCCCTGACGCACGCGTCCATCTATTTTTATCTCAAGATACCGCCACGATGTACCTCGATACCTCGGGCGAGTCGTTATTCAAACGCGGTTGGCGTCTGGACAAAGGCGATGCGCCTCTGCGGGAAAACCTGGCAGCGGGTCTATTAGCCCTCTCAGGCTGGGATCCACAGGCAGCATTGCTAGACCCTTTTTGCGGCAGCGGTACCATCCTGATCGAAGCAGCTTGGATCGCTTTGGGTGTGCCCCCCGGAATCACGCGTCCTTTTGGCTTCGAACGACTCAGGGACCATCAGCCACGTCACTGGGAAGATCTCAAAGAAGATGCTCGCAGCCGAATCTTGCCCGAACTCGAAGCTCCCCTCGTGGGAATCGATGCCAATCCCGAAGCCATCGAAGCCGCGCAACGCAACGCCGAACGCGCGTTTCTGACCGAGGACACCATTCAGTTTGAATTGGGTGACGCGCGCGATGCGGTCGCGCCTGCTCCGACAGGCTGGATTTTGACGAATCCGCCCTATGGCGAGCGCCTCGACGAGGAAGATCTTGAGTTTTGGCGGGAATGGTCCGCCAACCTCAAGCGAGAGTTTGCGGGCTGGCAAGTCAATGTCATTACTTCGGATCTGGACCTGCCCAAACACCTTCGACTCAAGGCAAACAGGCGTACGCCGATCTTTAATGGTGCACTGGATTGCAGGTTATTCAACTTTGAACTGGTGGAGAGCAGCTACAGAAATGTTGCTGCGACACAACGAAAGGACTAGGTTTTACCGTTTCCAGAATCTTTTAAGGGTTATCCCTTAAAAATGTTTGCTTAGTTTCGGGTTTTCCCTAATAATAGGGTTATCCCTAACAAACACTGGAAATCATCATGAACCACAATACTTCTAACCGCCTGACTGACACCCTTGAGCGCGACTTGCTTGCCAAGGCCATGGAAAATCAGTTCCGCTTCCGCCCACTGCGCGCCGTCAGCAAATTCGTGCACGGTATCGCCTCTTTTACCGCTTCGGCTCGCGCCCATACCAACGCCCGCGATATGGTCTAAGAAAGCCCCGAGGGTGCGCGGGATCACCCTCAAAAGTGCGGGATAATACGTTCCATGAAACCCCGCACTGTTTTACCACCTGACGCGCAGGCCTCGAAACAGGCCTCTCAGCCAATAGCTTCGCTGACAAACGCGCCAGCGCCGCCGCGATTGAGAAGATTTGCCTCGATGATGTACGAGGGAGTTCTTCTTTTCGCGGTTGTTTTTTTGGCCGGCTACCTCTTCGATACGCTTACGCAAAGCCGTCATGCCTTGATGCTGCGCGGCGGTCGTCAGGTCTGGCTCTTTATCGCGATCGGTGCTTATTTTCTGATTTGCTGGCGCCGTAGCGGCCAAACCCTCCCCATGAAAGCTTGGCATATCAGGGTAATGGGCACAGATGGACGCCCCGCCAAGACCTGGCGTCTGCTCTTGCGATATGTCTACATGTGGATCTTACCCCTGCTCGGTGCGAGTCTGGTTTGGGCGGGCGCGCAGTTATCAGGCTGGAATGCCATGCTAATGCTGATCGTCGCTGCTCCTTTTCTGGTCTTTATTCCAACGTGGTTTACGGCTCAACAGCAGTTTCTGCATGATTTGCTGGCAGGCACCCGCCTGGTGAACGTTCAAACCGCGCCAAAACCCGCCTCACAAGCCACGATTCAGACTAGTAAAAACCCTTAGATTAGTCATCTCGATGCATGTGGCTGTTGCGCCAATTGCTTGGGTGAGCCATGCTAGCGGGCATTGCATAGATCACCCACCCGCTCAGGCATGTTGGACCAATACGTTTCACTCAGTGAATCTTTCCACTGGCTAGTGCCAACCAATTTCAATATTGGAGAGGAATGCTGTCATCGTTGGGCAAAAAGCTCGGCTGATGCGCGTCGTATTGCACTATTTTTCGAAGATGCGGCAGGTCATCGAGATATCTGGACCTTTGAGCGTCTGGGCGCTGCAACAAACCAGTTTGCCAACGCACTCACCCGCATGGGAGTCAAACCTGGAGATCGGGTGGCAACCATTCTCGGACAAAGCGCTGAAGCGGTCATCGCGCAACTTGGGGCTTACAGCGTTGGCGCTGTCGCCATGCCACTTGCGACAAACCTCGCCCCCAAAGCCCTTGAGTTCCGCTTACGCGACTCAGAGACGCGCGTTGCGATTGTTGGCACAGAAGCTGCTTCCAACCTGCTGAGCATTTTGTCCCGCTGTTCCAAGCTCACCCAAGTCATTGGTGTGGGGGTCGAGGACAATCGTTTGCTGCCTTGGCGCAGCCTCATGATCCGGCAGCCCGAGCAGTTCAAACCCGTCACGACTCGGTCTGAAGATCCCGCACTATTACTTTACAGTTCAGATACGAGCCACCCCGCCAGGGGCGTGCTCTTGCCGCATCGCGCGCTGATTGGTGCCCTGCCGGGCTTTGTCGCCGCGCAAAACTGGTTCCCGCAGAACGCGGAAGTGTTCTGGACCCCGCTGGACTGGGCGCATGCTTCTGGTCTTTTATGCGGCGTTTTGCCCACCCTTTATTTTGGTCGTTCCATGCTGGGCGTGCGTGGAGCCACCACGCCTGGTCAGGCACACCATCTGCTCGGACGTTATCACGTCACGCATGCACTCGCGCCAAGTACCGTGATCCGTCAACTCAAAATCAGTACACCGCCAGAGTCTGTTTTACCGTCGCCAAAATTACGCAGTATCGCCATCATGGACGAGGCGTTAGACGAAACGCATGCGCACTGGTGCGAGCATCATTTTGGCGTGCGCCCCAATCAGCTTTTCGGGGCCACTGAAATGCCGGGAATCATTGGTGACAGTCACCACAAGTGGCAAGGTCGCGCTGGCAGTCTGGGGCGCAGCCACCCCGGGCATCGCATCGCCGTGCTGAACGAGGACGGAACACCCGCCAATCCCGAAGAAATCGGTGAGCTCGCAGTCAATCGGCATGATCGCCATGGCCACGAAGATCCCGCTATGCCTTTGCGAGAGTGGCGTCCGGATGCCACGGCAAACTTCCCCGATACGAACGGCTGGTGGCGTACGGGAGAACTTGCACGGATCGATGCTGACGGGTTTGTCTGGCATGCAGGAAAGAAAAGTCGTCAGGCAGCTAAGCCCAAGGCTTCCCCACTAGCAACACCATCGGCAGCATCATCGCCAGCACCACAACCGGCACCACCCCAGGCACCTCTGCAACCGGCTTCACCGCCACCGACAACTGAGGTCCGATCGCTAACAGAGTAAAATCACGCCATTCCTCAACGCTCTCATGGATGTTGAACAACATGGCGATTTATCAGCTCGGCGACCGGATTCCCCGTATTGACCCCAGTGCTTTCATCTTTGACTCCGCCGATATCATCGGCGATGTGGTGATTGGTGCCCAAGCAAGTATCTGGGCCAATGTGAGCATTCGGGGTGACAACACGCTGATCGACATCGGACACCACAGCAACGTTCAAGAGGGTAGCGTCCTGCACTCCGACGAGGATGCCCCACTCACCATCGCGGAGTACGTGACTGTTGGCCATCAGGCGATGTTGCACGGCTGTACGATTGGCACAGGATCGCTCGTGGGAATGCAGGCTATTGTCCTGAACCGTGCCCGTATCGGTCGCAACTGTCTCATCGGCGCAGGCGCTATCGTTCCAGAGGGCCGCGAGATTCCAGATGGCAGTCTCGTGATTGGTGTCGGCAAAATCGTTCGCACCCTCGGCGAAGAAGAAATCGCTCAAATTCGACACAACATTGAACACTATGCTGCCCGCGGTCAAATGTATCGCCAACAACTCAAGCGCCTAGGCTGAGACCTCTTTACCGGCCCGTATGTCAGATCAACTGAAGAAATACCTCTCCGAAGACCGCAGCGTTCGTATCGAATCTGTTGACATGCATCAGACATGGCAAGCGGCTCAAGCCCATCACAGCTACCCACCCAGTGTGGCAGCGTTGCTGGGCGAACTCGTGGCCGCCTCCACACTACTGGCTGCCACACTGAAGTTCGATGGTTCACTTTTGCTCCAGCTACAGGGTGATGGCGCGATCGCCCTGATGGTGGTGGAGTGTCGCGCCGACATGAGCATCCGCGCCACCGTCAAAATGCGCGACCGCCCCCTGCCGATTCAACGGGACATACAGTCTCTGTTGAATCCAGGTGGAACCGCTAAATTCATTGTCGTGCTCGACCCGCCAAAAAACACGCCTGGTCGACAGGCCTATCAAGGCATCGTTCCCCTCGAAGGTGATTCGATCGCCGAAGCGCTTGAGCAATACATGTTGCGATCAGAGCAATTGGAGACGCGGATTTGGCTCGCCGCCGACGCTGAGCGCTGCACAGGCTTTTTATTGCAGCGTTTGCCTCTTCAGGGAGGCAACCAGCAAGCCGAGGTCTTGAGTGCGGATGAAACATGGCAACGGACTCAGCGCCTGGCAGAGACACTGACCCAAAAGGAGATGCTGGAGATTACTCAGGACACTCTGTTGCACAGACTATTTTGGGAAGAAACACTTTTGGCTTTTGACGCACGACCCATCACCTGGCAATGTTCCTGCACGCGAGAGCGTGTCGCGGACATGCTCAAAATGTTGGGGCACGCCGAAGTTCAGGACATCCTGGAGACCCAGGGCAAAATCGAAGTGGCTTGCGAATTTTGCGGTCAACCTTACCTTTTCGACGGAGTGGACTCAGCCATGCTGTTTCAACCCCTCGCGCCAGGTCCAGGCAAATCCATCCACTAGCAAAACCTTGTATCTATCCCTAGGGTCGAATTTCGATCGGGATACAAAGCTGATAGCCAACCCCCCAAACCGCCTTCAATGCTGGCTCGGCACCCTCTGGCGATAGTGCTGAGAGTTTTTTGCGTAAGCGACTCACCAGGCTCTCAAGCGCACGTTTGCCGATATCATCCACATCGGGGCGTTGACTCAACATTTCACAAATCACTTCTGTTTCAAGCAGATATTGCGAAGCTTGTGTCAAACCGACCAGCAGCGTCTTCTCGCTATTCGTCAAAAAAGCCTTTTCGTCCGAATAGGGACTGACGATCGAACGATCCTGCAAACTGATCACCCAACTCACCGCTACTTTATTCATCAAACGCGAACGGCGGTACATACTCATCAAGGCTGCAGTCAGCTCCTCTGGCGCAACCGGTTTACTCAAATAGATATCGGCTCCTGCGTCATAACCCTTGAGCCGGTCGGGAATCGCGGCACGCGCAGTCAGCATGATGATGCCGATGCTAGGGATGCTGACCCGCATGCGTCGGGCGATCGAAATACCATCCTCGCCTGGCAAGCTCAGATCAAGTACGAGCGCGTCAATAGGCTCAGTGATCAATAAATCATCCAGCGAACGTCCACTATTGACGGCAAATACCAGAAAGCCCTGTTGCTTGAGGTGGTAGTGAATTTCCTTTCGCAAAAGAGGATCATCCTCGACGAGCGCAACGCGCATGGGAGCCATCGTGAACAAGTTCACGCCCTCCTCGCCTGAAGCCTCCAGTCCTGGAACGAGTGGCGCGCCCGGAATATTTTGACTCATCGCTTTAGCTCAACGGTAAATTGCACTTGACCATCCTTGTGTTCGAAGCGGATCGAACCACCCAGTATTTTGCACAAAGATTTAACCAGATACAAACCTAAACCAGTGCCTGATTTTTCGTGCGCATAAGGGCCTCGGTAATACCGATTAAACACATTCTCTGGGTCAGGCGCACTATTTTCCATCACCATGTTGGACACTCGCACGATGAAACTCGACTGGGACTCCCCTGTCGAAGGATAGTCAACGAGCTCAAGTACGATCCTACTCTCAGGCTGAGAATACTTCACTGCGTTGTCCAGCAAGTTACTGAGAATGATCGCGAACAAATTAGGATCAGTCCGCATTTTAGTTGGCGCAGTCTGCGCATGCATCACAATGCGTTCGCCTTCAGACTGGTTTGCAATAATCACCCGCGCGACTTCAGTCACATCAACATCTTCAAACCTTGGAGAGAACCCCTTCTGGTCGAGCTGATCCACCTGGACGCAACGCTCGATCACGGTATTCATATTATTGATGGCTTGAATCATACTGTCGATGCGCTCGGCAGAGTCTGCGGACTGTTCGCTTGCCTGTTTCTGCAAACTTCTACGCAGAGAACCTGCCGCCATCCTCATGGTCGCCAGGGGATTTTTCAACTCGTGCGTCAACATGTCGATCAACATGCTGCGATCTTTGATTTGCTCCGTCTCGACCAAATTACGCGCACGCATGAATTGCAATTCCTGCATTTCACGATCGTAAATGACGCGTCGGTGCGTGATATCACTGACCACCATGATGGAGAGCACCACCGCGACGACCAGTCCTCCCCAATTGCCCGGAGAACTCACAACATCCGGACGAACCCACCCGAGTACAGGCAAAATATCCACCCAAAGGAGTCCCGCCATGAGAGTGGCGCCTACAGCAATCAGACGTTTGTGTGTCGCTGGCATGAGACGACACCAAGGCAACGCCAGCAACAAAATCAACGGCATGGAAGAGATCAGCAGAAAATTGAAATTCAGCGCAGTGAGCGTCAGGTAATCCATTTTCAGGGCAAACAACTGCACACAAAGCACGGCCAGCGCCCCTTTGATGTACAGGCTATACCAGCGAGGTGGGCCATAATGTCGCAAGAACTCATGCATCACGATCAAAGAGAACATGAGGCGAAACACATACAGAGTGTTGAAGCTCAGGTTATCCAACCAGACATGATTTTCAAAGTAAAGCTCTGCCAGCAGCCCTGAAGTCGAAACCGAAAATAAAAGTGTGACAATCTCGGATAAAAAGAACACGCCGACGAGTTTATGGCGAGTGCGGATATAAACCAGCAGCGCCCAAAGAGAAATAGCGAGAATGACGCCAGACTCAAGTCCGAACATCCTTTGCTGGCTCACGATGAGCTCAGACAGATCCCCAGGCAGCATGGCCCGGGTCGTCAGGAAAAAACCATTGATCGTGTCGATCCGCAGGTAGAAATAATTATCAACCCCTGCGCGGATCGTGATGGGAAAACAATACTGACTGTCTACACAACTATTTTGGCTGGCAGGAAACCTGTCTCCGGCAAAGCGACTGGTCCATTCGCCATTTGTTTTTTCGAAAAGCTGGATCTCCCCAATGTAGTGAGGCCCGACGCGCAGAATCACTTGTTCGGACCCTTGGCTGGGTGCCTGAACAAGCACCCTGATCCAGCGGATCGTCGGCGTAAAGCCCCGATTCAGAACCGTACCAAAGGGTTTGTATTCTTGAGTAACCGCCTGGTCGATCGTCAGCGCACCGGGCGCAGGCTCGACAAAGACCGCACGCTCTAGAATCAGATCCTGTTCAGGTTTTGCATGCGCGCTCATGCATAGGGCTGTCAACAACAACCACAAACATGCGCGCGCCCATGACATGGTTAGCGCGAAGCCGTTGAGAGAAACTCCACTGCACGACGCACTCCCCGATCGCCTACCTCGATACCCAGCGACTGCATCGCGGCTTCTACTCCTGCCAGACAGCCAAGAATCATGGCTGGATTGAGATCACCTAGATGTCCGATCCTGAAGACCCGACCTGCGAAAGGCCCGAGCCCGCCTGCGATCATGACCTGGTATTTTTCACGCGCCGTTTTGCGGATGAGCTCTGGATCTACGCCGGGCTTGACCAGAATAGCGGTCACAGAATCAGAGCGTGCCTCAGGGATTTTGCACAGAAAATCGAGATTTCCCGCTTCGGACCAGGATTGCACAGCGGCACGAACAGCTCCCGCGAGCATGCGATGCCGCGCATGCACTTGATCGACACCCTCGCGGTCGAGAAGCTCGAATGCGGCTTCCATGCCAAACAACAGATTTTGAGGGGCTGTGCCGCAAAAACGACTGTAAGAAGGACCTTTGCGACGACGCAACCAATCCCAATAAAAACGCGGCGCAGGATTGTTTTCGCAAACCTTCATGGCGCGCGCATCAGCGACGCAAAAACCCACGCCTGGAGGGACCATGAGTCCTTTTTGCGAGGCGCCGATCACGGCGTTGACACCCCACTTGTCCATCTCGAAGGGGATCGCCCCTAATGAAGCCACCACGTCCACCACAAACAATGCTGGATGACCGGTCGCGTCAATACAAGCCCGGAGCGCGGGCACATCACTCGTGGTGCTGCTGGCCGTATCCGTGTGAACCGCGAAGACTGCCACGATTTCATGTTTGGTATCCGCGCGTAAAACCTCAGCCACGGAATCCAGATCGATAGGATAGCCTTCATGATAGGGCGTGCGGATCACGATCGCCCCCATCGCCTCGGCCATGATGGCCCAGGATTCGGAAAAGTGACCGGTGCCGGGTATCAGCACCTTTTGTCCGGGTGCCAGCAGATTGACGATCATCGCCTCCCATACACCATGACCGTTGGCAGCGTAAAAAAACACATCTGCAGCCTGCGTATTCAACAACTTTTTCAATCCCGCCTCACACGCATCTACGCAGGCATCGACTCTCGGATCACCCATGTCCATGGGTTGCTTGGTCATCGCATCCAGAACCGCTTTGGGCACATTGGAGGGACCTGGCGAGTGGAGCAAACGTATACCGGGAAAGTAGGGAAAAGCAGCTGCTGACGAGGTCATATCCGATCCTTGTGAAAGTTGATAGATTTTAACCTGCCACTATCCATGGGCGCTCGTCCGAATCGACATCGCGTACCCAGAACACCACACTTTGGACACTTTTTTAACGCATCACGATGACGGAGGTCCTTCTGTGCACCCACAGCGACAAACCAGTCCCCTTCACGGACAAAGATTATTCAAACAGCATGGGGGGACCATGGCCGAAACACTTCTTGCCTTACTCCCCGTCATCCTGATCGCAAGCCTGTGTATCGAACTTGCACGCGGCTATCAGATTCGGCAACTGCTCACACTTTCTTTGCAGGAGACTGCTCGGGTGGCTGCAGTGCATCAAGGCGCCCCACATATCTGGCAACCTGCGTTACGCGATGCGCTGACAACATTGTTCGTGCCGGCAGGACGATTTCACTCTCCACAGGCACGGCGCGATGCGGCCCGTGACGAGTTTGCAAAAAGATTTGGTTTGCCGCTTTGGGAGGTAGTCAGACAACCCGGCCCCGCAGACATCATTCATCTGAAGATGACATATTTACATGCGCCGATGCAGGACTGGTTGAGAACATTGCTCAAAGCACTATCGGGTATCAGCTCAAGCCTGCAGAAAAAACAAAACCCTAGACAACACCTCGAACAACGCGCTTGGGCGCTGGGGCTCATCCCGATCGTGATCGAACATCGCGTACTCAGGCAACGCAGCCTGGGTCCGAGTTGATCTGGGTTGAGCGGATGAAGCCGGGCTGAGGGCAGACCTCAGTACTTAGCGAGTGGCAGGCTTGGTGGCGGGAGGTTGAGGAGTCGCCGGTTTGGCGGGGGGAGTGACAGGTTTGACTGCAATCCCGGGCTTGGCGGCCGTACCTGGTTTCGCATTTGACTTGAGCTCGGGCGGTTTGACGCCAGGAGGCAAAATTTGGACAAAAACCTCGCCCTGACGCATCATGCCCAATTCGCTGCGCGCGCGCTCTTCCGAGGCCTCGGTACCTGAGCGAAGATCTTCCACTTCGGCGGCTAGCGCGACGTTACGCGCGGTCAGACCCTCGTTGATCATTCGCTGATCGACGACCTGCGCCTGCATATCCCAAACGGAAAACCAGCCACCCCGACCCATCCACAACGGATACTGGATCAGACCGACTAGCGCAACCATCACAATCAGTAGCAGACGCATAACACCTTGTTCAACTGAAACGACCGGGGTCGTTCCAGTGGGTCGATTTAGCGCAAGTTATAAAAGGCATCGCGACCGGGATAGGTCGCGACTTCAGCGAGCTCTTCCTCGATACGCAACAACTGATTGTATTTTGCCATGCGATCTGAGCGTGACAAGGAACCAGTTTTGATTTGCATGGCGTTGGTCGCCACGGCGATATCGGCAATCGTCGAGTCTTCGGTTTCACCAGAGCGGTGGGACACGACAGCGGTGTAACCAAAACGCTTGGCCATTTCAATCGCCGCGAAGGTCTCGGTCAAGGTGCCGATCTGATTGATTTTGATCAAAATCGAATTGGCGATGCCCTGATCGATACCCTGCTTGAGGATCTTGGTGTTCGTGACAAACAAATCATCCCCCACCAGCTGAACCTTGCGACCCAGTCTCTCGGTCAAATGTTTCCAACCCGCCCAGTCGTTTTCTGCCATACCGTCTTCGATCGAAATGATCGGATACTTGTCACACCAGGTCGACAACAGATCGGTCAACGCCTCCGAGGACAGGGACACACCTCCCTCTCCGTGCAACGTGTACTTACCATCGCGATAAAATTCCGAAGCCGCACAGTCCAGGCCCAGGGCGATCTGCGTACCAGGCTCGTAACCCGCATTTTCAATCGCACGCAAAATCAACTGGATCGCGGCCTCGTGATTCGCGACGTTCGGTGCAAAACCACCCTCGTCACCCACAGCGGTCGACATACCTTGGTCATTGATGATTTTCTTCAGTGCGTGGAAAGTTTCCGCGCCCATCCGCAAGGCTTCGCGAAAGCTGGTCGCGCCGATCGGCAAAATCATCAACTCTTGCATATCAAGCGTGTTGTTGGCATGCGCGCCACCGTTGATCACGTTCATCATCGGCACGGGCATGCTCATCGGGCCACTCCCGCCAAAATAACGATAGAGTGACAAGCCGGACTCATCGGCAGCCGCACGCGCGACAGCCATACTGGCCGCCAACATGGCATTGGCGCCAAGGCGCGATTTGTCCTCGGTGCCATCGAGCTCGATCAAGGTGCGATCCAGGAAAGTTTGCTCTTGGGCATCCAGGCCCATCAAGGCCTCAGAGATCTCGGTATTGAGGTTTTCAACAGCGCGCAAGACTCCTTTGCCGAGATATCGGGATTTATCACCATCGCGCAATTCGATCGCTTCGCGGCTGCCCGTCGAGGCGCCAGACGGTACGGCGGCGCGACCCATCGCGCCGGATTCAAGCAACACATCACATTCGACTGTCGGGTTACCACGTGAGTCGAGAATTTCACGACCGATGATGTCTACGATTGCACTCATGTCTGTCTTTCCTGAAAAATAAAAATTCCGTTAAACAAAACGTGTTTCGAGAAAACCGTGCTTCTTTACGACACGATCGAGCTCGATTAAAGTCGTCAGCAAGTTCTTCATCTGACCGAGCGGCACAGCGTTCGGGCCATCGGAAAGCGCCTTGGAGGGATCGGGGTGTGTCTCCATAAAGAGACCCGATATTCCGGCGGCCACCGCTGCGCGCGCCAATACGGGAACAAACTCTCGCTGTCCACCAGAGGAGGTACCCTGTCCGCCCGGAAGTTGTACTGAATGCGTCGCATCAAATACGACTGGGCAAGAGGTTTCTCGCATGATCGCAAGTGCGCGCATGTCGGAAACCAGATTGTTATAACCAAAAGAAACACCGCGCTCGCAGACCATGATGTCCTCAGGAACGCCTGCCTGTCGAGCCGCATTGCGCGCCTTGTTCACGACCTGCAACATGTCATGGGGCGCTAAAAACTGGCCCTTCTTGATATTGACAGGCTTGCCGCTTGCCGCACACGCTTCGATAAAGTCTGTCTGGCGACAAAGAAACGCTGGGGTTTGGAGTACGTCCACTACCGCGGCAACCGCCTTGACCTGATCCTTGTCGTGGACATCGGTCAGCACGGGAACATTCAGCGCGGCGCGAACATCCGCGAGAATCTGCAAGCCCTCGTCCATACCAGGCCCCCGGTAAGACGCACCCGAGCTGCGATTAGCTTTGTCGAACGAACTTTTATAAATGAACGGGATACCAAGAGCTGCCGTGATTTCGACCAGCTGACCTGCCGTGTCAAACGCCATCTGACGCGACTCGATGACGCAGGGTCCGGCGATCAGAAAGAAAGGCTGATCCAGGCCAATGTCGAATCCGCACAGCTTCATTCGCGTTCCTTGCGCTGGGTCTGATGGGCCAACGCAGCGTTGATGTAGCTTGTAAACAAGGGGTGACCATCTCTTGGCGTGGAGGTGAATTCCGGATGGAACTGCACACCAACAAACCAGGGGTGATTAGGTAACTCCATGATTTCAGGGAGATTTTCAGTCGGCGTACGCGCACTGATCACCAGTCCCGCCTTTTCGAGGCGTGGCACGTAAACGTTATTGACTTCGTAACGGTGGCGGTGACGCTCGTTGACTTCGGGTCCATAGATTTGGTGAGCCAGAGAACCTGGCTTGACCGGGCACTTTTGCGAACCTTTGCGCATCGTGCCGCCCAAATCGGATTGAGCGTCGCGCTTTTCTGTCACACCCTCGCGATCCATCCACTCGGTGATGAGTGCCACCACTGGGTGGGGCGCTGCGGGATCGAACTCGGTGCTGTTGGCGTGATCAAGACCCGCCACGTCGCGTGCGAACTCGATGACGGCAAGTTGCATGCCGAGGCAAATGCCGAGATAAGGCACATTATTTTCACGTGCATAGCGGATCGCGGCGATTTTGCCTTCGGTTCCGCGCTTGCCAAAGCCGCCTGGCACCAAAATGGCGTCAAATGGCTTGAGTACCTCCACACCGTGCTCTTCGATGCTCTCTGAATCGATGTACTCGACCTTGACCCGCGATTTGGTGTGAATACCGGCATGAATCAAGGCTTCGGTCAACGATTTATAGGACTCTGTCAGATCGACGTATTTGCCCACCATGGCAATACGGACCTCGCGCTCCGGATGCTCGAGTCGATAGACAAGGTTGTCCCACATCGATAAATCCGCAGCAGGAGGATTGAGGTTCAAGACCTCGCAGATCAAATTATCCAGACCCTGCTTGTGCAGCATGGAGGGGATTTTGTAAATTGAGTCCGCGTCCCAAACCGAAATGACGGCATCGAGTGGGACGTTTGAGAACAAGGAAATCTTGGCGCGCTCCTCATCGGGTATCGGACGATCCGCACGGCAAAGTAAAGCGTGGGGGATGATGCCGATTTCGCGTAATTTCTGAACAGAGTGCTGAGTGGGCTTGGTCTTGAGTTCGCCTGCTGACGCGATGAAGGGCACCAGCGTCAAATGAATGAAGGCGGCATTGTTGCGCCCCAACCTCAGGCTCATCTGCCGGGCAGCCTCCAGAAATGGCAGGGACTCGATATCACCCACCGTACCGCCAATCTCGACGATCGCGACATCGGTCGCACCATTCCAGGACTGTTCCGCGCCACGCGCGATAAAGTCCTGAATTTCATTGGTGATGTGCGGGATGACCTGAACGGTTTTACCTAAATAATCACCCCGACGCTCCTTGCGAAGAACAGATTCGTAAATCTGCCCTGTCGTGAAGTTATTGACCTTACGCATTTTCGAGGAAATGAATCGCTCGTAATGTCCAAGGTCCAGGTCGGTTTCAGCGCCGTCCTCAGTGACGAAGACCTCTCCGTGCTGAAACGGACTCATCGTGCCGGGATCAACGTTGATATAGGGATCGAGTTTGAGCAGGGTCACCTGCAGGCCACGGGATTCGAGGATGGCGGCCAGAGACGCAGCGGCGATGCCCTTGCCAAGCGAGGACACCACACCACCGGTTACAAAGACAAATTTGGTCATGTGTTTGACGCCCCTTGACGGGGCGTATGCGGGAAATTTGGATTATAGCCGCCTGTCTTACTTTTGCGGAAAACCCGACTCGCTTTAACAGCAAAATTTTCCATAATTAAGGTGGAAAACTCAGATCAATCAATGCATAGGCTCAGTGCGGTGCAGCAACCAGGCCAGCGCAGGTCCGGACACTTTGGGCGCCAACCGTCTGCGCACCTCGGCATGATAGGCATTGAGCCAGTCCACTTCGTCCTGGCGCAACTGCGCTCTCTGTATGCACCGTGTATCGATGGGGCACAGCGTCAATGTCTCAAACTCAAGGAATTCGCCAAACTCCGATGTACCAGCCGATACGTTACACACCAGGTTTTCAATCCTGATGCCCCAGCGACCGGGGCGATAAAGACCGGGCTCATTCGAAGTGATCATGCCTGGCTGCATCGCCGTGTGGGGGCCAGGAGCAGCGCGATACGAGATAACTTGCGGCCCTTCATGCACGTTCAGGTAGTAACCCACACCGTGGCCCGTACCATGACCATATTCAGCCAGCCTTTCCCAGAGCGGCGCACGCGCGACCGCATCGAGCATCGGCGAAGCCACGCCGCGCGGAAACCTCAAACGCGAAAGCGCGATCATGGCGCGCAATACAGCGGTGTAGTCGTCTTTCTGAGCAGCCGTGGGCTGCCCGACCGGCACCACACGCGTGATGTCGGTTGTGCCACCCACGTATTGACCCCCGGAATCAATCAACAGTAGTCCGTCTCCCGCGATTGTCGCGAAAGATTGAGGCGTGGCGCGGTAATGAGGCATGGCACCGTTTGCGTTGTATGCCGCGATCGTGCCAAAACTGCGCGAAATGAAACCCGGTTGACGGCTGCGCTGGGCGAGCAATTGTTCGTCAATCATCAACTCGTTGAGTGGAGTCTGCGCGCAGCGTGCAATGGCGTCCTCAAGCCAGGCAAAAAAGGCGCATAGCGCTGCGCCGTCATCTTCCATCACCCTGCGGACGTGGCCCAGCTCAAAGGGTGTCTTTTGCGATTTGAAAAAAGTGCTGGGATTGATCGCCCGCACTAATTCGCATGGCACTCGATCGATCAATGCGCAGGTGGTACGCGCAGGATCAAATAACAGACGCGCATCCTGATCCAACTCAGCGAGCGCCTGACCGGCATCATGATAGGGTCTGACCTCGATTCCATCGAGAGCAAGCTCCTGAGCCAGCGCAGCGTCAATTTTTCCTGGCAACACAAACAGCCAGACACGCTCGGGGCCGATCAGCACATGGGCCAGAAACACAGGATTGAAACTGACATCCTCGCCGCGCAAATTCAACAACCAGGCAATATCATCGAGTGTGGAAACGAGATGCCATTGCGCGCCACGCGCAACCATCTCGGTACGCACGCGCGCGAGTTTTTCCTGCCTTGACTGTCCTGCGATTTCCACAGGCAAATCTCGAACAGGCGCGCTCGGGAGAGCCGGTCTGTCCAACCAGCACAGACCGGGTAAATCCAAAGACAAATCGAGCCGAATCTGATGCGCAGCGAATTGTTCCATGAGGGCTTCGCGAGCAGCCAAACCGAGCGCGCGACCATCCACCGCCACAACGCCGCCTGGGGGAACATGCTCAGCAAGCCAGGCCGCATGCGCTGGATCCGTCGCTACCCCGATTTTCATCAAGGTCACGCCGGAACCCGCCAACTCTGCCTCGGCTTGCACCCAGTAACGACTGTCCACCCAAATTCCCGCAAAGTCCTGCGTCACAACCACTGTTCCGACAGAACCTGTAAAACCCGTCAACCATTGTCTGATCTGCCAGTACGCAGGCAGATACTCCGACAGATGCGGATCCGCGGAGGGAATCAAACAGGCACTGACGCAGGCCTGTTGCATCGCACGACGCAAGGCGACCAGGGCCTCGCCACGAGAAAGAGCTTGAGTCATGATCAGGTTGCTTTAGATTTGGAAAACCGCGCGCGCAAAACTGCGATGACGCCTGGCAAGAGCGAGACAATGATGATGCCTAAAATCACGGCCGTCAGGTTATCGCGCACAAAAGGCAAATTACCAAACCAATATCCCGCCGCCGTCAGCGACACTACCCAGAGGATGCCACCCGAAAAGTTGAACAGGAAAAACTTTTTCGGATCCATTTTGGCAAAGCCCGCGACAAATGGCGCCATCGTGCGCGCGATTGGCAGAAAACGCGCGATGATGATTGTTTGACCACCGTAACGATCAAAAAAACCCTGCGTGTAGGCGAGCCTGGCTGGATTGACCAGTTTCGTGCGTCGAATCAGTGCTTGACCAAACCAGCGACCGACCGAGTAGTTGACCGCATCACCCACGATCGCCGCTGTGGTCAGCAAAAGCATGAGAAGGGGCAAATCCATTTTGCCCATCGCGCAAATCGCGCCCGCGACAAACAACAGGGAATCACCCGGCAGCAGACTGGCAAATACCAAACCGGTTTCTGCAAAGATAATCGTCACTAACAGCACGTAAATCCAGGCGCCGTGCTGTTCGATAAATTGCAGCATTGTGCGATCGATATGCATCATCATATCGATCGCCGCCGAGAGAAAATCCATCACGCTGATTTATCCTTTGACTGCAGAAACATCGAGCTTGGCGGAGGTCTTTGACTTGATCTCCTCCACTGTCACGCCTGGCGCGAGCTCCAGCAACTTGAGACCATTCGGCGTCACTTCCATCACACCCAGATCGGTGATGACCATGTCGATCACACCCACCCCCGTCAAGGGCAAGGTGCACTTGGGCAACAGCTTGAGATCCGTCGTGCCGTCTTTTTTGTTCGCGACATGCTCCATCAGGACAATCACACGTCCGACGCCTGCGACCAGATCCATCGCGCCACCCATGCCTTTGACCATCTTGCCAGGAATCATCCAGTTCGCCAGATCGCCAGTCTCGGAAACCTGCATCGCGCCCAGAATCGCCAGATTGATCTTGCCTGCGCGAATCATGCCAAACGAATCGGCCGATGAAAAAATCGCCGAACCCGGCAACGTCGTCACCGTTTGCTTGCCAGCATTGATCAGATCGGGGTCCACTTCACTTTCGAGAGGATAGGGGCCGATACCGAGCAAACCATTCTCAGACTGGAGCCAGACTTCCATGCCTTCTGGAACATGGTTAGCCACCAGTGTTGGCAAACCAATCCCCAGGTTGACGTAAAAACCGTCTTTCAATTCGCGGGCCGCACGCGCAGCCATTTCATCACGAGTCCATGCCATGTTGTTTTCTCCTTAGCTCGCCGCGCGGACGGTGCGTTGCTCGATACGTTTTTCAGGTGTGGCATTGATCACAATGCGATGCACATAAATACCGGGCAAATGAATGTTTTCAGGATCGAGTTCACCGTTTTCAACGACTTTCTCGACCTCGACGACGGTCAGTTTTCCTGCCATGGCGACAGGAGGATTAAAGTTGCGCGCGGTTTTGCTAAACATCAGATTGCCGCTGCGGTCGGCCACTTCGGCTTTGACCAGAGAGACTTCGGGCACCAGTGCGCGCTCCATGATGTATTGCTGACCATCAAATTCGCGAACTTCTTTGCCCTCGGCCACGATCGTGCCGACCCCTGTTTTGGTGAAAAAAGCCGGAATCCCGGAACCCCCGGCGCGCAATCTTTCCGCCAGAGTCCCTTGAGGCGTGAATTCGAGCTCAAGTTCGCCGGACAGGTACTGACGCTCAAACTCTTTGTTTTCGCCCACATAGGAGGCGATCATGCGACGCACCTGACGGGATTCGAGCAATATGCCCAGGCCGAAGCCATCCACGCCCGCGTTGTTGCTAATACAAGTCAAATTCTTTGTGCCAAGGTCCCGGACGGCGGCGATCAGCGCCTCCGGGATTCCGCACAATCCGAAACCACCCACAGCGATGGTCTGGCCATCTTTCAAAATACCGGTCAGCGCGTCTTTCGCGCTCGGATACAACTTGTTCATCAGAACGACTCCTAGAAGGTCACCTAAAGTTGATTATCGACGATTTATGCTTCTTGCCAACGCCTGCAAAACTTCCGCGGGCCAGGGATGGGCACGGTTTAATTCAAAATCCATCCACACCATGATAGATTTACCTTGAGCACAAAGCTCAAGCTGGCCATCCGGGTGAATCACCGATAAATCCACGGCATGCTCCATGCTGGATCGACCGATTCGGTCCACGCGATGACTGACACGGATCTGAGCCGGATAGGTAATCGGTTTTTTAAAGTCACAGGAGCAATGCACCACCACAGGGCTGAATCGGGTGCTTTGCTCAACCTTGCCCTCGTAGAACATCCGGATCCGCCCCTCTTCCATATAGCGAAAATAATTGGCGTTATTCAGATGATTGAGCGCGTCGGCATCGGCCCAACGCATGGGGAGATCAAAATCAAAAATATCACCCACGGCAAGCGTACGGGGGGAGTTATCAGTCTGCGCCAAAGCACACTCCACAAAATAAAGTGAAAGGGTAGGTTCATGATTTTGCAACCCCTGCGGACGCTCAATTCCGTCCTCGTGCAATACAATCCCCACCAATCAAACATCATACTTGGAAGCAGGGAGACTCTCATGTCCGAACGTGAATCGATGGAATACGACGTTGTTGTCGTAGGTGGTGGCCCCGGCGGCCTGGCAACGGCCATCCGGCTTAAACAGCTTGCCGCCGAGCGCAATCATGAGATTTCGGTCTGTGTGCTTGAAAAAGGCAGCGAAATTGGCGCCCATATTTTGTCCGGCGCCATCATGGATCCCAAGGCGCTGACTGAGCTGCTCCCCGACTGGAAAGCCATGGGTGCCCCGCTCAATACGCCAGTCACAGAGGACGAGTTCCTCTTTCTCTCGCCCACCGGCTCGAAAAAGACCCCAAACTGGTTATTGCCAGAGTGTTTTCAAAACCATGGCAACTACATTGTCAGTCTGGGCAGTGTCGCCCGCTGGATGGGCGAGCAGGCCGAGGCGCTGGGCGTGGAGATTTTCCCGGGCTTTGCCGCTGCCGAGGTGCTGTATGACGACAAAGGTGCCGTGCGTGGTGTCGCCACAGGCGATATGGGCGTCGGACGCGACGGACAGCCGACTGACCAGTACCAGCAAGGCATGGAGCTCCATGCCAAGTACACGATTTTCGCCGAGGGCGCGCGCGGTCAGCTTGGCCGTCAACTGATCGAAAAATTCAAACTCGATCAAAACCGCGATCCACAAAGCTACGGTATCGGTATCAAGGAACTGTGGGAAGTCGAACCCTCGAAATCGCGTCCCGGCCTGGTCGTGCACACGGCGGGTTGGCCGCTGGATGCCGACACGTACGGCGGCTCCTTTCTCTATCACCTCAAAGACAATCTGGTCGCTGTGGGCATGGTCGTGGGACTGGACTACGCCAATCCCTGGATTTCACCCTTCGAGGAATTCCAGCGCTACAAGACACACCCCGCCATCCGTGGCACGTTCGAAGGTGGCAAGCGCATCGCCTATGGCGCGCGGGCGATTACCGCCGGCGGCTTGTTGTCCCTGCCCAAACTGGTGTTCCCGGGCGGTGCGCTGGTCGGCTGTGAGGCCGGCTTCCTGAATGCCTCCCGCATCAAGGGCAGCCACGCCGCCATCAAATCCGGCATGATGGCCGCTGAGGCCGCTTTTGACGCGTTGGTCGCCGCGCGGAGCCACGACGAATTGCCCGCCTACCCTGCCGCGTTTGAGAGCTCCTGGCTACACACTGAGCTCAACAAGGCGCGCAATTTCAAGCAATGGTTCAAAAAAGGCCGTTCCGTTGGCACGTTGATGACCGGTATCGAACAATGGCTCCTGAAAGGCAACATGCCCTGGACGATCCATCGCGACAAGCCCGACCACGCCTGCCTGAAACCGGCAGCCGACTGCGTCAAGATCGAGTATCCAAAACCTGATGGCGTGCTGACTTTTGATCGGTTGAGTTCGGTGTTTATCTCCAACACCAATCATGAAGAAAATCAGCCCATTCACTTGACCCTGAAGGATGCCTCCGTGCCGGTATCCATCAATCTGGCCAAGTTCGGCGGACCCGAAGCGCGCTACTGTCCGGCGGGTGTGTACGAATACGTCAAAGACGATCAGGGTGCGGATCGTTTGCAAATCAATGCGCAAAATTGCGTGCATTGCAAAACGTGCGATATCAAAGACCCCACACAAAATATCGTCTGGGTGACCCCTCAAGGTGGTGAGGGTCCGGTCTACACCGGGATGTAACTTTTCAAGGGATCAATCATGACAACACGTCCACAGGCAGTCCCGACGAACCAGATCGATAATGACCGCGTCATCGTCACCGAATGGCGTTTCGCCCCCGGTGCCGAGACGGGTTGGCATACACATGGTCACGATTACGTGGTGGTGCCCACGACCAACGGTACGCTCCACCTGGAAACGCCCGATGGACTCAAGGAGTTTCCTTTGGTCCTCGGTCAGTCTTACACGCGTGGGGCGGGTGTGCACCACAACGTGATCAACGCGAGCAATCACGAAGTTGTTTTTGTAGAGATCGAATTACGCTGAGCCATCCCTCAACCCCTTTTTCGGAAACAATGACATGCTCGATCCACAAGCCAAGGCCCTGATTGATCTCGTTGTTGAAAAAGGGATTCCGCCTGTCCACACCACAGAGCCCGTACAAGCACGCATTTTTTACGCGGAGCGGCGCTTTTTTAGTCAGCCCGATGCACCTGAAGTTGCTCAATCTGTGGATATCCAGGTCCCAGGTCCGGTTGGCACGATCACCGTGCGCCACTATCGTCCTCTGGGCTCGGCAACAACAGACAAATTACCCGCCCTGGTCTACTACCATGGCGGTGGTCATGTGATTGGTGACCTCGACACACACGATGTACTGTGCCGCACACTCTCCAACCAAGCCCAATGCGCAGTGTTTTCCGTTGACTATCGACTGGCTCCCGAGCACATTTTCCCGGCAGCCGCAGACGACTGTGTGGCCGCGACAAAATGGGTGCATGCAAACGCTCGCGCCTTAAACATTGATGCAGCGCGCATTGCAGTCGGCGGAGACAGCGCGGGTGGCCAACTCGCAGCTGTGGTGGCACTCGCGCTGAAACAAGACGGTGCGTTCAAACCAGTGTTGCAACTGTTGATCTATCCCGTCACGGATGCCAGCACTGAACGAGAGTCCATGCGCACCAATGGTCAAGGCTATTTACTGACACGTGACTCGATGGATTATTTTTATGGGCACTATATGCCCGAGGCTTGGATGCGCCAGGACTGGCGGGCTTCACCGATGCTCGCCAAGGACCACTCTGATTTACCGCCAGCGCTGGTCATCACGGCGGGATACGATCCCTTGCGCGACGAGGGTTACGCGTATGCGGACAAGCTTTCCGCCGCGGGTGTTCCTACGCAATACATCTGTTTCGAGCGTCAAATCCATGGATTCGTTCCGCTCGGTCGAATACTCGACGAGGCCAACACGGCCGTGAAGCTCTGTGCACAGGCGCTTCGCGACCGGTTTTGATACGCCCTACTTTTTGAACGCAATCACTTCCTGACGCTGTTCGCCCAAACCCTGGATGCCCAGAGTCATGACATCGCCCGCTTTCAAGTAACGTGGCTTGGGTTTGACGCCCATGCCCACACCTGGAGGCGTGCCGGTCGTGATGATATCGCCTGGCATCAAAGTCATGAACTCACTCACGTAGCTCACAATCGTGGCCACATCGAAAATCATGGTCTTGGTGTTGCCGGTCTGGAAGCGCTTGCCGTTGACATCGAGCCACATATCCAGATTTTGCGGATCCTTGATTTCATCAGTCGTGACAAGCCAGGGACCCACTGGACCGAAAGTATCGCAGCCCTTGCCCTTGTCCCACGTACCGCCTCGCTCGAGCTGATACTCGCGCTCGGAGATATCGTTCACGAGGCAGTAACCCGCGACATATTTCAGTGCGTCCTTCTTGCTGACGTAACGTGCTTTTTTTCCGATCACAAACGCAAGCTCGACTTCCCAGTCGGACTTTTTTGAGCCCTTCGGCAACATGACCTTGTCGTTCGGGCCGGACAAGCTTGTATCGGCCTTGAAGAAAATGATGGGTTCTTTGGGACAGGGCATACCGGCTTCGGCAGCGTGGTCCGAGTAATTCAAACCAATCGCCAGGAACTTGCCAACATTGGCAAGCGGCACGCCAAAGCGCGGTTTACCTTTGACCAGCGGCAATGTGCTCGTCTTGATTTTAGCGAGCTTGGCGAGTGCAGCTGAGGACAGCTGCTCGGTCGTGATGTCTGACACTACACCTGACAAGTCGCGTAACTTGCCTTCTTTGTCGATCAGGCCGGGCTTTTCTTTGCCTTTCGCGCCGTAACGTACGAGTTTCATTGCTTCTCCTTGGTTGAATGCCCTCGCAATTTAACAGCTTACGCAAGGGCAAATCAATCAAGAACATGCAATCAGAAGTAGCGACCACCCGCGCCGATCGCGACAGTGATGAGACCCAGTACCAAATTTGTCAGCATGAGTGCGCGAATTTTCCCGAGTGCTTGCGCGCCCAAAGGCCATTGCTTGTCGGCAACGGCAGCTTTGAGCTTTTTAAATGGGCTCGCGTAGATGTAGCCAAAAATGATAGTCATGATGACGGCAATGAACAGCATGGCGTGCACATGACCGCCGAGCTTGGCCTGTGCGCCCATCAGCGAAATCAAACCAAAACCCGTGAGGAACAACACGACGATGGAGGCTTTGACCCATATGAAGAATCGTTTGAACACACCGCACAAAAGCGTCAGGCGCTCGGGAGGCTGTAAAACTTCCGCCGCTGTTGGACGCAAAGCACTATGCGCGAAAAACATTCCTCCCACCCAGATTAAAGCGGCCAGCAAATGCAGCACGATCAGAATCGCGATTGACATGATGTGTTCTCCAGAATTGGTGAACGCAGTCTACCCTTCATTTGCACCGCACAACAAAAAGGGCCTCTTTCGAGACCCTTTAAGCCCACACCTCATGTGGCTATTGCGACCCTTTAGACGGGTTTGGACAATTGATCCAGAATCGCTGGGTTTTCCAAGGTGGAAACATCCTGTGTGACTTTTTCGCCCTTGGCCACCACGCGCAACAAACGGCGCATGATTTTCCCGGAGCGTGTCTTGGGCAGGTTGTCTCCAAAGCGGATTTCCTTGGGCTTGGCGATCGGACCGATTTCCTTGGCGACCCAGTTACGCAGCTCCTTGCCAACGGCAATCGCGTCGTCCCCTTCGGGCCGGGCACCCTTGAGAACGACAAACGCCACCACGGCTTCGCCAGTCGTATCATCGGGACGTCCAACCACCGCAGCCTCCGCCACCATGGGATGGGCGACCAAAGCGGACTCCACTTCCATCGTACCCAAGCGATGACCGGAAACGTTCAGCACATCATCGATGCGACCCATGATCCAGAAACAACCATCTTTGTCGCACTGCGCGCCGTCGCCAGCCAAGTAATAACCGCCAAGCTCTGGCGGGAAGTAGCTTTTCACGAAACGATCCGGATCGCCCCAGATGTTGCGGATCATCGAAGGCCAGGGGCGCTTGATGACGAGGAATCCACCATGACCAGCCTCGACATCCCCCCCTGCTTCATCCACGATCGCGGCCGTAATGCCAGGCAAACGCGTCGTGCAAGAACCGGGTTTCAGAGGCGTTGCGCCCGGTAAAGGCGTAATCATGTGCCCGCCAGTTTCAGTTTGCCACCAGGTGTCGACAATCGGACAACGGCCACCCCCGACATTATTGTGATACCACATCCATGCTTCAGGATTGATCGGCTCCCCGACTGAACCCAGCAAACGCAGACTGCTGAGGTCGTAGGACTTGGGATGATGGGCGGCGACAGCTTCTGAGGCTTTGATCAGCGAGCGGATCGCGGTGGGCGCCGTGTAGAAAATCGTTGCCTTGTGGTCCTGAATCATTTTCCAGAAACGTCCGGCATCAGGATAGGTTGGCACACCCTCAAAAACAATTTGTGTCATACCCGCCGCGAGTGGTCCATAAGCGATATAGGTATGACCTGTCACCCAACCCACATCGGCTGTGCACCAGAAGACATCATTGGCTTTGGCGTCAAACACCCACTGCATGGTCATTTTTGCCCAAAGCAGGTAGCCGCCCGAGGAATGCTGCACGCCCTTGGGCTTGCCTGTCGAACCTGAGGTATACAAAATAAACAGTGGATGCTCGGCGTTGACCGGCACGGCTGGACACTCTTTCGCCTGCTTTTCTGAGAGCTCATGCATCCAGATATCGCGCTTGGCATCCCAGGCGACCTTGCCGCCGGTACGCTTATAGACGATCACATGTCGCACCGCCTCGCAGCCGCCCATGGCTAGTGCCTCGTCCACCGCCGGCTTGAGGGGGATGGCTTTGCCACCTCTCATCTGCTCATCCGCGGTGATCACCAGACTCGCACCCACATCAGTGATGCGCTCGTGCAGACTCTTGGAAGAAAAACCACCAAACACGACCGAATGCGTGATGCCCAGGCGCGCGCAGGCTTGCATCGCGACAACAGCCTCGACGGACATGGGGAGGTAAATAATCGAACGATCGCCCGCTTTGTAACCCAGCGATTTCAACCCATTGGCGAACTGGCACACGCGTTCGTACAATTGCTGGTAGGTCACCTTTTGAACGTCGCCGCTATCTGACTCAAAGATGATCGCGATTTTGTTGGCATTGCCATTTTTTAGATTGGCATCCAGACAGTTCGCTGAGACATTGAGCTCACCATCACCAAACCACTCGTAAAAAGGCGCACGCGACTCATCGAGAACCTTGGTGAAAGGCTTTGCCCAGTGCAGATGCTCACGGGCTAGGCGTCCCCAGAACCCCTCAGGATCACGATCAGACTCCTCGAGTAAAGCCTGATAACCGGCAGCCTGAGACACATTGGCCTGCTTAGCGAATTCCGCTGGAGGCGGAAAAACGCGCGTCTCGATCATTACTGATTCAATCGAATTAGACATGGAAGGAAGTCTCCTCTTTCATCCTGAAGGAAGTGGGTGTTGTATGAGCGTGAGGCAATAACAATTAAATTTTCAACGCAGCAATTCCAGCGGCGGCAACCTGTGCATCCTCATGGGACTGCACGCCTGATACGCCAACTGCGCCGATGGTGACGCCATCGACCAGAATCGGCAAACCGCCCTCAAGCATGCCCTGCAGCAAAGGCGCGGACAAAAAGGACATACGGCCCTTGTTGATCACGTCTTCGTAAATCTTGGATTCGCGCGCGCCCATGGCGGCTGTGTGTGCCTTGGCTGGCGCGATGTAAGCTGAAATGGTGTTGGCACCATCCAGGCGCTGCATCCCAAGCATATGGCCACCATCATCGACGACCGCGATCGTCACGGCCCACTTGTTTTGACGGGCATGAGCTTTAGCTGCTTCGAGAATCAGCGAAACATCGGCATCTGTCAGTACAACTTTTGTTTTCATAATGAATCCTTAATTTGTTCAAGTGCACTTGGGTCTTCAATCGTGGTGAGGTCGCCCGGATCACGTCCCTCGCATACAGCCACAATAGCCCGGCGCAGAACTTTACCAGACCGCGTTTTGGGCAGAGCTGTGACGAAACGCACACGTGCAGGACGGGCGACCGGACCGAGCTGTTCGTCGACACGTTTCATAATGTCGCCTTCGAGTTTCATCGCGGCAGCAGGATCAGCATACGCGGCTGAATCCCGCAGCACGGCGAAGCCCATGGCGACTTGCCCTTTGAGCTGATCCGCGACTCCCACCACGGCCGACTCGGCTACAGCAGGATGGCTATTGATCGACTCCTCGATTTCTCGCGTGCCAAGACGGTGCCCTGCCACGTTGATGACATCATCGGTACGCCCAAGAATGAACCAGTAGCCTTCTTTGTCAACCAGACCCCAGTCAAACGTCGAATACACCTTTCGACCCGGGATGGAGGAGAAATAGGTATCCACGAACCTCGCGTCATCCCCCCAGATGGTCGTCATTGCCCCAGGGGGCAAGGGCGGGACAATCGCAACCACGCCCTTTTCATCCGGACCGAGATCTTCGCCCGTTTGCTCATTGAGCACACGGACATCAAAACCATAAACAGGAAAGGAAGGACTTCCAAACTTGGTCTGGACATGTTCGATACCGGGTTGGGCGGCCAAAATCGGCCAGCCGGTCTCGGTTTGCCAATAATTGTCGATAATCGGCTTACCCAAGCCGTCCGCGATCCATTGCGCGGTGGGTTCATCCAGTGGCTCACCCGCCATATACAAGGCTCGCAAACTGGACAGGTCATACTTTTTAAGCAAAGCGGGATCCTGCTTTTTCAGGACGCGGATCGCTGTGGGAGCGGAAAACATGGTGTTGACCTTGAAGCGCTCAACCAGACTCCAGAGAATCCCGGCATCCGGGCGCACCGGTGTCCCCTCATACAAGATCGTGGTCTGTCCCGCGATCAGCGGGCCATACACAATATAGGAATGCCCGACGACCCAGCCAATATCGCTGGTGCATAGATACGTTTCGCCCGGCTGACCATTAAAAATACGTTGCATGGATGAGGCAAGCGCCACCGCATAGCCACCTGTATCACGCTGAACGCCTTTTGGTTTGCCGGTTGTACCGGAGGTGTAGAGCACATAACTAGGCGCGGATGACTCCAACCAGGTCACAGGGACCTCCACCCCGTCAAACTGTTTGCGTAAAGTGGCATAGTCCAGATCGCGTCCGGGGACAGGCTCAAAGGGGAAGAGCCCACGATCCACCACGATTACTTTTTCAGGCGGGCGTGTGGACAAAGAAATAGCTTTATCCATCAATGGCTTATAAGGGGTGACCTTGCCACCCCGGGAGCCGGCGTCTGCGCAAATAATGACTTTGGGCGATGCATCGTCGATGCGCTGCGCCAAATTGACCGATGCAAATCCACCAAAGACGACAGAATGAATTGCACCTAAGCGCGCGCACGCCAACATCGCGAACACGGCCTCAGGAACCATTGGCATGTAAATCAAAACCCGATCACCCTGCCTGATACCCTGAGCGGCCAGCATCGCGGCAACCGCGTTCACTTCCTGGTAAATTTGGCGACGAGTGTAGATTTTCTCTTGCTCAACCTCAGTGGACACCCAGATCAGCGCAGGCTCGTCGGCCTGGGACTCGAGCCAACGATCTATCGCGTTGAAGCATAAATTCGTCTGTCCGCCGACAAACCACTTAGCAAAAGGGGGATTGGAGAAGTCTAAAACCTGTTCAAAGGGTGTTTCCCAATGGACAAGTTCTGCCTCTTTTGACCAAAATAGATCCCTTTCGTGAATGGAACTGTGGTGGGTGCCTTTGATCGCCTGCATAGTGTCTCCGACTGCTTTTTTTGGAATTTTGAAGCATTTTGTACTACTATTGTGGCAGGTCAAGCTTGCACGAGCCTTTCCGATCGCTATTTTTTTGATGACAAATTCAGAACGATGACAGCAAAACCCACCGGACAAACAAGCACGTTTTCAATGTTACGCACGCTGCAAAGCGCTCGCGTGGCTTTGGTGTGCCTGGGAGTTGCGGTGTTGACGGGTTGCGCGCAGGATGGTTCTGGAAGCGGCTTGCGATCAGGATACGACTGGCGTAACTCTTCCGATCCGATTGGTGCTTTTGCTGCGGGACCTAAGTACGTGGCAGGTCTGGGGGTGATTGACCATCCTCTGGCCAATCAAGCACTCAATCAGCTCGGTATTCGCTACAAATGGGGCGGAAAATCTCCAGAAACCGGCTTTGATTGCAGCGGCCTGATTGTTTATTCAGCCCAGCGCTCTTTGGGTCTGAAGCTCCCTCCCCGAGCCGATGACATCGCCAAATTTGGTGATACGGTGAACAAAAAAGACCTCCAAGTCGGCGACCTCGTCTTTTTTAATACCTTGGGTACGCGCTATTCCCACGTAGGCGTTTATCTCGGTCAGGACAAATTCGTTCACTCCCCCACGCGCGGCAGCGTCGTCCGTATCGAGGACATGACGCAGCGTTATTGGACGGCCCGTTATACCGGCGCTCGCCGTCTAGATCCGACCTTGATCGCATCGCGCTGAGTTCGCGCACGTACACAAACCACACTGTTCGAGCGCTTGCTGCATCGCGCACACAGATCGACGGCACGCAACCACCCTGACACCTGACTTCTGTGCCGCATTTCTGAACGTTTTCATGACGTTATGGCCTAGGAAGTCCGTCAAGAGAATGACGATTTCGGTGCCGCTTGGCAAAGCGAGTGTCTTTTTCTGATGCGCCGGATCCCGGCCGCTGATGTGGTGGGTGATAGAAATATTGTGACCGCGCAGCAAATCCGGAATATTTCCCAGACGATCTGCGCCCACAACCACAGCGCTTAGCGCAGGTCGCTCAAGCCGCCCCCCTTTTAGGGCCGAACCCTTGATGCCCGGACCATCGAACGCTTGCCTGCCGAAAACTGGAATCATGTCTGTTCCTTAAAAATGAAAACAGACTAAATGATAATGATTCTTATTTAAATAGCAAGCGTAATAATACTCATTCTTGTTTGTTTTCGATCAAATTCCTGACCCGCTCGGCGTCCAGCTCAGGATTCAGCATCGAAATAAAGGTGTAGACGTAGTCCCGCAAGAACACTCCGGACTTCAACGCGACTTTTGTCGTTTGCTGACCGAACAAGTGACCGGCAGGCAAACTCACCAGGTGTCCGTCACGCGCGGGCTCATAGGCCATCCCCGCGATAATGCCGATGCCGAGACCGACATCCACATAGGTTTTAATCACGTCGGCATCAATCGCCTCCAGCACGACATCGGGCCGAATACTTTGCGCTTCAAAGGCACGGTCAATCGAGAGACGTCCGGAAAAAGCCTTGTCATAGGTCACGATCGGATAGCTCGCCAAATGCTCAAGCGTCAGTTCGAAACCCTTTTTTTTCGCCTGATCGGCCAAGGGATGATCGGGCTTGACGACAACGGAGTGCTCCCAGATGTAGCAAGGCATCGTCTCGAGCCCGGGGGTCAACGCCAGCGACTCTGTCGCCACAGCAAGATCGGCTTGGCCGCTCAAGACCATCTGCGCAAGTTGGGGTGGACTGCCCTCAGCCAGCGAGAGATGCACCTTGGGAAAATGTTTACGAAATGCGGGAATCACCTTGGGCAAGACATAACGCGCCTGCGTGTGCGTGCAGGCAATCACCAGACTGCCCTCGTCACGCCGGGCAAACTCGTCACTGACTTTTTTCAGGTTGTCGATTTCCTGCATGATGCGTTCAACGACTTGCGAGACGGCTCGGCCGGGTTTGGTTAAACCTTTGATCCGCTTGCCATGGCGTTCAAAAATCTGCACACCGAGCTCATCCTCGAACTCAAGAATCGCCTTAGAGACGCCTGGTTGCGAAGTAAACAGGCTGCGGGCCGCCTCGGTTAAATTGAAATCCCGGCGGATGGTTTCACGGACAAACCGAAACTGCTGCAAATTCATATGAAATCTCCTGTAAACACGATTATAAGTAATATAGGAAATAATCTAAATAACTTTTTGGAATAAGTTATTAAGAAGATCGTGATGTGAGCTTTCAAAACATGCGAGATAATCAAAGCATTCTCTTGTTCACATCATTTCGTTTCTCAACAGGCAGGACCTATGGACTTCAGCACGCACGTCACCGTCTCCCCCCATCAAATCAAAACCGCAGCGCTTGCGATCGGTGTGTTCGCCGATGGCGTTTTGAGCACCACAGCCGACATCATTGACCGCGCGAGTCAAGGCGCCGTCCGTGCCGTCGTGAAGAGCGAATTTCAGGGCCGTACAGGCAGCACACTGATTCTGCGCGACCTCACGGGTGTGACAGCCACGCGCATCGTACTGGTTGGTCTGGGCAAACAAGCGGACTACAACGCCCGGGCTCAAGCCGCTGGTGAGCGGGCATTTGCACAGGTTTGCGTTCAGGCACGCTTGACCGAGGGCACCTCCTGCCTTGCGGGAATTGCTTATGGCACCAGTACCGCCCGAGATCGCGCCCGAATCGCAGCATCCTCAGTCGGAGAAGCCAGCTATCATTACGACGCAAGCTTCGGCAAACCCGATCCCGATGCGCGACCCAAGCTCAAAAAAGTCTCACTGCTTGTGGCCAAAGCTGATCAACATGCTGCCAACGAGGGGTTAAAAGAAGGTCGGGCCCTCGCCCAAGGGATGTCGCTGGCGCGCACGCTCGGCAATATGCCCGGCAACCTATGCACGCCCACTTATCTGGGCGACACCGCAAAAAAACTCGGTCGCGAATTCAAAAGCATCAAGGTGAACGTTCTCGATCGCAAACAAATCGAAGCGCTCGGCATGGGTTCCTTCCTGTCAGTCGCAAAGGGTTCGGCAGAACCACCGCGTTTCATTGTCATGCACTACAAGGGCAAGGACGCCATCAAAAAGACCGCCAAAAGCAAAGGTCCTATTGTGTTGGTCGGCAAAGGGATTACCTTTGACTCCGGTGGAATCTCAATCAAACCCGCCGGTACGATGGATGAGATGAAATTCGACATGTGCGGCGCAGCCAGCGTGCTCGGCACCATGCGTGCGATCGCTGAGATCGAACTGGCCGGCGAGGTGATTGGCCTGATTCCCGCCTGCGAAAACTTGCCAAGCGGCACCGCGAACAAGCCTGGTGACGTTGTCACGAGTATGTCCGGTCAGACCATTGAGATTCTCAACACGGACGCCGAGGGTCGGCTGGTACTGTGCGACGCACTCACCTATGCCGAGCGCTTCAAGCCCTCAGCGGTCATTGACATCGCCACGCTGACTGGCGCGTGCGTCACAGCCTTGGGCTCTGTCAACTCCGGCTTGTTTTCAACCGATGACGCGCTGGCCGATGCATTGCTCGCCGCGGGTAAACAGGCACTTGATCCTGCCTGGCGCATGCCGCTGGACGACGCTTACCAAGAGCAGCTCAAATCGAACTTTGCGGATATGGCCAATATCGGTGGTCCGCCAGCAGGCGCTGTGACCGCAGCCTGCTTCTTGTCACGCTTTACCAAGTCCTACAGCTGGGCACACCTCGATATCGCGGGTACCGCCTGGCGGGGTGGCAAGGATAAGGGCTCGACGGCGCGTCCTGTCCCGTTACTCGTGCAGTACCTGCTGAATCAGGCTTAAAACCAAGACCATGGCGCGCATTAATTTCGCTTTTGGAGCGGTCGAGCGCATCTCTCAAGCCTGCCAGACGACTTTA
Source organism: Zwartia panacis (assembly GCF_030410395.1). GTDB lineage: Bacteria > Pseudomonadota > Gammaproteobacteria > Burkholderiales > Burkholderiaceae_B > Zwartia > Zwartia panacis. The sequence continues at coordinate 332,563 of NZ_JAUHHF010000003.1, forward strand.
AAACAGTATCTGGCAGGTCAAAAGCTCATCGTTTACTGCAGCGATGTCGAGCGCCTGCGTCAGTACGACCAAAAACTCTGGGCGGTGAATGATGCGGCGTTTGTCCCGCATGTCTGGGTCAATGATCCACTTGCGGACCAAACGCCTATTGTTCTGGTCGCACAAGACCTGGAGCGGACGTTGGAGAACACGTCATCCGAAACCTGGTTTCTCAATCTTGACGATGCTTGTCCGCCCACCTTTGGCGCACTGACTCGCGTACTCGAAATTGTTTCTGAAGATCCTGAAGACAAAGACGCAGCCAGGCAGCGCTGGCGCACCTACCAAGCCGCCGGTCACGACCTCAAATCCTACTCTCTGCAAAACACCCTGCAGTCGCAGGACTGAATAGCCCCACAATTTTGAGGAAACCTAGCCTTTCAGGGAACTGTAAGGTATGCTTCCGGTCATAGACTCTGGGCTGGTTAAAACTACCAGAGTCCCATTATGAGAAAGGAGATTTAAATGAATGATCCGCGTCCCACACTATCCCACAGCCCTTACCAGACTGGTGCTGGAGAGGTCGTGCGCAACCGGGTTTTGCGCAACACTTACTGGTTGTTGGCGCTTTCACTGATTCCTACTGTTCTGGGCGCTGCTGTCGGCATGTACAGCGGCCTGAACGAAGTCATGGCCACCAGTCCAGGCATGACAGCGATCGTCTTTCTGGTCGGCGCCTTCGGTCTGATGTTTGCGATCGAAAAAAATAAAGAAAGCTCTTTGGGCGTTGGTCTGCTGCTGTTGTTCACGTTCTTCATGGGCCTGATGCTCTCGCGCATGCTGGGTTTCGTTCTGGGCATGAGCAACGGCACATCGCTGGTCATGTTCGCCTTTGGTGGCACGGCGATCGTATTCGGCACCATGGCTACGCTCGCCACGTCGATCAAGCGTGACTTGTCGGGTCTGAGCAAGTTCATGTTCATGGGCGTCGTGATCTTGTTGCTCGCCAGCCTGGCCAACATCTTCTTGCAGATCCCTGCTCTGATGTTGACTGTGTCGGTGCTTGCGATCGTGATCTTCTCGGCATTCATGCTGATTGACTTGCAGCGTGTGGTCAACGGTGGCGAGACGAATTATGTCTCCGCGACTTTGGCGATCTACCTCGACGTCTACAACGTCTTTGCCAACCTGCTTGCTATCCTTGGTATTTTTGGTGGCAGCCGCGATTAAGTCTATTGATCTGGTTGGTTGGAGAGGCCCACTTCGGTGGGCCTTTTCTTTTTTCCTCTTTTAGCTTGGAGGGGGTGCCTGACCGTGACAGACCGAAGCTTGGTCCGGGCTTTGCCCGGACTGCCCTGCGCCCGCCTTGAGTGCATCGCACAACACCCGAACTCGCCCCGTCGGGGCTCAGACACGGGCGTTGTTGACACGATGCACTCTGCTTTGGGCTTGGCTGCGCTAACGGTCTGTCACGGTCAGGCGCCCCCTCCGTTGAAGAGCTCGCAAAGCGCAGTGAAAGGCATCACCTAAAGAGTCTAAGGTGTTTGACAGTCAATAAGACAATCTAGTCGGTTTCACTTTTTGTTAGATCGAATTCACTTTTTGTTAAATCAAATTCATTTTTTCTTATTTAGAAATGCAGCAAAGGCGGCTTGGGCCTCATCGGATTTCAACCTTTCGTTGAAATGAGCCCATTCGTAGTCAAACGCAGCGTGAATTTTTGGTCGAAGGGTGTGCTTAAGCATGCGCTTGGAAGTTTGGAGAGCCTCTGGCGGAAGCGCGGCAAGTTCGCGCGCTGTGTGTTGGGCGACCTGAAGTGCCTCGCCAGGTGCACAAAGCTCTGTAATAAAGTCGGCATCCAGAGCTTCTTTTGCACTAAATGGTCGGCCACGTAACAGCCAGTCCGTGGCTCGACGAACGCCAACAATTTGCGCCATCAGCATGCTGGAGGCACCCTCAGGACATAGACCGAGCGGGACGAAGGGAATCTTAAAAGTGACATTATCCGCCGCATAAATAAAATCGCAGTGCTGTAACAAAGTGACACCAATCCCGATTGCACTCCCTTCAACCGCGGCGATCACTGGTAAATCACAATCTGCCAGACTGCGAAGAAATTTGATTCCGGCGCTATCCCCATCCGGCCTCGGTCCTTGAAAATCCTTTAGATCATTACCTGCAGTGAAATAGTTGTTGGCGCCAGTCAACACAACAGCCCGGACATCCTTGTCCTGACCTGCCCCCCAAATCTGTTCAGCCAACCCAAGATACGTCGCCACATCCAAGGCATTCCGACGCTCAGGACGATTAATCGTCAACGTCAATACCCCATTAGCCTTTTCAGCCAAAACCGTTTGAGTCATCAAATACTCCAAAAAAATTCACTATCAACTTGTAGCCCAAAAAAACAAGAAAGACACCAATAAGGCCTCTCTTTATGTGTTTGACCTTTGGCGTCTAGCTCTTGAGGGTGGCGAAGGGGCGCCAGACCGTCAGCGCAGCCAAGCCCGCCTGAGAATCAGCGCGCTAACAACGCCCTACTGTCTGAGCCCCAACGGGGCGAGTTAGGGCGTTGTGCGATGATTCCCAGACGGGCGCAGGGCAGTCCAGGCAAAGCCTGGACCCAGCGTCGGTCTGGCGCCCCTTCGCCACCCTCAATAGCCATCAATAGCCAACAAGAGCTTTCAAAAACAATCAAAACCCAAACCCTCCAAACCAACAAGATCTCTTGACGCTCCCAACAACCTCATGCCAAGCTAACCCACTCAAAAGGAGATACAACATGTTGACCGTAAAAACTGACGATGGCGTTGATCTAGTCTACGAGACCACAGGCTCGGGCACCCCGATTGTTTTTGTCCACGAATTTGCCGGACACAAAGAAAGCTGGGAACCACAGGTGCGTCACTTTTCACGTCAATACCAAGTCATCACCTACAACGCACGCGGCTATCCCCCGTCTGCCGTCCCACCCGAAGTTTCCTCGTACTCACAGAATCGCGCCGTCGCCGACATTATTGCCGTGATGGATCATTTAAAAATCGATAAAGCCCACATCGTCGGCTTATCCATGGGCGGATTTGCGACATTGCATTTTGGCCTGCAACATCCCCACCGCGCCTTGTCCTTGTGCGTGGCAGGTTGCGGCTACGGTGCAGAACTCGAACAACAAGAACAGTTTAAAAAAGAAGCCGAAGCGAGCGCGGACATGTTGCTCAAACAAGGCATGAAAGCCTTCGTCGATAAATACGCACACGGTCCCACGCGCTTGTCGTTTGAACGCGCCGACCCACGCGGCTTTGCCGAGTTCAAGCAACAGTTCTATGGACATTCAGCACTCGGCTCAGCCAACACACAACTCGGTGTTCAGCGCGAACGTCCATCACTTTACAACCTGAAAAGTCAGCTTGCCAAACTCACCGTCCCCACCCTGATTTTGAATGGCGACGAAGACTGGCCTTGCCTAAAACCCGGCCTCATGCTCAAAGAAACGATTCCATCGGCCGCGTTGGCGATATTGCCCAACTGCGGACATACGATGAACATTGAAATGCCCGATGAGTTTAATCACGTATTGGGTAACTTCCTCGCGCATGCCTCAAGCGGTCGCTGGCCCATGCGCGATCCTCGTGCCATGGTCGCCTCCATCACTGGCATCAAGGACTAAAGTTGCCCGCAATGAGACTCACGCTTGCCGAAAACTTCAGAGCGATTTTTTACACGCCGTTTTATCTGCTCAAAGCCTTGGGTCTGGCCGAGCAAGCAGGTCTCACTCTGGAATGGTTGCCACCTGGATCACCAGGTGGTGCCATCGACGCAATCAAAGAGGGCCGCGTCGACCTGACCTGGGGCGGTCCCATGCGGGTCATGAAAGATCACGATACGACCCCCGCCAACGGACAATCCCTCTTGTGTTTCGGCGAAGTCGTCTCGCGCGATCCGTTTTTTTTGCTTGGTAAAAAGACACTCGGACGTTTTGAGCTGGCACAGCTCAGGCAACTTCGCATGGCACTCGTCTCTGAAGTGCCGACCCCCTGGCTCTGTCTGCAGGCAGATCTGCGAGACCTTCGCTTAAATGTGCGCGAGATCGAAAACTCGCTCAAACGCGGCTTGAGTATGCCCGAACAAATTCAGGCGCTAAAAGCAGGAACACTCGATGTTGCACAACTCTTTGAGCCACTCGCCAGCGAACTGTTGACCGATCCTGATTACCAAGTGCTCTACGCCGCGCATACGCGTGGTCCCACCGTCTACACCACCTTGATTTGCTCAAGGAATGGCTGGGATCGGCACCATCAAGCCTTCACCCTACTCAACCAGGTACTGGGCGAACTCCAAACATGGATGCATGCCCAAACGCCTGCGGCGATTGCCAGTCAGGTCCGGAGTTTCTTTCCGGAGCTCAGCCTGCAACTTCTCGAAAATTCAATGAGCCGCTATTTGCAAAACGGCATCTGGGCAAGTTCGCCCAACATGTCGCAACCAGGCTTCGACCGATTGTCCTACAGCTTGAATAGCGGCGGATTTATCCGTACACAGATTGATTTTGCCTCCTGCGTCACCCCCTTAGACCAACCAAGCACCTAGCCTCTTACGGAGTCCCACATGATTACTTCCCGTCTCCTCAAATGGCTCGCAGCCTCTGTTGCCGGTATCGGCCTGATCCACAGTGCCGCATACGCACAGTCACCCGCCCCCTATCCGAATCGACAGCTCCAGCTGATCGTCCCCTTCCCCGCTGGCGGACCGACCGATATCGTCGCCCGCCTCTATGCCCAGCAACTTTCAAAACTCGCGGGGCAGCCTGTTGTTGTAGAAAACATGGCCGGCGCCGCAGGCATGATCGGCACCCAGAATGCCGTGCGCGCCGAACCCAATGGCTACACCATTCTTTTCAGCACAGCCAGTACAAGCGTGATCAATGAAGTCGTGCAAAAGAAAGTCCCCTATAACTTTCAGCGCGATTTTTCCATGATAGGACTGATCGCTGACGCACCGCACGTTTTGGTCATTGGTCCCTCTGTTCCAGCCAACAATGTGGCTGAACTCATCGCGCTAGCTAAAAAAGAACCTGGCAAACTGAGCTATTCCTCCGCGGGCACAGGCAGTATTGTTCAGATGGGCGCCGAACTTTTCCGCACCAAAAGCGGCATCGAGCTGATGCACGTTCCTTATAAGGGTGGTGCGCCCGCAACCATGGCTGTTTTGCGCGGAGAGGTGAGCCTGAATGTCAATGATTTGAGTACGTTCAAATCTCAGATTGCAGAAGGCAAACTCAAACCGTTAGCCGTCGCGCACACGAGCCGCCTCAAGCCTTTGCCTGACGTCCCTACATTTATTGAGCTAGGGATGCCCGAGATTGTGTCGAGTTCCTGGTGGGGCATCGCAGTACCCACCAAAACACCCGCCGCGATTCAGACCAAACTGCGCGAATGGAATCAGCAAATTGTCACCAACCCCGAGTACATCGCGCGTTTAGCTGATATGGCTTTTGAAACCATCAATATGACGCCTGAGCAGACCAAGGCGTTTATCGATGCAGAAATCAAAAAGTGGCAGACCGTCGCAAAAGCCGCCAATATTCAGTTAGATTAAAAGTCAGATAAAAAAGGGTGCACCCGCTCAGCAGCGCGGTGCACCGACTACTCTCTTAGGCCGTCAATCCTACGGTCATGCCCCCGCAGACATACAGCAGTTGTCCGGTCAGGAAGCCTGCCTTGCGATCAAGAAACATCCGGACCACGTGGGCGATTTCCTCGGGCTCGCCAAAGCGCCCCACAGGAATCGACTCCGCGATCTTTTTAGTCTGAGGTAAATCAGGCGGGTTGCTCGCTAAAAACAACTCGGTCGCAATCGGACCTGGAGCAATTGCGTTGACGGTAATTCCGTCTGCGGCGGTTTCCAGTGCCCAAGTACGCGTCATTCCCGCCAGACCCGCTTTCGTGCCACCATAGATTGTCCGTCCGGACTTTCCGAGTGCGGCGCGACTACCGATGTTGACGATGCGACCAAACTTGTTCGCACGCATCGCCGGCAAGACTGCCTGCGTCATGATCAGGGGCGCAATCATGTTTAAAGACACCATGTCGTCGATTTGTTCGAGCGTGATGTCCTCGATCTTACCGATATGAATCATTCCGGCGTTGTTGACGAGATTCAAGATGTCTTTTTTGGCTGCCCAGTCAAAAGCGGCTTCACGCGCGCGCTTGGGGTCTCCCAAATCGACGGATTCGAAAATTTCCCCTGGCAACAACTGTGCAGGTGCAGTGCGACTGAAGTTGATGACCTCGTAGCCATCCTCAATCAGTGACTGCACCACAGCGCGACCGATTCCCCGGCTGCCGCCGGTCACAAGTGCTGTGGTGCCTTTCATCTTATTGCGCCTTGATGTCACGTTCTTTGATCAGTTTGCCCCACTTGGCACGCTCGCCTGCTTCAAACTTGGCCAGGTCAGGGCCAAACAAGTTGCCGGGAACAGCTGCCAGTCGCTCATAGGCCTTGATGACTTGTTCAGACTTAAGTCCCACACGCGCAGCTTCGATCAGCTTGTCCATCACAGGCTGAGGTGTGCCCTTGGGCGCATAAATCGCGAACCAGGCGGTCACGTCAAAACCTTTGACGCCATCTTCCGCAAAGCTAGGCAGCGTTGGCAACATTGGCGAGCGCTCCAGTGACGTCACGGCAATGCCACGCACGCGCGAGCCATCTTTGATCTGGGCGATCGAGCCAGACAGATTGTCAAACAGCAGATCGATCTGTCCGCCGATCAGGGCAGGCATCGAAGCTGAAACGCCTTTGAAAGGGACGTGCAGGAGCTCAACGCCGGCCATCGCTTCAAAGTATGCACCCGTCAGGTGTGGTGACGAACCAATACCTGGCGTACCATAGCTGAGCTTTTTATCCTTGGCTGCGCGAGCGGCCGCCAGGACGTCACCGAGGTTTTTCCAGGGTGAGTTCGCAGCCACAACCAACACGTTCGGTGTGGTCGAGACTAGCGCGATCGGCACCAGATCGGTGGCCGGATCAAACTGCATCTGGGTGTAGAGGAACTGGTTAATCGCTTGGGTACCGATGGTACCCAAACCAATGGTGTAACCGTCTGGTTTGCTGCGTGCGACCTGAGTCAAACCAACGTTTCCGGCCGCACCTGGCTTATTTTCAACAATCACAGGCTGTTTTAGTGTGGTTTCCATCGCCTGGGCGATTGAGCGGCCAAAAATATCTGCGGCGCCTGCAGTTGGATATGGAACGACCAAGGTGACTGGGCGTGTCGGGAAATTCTGGGCGTGGGCAACGCCAAACATCGCGGCACCTAGTGTGAATGCCGCCGCGATCGCGCGGATAACAAAACGCGTTGACTTCATGGGATCTTGCTCCTTTAGATATACGCCTTCGGGGAAGCGCTCGTCGTTCGTGAAACTCAAATCAAAAGTACGTAAATAAGTACTATAGTAATAGTTCTACAAGATCACTATAGCAGTACCGCGTCTTTTGCTGCACAAAGTCCACTCGAGGCAACCAATGTATTTTTCAGAACGTATGGCCGCACTGGCCAAAAGCCATGGCCAGCACCCTGCCCTCATCGATCAGGATGTGCCAACCACTTTTGCCCAGCTGCATGCGCAAGCCCAGCAACTGGCCGGTAATTTCTCCAAGCTTGGCATTGGCCCCAAGGATCGGGTCGCAGTCTGGCTGCCCAATTGCCTGGCGTGGCTGCAAACCTTTCTGGCGTGCGCCCACCTGGGCGCGACCGTACTCGCTGTCAATACACGTTTTCGTAGTCAGGAGGTTGCGGATATTGTCGGTCGCGGCAAAGCGGACTGGCTGCTGATGTGGCCAGATTTCAAAGGCATCGCATTTGCAGATATTTTGGCGGATGTGCCGACAGAAGTCTTATCCAGGCTGCACGCCATCATCACCCTGGGTGACACACAGGGTGCGGCCACCCAGGCCATCGCCGCGCGTGGCTACAAAGTCCTCGGCTACAACGCCTTGCTTGATACGCCGAGCGTCGCGCCCCCAGCTGCTGGAAACACCGGTGTATTGTGTTTCACCACGTCAGGGACAACCTCGCTGCCCAAGTTCGTCTTGCATGATCAAGCCACTTTAATCAAGCATGGCGAAGTCATGCAACAAGCTTATGGTTACGATTCCAGCAGCCGCATCCTCGCCAGCGCGCCGTTTTGCGGAGCTTTTGGCTTTGCGACCTTGACAGGCGGACTCGTGACAGGGTGCACCACAGTGAGCGAGCCCGTATCTGATACGCACAGCACACTGGCGCAAATCCGCAAACATCGCGTCACCCACACCTATGCCAACAACGAATCGATTCTGAAACTCTTTGAAACCGCACAATCGCCCGCAGATTTTGAAAGCTGCAAACTATTTGGTTTCGCCAGTTTCTCACCGGCCATCAACAGTCTGCTCGAACAAGCCGAGCGCAATCATGTTGAGCTGACGGGTCTGTATGGCTCAAGCGAACTCCAGGCACTTGTCGCCGCGCAACCAACCAAAGCCAATGAAGGTGACCTCAGCGTGCGCTATCTGGCCGGTGGCCGGTTGATTCACCCCGAGGCGCGCGTGAGGACCTCTGATCCCGAGACCGGTCAGATACTCAAACAGGGCGAATCAGGCGAAATCGAAATTTTCAGCCCCAGTCGCATGGTGGGCTATCTGGATCAGCCTGAAGCGACGGCAAAAGCCATCACCGCAGATGGATACTTCAAGACGGGTGACCTGGGTTATGCGGTGAGCGAGCGTCAATTCGTATTTCAAACACGCATGGGGGATTCGATGCGACTGTCCGGGTTTTTAGTCAATCCCGCCGAAATCGAACAAGCAGTGGAAAAACTCCCTGGCATCCAGGCATGTCAGGTCGTAGGTGGCACCCTGGGTACAAAAATTCTACCTGTCGCCTTTGTCATTTTGCGCGACGGTGCAAAAGCTGATCCAGCCGGCTGGACTCAGGAATGCAAGCGCCTGATGGCAGGATACAAGGTGCCGGTTCGTTTCGAGGTTGTCACAGTATTTCCCTCCGTCGAAAGCGCCAACGCAGTCAAAATCCAGAAAAATAAATTACGCGAAATGGCGGATGCTTTGCTCGCTGCCCACGCATGAAACACGCACCCGGCCTCCTCTACGCGAGAAGTCCACAACCCTTGTATTTACAAGTGGCCGCGATTGTGCGGCGAAACATCGAACGCGGAGTCTGGCCGCGCGGCGAACAAGTCCCTGCCCTGGAAACTCTGGTCGAGACACTCGGGGTCTCACGGGCGACGGTCAGACAAGCCTTTGGACTCTTGGAGCGCGAGGGCCTGATCCATCGGTCCAGAGGGTCGGGGACTTATGTCAATGAGCATATCCCTCAGACACATCGGCTCACCCTTCCAAAAACCTGGGCCGATACCGTCGCCCTCTCCAAAGAACTCGGCACCACCACCTTGATGGAGTCCAATGCCGATGTTCCACTGCCGCTCCTAGGCATGGAGTGCCCTTATCAGACCGACGGGCGCTTTCAATATCTGAGACGGATACACACGACCTCGACAGGCCCATTCTGCTACACAGAGGTTTATCTGGAGCGAAATATCTACCGTCAGCATCCCGCACGTTACCGTCACTCTACCGTGGCCCCCGTTCTGGATGAACTGCACGGTGAAGCGCTGACCCATGCCGGACAACTACTCACGATCATCGAAGCGGGTGCCGACTCGGCCGAGGCCTTGCATCTTCCCCTGTCCGCTCCCGTCGCGGAGTTACGCCGCTATGCCTGCATCGGCGAACAAGTCGTGTATTTAGCGCGTCTGGAAATTCCGACACGTTATGTGCAAATGAAATTTGATCTTCTTGGAAATCAATAAATGTTTAATCCCGATTCGCTGAAGTTACCCTTTTTCGATGACAGTCATCGCAGACTCTACGCAGACGTCAAAGCCTGGGCAGCGGCGGCCCTGACAAACAGAGTGCATACTGGCAGCGTCGATGAGCACTGCGTCAAGCTCACCCGAAAAATGGGCGATGCAGGCTGGTTGCGCTACTGTGTCCCAGCAGAATACGGTGGCGCACTCCAAGATCTGGACTCGCGCAGTCTGTGTCTGTTGCGCCAGGCGCTTGGCTACTACGATGGTCTGGCAGACTTTGCTTTTGTGATGCAGGGATTGGGCAGCGGACCGATTTCTCTCTTTGGCTCAGAGGCGCTCAAGCAAAAATATTTACCTCATGTCGCCTCCGGAAAAATGCTGGCGGCTTTTGCCTTGTCTGAACCCGATGCAGGCTCCGATGTAGCCGCCATGAGCACCCGTGCCACCCGCACAAATCAGGGCTATCGTTTGAACGGTGTCAAAACATGGATCTCCAATGCCGACATCGCTGACTTCTACACAGTGTTTGCCCGGGTGGAAAACGATGAGGCTGAAGGCGTCACCGCTTTTGTGGTCGATGCCAATACGCCTGGGCTGCAAGTCACTGAGCGCTTTGATGTGTGTGCTCCACACCCGATTGGCACACTGACTTTTACGGATTGCGAAATCCCGGTTAGTCAGCGGATCGGACAAGCGGGCAAGGGCTTCAAGGTCGCCATGCAAAACCTCGATGTCTTTCGCGCCTCGGTGGGCGCAGCAGCCCTGGGATTTGCCGAAGCGGCACTCGACATGGGAATCGCGCGCGCCAGCTCGCGCAAGATGTTTGGCGCGACGTTGGCGGATCTGCAGATCACGCAGGCGGCGATCGGCGACATGAGTACGGAAATCGATGCCTCGACTTTGCTGATATATCGCGCGGCTTGGGAGCGCGATGTCCTCAAACAACGCACAACGAAATCAGCCGCGATGGCCAAGATGTTCGCCACCGAGTCCGCACAGCGTGTGATCGACCGATGTGTACAGTTGCATGGAGGCCTGGGCGTCAAAGTCGGACATCCGATGGAAATGTTGTATCGTGAAATCCGGGCGTTACGTATTTATGAAGGTGCGACCGAAGTCCAGCAGGTCATCATCGCGCGTGAAACAATGAAAAACAAAACTGGAGAGATATGAAAATGAACGGTTCAGAAGCTATGGTGCAGACCCTGCTCGCAGGCGATGTGGATGTGTGTTTTGCCAACCCCGGCACCTCGGAGATGCATTTCGTTTCCGCCCTGGATCGCGCACCAGGCATGCGCTGCGTGCTGGGTTTGTTTGAGGGCGTCGCGAGCGGCGCCGCGGATGGTTATTACCGCATGGCGGAAAAACCAGCGGCCACGCTTCTGCATCTGGGACCTGGTCTGGGCAATGCGCTGGCCAACATCCATAATGCCAAACGCGCCTACTCTGGCATGGTCAATATTGTCGGCCAGCATGCGTGGGATCACATCCACAACAATGCCCCGTTGAACTCCGACGTCGAAGCGGTCGCACGCCCCATGTCCAACTGGGTCAAAACCACCATGTCCGCTGCGGCAGCGCCTCTGGATACCGCCGAAGCAATCTCTCAGGCCCGCAGCACTCCAGGCCGCATCGCGACCTTGGTGCTACCTGCAAACTGCGCCTGGGAGCCCTCCGACCCAGGACACTACTCCACAGCGCCTGCGCAAACGGCTGCCGCGCCCCTCAATGACACAGTGATCGCACTGGCCAGACTTTTGTCGGACCGCAAGACTGCGGAGGCGACGACTTTACTCCTCGGCGGTCGCGCGCTGCGCGCACGCGAAGCCACACTCGCTGGCAAAATCGCTGCGCACACTGGTTGCAAACTGGCGTCCGAACCGCGCAACCCTCGCATGGAGCGCGGGCGTGGACGCGTCAACGTCACCCCCCTGCCTTTCCCTGTCGATGGGGCTGTCGCCATGCTCAAAGACACCAAACATCTGGTTTTGGTGGGCAGCGCGCCTCCGGTGGCATTTTTTGCCTACCCAAATAAGCCACGCATGATCAAGCAACCCGATTGCGAGGTCCATACACTGGCCACGCTCACACACGACATCGAAGCAAGCTTGCAGGCACTGGTCGACGCTCTTGGCGCACAAAACACCGCGCCTGCCCAGCTCTCGACGGGTCCCATCATCACAGACTTGCCCACCGGCGCACCTGTTCCTGAACACATTGGTACGGTGATCGCAGCGCTTTTGCCTGAAAACGCCATCATGGTGGACGAAGCGGTCACCACCGGTCGCCAGTTCGCGAAAGTCACGCCTCAGGCTGCTCCGCACGACTGTATCGATATCACGGGCGGCGCGATTGGCTGGGGCATGTCGGCAGCAGTCGGCGCCGCAGTCGCGTGTCCGGATCGCAAGGTCTTCGCTTTTCTGGGCGATGGCAGCGCGATGTACACGGTCCAGGGTCTCTGGTCGATGGCACGTGAAAATCTCGACGTGACGGTTGTGATTTTTGCCAATCGCTCCTACAAAATCCTCCGCGGCGAACTCGCCAACATGGGAGGGCCTGAAGCCGGTGAGAATGCCCGCCGGATGCTCGATCTGGATCGGCCTTATCTGGATTGGGTATCGATCGCCCGCGGTCATGGCGTGCCAGGCGTACAGGTCAACACACTCGAGGGTTTTGCAGATGCCCTGCGCATCGCCGCGAAAGAAAAAGGTCCTCGACTGATTGAACTGGTCATGTAGAGCGGAAAATTTAAAACCCTTAAACACCCTAAACACCCTAAACCCCCTCACCACCATAAACACCTCAAACCACGCGAACCCCGCAGGCACCTTAGGAGCCCAAAACATGAAATGCTATTGCGTCATGAATTTCAAAGAGCCGCTTGGCTTAATGGAAATGGAAACACCGACGCCTGTGGGCACACAGGTTCTCGTGCAAGTGCGTGCCGCAGGTGTGTGTCATAGCGACATTCACTTTTGGGAAGGCAGTTACGACCTTGGGAATGGCCGCAGTTTGTTACTCAAGGATCGGGGCATCAAGCTGCCCATGACGATGGGTCACGAGACCGCAGGCACCGTTGTGGCCATGGGTCCCGAAGCAACAGGTGTCGAGAAAGGTCGCAACTATCTTGTGTATCCGTGGATTGGCTGCCGACAGTGTCCGGCCTGTCTCGATGGCCTGGAAAATCACTGTTCCAGCCCGCAGTACCTGGGCGTACAAAGACCGGGAGGTTACGCGGATCACCTCCTTGTGCCGCATCCCCGCTATCTGATCGATATCGCAGACATGGATCCGGCCGTCATCGCACCCTATGCATGCTCGGGGCTGACGACCTATAGCGCGCTCAACAAAGTCGGTGCCAATATCTATCAGAAGCATCCCATCGTGATCATGGGCGCGGGTGGGCTGGGCTTGATGTGTCTGGCTCTGGTCAAGGCCTTGAATGGCGTGGGCGCGATTGTCGTGGATATCGATCCGGCCAAACGTCAGGCCGCACTTGAGGCCGGGGCACTCGCAGTGATCGATGGTGCGGCACCCGATGCTGCGCAACAAATCATTGCGGCCAATGGCGGCAAACTCGTGCAGGCCATGATCGATCTGGTCGGGGCGCCCTCAACGACATCTTTGGGTTTCGATATCCTGATCAAGGGCGGCAAGCTTGTGATTGTTGGTTTATTTGGTGGCGGCGCCTCTTGGCCGATTGCCTTCATCCCGATGAAAGCTTTGCAAATCCTTGGCAGCTACACAGGGTCACTGGCCGAGCTCAGAGAGTTGTTACAACTGGTCAAGGACAACAAGATCACGCCCATTCCCGTACACAAACATCCGCTTGCGGAGGCTGACAAAGTCTTGACTGCCTTGCGCGAAGGCAAAGTCACAGGACGCGCGGTACTGACGGCTTAAGGGGCTTAAGGGGCTTAAGGGACTTAAGGGACTTAAGGGACTTAAAGGACTTAAAGGACATAGAGGACTTATGGCTTGGCGGGCTGAAAACGCTGTAAGGCCACCAACACCTGGCGCGTTGTGAGTGGACGGCCCGCCAGGTGTTCCGACAAGCGTTCGCGCAAAGAAGCACGCAGAGCTGGTTCGCCCTGAGGATCGTCAAAATCGGGCTCTTCGGCATCCAGACCGTAGCCTGTTTCCTTGAGCAAAATCCATTCGAAACGCCTGAGAGCCCCCGCCGCAGGCTGACCCGCTGCGAGTCGCTGCAACGCAAGCACATACGCATCAAACAAGCCGGGATGTGGATCCTCGCGGGGTAATAAACGGAACAACAATTCGTTCATATACCAGCAAGACATCATGGCGGCCCCGGGCAATGCATGCACGCCCGCACATTCTGCGCGCGTGAGCGTTTTGATTTCACCGGAGCCCGTCCATGACAAAAGCAGCGGCTGAAACACCGAGAGGGCAGGCCTGAGCACAGAGTGTGGTCGTTTGGCGCCTTTGGCCACCATGCTGACCCAGCCATGGTCTCTGGAAAACGCCTGGACGATCAGAGAGGTTTCTCTCCAGGGTGTCGCATGCAACACATATCCCGGAGTTTCAAGGACACGAAGAACGCGTCTACTCATATCCCAAATCGCGCAGGCTGCTCTCTTTTTCAGCCCAGCCTTTTCGAACCTTGATATAAACCTCAAGGTGCACGGGTTTATCCATCAGCTTGGCCATATCCTGGCGCGCCTCCGAGGCGATGCGCTTCATGTGGCTACCGCCCGCACCCAGCAATATGGGGCGATGGCTGTCGCGCTCGACAATCACGCAGGCGTTGATGTGCGCGCCCTTGGCGGTTTCTTCCCATTGCTCGATCACAACCGTGCAACCGTAGGGCAGCTCATCACCCACCAGTCGAAAGATTTTTTCACGAATCAGCTCTGCCGCGATAAAGCGCATCGGACGATCGGTCAGTGTATCGGCATCGAAAAACGGCTCATTTTCAGGCAAGCGTTTAGCGACTTCATCGAGCAACTGATCAAGCTGATGGCGTTTGGTCGAGCTCACAGGCACCACGGCATCAAACTTGAACTGCGAGGCGATATTGGCCACAAACGGATACAGCTCGTCACGATTTTTAAGCTGGTCAATTTTGCTGATGACCAGAATAGTGCGCTCAGGATGATGCAACAGCGACAAAAGTTTGGCGTCACCCGGCGACCATTTGCCCGCCTCGACGACAAACAAAACGACATCCACATCGGCGAGCGTCTGTGTGACCACCCGGTTCATCATCTTGTTCATCGCGCCGCCATGGCGCGTCTGAAAGCCGGGAGTATCCACGAACACGAACTGCTCATGTTCCCGCGTGAGCACACCCTGGATTCTGTGGCGCGTCGTTTGAGCCTTGCGGGACACAATTGAGATTTTGCTACCGATGAGCGCATTGGTCAGTGTTGACTTGCCGACATTCGGTCGTCCGACAACAGCGACAAAACCGCAGCGATAGGGAATGTCGGTTGAACTGGCTGAAGGTGTTGTTTCGATGTTTTCTGTCATTTAAGTTCCTGAGCAACCGCAACCGGCAGCGTCAATTGTGCCGTTTTGCGCGCCCGGGTTGAACGCTTTTTAACTGGAGCGGGACTGGCAGTCTCGGCAGCCTCGAGCGCGAGTTTGGCGGCCGACTGCTCTGCGGCACGACGACTGGAACCTGGAGCCGTGACCTTGATCTCAAGAGAAGGGATCGAACACTCAACCTCGAACTGCTGACTATGGGCCGCACCATGGGTCGCCACCACGCTGTAGAGAGGCAAGGCGAGCTTGCGGCTCTGGAGAAACTCTTGCAGCAAAGTCTTGGCATCCTTGCCAAGCGTCAATGGATCCACACTCGCGAGGATAGGCTTGTACAGGCGCTCAATCAGCTCTTGAGCGGCATTGAACCCACCATCGAGATACACCGCGGCAAGTATGGCTTCGAAGGTATCGGCCAAAATGGAAGGCCGTCTGAATCCACCGCTTTTAAGTTCACCCTCCCCTAATCGGAGGTACTTGGACAGGTCAAGTTTTTGTGCAATATCGGCGAGAGAAGCTTGCTTGACCAGGTTGGCACGCACGCGCGATAGATCACCTTCATCCAGCGTACCGTAGTGGTGGAACAGCAAGGCGGCTACCGCCATGTTCAAAACCGAATCACCCAGAAACTCCAGGCGCTCGTTGTGACGGGCACCATGGCTGCGATGCGTCAGCGCCTGCTCAAGCAATGCAGGTTTAACGAACTTATATCCAAGCGAAGTCTCAAGAGAGGACAAGGGCATGTAGCGGTTGACATAAAACGAGTGACAAGGATCTGGTCAACTTAATGGAAGGAACCGATACGGCTGAGATTTCCAAAGTTCATCCAGATAAAGAAAGCTTTACCGACGATATTCGCCTCGGGGACAAAACCCCAAAATCGACTGTCCAGGCTGTTATCGCGATTGTCACCCATCATAAAGTAAACGCCCTCAGGTACGGTGCAACGAATGCCATTTCTGAGATATTCACATTTTTCACGATATGGAAAGCTTGAAGTAGGCCCCAAATCCTGCCATCTTCGCTCATCTAGCAATATCTGATGTGGCTTTTCACCCAGATACTCTGTGAACTGTGCCGTATACGCCACACGATCTGGCTCAAAATACTCACCATCACGCTTGCGAGGCACTTCTTTTCCATTGATATAAAGACGCTTGTCGAGGTAAGCGACCTCATCCCCGGGCAAACCGACCACGCGCTTGATGTAATCCACGGAAGGATCGACTGGGTAACGAAACACCATCACGTCACCGCGCGCTGGTTCGCCCAGCGAAATGACTTTTTGATTGAGTACAGGCAAACGCAAGCCATACGAAAATTTATTCACCAGAATCAGATCGCCGTTTTGCAAGGTGGGCAACATCGATCCCGAGGGGATGCGAAAAGGTTCAACGATGAAAGAACGCAATACAAAGACAAACAAAATCACAGGAAAAAAACTTGCGCCATACTCGACCCACCAAGGCTGTTTTCCAAGATCGGCTCGAAGCTGCTCCTCGCGGCTACGCTTTTCTTCCTCGGGCAAAGCCGACCAGCTTGGTCGAGCCAGCTCGATTGCCTGCATCATGCGCGCATGACGTTTTTGTCTCAGCGAAAATTTATCGATCGTCCAGATCACACCCGTGACCACAAGCGCGATAAACAAAATCAGGGCAAAGTTCCAGCTCATCAGTTCAACCTTGCTTAAACATTATTTGTCATCAACCTGCAAAATCGCCAGGAAAGCTTCTTGAGGAATTTCGACACTACCGACTTGCTTCATGCGCTTTTTACCGGCCTTCTGCTTTTCAAGCAGTTTTTTCTTGCGGCTGATATCACCGCCGTAACACTTGGCTAGAACGTTTTTACGCAGGGCCTTGACGTTTTCACGGGCGATAATTTCCGCACCGATCGCGGCCTGAATCGCCACATCGTACATCTGACGCGGGATGAGCTCGCGCATACGGGACACCACTTCGCGGGCACGATAACGCGCATTGGAGCGGTGGCAAATCGTCGACAAGGCATCGACTTTGTCGCTATTGATCAACAAGTCGACCTTGACCACATCGGCGGCCCGGTATTCTTTGAACTCGTAATCCATCGAAGCATAACCACGCGACACGGACTTCAGCTTGTCGAAGAAATCGAGCACGATCTCGGCGAGCGGGATTTCATAATGCAGGTGCACCTGGCGACCGTGATAGGTCATGTCGAGCTGAACGCCACGCTTGTTGTTACACAAGGTCATGACCGTGCCCACGTATTCCTGGGGCATGAACAGCGTGACCGTCACGATAGGTTCGCGCACTTCGATATATTTGCCAACCTCGGGCATCCGTGATGGACTTTCGATATGGATGACCGAGTTGTCCCGCAACACCACCTCATACACCACCGAAGGCGCGGTTGTGATGATGTCCATGTCGAACTCGCGCTCGAGTCGTTCCTGGACAATTTCCATATGGAGCAGGCCCAGAAAGCCGCAACGGAAACCAAAACCAAGCGCCTGCGATACCTCTGGCTCGTACATGAGCGCGGAGTCATTGAGCTTGAGCTTCTCAAGAGAGTCGCGTAACTGATCGTACTCGCTACTTTCGACGGGATAGAGACCAGCGAAGACCTGGGGCTTCACCTCTTTGAATCCGGGCAGAGGCTCGGTGGCTGGCTTGGCCAGCAAGGTAATCGTGTCACCCACCTTGGCATCGGCCAGCTCTTTGATCCCGGCGATCACAAAACCTACTTCGCCTGCCGAGAGGTGTTTACGCGGCTCAGACTTGGGTGTGAACACCCCAACCTGCTCGCATAAGTGGATGGCGCCCGTTGCCATGAAGGAAATTTTATCTTTGGGCTTGAGCACGCCGTTGATCACGCGAATCAGCATGACCACGCCAACATAGTTATCAAACCATGAGTCGATAATCAAGGCTTGTAGGGGTGCCTCGGGATCACCCTTGGGAGCAGGAATGCGGGCGACGACGGCCTCGAGGATATCGTCGATCCCCATGCCGGTTTTAGCGCTTGCCAAAATCGCGTCCGTGGCGTCAATCCCGATGACTTCCTCAACCTCGGCACGCGCGCTCTCCGGATCGGCCTGGGGCAAATCCATTTTATTGAGAACAGGTACGACCTCTACGCCAAGTTCGATCGCCGTGTAGCAGTTCGCGACCGTTTGAGCTTCAACGCCTTGAGAGGCATCGACGACCAGCAACGCGCCCTCGCAAGCGGAAAGAGAGCGACTGACCTCGTAAGAGAAGTCGACGTGTCCGGGCGTATCAATCAGATTGAGGTTGTAAATCTTCCCGTCCTGCGCTTTGTAGTGCAGAGCAGCCGTCTGGGCCTTGATGGTGATGCCCCGTTCGCGCTCGATATCCATGGAGTCAAGCACCTGCGCAGACATTTCACGATCAGCCAGTCCTCCGCAGCGCTGGATCAGTCGATCCGCCAGGGTGGACTTGCCATGGTCAATGTGGGCAATGATGGAGAAATTGCGAATATGCTGCATAACACCTGAAAAGTAAGCGGGCTAGCAAGCAAAAAGGGGCGCTCTGCGCCCCTTTTGCGGCAAACCGCTATTCTAGCCGTTCTTGAGTCTATTTGGCGGGAGTCACTGCGACCCAGCGGGTTTGATCCCCTGTTCGGACCATCAACCCGACAGGACGGGACTTGTCCACACCGGCGATCACCTTGGCGAACTGCTCGGGACTCGTAATGTCACTGTCGTTGGCAGCCAAGATAATGTCACCCTCGGCGATTCCTGCCGTGGCTGCAGGTCCGGAAACGCTTGTCACCTGGACACCACCTTTGATGCGAAGTTTTTTCTGCGCATCCGCGGCCACCGGCACGACGGACATTCCCAAAACTTCAGTTTGAGCCGTTGCAGGCTTGTCCTTGGGAGCGGGGGCCTCGGCTGTGCGCTCTGCCTTGAGTTCCGTGACAGTCACATTGAGTTTGACAGTCTTGCCTTTACGCCAGACCTCGACAGGTGATACTGAACCTGGCTTGGTTTGACCCACAAGTCGCGGCAAATCAGACATTCTGGTGATCGTTTTACCGTCAAACTTCAGGATCACGTCGCCTGGCAAGATACCGCCTTTTTCAGCCGGGCCGTCAGGCTCAACACCGCTCACGAGCGCGCCTTCGGCTTTGGGCAAGCCGATCGCCTGAGCGACATCCTTGCTGACTTCACCGATTTGGACACCGATGCGACCACGTGTGACGCGGCCGGAGGCCTTCAGCTGGTCGACGACTTGCATCGCTTCATCAATCGGGATGGCCAGGGAAATTCCCATAAAGCCGCCACTGCGGGAGACGATCTGGGCGTTGATACCGACCACCTGTCCCTCGAGATTTAACAAAGGACCACCCGAGTTACCAGGGTTGACCGCGACATCGGTCTGAATGAAGGGTAAATAATCACCCGTCTCGCGACCCAGTGCGCTGATGATGCCCGAAGTCACTGTCGACTCCAGCCCAAAAGGCGAGCCGATCGCCAACACCCACTGACCTTTTTTCAAAGTCTTGGCGTTGCCAATTGGCAGAGTGGCCATGCCTTTCGCATCAATCTTGAGTAAAGCCACATCGGTGCGCTGATCACTTCCAACTACCTTGGCCTTGAACTCGCGGCCATCGGTCAGCGTGACAAAAATATCTGTCGCATCCGCCACCACATGATGGTTCGTGAGCAAATGACCATCTTCCGAGATAAAGAAACCAGAGCCTACGCCGCGTGGAACGGAGCGCTCTTCTGGCTCAGCGCGTCGTCCGCGTGGACCTTGCTGGGGACCTTGGCGCCCACCAGGTGGCACAAAATCAGGGCCGAAAAAATGACGAAACAATTCGTAAGGGTCCTGTCCGGGGGCGCCACCCGAACCCGCACGCGAAGAGACTTTGGCTGTCGTGCGAATATTCACCACGGCTGGTTCAGACTTTTCAACAATGGCCGTAAAGTCTGGCAATCCAGCATTGCGCGCTTGTGCAGGCGTGACATGCAGGCCACCGAGCAGCAATGCCATGGCCACCATCAATGTGCTCGCGATGCGACGCATGCGAACAACAGGCTGATACAGATATAAGTGTGACTGATCTTGCATCATGAACTCCGATTTAAACATCCCGGCTCGCTGCTGACGCCAGGTTAGCGCGCAGACGTCGAGGGGACGTATTGAATTGACTGAGCCAACTGTTCAAGGGTTGCGGCCGGCACTTCACCCAGAACGGTCAACCAGAAGTTTGCTACTTTGATCCCGAAGATATTCACTGAGCCACTACGCGCAGCGCCTTGGGGTTCATACTCAGACCGTTCTGGCAAATAAGGTTCAATAAAAATTGAAATTGTTGCGAGACCATCTGATAAAACGAGTTGATTGACTCGCTTGTCATCGGAAAAAACTCTCTCGAGCTGCGAGGTCGGCACATAGCCCGCAGGGGCTGCAATCCTCCAACCTTGCGCAAATAAATCCACTTTCGAATGTTGCGCGCGGACAGTCCGCCAATCGGTTGTCGTCCAAGTTGGTGCGAGCATCGCCTCGGTAATGTCGGCTCCGATCGCGACTTGCGTAAATGCGACTTGCTCGATCACCACACCATCATGTCCGACCATCTGTGCTTTGAGCAACAAATTCGATTCAAGATCTGCGCACAGCCGATAACCATATCGATGGGTGTCGCGCGGTGTAATTTCTATGCCGCGACAAGGTCGACCCGCGATACGCAAGACCTCGGGGGCAAGTCGCAAACTATAATTTTTTTCCAATGATTGCGCGTTGTTGAGCAACAGACCGGGGAAACGGTCACCGCGTTGACGCTCAAGCAAAACGAGCTTGCGATCAGGCATCAAGCCTTGCACTTCATCATTGAAACGCAAATATTCACGCGGTGCGCCGTCAAGAACTTCGATACGCTCTTTCTCATTTTTTCCATCGAAAAAATGTGTAATGCGCGAGGACTCGAATCGCTCACCTTGCTGAAAAGCGAACACACCCACATAGTTCAGCGTACGTGCCGCATGCTGGATTTGTCGCACGATTTGTCCGACATCAGACTGGTCCGTTTGTGGCGAAGCAACTTGTTGACTGGCAGTGGATGCCGCTTGCGAAACATTTTGAGCCAATGCCGTTTGGTTCAGTGCGCCCGCACTCACCAGCATGAAGGACAAAGCATACCCAACCGCGCGCGACATTACCGCATAGCTCCGAAGGAAACCTGACGAACATTCGCCGGACCTGAAATTTCGCGATGCGTATTGACATAGTCACGGACAACAGGCGCATTGAAAGCGACTTCACTGGCACGCACTGGGGCAACGTTTGTGACCTCGGCGACCTGTTCAGCGGGAGAGGAAAGCTCTGGCAACAAAAATGGCTTGGCGACCCAAATCACCGATGCTACGGCTGCGGCCATGGCAACACCTGGCCAAACGGTTCGCCCCCAAAATCTCGCATGCGTTTTGCCAGGACGGTTGATTCTTGTGGATTCGTTAGGAGCAGGCTTGGCTGTCGCGATGATCGGTGGTTCATTTGCGAGAGCGAGAGAAATACGTTTTTGCAAGGAGTGCGTAGCAGGTAGAGCCAGCTCCGGCGTACGCAGGGTGTCGCCGATCAGGTGGTACAAATCCCAAGTGGCTTGCCCTTGAGGTGACAATAACTGCTCTGGCATGCCAGTCTCTGCATCGCCGTCCATCCAGGCTGAAATCGCTTGCTGCGGCTGTTGGGTTGACTGATTCATGTTCGAGATCTCGTTAGATTGTTTCATCGTTTGAACTCCTCACCAGCGTCGATCGCCGGTATCACCCAGCAAGGGACGCAGTCGTGTTGCGATGGCCTCGCGGGCCCGAAAAATCCGGGACCGAACCGTGCCAATCGGACAACTCATACTTTCAGCAATATCTTCGTAACTCATACCGTCGATCTCACGCATCACAATCGCATTGCGTAATTCTTCGGGCAAATCATTAATAGCCTTGTTCACGGTATCCGCGATCTGGCGACTCGCCATCTCTGATTCCGGGTTGCTACTGTCTGTTAGGTTGTCAGTTGCGTCAAAAGTTTCACCTTCTTCGTTTTCTTGTGCGGAAGGTGTACTTGGACGACGATTATTTTGAGCCAGCCAATTGCGGGCTGTGTTGATCGCGATACGGTAAAGCCATGTATAGAAAGCACTTTCACCTCGAAACTGAGGTAAAGCGCGGTAGGCTTTTATAAAGGCTTCCTGAGCCACATCCTCGATTTCACCGGGATCACGAATCATGCGCGACAGTAAGCGCATGATTTTTCTCTGATATTTCAGCACCAACAGGTCAAATGCCTGTTTGTCTCCGCGTTGTACGCGCGCCACCAATTCGGCGTCTACGTCGCGTTCACTCAAGCTGCATCCCCTTTTGAATGACGACCCGACCCCTCAAGCTGACGAGCCGCTTCAAGTGCGACCGCATGGAAAGCCAGCGGGCTCAGGCACTGCCTCCAGACCACCACAATGAGGGTCTGAGACTTGTTATGGGGACGATTCTGCAATTTCAAACCCAGGCTTAGTCCAAAAAAATGATGCCAACGCTGACTGACAATAACCTCTATGCTATCAGTCAGGCGAGCGTCTTTTGAAAAAAACGACAATTGCCACGGTTTTTCAGAATAAACATGCAGAATGCGATCTTGAGTGGCTTTCCCGTCCTTCAGGCGCCCGAAAAAATGCACTAAAAAGGGGATCGTTGCCAAAGAGTACGCGAGCCAGACATTCCACTCCATCCAGAGAGCGGACGTGACAAATGCCCAAGCCGCCACACTCAGCAGGCCGAGTTTGAGTGCCGCCACCCAGCCGGGTTGAGTGAGCGGGACCAGCAAACCTGACGATGAAGACGGATTCGTCAAATACGACGAACGGCCATGGAGCCGTTGGTACCACCAAATCCAAAGGAGTTGGAGAGCGCGACATCAATCTTGAGATCCCGCGCGGCATTCGCGCAGTAATCCAGATCGCACTCGGTATCCTGATTGAAGATGTTGATGGTGGGAGGTGAAATCTGATGATGTACGGCGAGCGTGGCAAAAACAGCCTCGATACCGCCGGCCGCGCCCAACAAGTGACCCGTCATGGACTTGGTGGAGTTGACCACCAGTTTTTTAGCGTGATCACCGAAAGCGAGTTTGAGCGCCTCGGTTTCGTTTTTGTCACCAAGCGGGGTAGAGGTCCCGTGTGCATTGACGTATTGCACCTGATCTGGGTTGATACCACCGTTACGCAAAGCATTCACAATGCCACGACGCGGACCGTCACGATCGGGAGCCGTGATGTGATGCGCGTCACTGCTCATACCATAACCAGCAAATTCGCCATAAATACGGGCACCACGCTTTTTGGCGTGCTCGTACTCCTCGAGGATCAAGACACCAGCGCCCTCACCCAGCACGAATCCATCACGGTCCCGATCCCAGGGGCGGGACGCCGTGGTCGGATCATCGTTTCGTTGAGAAAGTGCACGCATCGCAGCAAAGCCGCCGATGCCCAGAGGAGAAACCGTTGACTCGGCACCGCCAGCCATCATGACATCGGCATCGCCATATTCGATCATGCGGGCAGCGTCACCGATAGAATGCAAGCCGGTGGTACAAGCCGAAACAACGGCGTAAGACGGGCCCTTGAAGCCCAGCATGATGGAGAGCTGCCCCGAAATCAGATTGATCAGGGAAGCGGGAACGAAAAAGGGTGAAATGCGTCGGGGTCCACGCTCGAGATACTCGGTCTGAGTCTCCTCGATGCGCTGCAAGCCGCCGATACCGGAACCCACGATCACACCCACACGCTCAGCATTGGCCTCGGTGATTTCCAGACCGGAATCCTTCCAGGCCTGCATGCCAGCCGCAATACCATAATGGATGAACGTATCCATTGTCCGCGCCTCTTTGGCGGGAATCAGCTGGGTAATGTCAAACCCTTTCACTTCGCCGGCAATATGGGCATTGAACGCACTTGGATCAAAGCGTGTGATCCGTCCGATGCCAGACCGACCGTTAACGATATTGTCCCAGGCAGTGGCGATATCGTTGCCCACTGGGCTCACAATGCCAAGACCTGTAATCACGACCCGTCGCTTCACGGAGCACTCCTCAAATATGATAATGGCGGCCAAGAAACCTGACGCACCGAGTCGGGAGCCCAAAGCCCCGACCCTGCGATACAGATTGTCCTAACCGCCTGAACCTTGAGCGCATGATCCTTGCGGGATGCGCAGTGCTTACGAACGGATTGCCTCCGTTTGTAAGCAGACAAAAATTACTTGGAATTGGAAGTGATGTAATCGACGGCCTGTTGAACGGTCGTGATTTTCTCTGCTTCTTCATCCGGAATTTCGGTCTCGAACTCGTCTTCGAGTGCCATGACCAGCTCAACCATGTCGAGCGAATCGGCACCGAGGTCGTCAAGAAAGGAAGATGCGTTCTTGATCTCGGCTTCATTAACGCCAAGTTGTTCAGCGACGATCTTTTTGACGCGCTGTTCGATGCTTTCCATGCAAATCTCCAAAGGGGAAAAGTCCGGCGAATTATAGCCAACCGGGAGAAAAAAACCTATTACATGTACATGCCGCCATTGACGTGCAATGTCGTGCCTGTGATGTAGCCTGCGTGAGGTGACGCCAAAAACGCCACCGCGTGCGCGATATCGCTGGCCGAACCAAGTCGTCCAAGCGGAATTTGTCCCAAAAGCGCCGTCGTTTGGCCCTCGTCCAGCGTGCTGGTCATGTCTGTTTCAATGAACCCGGGCGCCACGCAATTGACCGTGACGCCACGACTACCCAGCTCACGAGCCAGCGCGCGACTCATGCCGGCGACTCCGGCCTTCGCTGCCGCATAGTTCGCCTGACCGGGGTTTCCACTCGAGCCCACCACGGAAGTGATGTTGATAATGCGTCCCCAGCGCGCCTTCATCATGCTGCGCATGACACCGCGTGACAAGCGAAATACCGCACTGAGGTTGGTTTGCAACACGGCGTCCCAGTCTTCGTCTTTCATGCGCATGGACAAGTTGTCGCGCGTGATGCCGGCGTTGTTGACCAGAATGTGCGGACCACCCGATTCTTTGGCCAAAGCATCCAGCAAAGCCTCACAACCCGCCACATCGGTCACGTTAAGCACAACGCCCCGGCCGCCGTGCGAAGCCAGCATTTCCGTCACGCCAGCCGCCCCCGCTTCGGTCGTTGCCGTACCAATCACGATCGCACCACGCGATGCCAGTTCGAGGGCAATCGCGCGACCAATTCCGCGCGACGCACCCGTGACGAGAGCGACTTTATCTTTAAGGTCCATGACATTCATCCTTGAGCTTTTCGTTAGGCAGCCGACAGCGTATCCAGGGCGGCTTGCATCGACTCTGGGTCTGTCACCGAGAGCGCCACCAGGTCCGGGTCAATGCGTTTGACCATTCCTGTCAATACCTTGCCTGGACCGCACTCGACCACATGGGTGATGCCCTGGCCGCGCATGGCCTGGATGATCTCCACCCAACGCACAGCATGCCAGGCCTGACGCACCAAAGCATCCCGGATCTGCGCAGGATCCTGCACAATCGCCACATCGACGTTGTTAATGACGGGAACCTGAGGAGCAGAAACCTCCACGGACGCGAGAGCCCCTTGAAGCACCTCAGCGGCTGGTTTAAGCAAGCTGGAGTGAAACGGAGCGGAGACAGGCAAAAGCATCGCGCGTTTGGCGCCTGCCGCCTTGGCAGTCTGAATGGCGCGCTGCACGGCTTCGGCGTGTCCGGCGATCACCACTTGCGAGGGCGCATTGAAATTCACGGCCTCGACCACTTGTCCTTGGGCGGCCTCGGCGCAAGCCGCGCGCACCGCATCATCCTCCAAACCCAAGACAGCAGCCATGGCGCCCGTGCCCACAGGCACAGCCGCCTGCATCGCATCCGCGCGAATACGCACCAGACGCACCGCATCAGCCAGGGACAAAGAGCCGGCAGCCGTCAATGCGGCATATTCACCCAGACTATGTCCCGCCATCAAAGAGGCCACCGGACCTCCGGCCGCACGCCAAGCCTCGAACATCGCGACACCGGCGGTCAACATGGCTGGCTGCGTGTTGGTTGTCAGATTGAGCTGTTCAACCGGGCCCTCGGCCATCAGTTTACCGAGATCCTCTCCCAGCGCGGCGCTCGCCTGGGCAATGACTTGCATGGCGGCAGGATGACCTGACCAGACATCCATCATGCCAACGGACTGGGAACCTTGACCAGGAAATACGAACGCAAATTTCATGATGTCGCTGTGCAAAAATAATTGAAACATGGATAACTGAACATTACTACATCAGTGTCTTTAAGTACTGTTACATACGTACCAGTACCGAACCCCAGGTAAACCCGCCTCCAACACCTTGCATCAACACAAGCTGACCGGGCTGGATTCGGCCATCCCGACGTGCGACATCGAATGCCAGAGGGATACTCGCGGCTGAGGTATTGGCATGCTGATCGACCGTGATGACAACTTTCTCGACAGGAATGTCCAGCTTTTTAGCCAAAAACGTCAAGATTCTCAGATTGGCCTGGTGTGGAATCAGCCAGTCGATTTCAGACAGGGCGACACCCGCTTGTTCGGTCACTGTCCGTGCCGAGCGATCAAGAACCGTCACAGCTTGCTTGAACACCGCTTGGCCGTCCATACGCAAAAACGGATCACCCGTCACCTGTCCAAAAGCGACATTACCCGCGGCGCACAAAATATTCATCTGGCTACCATCGGCATGCAGCTCGGCGCCCAGGATCCCGGGCGCATCGCTGGCCTTGAGGACGACCGCACCCGCACCATCACCGAACAACACGCAGGTGGAGCGATCGCTCCAGTCGAGAATGCTTGAAAAAACTTCGGCACCAATAATGAGTGCGCAGCGCGCGCGTCCGGCACGGATAAAACTGTCAGCTGTGGTCAATGCGTACACGAAACCGCTGCAAACTGCCTGCACGTCAAACGCGGCAGCACCCTTGTTGCCCAGATTGGCTTGCACCAGGCATGCCGTGCTGGGAAAAACAAAATCAGGGGTTGAGGTCGCCACAATGATCAGATCGACTTCGCCCGCCTCAACTCCCGCATCGGCAAGCGCGCGGCGAGCCGCCTCAGTTGCCAGTGCGCTCGTAGTCATCCCCTTGTCGGCAAGATGGCGCTGACGAATACCGGTACGTTCCGTGATCCACTGATCCGAAGTTTCAATCTGACGTGTCGCCAACTCCGCAGCCAGGTCGTCATTGGTCACAACGCGCGGAGGCAAAAAACCGCCTGATCCAACGATGCGCGCAAAAGGCTTGACCTGGGTCATTCGGAATCTCCCGATTGAGTCGAAGACACTGCTTCGACTTGTGAATTTGTTAATTTGGCAATCGCCTCGGCTGTTCGCTTGAGCAAACCTGTCTGCACCGCTTCGCGTGCACGCTCAAGTGCGCATCCAAATGCCACAGCATCCGCGGCACCATGACTCTTGATCACTACGCCACGCAATCCTAGCAAGGCGGCCCCATTGTATTGACGATTATCGACACGACGCCGAAACTTCGCCAGAACGGGCATCGCAATCAAACCCAATAATTTAGTGAAGATGTTGCGGCTGAATTCCTCGCGCACCATGACCGACATCATTCGTGCCACACCCTCGGCAGACTTGAGAGCGACATTGCCTACAAAGCCATCGCAGACCACCACATCGACCGTGCCCTTGAAAATATCGTTGCCCTCGACATTTCCATAAAAATTGAGCGTACTTTGGCGCAGTAACTCTGCAGCCTGCTTGACGATGTCATTGCCCTTGATGACCTCTTCACCAATGTTGAGCAGTCCAACAGAGGGAGAATGGTTCACATCGCCCGCCTGTGCGAGTGCAGTTCCCATAATGGCAAATTGCAGTAGGTGTTCCGCAGTGCAATCAACGTTAGCGCCCAAATCCAGCATCGTTGTCGTGCCGCCTTTTTGGTTCGGCAACGCCGAGGCGATTGCAGGCCGATCAATGCCGAAAAGTGTTTTCAGAACGTAGCGGGAAATCGCCATCCAGGCGCCGGTGTTACCAGCCGAAATACACGCATCAGCACGACCATCCTTGACCGCCTGAGCCGCCACGCGCATGGATGAGTCTTTTTTGCGACGCAAAGCGACTTCGACGGGATCATCCATCGTTACGACTTCAGTGGCCGCAACGATCGAATAACGATCGGATGACACATCCGGATAACGCTTTGCACAAACGGAAACAGCCTGCTCGATTTCCTCGGGCAGGCCCACCAAAAGCAAATGCGTATCAGCGTAGCGTTGTGCGAAAGCAAACGCAGCGGGGACAGTGACGGGGATACCCTCGTCACCACCCATACAATCTATCGCGATGCGAATTACGGTAGCCACGTGATGATGCAACGTAGCGCGCTTAGACGAGGCGCGCCTAGACGAGGTCAGAGCCCGTCAGCCGCGTTTTATTCGTCAGTCTTAGTCTTGAGAACCTTGCGACCACGATAGAAGCCTGTCGGGCTAATGTGGTGACGCAGATGTTGCTCGCCCGTGTTCGGCTCAATAGCCGTTGGGGGATTCACTAAAAAGTCGTGCGAACGGTGCATACCGCGCTTGGACGGGGATTTTTTATTTTGCTGAACAGCCATGACAACTCCTGTGGATTGGCGAATTGTACGCCAACCATCTTGATAACAACTACTGACCCTTGGTTTTGAGCTGACTCAACACCGCGAACGGCGAGAGAGGCTCTTCCCTACCAGCTTCTTCATCGGCTTGTGCATCCAAATCGGCTGTTTCCGGACACACTTCGTGCCTCGGAACGTAGGGAACATCTAAAATCAACTCATCTTCTACTAAATCGCACAAGTCAAACTTGGGCGAGCCTACAATCTTTTCTGGACGGTCGAAATCGTCGTCCTCGATTTCTTCATCGTCGAGGTCAGACTCACGCCGAACCAACTCGAACACCGTTTGCCGATTCACAGGAAAAACGAGTTCACCTAAACATCTCTGGCATTCCAGCACCAAATTGGCCTGTATCCTCACAACCAACTCGGACTTGTCGTCTTTGGTACGACGGCCTTCAATCTCGTAGCGCACAATCCCGGGAACGGTTGGTGGACCATCGAGAACACCGAGCTCAGATACGGGCTGTTCAGGCAAGCCCTCAAGCAAGCGACCCAGTCTGTGCACACTGAAGGCACCTTTCAACACCTGACCACGGCGCGCGAAATCAAACGCATCGACGACGGGTGGAGCACTCAACCGGAATGCGGCATTAAAATCTTCTGACAAAATTGCTTGCCTCAAATCTCTTGGCAAAGTTGCTTGCCACAAAGCGCTTATAAACCGCACCAAAAATGCAGCAAAGCAAGAGATAATAGCGTGTTTACCCCTGTATCGTCAATTTCAAACCGACTGAAACAACAGTGATCCACCCTCTTATTCTCGCCTCAAGCTCTCCGTACAGAAAAGAACTTCTTTCCAGGCTAAGAGTTCCTTTTTTCACGGTATCTCCCGATGTGGATGAAACTCCTTTGCCTGGCGAGACACCGCATACACTGGCATGCCGCCTAGCCCGGGCCAAAGCGCAAATTATCGCGGCCAAGTATCCGGGGCATATCGTCATCGGTGCCGATCAGGCTGCATCGCTCAACGGACAACCTCTTGGAAAACCGGGTAATCGAGCAGGCGCGCAACGCCAGCTCAGAGCATTGTCCGGTCAGTCCGTCATTTTTCACAGCGCCATGTCAGTGGCGCTTGGCCATCGCATCCAAACAGTCGACGTTCCCACAACCTGTGTTTTTCGGACGCTCTCGGACGCTGCCATCGAGAAGTATCTGGATATCGATGCCCCTTACGACACAGCGGGCAGCGCCAAAGCGGAATCTTTGGGGATTGCTTTGATGCAAAGCATGGAAAGCACAGACCCGACCTCCATTATTGGCCTCCCCCTGATCGCGTTGACACATCTGCTCGCAGAATTTGGTCTCGATCCGCTTGAACATGCCGTTCAGGCGATTTCAACTTCTTCGGTTTCATCCCCTCATGCTGCCCGACCCTAAACAAACCCGACGTTCACCCCAAGGCGGCCTGGGCACGCTGCACCTCATTCCAGTCGGACTCGGCGAGGCCCCGATCGACCAGTGGCTCCCCGTGCAAGCACAGTCGCAAGCCGGGCACCTCAAGACCTACATTGTGGAAAACGCCAAAGTCGCGAGAGCCTTTCTCAAACTGACGCCACTCGTTCACCCCCTGCAGGAAGTTACGCTCCACGAGCTGAATACGCGCACGGAGGATACCAGCCTCGCACAGTGGCTCGCCCCTCTCAAAACGGGCCAAGATATCGGTCTGGTGTCGGATGCTGGATGCCCAGCCGTCGCAGACCCGGGCGCACGCGCAGTCGCTTTGGCCCATCAATGGGGGGCCACCGTCAAGCCCTGGGTCGGGCCCTCCTCCATCTTGCTGGGTCTGATGGCCAGTGGTCTGGATGGTCAGCGGTTTGCGTTTCATGGCTATGCGCCCGTCGAGCCTGCTGAACGCGCCAAACAACTCAAAGCCTGGGAACAATTGTCAGCCAAGCTCAAACAGTCTCAACTCTTCATAGAAACACCCTACCGCAACCAGGCAATGTTCTCGAGCCTCACGGAACATCTCAAAGGCAACACCAGGCTTTGCGTAGCCCGCTCTGTCACCACACAAGATGAATGGATACGCACCCTGACGATCGCACAGTGGAAAACCCAGCCAGCACCTGTGCTTGATAAACACCCAACCCTCTTTTTATTTCAGGCTGCCTGATGCATACGCTCGTTTCCGCAACAAGCACTTCTTGCAAACGTTTCAGCATTTTTTTGCTGGCTTTGCTGCTGTCGGGGTGCGCCTCGCAAGTCAGCGGTCCCTTGCGCTTTGATGACTCCATGAAATCACGCGGTCAGAGCGGCCGTATCGACATCATTGTGTTGCACTACACCGCTTCGACCAAACCCAGCGCACTCATGACGCTCACCAACCGGGATGTCAGCGCGCATTATGTTGTCACCGACGACAAACCTCCAATTGTCTACCGTCTGGTCAATGAGGACAAAAGTGCCTGGCATGCTGGTGAAAGCAGTTGGTATGGCAAGACATTCCTGAACCAGCGTTCGATCGGCATTGAAATTGTCCATCCCGGCTGGACAAAAAACAGCAACGGTGACAAGGGCATGCCCTACTCGGACACACAAATCGCCGCCGTCATCGAACTCACGCGCGACATCGCCAAGCGCAACAACATCTCACCGGAAAATATCGTGGGACACAGCGATATCGCCCCCATGCGAAAGATTGATCCCGGCCCCTCTTTTCCATGGAAAAAGTTTGCCCAGGCGGGCGTAGGCCGATGGTTCGACGAAGCGGCCGCAGCAAAATACGAAGCTAATTTCATTCGCACGGGCTATCCGGATGCGGGCTGGTTTCAGAAACAACTCAAACGCGTTGGTTATCAAGTCCCGGAATCCAATTACTTTGATGCGGGCACCTTGGCTGCGATTGGCGCCTTCCAGATGCATTACCGCCCTGATCGCGTCACAAGCAGACCCGATCCGCAAACAGCTGCGCGTCTGATGGCTCTACCGACGACAGGATCCGGCCTTTAAGCGTCGCCCGCTTGTGTAAGAGACGTTAAGAGGCGTGTCGTGATGGAGAAGCGTGTTTTAACCAAGCGCGTCGCACACGCCATGCCAATAAAACCGCAAGGACCGCGGCATAAATCAGCACGGTGTCAAAATCATTTTTGCCTTCTTTATGCCACCAATAATGAAGAATCGCCAAGACGCCGATCAGATAAATCAAACGATGCAGCTGCTGCCAGTGCCTGCCCAGGCGCCGCATCCAGCCGTGGGTGGAGGTAATCGCCAGCAGCGACATGGTTAAAAAGGCAGCGGCGCCCACCAGAATGAAAGGTCTTTTCCAGACGTCAGAGAGCATGGGGATCAATTCAAAGCTCTGATCCCACCAGGCCCAGGATAGGGCGTGAAGCGTGGCATAAAAAAAAGCAAACAATCCACACATGCGACGCCAGCGCAACAGCGCGGGCTGCTTGAGCCATTGACGTAACGGTGAAATGGAAAGTGTGACAAGTAGACACACCAACGTCCAGGTACCCGACGAACGCGTTAAAAACTCGACAGGATTCGCAGTCAGCGCATTTTGATAACCAAGCACCACCCATCTGATCAGCGGATAAAGACCCGCTAAAAAAACCAGTGGTTTGGCCCGGTCAATGGTTTTGACTGAAAGCGATGTCACGCTGAACTCAGTAGTTTTTACGCAAATCCATGCCTGCGTAAAGGGACGCCACTTCGTTGGCGTAGCCATTAAACATGAGTGTCTTACGCTTAGGTGAGAACACGCCATCTTCGCCGATGCGTCTCTCTGTCGCCTGACTCCAGCGCGGATGTGAGACCTCGGGATTCACGTTGGAATAAAAGCCATATTCCGATGGTTGGGACTGCTCCCAGCTTCCAACGGGCTGCTTTTCAAGCAGGCGAATGGTCACAATCGATTTGACCGATTTAAAGCCATATTTCCAAGGCACCACCATACGAACGGGTGCGCCATTTTGATTTGGCAAAACTTTACCGTACATACCCATGACCAGCATGGTCAACGGGTGCATGGCCTCATCCATCCGTAAACCATCGCGATACGGCCAGTCGATGGAACGGATCCGAACACCTGGCATGTTTTTAGGCTGAACGTCTGTTACAAACTCAACAAACTTTGCGTTCCCTGTTGGCTGAACTTGTTTGATCAGCTCAGACATCGAATAGCCAATCCATGGAATCGCCATCGACCAACCCTCGACGCAGCGCATACGATAGGTCCGGTCTTCAAGAGGAGCGAGTTTAAGCAAATCGTCGAGATCAAAAGTTTTGGGTGCCGCGCACTCGCCTTCCACGCGCACTTTCCAGGGCGTGGTTTGCATTTTGCTGGCGTACTTGACCGGATCGCCTTTGTCCATGCCAAATTCAAAAAAGTTGTTGTAAGTCGTCGCGTCTTTTTCTGGCGTGACGGGCTCCATCAACACATACTTCGATGAGCGCTGGGCATTCAGAGAGGCCAGGCTCGCGGCCGAACCCAGTAAAGGCCAGCCTGCAAGTGTTCCGGCAGCAACAGACGCTCCCGCGGCTTTCATCCACTGACGTCGGCTGGCCCAGACCTCTTCAGGCGTGATTTCACTGGCGTGTATGCGTGGGTAGCGGTAGACAGGCATGTGGGGCTCCAATATTTGGAATTCTGCTAGAGATTAAAACACACTTCAGGTGACTGAATCACGTATTCAAAGTGGGCTTAAGCAATCCGCTCACGCAACCACTGATGCAGGCTCGGCACATCAGCAGCGATGGTGTGATGCGGACAGGCTCTGAGCTCATGCTCAGGGTGAGCGCCATAGGCTACGCCGATTCCATGCACGCCTGCGTTGGCTGCCATGGTGAGGTCATGGGAGGTGTCCCCCACCATGACCATCTGGTCAGGCTCAACCATCAGCTCGTCGATCAGTTCCAGCAGCATGCCCGGATGTGGTTTACCAAAGGTCTCGTCAGCCGTTCGGGTTGCAGCAAAGGCGCCATGCAAGGCGGTGGAGGCAAGCGCACGGTTCAGCCCCACCCGACTTTTACCTGTCGCCACGGCAAGTGTGGCGCCCGCTGCCCGGAGATCACTCAGCATCTCCGGCACACCATCGAAGAGTTTAAGCTGCGTGTCCTTGGACAGATAATGATGGCGATAGCGCTCCAGAAACAAGGGTTCCATCGAAGCGGTTAAGTCCGGTACAGCACGTCTTAAGGCAGGCTCCAGCGACAGGCCTATCACCCAGGCAGCCTCTTGCGCCGTCGGAACGCGTAACTCTAGATCACGGCACGCTCCCTGGATCGCAGCGACGATGCTGTGTGTCGAGTCCATGAGTGTGCCATCCCAGTCAAACACAATCACTGAATAGGGCTTCATTTCGCCTCCAGCTTTTGGAGGATTTTCTCGCAACTCGGCGGTAGAGGCGCTTCGAGCACCATGGGCTCCTGAGTCAGGGGATGGGGCATTTCCAGTCGACAGGCATGCAAAAACATTCTTGAGAATCCTAGCTTGCTGAATTTGGCGCGTGTTTCGTCGCGTCCATATTTATCGTCACCCACGATCGGGAAACCGCTCGAGGCCAAGTGCACCCGTATTTGATGCGTTCGGCCGGTCCGAAGTTCGGCATCGACCAAACTATAGCCATCGAAACGTTTTAACGCACTGACAATCGTATGGGCGACCTGGCCTTCGGCCTCCACTTTGACCCGACGTTCGCCAGACTGCGTCGTCCACTTCACTAATGGTAAGCGGATGTGCTGGCGGGCATTGACCCAGTCACCCTCCACCAGGGCTAAGTAATGTTTTCTTCCGCCGCCTGTCCGGAACATTTCATGCAAGGACAGCAATACGTTTCTTTTTTTGGCAATAATCAATAAACCAGAAGTATCCCGGTCCAGACGATGCGCAAGCTCGAGAAACTTGGCTTCGGGACGCGCGGCACGCAATGCCTCAATCACGCCAAACGACACGCCGCTTCCGCCATGCACGGCGGTTCCTGCGGGCTTATCAATGACCAACAGGCCCTCATCTTCGAAAACAATGGGGAATTCGCTACCTGGAACAGATCTTTTCTCATCCGGGGCAGGTAAGCGCATGGGCGGCACGCGCACCACATCGCCGAGAGAGAGCCTGTCGTCGGGGGCGACCCGTCCTTTGTTGACACGCACTTCTCCGCCCCGGACAGCTTTGTAAATGTGGCTTTTCGGCACCCCTTTGCACAGGCGCATCAAAAAATTGTCCAGCCGCTGACCGTCATGCTCCTCGGTGACTTCGACCCAACGCACGGCGGGCGCAGAGTCATGCGTTTGGTTTAAATTTTTTTTAGGAGTCACTGGGGAATCTTTGCGCATCAGCAAAAGCGGCTTATAATCGGGCAAGCCTTAAAAGGGTTAAGAAAGCCGGGTTGTAACGCCTTGCAGGGGAGCGCTTGTTGAAAAGCAGCCGACCAGCGGCATTACGTGACCCTCCTTCGTAGAGATGCAGCATTTTGTTGCGTCTCCGTCGGGATCGCGCACTGCACTATTTTTGTATTGTACCGCTTGCTTTCTTGTCCTCTGGGTTGCTGGTCGTCGGCTTGACCGGGATGCCCTTCAGGCGCGTTGTTGCGACGTTCAAACGTTTCGCCCGCGCCGAAGATGTATGCCCCTTCTCGCCGCGCGCGATACTGAATTAAGAGCAAGATTAAAAGCAAGAAACCGTCGTATCCCTGCACCAGGCGTTTGACACATATCCGCCTGATGTTCACAGCATTTTTTTCGTCAACCACTTTTGTCAAACACTCTTGTGACCCTGACCCTCCTGCTGAATGAACCCCGCGCCCTAGGGCGCACAGTGCCGGTCTAAAGACCTTTTCTTCGTGCGTCCCAACAAGGGCGCGCGTCCTCTTTGCCTGCTTCAGTGTTTCGCAGCCAACAACGCGTGGCTGCGCGTCGATTTCCGGCGCGCCATTTAAATGGAGAAACTCTCTCATGAAGCGCATGCTGTTTAACGCGACGCACCAGGAAGAACTGCGCGTTGCAATTGTTGATGGGCAAAAGCTCATCGACCTCGATATCGAAATCGCCGGACGCGAACAGCGCAAAGGCAACATCTACAAAGGTGTCATCACCCGCATCGAGCCCGGTCTCGAAGCATGTTTTGTGAATTACGGCGAAGACCGCCATGGCTTCCTGCCCTTCAAAGAAATCGCCCGAAGCTATTTCAAAGAGGGTGTGGATGTCCGGACAGCTCGTATTCAAGACGCGCTGCGCGAAGGCCAAGAGCTGATCGTTCAAGTCGAAAAAGAAGAGCGCGGCAACAAGGGCGCAGCTCTGACCACCTTTATTTCCCTCGCTGGCCGCTATCTGGTGCTGATGCCCAACAACCCTCGTGGTGGTGGCGTCTCGCGTCGGGTCGAAGGTGAAGAGCGTCAGGAACTGCGCGAGGCCATGGATCAGCTGACGATTCCGCCCGGTATGAGCATTATCGCCCGCACCGCAGGTATCGGCCGCAACGCCGAGGAACTGCAGTGGGACATGTCCTACCTCATGCAGCTTTGGACGGCCATTGACGGTGCGGCCAAAGACAACCCGGCCCCTATCCTGATTTACCTCGAGTCAAGCCTGGTGATTCGCGCGATCCGCGATTATTTCTCACCTGACATCGGTGAAATCCTGATTGATACGGACGACATCGCTGACCAGGCGACTGCGTTCATGAGCGTTGTGATGCCTGACAATGTCGAGCGCGTCAAACGTTATCGCGATGATGTGCCCTTGTTCTCGCGCTTTCAGATTGAACATCAGATCGAGACGGCCTATTCGCGTACTGTCGATCTGCCTTCGGGCGGATCGATCGTGATCGACCACACCGAAGCGCTGGTCGCGGTCGACGTCAACTCCGCACGTGCCACGCGTGGTGCGGACATCGAAGAAACCGCATTACGCACGAACCAAGAGGCTGCCGACGAAGTCGCACGCCAATTGCGTTTACGCGACTTGGGCGGCCTGATCGTGATCGATTTTATCGACATGGAAGACACCAAGAACCAGCGCGCGGTTGAAAATCGTTTGCGAGATGCGCTGCATTTCGACCGTGCGCGTGTCCAAATGGGCAAAATTTCACGTTTTGGCCTGATGGAGCTGTCCCGCCAGCGGCTGCGTCCCGCCTTGAATGAAGGTTCACACATCACGTGTCCGCGCTGTAACGGCACGGGTGTGATCCGTGACGCCGAGTCGAGCGCGCTGCAAGTCTTGCGTCTGCTCCAGGAAGAAGCCATGAAGGAAAACACAGCAGCTGTGCATGCACAGGTGCCTGTCGATGTGGCGACTTTCTTGCTGAATGAAAAACGCTCTGACATCACCAAGATTGAGACGCGCCTCAAGGTCAATCTGATCCTGATTCCCAACCGTCACCTCGAGACGCCCCATCATCATATCGAACGGTTGCGTCATGATGATCCTCGTCTTGAAGACATCAAAACCAGCTTCGATCTGGTGGATGCCCCTTCGACAGACATGAGCTGGGCCCCCAAGGAACAAGAAGTCAAAGCCAAACCCGAAGCGTTAGTCAAGGGCATCACCCCTGCACAACCTGCCCCGGTTTCCTCGACTCCCGCCAAAAAAGCGGAAGCAGAGGCTAAACCCGGTCTGTTCTCACGCCTTTTCGGTTGGCTCTCAGGTGGATCTTCCTCGGAAAAGAAAGAAGAAGCCCCCAAGGCTAGTGATTCACGCGATCGCGGCCGTTCTGCCCAGGGTGACCGTCGCGGTGGAAATCGCGGTGGCCGTGGACGTCGTCCGGACAATCGCACAGACGGTCGTCCCGCCACCCCCGAGCTGACCGCCACGCCCGATCAACGTCGCGCCCCGAAAAATGACGAGCGCAGTGACCGCGCTCCTCAGTTGCGAGGCGAAACATCTGATCAAGGCGAAGACAGCCCACGCGGTAATCGTAACCGCCGTGGTCGTGGCCGACAGCGCCGCGAAGACGGTTCGGATATTCGCGCGGACCAAGTCGAAGGCGGCACCAACAACACGCAGGCAGTCGATGCTGCTGCGCCAAACGAGCGCCGCCCCCAAGCTCCACGCCCAACACCTTCCGTGAGTCAGCTGACAGAAGATCAAGCCCACCTGCAACAAGGTCTCGATCCTCAAGGACTCGCCGAGGACGAAGCAGATCAAGCTGATCCAGAACGCAAACGTCGCCGTCGCCGTAGCCGTCGTGGTCGTCGTACAGGCGATGAAGGGTCGAATCTCGAAGGCCGTGACGATCAGGCACAAGAGAACGAAGGTTTCGCTCACGTTTCCAGCACTGCGCTTTCCGGCGCACCTGTGAACTATGTCGAACCTGCCTCTGGCACAACATCAGTTGCGCCGACACCTTCGGCAGCGCCTGTCGCCACTGCGAATGCTGTACAAGCATCTGCACCGGCACCTGCACCTGCACCTGCACCTGCACCTGCACCTGTTCCGGTTCAAACCGCTCCGGTTGAACCTGCTCCGGTTCAACCCGCTGCTGTTCAGGTCGTGCCGGTTAGTGCTCCAACCCCTGCACCGGTACCCGCTCAGACCTACTCGGCACCGTCTGCTCCGATCGTGGTTCCCGCCACGCCGCGCGCCGACACTGCAACTCTGCACGCGATCGTGCAGTCGGCAGGTTTGCAGTGGGTTGAAAGCGATCCAGTTCGTGTCGCTCAGGCGATGGCAAATCAGCGTGTGGTGCCTGTCAAGCTTGGACGTGAACCCAAGCCTCAGCCCGTTGTTTCAAATACGCCCTTGATTCAGGTTGAAACCAACCGGCATTAAGAGTCTGTAAAAAGAAACGGCCCATCAATATTTTTGATGGGCCGTTTTAGTTTGCAAGAGATCGTTGTGCGATCTTGACTTGTACGATCTTTAAGCAGCAGCCACGCTATCCATGGGCTGATTCATCATAATCGCCATCAACCGCGCAAGCTCTTCGCGAAGTTGACGCCGGTCCAGGACCATATCGATTGCCCCTTTTTGCTGCAAAAACTCCGAACGCTGAAAACCCTCGGGCAGTTTCTCACGGACCGTCTGCTCAATCACACGCGGCCCCGCAAAACCAATCAGTGCTTTGGGTTCACCAATCACGACATCGCCCATAAACGCGAAGCTAGCCGAGACACCTCCCATCGTAGGATCCGTCAGGACACTGATGAAAGGCAGTTTCGCCTCGGCCAAACGCGTCAACATGGCATTGGTTTTAGCCATCTGCATCAAAGAAAACAAACTTTCCTGCATCCGTGCACCGCCCGAAGCCGCGACACAGATGAAGGGGACTTTGTTTTTAATCGCTGCCTGAACACCTTGGACGAAACGCTCACCCACGACAGAACCCATGGAGCCGCCCATGAACTCGAATTCAAAGCATGCGAGTACGCAGGGCACGCTCCGAATGGCGCCGCTGACCACCACCAGTGCGTCGGTCTCGCCAGTTTGACGAACGGCCTCTTGAACACGCTCAGGGTATTTACGCGAGTCTTTAAATTTCAGCGGATCCATCGATCGGGTATTGGATCCAATCTCTACTCGCCCCTCAATATCGAGCAATGATTCAATGCGTGCACGCGCGCCGATCCGCATATGGTGATCACACTTGGGGCATACGTGAAGATTCGCCGCAAGATCTTCGTTGTAAAGCACGGATTCACAAGAGGGACATTTGACCCAGAGGCCTTCGGGTACGCGCTTACTCGCAGTTTCCTGCGCAGGAACTTTGTTGATACGGGGCGGGAGAAGTTTACCGAGCCAACTCATTTTGCATGCTCCGCTTGTCGGGCAACATCCATTGCCTGACGAATACCTGCCAACCAACCCGCACCCGCATCGATCGCCGCCTGAGACTGCAGGTCTTTGGGCAGGCCCGCCGAGGCTTTGGTCATGGTGTCGATCAGTTTGCTACCAATCACGACTGCATCGGCAACCAGACTGATGCTTTGTGCGCTTTTTGCATCGCTGATGCCAAAACCCACGCCCACAGGCAAAGCAACGTGCTGACGGATACCTTTGAGGCGCGTGGCAACGTCCGCTGTATCGAGGTGACCTGCACCCGTCACACCATTCAATGAGACGTAGTACACGTAACCACGGGCAATTTTGCCAACAGCTTTGATGCGGGTCTCAGTCGAAGTCGGGGCCAGAAGGAAAATAGGCGCGATGTGATGCTTGTTGAGTAAACCAACAAAATCGTCGATTTCCTCTGGGGGATAATCAACAGTCAGCAGTCCATCAACACCCACCTGCTCGGCCTGTTCTGCAAAGGCTTGATGCCCGATGTTTTCAATCGGATTGGCATAACCCATCAACACAATCGGAGTGTCCTGATCTTTCTTGCGAAACTCTGCCACCATCCCCAATACGTGTTTGAGTCCAATGCCTTGGGAGATCGCATGCTCTGCTGCACGCTGGATCACGGGGCCATCAGCCATCGGATCCGAAAAAGGGATACCGAGTTCGATCACATCGGCACCCGCTTTGACGAGTGCATGCATCAAGGGCACCGTTGTCTCAGGCAAGGGGTTGCCCGCTGCGATGTAGGGAATCAGCGCAGCGCGCTGCTGTTGCGCAGCGCGGGCAAACGCCGCGGCGATGCGATCTTTGTGTTGAGCCATATTTATCAAAAAACCTTTAAAACCTTAGAGCACGATGCCCGCACGCTGCGCGACGGTATTGATATCCTTGTCGCCTCGGCCGGACAAGTTCACCAGAATGACCTGATCCTTGGAAAGCGTTGGTGCAAGCTTGGCAGCGTAAGCCAGCGCATGTGATGTCTCGAGCGCCGGGATGATACCTTCGATCCTGCAGCAATGGTGAAAACTTGCCAATGCTTCGGTATCGGTCACGCTGACATAGGAGGCGCGCCCACTATCTTTGAGCCATGCATGCTCGGGACCGACGCCTGGATAATCCAGACCGGCCGATACAGAATGCGTCTCGGCGACCTGGCCGTTTTCATCCTGCAACACGTAAGTGCGGTTGCCATGCAATACGCCTACTCGTCCAGCGGTCAGCGACGCGGAATGTTTCCCGGTGTCGACGCCCTCGCCCGCCGCTTCTACGCCGACGAGTTTGGTGTTTTCATATGGAATATACGGATGGAATATACCCATCGCGTTTGAGCCGCCGCCCACGCAGGCCAACACGTAATCAGGCTGACGTCCAGCGTACAAAGGCATTTGTTCGATGGACTCCTGACCAATCACGGAGTGAAAATTGCGGACCATCATCGGATAGGGATGGGGACCTGCAACGGTACCAATGATGTAAAACGTATTATCGACGTTGGTCACCCAGTCGCGCATGGCCTCGTTCAAGGCGTCCTTGAGGGTCTTGGAGCCGGACTCGACGGGCACCACGGTCGCGCCAAGGAGTTTCATCCGAAACACGTTTGGCGACTGACGCTTGACGTCCTCGCTACCCATGTAAACCACGCACTCCATGCCATAACGGGCACATACGGTCGCAGTCGCAACACCGTGCTGACCAGCCCCCGTTTCAGCGATGATGCGGCGCTTACCCATGCGTCGCGCAAGCAACGCCTGTCCGAGACTGTTGTTAATCTTGTGGGCGCCCGTGTGATTGAGGTCTTCGCGCTTGAACCAGATCTGCGCACCGCCAAGCTCCTCGGACCAGCGTCGGGCATGGTAGACCGGCGTTGGACGCCCGACAAAATGCTTGAGCTCGTATTCAAACTCAGCCAGGAAATCGGGATCGTTGCGGTATTTGTCATAAGACAAACGCAACTCCTCGATGGCCTGCATGAGGGTTTCTGCTGCGAATACACCGCCGTAAGGACCAAAATGCCCTTTGGCATCGGGGAAGTCATAGGGTTTCAAGACCGGATCTCCAGATCAGACCGAGCTACACCGGCAACAATATGCCAAGTGCATCAAGCAACGGGAAGATTCGATTTTACCAGTGTCACAGGAAAAACCGCAGTAAAAGCCGCTGGCAATCCCTCAATTTGCACCTCGTCTCTTGCCGGGGTCTCAGGCGCCTGGCGAGCGTCGCTCGGCGGTCAAGACGCCGCTGACTTCGCGCAACGACGCCAAAGCGCGCTGCAACTCGCCTCCGTCGCGAATCTCCACGGTAAAAGACATATAGGCCATGGAGGCTTTGCTGTGCGTATTGACCCCGATAACGTTGAGCCGCAGCCTGGCGAACACCTCGGACAAATCCCGAAGCAAGCCGGCACGATCCTGCGCTTGAACATACAAATCAACCGGGTAGAGGGCTTGCGCCTCATGCTCGCCCCAAGTCACGTCAATCACGCGTTCAGGCTGACGAACTTTCAGCGCCAAAAAGCTCGCGCAGTCCGCACGATGAATCGATACGCCCCGGCCCCTTGTCACAAAACCTGAAATCGCATCCGGAGGCGCAGGCCGGCAGCAACGGGCTAGCTGTGTCAATAAAGAATCGACACCCACCACGAGCACACCACTCTTACCCACTCCGGCACGATCGACACGCGGCGCGTGCACCATCAGCGACTCCAGGCTGGGCTGCGCGGGTGCGGCAACTGGCTGAAACACAGCATCGATCTGACGCAAGCTGAATTCTTCCTTGGCAGCAGCTACATACAAGTCATCGGCCTGCGCAAAACCTAACTGCTGGGCGAGCTGTTCAAGATTGACGGCAGTTTTACCCAGACGCTGGAGTTCTTTTTCAACCAATGCCTGTCCCTGGTTGATGCGCTGCTGGAGCTCAATCGCGTTGAACCAGGCACGCACCTTGGCGCGGGATCGCGGGCTCGCCAGAAAGCCAAGCTGTGGGTTGAGCCAGTCGCGAGAGGGACCGCCAGACTTGGTGGTCACGATCTCGACTGTCTGACCGGTTTGTAACTGAGTCTGCAAAGGCACCATCTGACCATCGATACGCGCGCCGCGACAACGATGCCCAAGATCGGTATGCAAGTAGTAGGCAAAATCCACAGGGGTTGCGCCCAGCGGGAGCTCGACCACACGCGCCTGTGGAGACAGAACGTAAATGCGCTCCTCGGGCGGTTTTGTCATGCGCGCGGAGGCGCGCCGCTCTGTGACGGACCCGGAGTCCAGCGTGGATGCGGCCGCTGTGCCGGTACCGCCGCCTGGTCGCTTGGCAGCATCGGTATTCCAGGCAAGCAATTGACGCATCCAGGCGAGCTGTCGATCATACTGACCGGATTGCGCGGAGGGATCAGCGGCGCCCGGACGCGGTCCTTCTTTGTAACGCCAATGCGCCGCCATCCCGAATTCAGCGAATTCGTGCATGGCGCGCGTGCGAATCTGCACCTCAAAGGGTCGGCCGTTAGCATCGGCGACCACAGTGTGAAGAGAGCGATAGCCGTTAGGCTTCGGACGAGAGATGTAGTCATCAAACTCATCGGCCATCGGGACCCACAGCTCATGCACCAATCCAAGCGCGCTATAGCAATCTCGCTCTGTTTGAACAATGATGCGCATGGCACGGACATCGAACAACTCGCTGAAATCGAGATTCTTTTGGCGCATCTTGTTGTAGATGCTGTAGATGTGTTTGGGTCGACCGGTGACGTCCGCGGCGATACCCATTTTTTTG
Source organism: Zwartia panacis (assembly GCF_030410395.1). GTDB lineage: Bacteria > Pseudomonadota > Gammaproteobacteria > Burkholderiales > Burkholderiaceae_B > Zwartia > Zwartia panacis. The sequence continues at coordinate 376,047 of NZ_JAUHHF010000003.1, forward strand.
AGTGCTGATGTGAGTTGTTCAACCGTTTGTGCGATGAACTGTTCACGCTCGGTACGTTTTTCTTCGAGCAAGCCGGCGATTTCTTTGTAACGGGCAGGATCGGTGAACCGAAAAGCCAGATCCTCCATTTCCCACTTGATTTGCCAGATCCCCAGACGATTGGCTAACGGAGTGTACAAATCGAGTGTTTCACGCGCCAAAGCCGGCCGACAGGGTACCTTTGCGCTCGCGTGCCAGCGCAGTGTCTGTAGGCGAGAGGCCAGCCTGAGCAACACAATGCGCAAATCTGCCGCCATTGCCAGCAGCATCTTGCGCAACATTTCTTTTTGCATCGGCGCATCGTCCGAGCCATCGCTTGCGGCGCTCGCAATGCCACTCAGGCGCAACAGTTCGCGAGTGCCCTGCACGAGGCGACTGACTTCGGCACCGAACTGATCCTTGATCGGATCGAGCTGTCGCCCCCGGTTCAGGTCCGGTTGCAATACCTCTGAGGACGCCACCAAAAGAGCCGCAGTCCGCGTGGCAGGATCAGCCTGAATTCCGCACAAAATACTGGCCGAGCCCAGTGCATGGTCGATCAGTCTCTCACCCGAGGGTGTGCACTGATCGCCAAGCGCCTCGCTCGCCCACTGTGCCGCCCGACGCAACAAGGCCTGTTCGTCAACATTCATGTCGACGGTCAGCGCATTCAAATCCAATTGTTGTTCAGGGGACACCAAGCTTTCAAACTCAAAATATCGTCACCGCACTCAAACAGCTGCTGTCACAACGATTTCGACCTTGTAGTCGGGACCGGCGAGCCGGGCTTCGATCGTGGCGCGCGGAGGTGTGTGACCAGCGGGCACCCATGCTTCCCAGGCCTTGTTCATGCCGTCATATTCAGCGATGTTGGCCACAAAAACCTGCGCCATCAAGATGCGCGTTTTATCCGTACCCGCTTCAGCGAGCAAAGCATCGATCGCAGCCAGAACTTGAGCCGTCTGTCCCGTAACATCCTGGGTTGTGTCGTTGGCGACCTGACCTGCAAGGTAGGCCACGCCGTTGTAGACCGCCATGTCGGAGAGTCGTTTGCCTACATTGACACGTTTGATATTGCTCATTGTTTTTCCTTGATTAGAAAGTGGTGCTTCGCGCACCAGGGGTTGGATTCATTCGGCGGGAGGGAGTTCAAAGACTTGCCGCAAGTATGCAAGGTAGGCCTTGTCATCACACATTGTTTTTTCTGGCGCATCTGACACCTTGGCCACAGGTTGACCATTACAGCGCACCATTTTCATGACGATCTGCAAGGGTTCGTGCCCCAGATCATTTGTCAGATTGGTCCCGATACCGAAGGCCGTCTTGCATCTTCCTGAAAAGCGACGCGTCAGTTCGATGGCACGTGGAAATGTTAACGCATCTGAAAAAATCAATGTCTTGGTACGCGGATCCACTCGGTTAGCCTTGTAATGCGCAATCATGCGCTCGCCCCAGTCAAATGGATCGCCGGAATCGTGACGCGCGCCATCAAAGAGCTTGCAAAAATACATGTCGAAATCGCGCAAAAACGCGGCAACACCATACACATCCGACAACGCAATTCCCAGATCGCCCCGATATTCCTTGGCCCAAGTATCCAACGCAAACACCTGAGAATCACGCAAGCGCGGACCGAGTGCCTGACAAGCCTGCAAATACTCATGGGCCATCGTGCCCAAAGGCAATACGCCATGTCGCATCGCGAACCAGACATTACTCGTGCCCGCGAAATGTTTACCCATCTGGGCTTTCATTGTAATGACCACTTCCTCGTGCCACTCACGCGAAAACCGTCGTCTGGTGCCGTATTCGGCCACCCGAAAATCGTCGAGATCGGTCGCTTCAAGCACGAGCTTCATCTTGGTCTGAAGTCTTTTTCGTCCCTCTTCCCAGTCAGGGTTCGTACAAGTCCTGCGGAAATACACTTCGTTGACAATCGCCAGGACCGGGATTTCAAACAAAATCGTGTGCAACCAAGAGCCCTTGACCTGGATATCGATCTCTCCGGGCAAGGTCCCTTCCGTCACGGTGATGCACTTCTCCGGCAAATGAAAAAGACCGAGAAAATCAATGAAATCACTTTTGATAAAGCGCAGCCCCCCCAGATAGGCGAGCTCTTCCTCGTTGAACCGCAACTGGCACAGACTATGGATCTCGGCGCGAATCTCATCGAGATAGGGTCGCAAATTGACCCCCGGCGTGCGGCACTTGTAGCGGTACTCGACCTGGGCGGCAGGAAAGTGATGTAGCACCACCTGCATCATGGTGAATTTGTAAAGGTCTGTATCCAGCAGGGATTTGATGATCATGGGCTGTTTTTCGCAATTTCTTTAAACATTAGCACAGCCACCTCGCACCCTAGGGGTATCCCGAACACGCGGCGTCGCTTTGGGTAAAATATAACGATCTAATTGCATTCTGGTGAAGCACATGACGCACGTCGTGACTGAAAACTGTATTAAATGTAAGTTCACAGATTGTGTGGACGTTTGCCCGGTTGATTGTTTTCGCGAAGGACCCAACTTTCTAGTGATCGATCCTGACGAGTGCATTGACTGTGCAGTCTGTATCCCTGAATGTCCGGCCAATGCGATTTTTGCCGAAGAAGACGTGCCTCAGGACCAGATGAAGTTCATTGCGCTCAACGCCGAGCTGTCACCGACATTCAAAAGCATCAGTCGCTCGAAAAAACCTCTCGAAGACGCAGACAACTGGAATGGTGTTCCTGACAAGCTCAAACACCTTGAGCGTTGAGCGGCACCCCGCTGAACCCCCTCCTATAACCGCACATGAATGCCTCAGCCAACCCGCCAACCAATGGTCCGCGCTACACGCAACAGACCGTTTTATCCAAAACAGATTGGCTGACGGATAAGCTGTTTTCAATCACGGTCTCACGTGATCCAGCTTTTTCATTTCTGCCTGGGCAATTTGCCCGTCTGGGATTATGTGTTGGCGCACCGGACTCCACTGATCCTGAAGCGCCGCCCGCGCCCAACGAATGGCGCGCCTACTCGATGGTTTCCCGACCTGACGTCAATGCGCTCGAGTTTTATTCAGTTGTGGTACCTGATGGCAAATTTAGTCCGGCACTCGCCCGGCTCAAGCCCGGTGACGCGCTCTGGATAGACAAGACTGTTTTTGGTTTTTTGACCCTCGAGCGCTTTGTCGATGGCGAAGACCTCTGGCTGATCGCCACGGGTACGGGACTCTCCGCCTATCTGTCCATGCTGCGTGATCCGGCGACCTGGACCCGCTTTAAGCGGATTATTTTGCTGCATGGTGTCAGACACGCCAACGAGTTGGCCTACCGCCAGGAGTTATTGGCACTCGCAGATCCCTCCGATGCATCGCGCGCCCAGTTCATCTATGTCCCTGTCACCTCGCAAGAGAGTGTCAGCCCCGAGTTATCCCCATCCATCCACCCTCAGCTGACTCAACCAGCCCGCTTGACTGCCTTACTCAAGAGTGGCGAACTCGAACAGCGAACGGGCGTCGCCCTCGAGCCTGCCCGCTCCCGCATCATGCTTTGCGGTAACCCGGCTATGGTGACCGAGATGCGGGGCCTGCTGTCAGAGAGAGGATTCGCGCCCGGTCGACGCGGGGTCGCGGGTAACTTGGCTGTCGAAAACTACTGGTAAACCCTTGTTGGCGTGGTGGTTTTGCGACATTTTGCTGCAGCACAGCAAACTCCCTTCAGTTTGTCGCACTGATCCTTCCCGAACAGGTACATAATGTGTCATCTCGTGACCTTTTCTGGAATGACACATGCTCTATCATTTGCATGAAATGCACCGGGCAATCATGTCGCCCCTTGCACACTTCACTGAAGTGGGTTCCAAACTCTTCTCTCACCCAGCCAGTCCTCTCGCCTACTCCCCCATGGCGCGCCAAATGGCCGCAGGCTATGAGCTGATCCACCGCATTGGCAAAAAATACGAAAAGCCGGCCTGGGGTCTTCCGACCACGGAAGTCAACGGTAAACCTGTGTCCGTCACAGAGGAAGTCGTACTGTCCAAGCCTTTTTGCAACTTGATCTATTTTCGACGCGATATTTCCGACAAGGTGCGCAAAGCGACACCGAAAATGCTCGTCATCGCGCCGATGTCCGGTCACCATGCCACGCTATTGCGCGACACTGTTCGTGCCCTCTTGCCCGAGCATGAAATCTATGTCACTGACTGGATCGATGCGCGCATGGTGCCTCTGGCCGATGGCGCCTTTGGTCTGAACGATTACGTACGTTACGTTCAAGACTTCGTCCGTCACCTCGGTCCGGACGTGCATGTCATGTCTGTCTGTCAGCCCACGGTACCCGCACTCGCGGCGATCTCATTGATGGCGACCAACAAAGATCCTTGTTTGCCGCGCAGCATGGTCATGATGGGCGGACCGATCGATCCTCGCTGCTCCCCGACCCAGGTCAATCGCCTGGCAACGACCAAGCCTTTTGAGTGGTTCGAAGAAAAGCTCATTCACACCGTCCCGGCGCAGTATCCCGGAGCGGGTCGTCGCGTCTATCCCGGCTTTTTACAGCACGCGGGCTTTTTGTCGATGAATCCTGATCGCCACCTGAAATCACATTACGACTTCTACCTGGACTTGTTGCGTGGAGATGACGAGGATGCCGAAGCGCACCGTCGTTTCTACAACGAATACAACGCTGTGCTGGATATGTCCGCGGACTTCTACCTCGATACGATCCGCACGGTCTTTCAGGATTTTGATTTACCGAACGGAACCTGGGAAATCGATGGTCAGCTCGTTCGGCCAGCCGATATCAAATCTGTGGCGCTTTTCACGATCGAAGGCGAGCTGGATGACATTTCCGGCGAAGGTCAGACTCGCGCGGCACAAGCACTTTGCTCGGGCATCCCCGCCAAGCGCAAGCAGCATTACACGGCTCCGGAATGTGGTCACTACGGCATTTTCTCCGGACGTCGCTGGCGCACGACGATTTGCCCGCAAATAGCGGAATTTGTCCGACGGTTCTGATGCTGGCTGAACGTATCAATCGTCTGCTTCCGCAGACGCAATGCACGAAATGTGGTTTTGATGGCTGCGCGCCCTATGCGCGCGCCATCGCCGACAATCAAGCGCCGATCAATCGCTGCCCTCCCGGTGGAGAGGCGGGCATCGCGGCGTTGGCCGAGCTTCTCTCTCGTCCACGCTTGCCTCTTGACACCACTTGCGGCACACACATGCCACTTCAAGTCGCTGTCATCGACGAGCAGTTTTGCATTGGCTGCACGCTCTGCATTCAGGCCTGTCCGGTGGACGCCATCCTTGGCGCCTCGAAAGTCATGCATACCGTCATTGCCCAGGACTGCACCGGTTGCGACTTGTGCGTCGCCCCTTGTCCGGTGGACTGCATCACAATGGTCGACGTGACACCTTCCCGCGAATGGACACGCGAGGATGCTGATCAGGCTCGCGCTCGTTTCGAGCGCAGGCAACTCAGACTCAACCAGAGCCCCTCCAGCCTGAAGCAAGACGAGGCGCCACAGGCTTTACCCGACAAACAAACCGCCGTGCAGGCTGCTCTTGCGCGCGCGCGCGCCCGACGCGGCAACGCCACACCATGAACCCACACAAACGCAGGGAAATTTTTACGCGCTTGCGCGCAGCGAATCCCACACCGACAACCGAGCTTGAATACAAAAGCGATTTTCAATTACTCATCGCAGTCATGCTCTCGGCTCAATCCACAGACAAAGCTGTCAATATCGCCACGCGCAAGTTTTTCCCTCGCTACGGCACCCCCAAAGCGCTGTATGCCCTAGGGGAAGAAAAGCTGATGGAATACATCAAGACCATCGGTCTCTATAAAACCAAGGCTAAAAACGTCATTGCCACTTGCGGTATTTTGCTTGACCAACACGCCGGCAAAGTCCCACAGACTCGCGAAGCGCTCGAGGCACTACCTGGTGTGGGACGCAAAACGGCAAACGTGGTGCTCAATACCGCTTTTGGGCAACCCACGATCGCCGTGGATACCCATATCTTCAGGGTTGCCAATCGCACCAAAATCGCGCCTGGCAAAGATGTCGTCGCGGTGGAAAAGGGCCTGGAGAAATTTGTCGCCGAAGAATTCAAACTCGATGTACATCATTGGTTGATTTTGCATGGTCGCTATGTCTGCGTCGCACGCACACCCAAATGCCCGCAATGCGGAATTTCGGACCTGTGCGAGTACACACGCAAAACCAAGGGTTAATACCCTATGACAAACCCGCATTGAGTAAATGATCCGATCTGCGCCATACTTAGTTATCAAGATTAAAAACGTATAAGCAGGTGGTCGGATGCAAGACATCATTCTCGAAACCCAGGGACTCACAAAGGAATTCCGTGGTTTTGTCGCAGTCAACGACGTCTCCTTACGCGTTCAAAGAGGTCAGATTCACGCCTTGATCGGCCCGAATGGCGCCGGCAAAACGACCTGCTTCAACCTGCTCACCAAGTTTTTGACCCCCACTCGCGGAAAAATCACCTTCAACGGGCTGGACATTACACGCGACTCGCCCGCACATATCGCTCGACGCGGCATTATTCGCTCGTTTCAGATCTCTGCGGTTTTTCCTCATTTGTCTGTTCTCGAAAATGTCCGCATTGGTTTGCAGCGTGAAACCGGCCTGTCCTTTCATTTCTGGCAAAGCGATAAGCGCCTGAATACGCTTAATGAACGCGCACGCGAACTGCTCGATCAAGTCGATCTGGGCGAATTCGCCGATGAAATGACTGCCAGCCTTCCGTATGGACGCAAACGCGCACTGGAGATCGCGACGACCCTCGCCATGGAACCTGAACTCATGCTTCTGGACGAACCGACCCAGGGGATGGGCCACGAGGACGTGGATCGTGTCACGCAACTGATCAAGCGTGTCAGCCAGGGTCGGACGATCTTGATGGTGGAACACAATATGAACGTTGTCTCCTCGATCGCTGACACCATCACCGTCCTGGCACGCGGCTCTGTCCTGGCCGAAGGCAACTACGCGCACGTGTCCAAAAACCCGGCCGTCATGGAAGCCTACATGGGTACGACTGAAGGCGAACTGGAGGGGGCACACGGATGAGCACTTGCGCACTCGAAATCAAAAACCTGCACGCCTGGTATGGCGAGTCACATATCCTGCATGGCGTTGATCTCACAGTCAACAAAGGTGAAGTGGTGACGCTGCTTGGTCGCAACGGCGCGGGTCGCACCACCACGCTGAGAGCGATTCTGGGCCTGACTGGATCACGTAAGGGATCCGTGCGTATTCATGGGCACGAAGCCATCGAGATGCCCACCTTCAAGATCGCACATCTTGGCATTGGCTACTGTCCAGAAGAACGGGGCATTTTCGCGAGTTTGTCCTGCGAGGAAAACTTGCTGCTCCCGCCGCCCGTTGGCGTGCCAGGTGGCGGTATGACGCTTGCCGAAATTTACGAGATGTTTCCCAACCTTCTGGAGCGCCGTCACTCGCCCGGGACCCGTCTGTCAGGCGGAGAACAACAGATGCTGGCTGTCGCGCGTATTTTGCGAGCCGGTGCCAATTTGCTCTTGCTCGACGAAATATCCGAGGGCTTGGCGCCTGTCATTGTGCAAGCGCTTGCGCGGATGATCAAAATGCTTAAGGCAAAGGGTTACACGATTGTCATGGTCGAACAAAATTTCCGCTTTGCCGCCCCTCTGGCAGATCGCTTTTATGTCATGGAACACGGTCAAATCGTCGAGCACTTCGATGCGAGCGAACTCAAGGAAAAGCAATCCGTATTGAACGAATTGCTGGGTGTTTAAACACCCGCACAAGCTTCACAATTCTGCCCAATAGTGGTCTATACACAAATAAAATTTTTATTGCAGCGAACCCCAGGAGAACTATATGAAACTTCACACCCTAAGCGCTTCGCTGATGTTAGCGGGCCTCGGTCTTGTCGGTCACACCGCCCAGGCAAATATCTCGGACAACGTCATTCGAATCGGTTTTTTGACCGACATGGCCAGCGTCTACTCAGACATTGACGGTGCAGGCGGTATCGAAGCCGCTCGCATGGCGATTGCCGATGCTGGCGGCGAGATCAACGGTAAAAAGATTGAACTCGTTTTCGCAGACCATCAAAACAAAGCCGACGTGGCGGCCGCGCGTGCGCGTGAATGGTTCGATCAGCAAAAAATCGATATGCTGATTGGCGGCACCAACTCTGGCGTCAACCTTGCGCTGGCGGGCATCGCTGCTGAAAAGAAAAAACCATTTTTCGCGATCGGTGCAGCAGCCTCTGACCTGACAGGTTCGCAATGTACGCCTTACACCATCCATTGGGCCTATGACACAGTCGCGTTGGCGCGTGGCACAGGTTCAGCCGTGGTGAAAGCCGGTGGAAAAACCTGGTACTTCTTGACTGCTGATTACGCCTTCGGACATGCGCTTGAAAGAGACACCGCCAAAGTTGTGCGAGAGTCTGGCGGAGAGGTTAAGGGTCAAGTACGCGCGCCGCTGAATTCCTCAGATTTTTCTTCTTTCCTGCTACAGGCTCAAAGCTCCAAGGCACAGATTCTGGGTCTGGCCAACGCTGGTGGCGACACAATCAACTCGATCAAAGCCGCGAATGAGTTCGGTATTGGCAAAACCATGAAAATGGCGGGCCTGCTGATTTTCATCAACGACATCCACTCACTTGGTTTGCAAGCCACCCAAGGCATGCAATTCACAGACGGCTGGTATTGGGATCAAAACGATGAAACCCGCGCCTGGTCCAAGAAATTCGAAGCACGCGTTAAGCGCAAGCCATCCATGATTCAGGCAGGCGACTATTCAGCAGTCTCCTTCTACCTGAACGCGATCAAGGCAACAGGTAGCGATGACGGCGATACCGTCATGAAGTGGATGAAGTCCAACAAGGTCAACGACATGTTCGCCAAAAATGGCTATGTCCGCGAGGATGGCCGGATGGTTCACGACATGTTCCTGATGGAAGTCAAAAAACCAAGCGAATCCAAGGGACCTTGGGACTATTACAAGCAGATCGCAGTCCTGCCCGGTGAGGAAGTCTTCACCAAACTCTCTGAGTCCACCTGCAAACTCGTCAAGAAGTAAGCAGACCTTACCCCCGGCGACCCATCAGTCCGTCCGGGGGTCATTCTCTGATCATGAAATTGGCTTGATGAAGTAGGCAGAAGATGATCACTATTTTTGGTATTCCCTTACAAGCGTTTCTCGGCCAGCTCCTGCTCGGTCTAGTGAACGGCTCTTTTTATGCCATTTTGTCGCTTGGACTGGCTGTTATTTTCGGCTTACTCAACGTCATCAATTTCGCACATGGCGCGCTCTACATGCTGGGTGCGTTTCTGGCCTGGATGGGACTGAACTATCTTGGACTGAACTATTGGATCATGCTGATCGTCGCGCCCATTTTGGTGGGATTGTTCGGGATCCTCATTGAAAAATTTCTGCTTAAACACCTTTACAAACTCGATCATCTCTATGGCCTGTTGCTGACCTTCGGTATCACGCTCCTGATCGAAGGCTTGTTTCGCAGCTTTTATGGCGCGTCCGGACAACCTTACTCGGCCCCCGAGGCGCTACGCGGCGCTACGAACCTCGGCTTCATGATGCTTCCGAATTATCGTGGCTGGGTGGTCGTCGCCTCACTCACCGTATGTCTGATCACGTGGTTTGTGATTGAGCGCACAAAACTAGGTGCGCTGCTGCGTGCAGGCACTGAGAATCCCCGACTCGTCGAAGCTTTTGGCGTGAACGTACCACTGATGATCACGCTGACTTATGGCTTTGGCGTCGCGCTGGCAGGATTTGCCGGTGTGTTGGCCGCCCCCATTATCCAGGTTTCTCCACTGATGGGATCCAACTTGATTATTGTGGTGTTTGCCGTGGTGGTGATTGGTGGAATGGGCTCGATCCTGGGCGCCATCGTCACGGGGCTTGGTCTCGGTGTCATCGAAGGACTCACCAAGGTTTTCTGGCCCGAAGCTTCCAGTACGGTCGTCTTTATCATCATGGCCATTGTCCTGCTGATTCGCCCAGCCGGTTTGTTCGGAAAAGAAAAATGAATCGTCAGAATCTCGGATATCTTGTTGCACTGATTTTGCTGGCCATCGTGCCGCTGACTGGGGTGTATCCCGTCTTTGTCATGAAAATCATGTGTTACGCCTTGTTTGCCTGCGCGTTCAATCTCTTGCTGGGTTTCACGGGCCTGCTGTCATTTGGCCATGCCGCCTTTTTAGGGAGCGCAGCCTATGCCTCCGGACATGCGATCAAAATGTGGGGATTTCCCACAGAAGTCGGTCTCGCGTTTGGTGTTCTTGTCGCGGGCGTGCTGGGACTCGCAATGGGTGCCCTGGCGATCCGCCGAAGCGGAATCTATTTTGCGATGATTACGCTGGCTCTGTCCCAGATGGTGTATTTTTTCTTTCTCCAGGCCAAATTCACCGGTGGCGAAGATGGTTTGCAGGGCGTCCCTCGCGGTACGCTGTTTGGTCTGATTGACTTGAAAAGCGACTTCAACTTGTACTACGTCGTCATGGCCATTTTTGTCCTTGGCTATTTCATCATCTGGCGCACCGTTCACTCACCTTTTGGACAAGTACTCAAAGCGATTCGCGAAAACGAAGCGCGCGCAACCTCCCTGGGATACGACGTCGACCGCTTCAAGCTTCTGGCGTTTGTCCTATCGGCCATGCTTGCTGGACTGGCCGGTTCGACCAAGATGCTGATTTTTGTCTCGGCCACTTTGACTGATGCGACCTGGCAAATGTCTGGGCTGGTGATTCTGATGACGCTGATTGGTGGACTCGGCACGCTGGTGGGCCCAGTAATCGGCGCATTTATCGTTGTCTTGCTTGAAAACAAGGTCGGTGAACTTGGCGCGACGCTGACAAGCTGGACCGGGATCGAATGGTTTCAGCGATTGGGCGAGTCTGTCTCAATCGTCATTGGTTTGATTTTCGTGATCTGCGTGCTGGCCTTCCGACGCGGTATCGTCGGCGAAGTCAGTGCATGGCTTGAGCGACGCAAAGCGCTCAAGCAATCATGACCATTTCGTAACGTATCAAACGAGCGCGAGACGTCGCACCCGCTGTGCGACGATACTCGCGATCAGCGCCTTAAGCAGATCACCCGGGATAAACACCACAATTGCCCAGGCAGCTTTGCTCAAGCTCATGCCGGTCACGATCGAGAGCCACGGAATACCTGCCGCGTACACGACGAGCAACCCGCCGACCACGCATGCGCTCCAGTAGCGCAAGACTTGAGGGGCCATGGCTGACCACCCCTGTTGACCTGAAGTTGCCGCACCATCTTTTGGTAATCGCCCCGCGAGCCAGCCCGTCACGACAGCGCCCGGAATCATGCCTAATAAAAACCCCCCTGTCGGACCCGCGAGTACGGCCAGACCCGCGCGCCCACCCGGCAAAACCGGAATACCCACCATGGCGATCAACACATAAGTCAGCACCACCAACCCACCCCGCCAAGGTCCGAGAATCAACCCCGCGAGCATGACGCCAAAGGTCTGCAATGTCACGGGAACGGGTACCCAAGGTACAGGTACAGGTGGAATCAAACCCAGCACGATGATCATTGCTGTAAATAAAGCAATCAGCACAAGATCTTTTGTTTTCAACATCAACTTTCCAATTTAGTATCTTGCATCAAGGGCTTCCGCAATCTCTTGCGCGCGTCTGAGCGTTCGCAACAGCATCGGCACACCCATTGTAAAAGGACTCGGTTTCAACCCGCGTGCAACCTGCGCCTCACGAATTTCGCGCCATTGTAAAGACAGCTCCGGAATGAGGCGCAGCGTCAAACCAAAAACAAGCGCGACGCGCTCGCTATTGATCCACCCGCGTATGTGCAAGGGTTTGAGCAACCAGATTAAAACCTCCATCATCTGACTGATCGAAGTTGTCATCGTGACCAAGAGCGCCCCGAGCAACAATGCGCTCATGCGCAGACCGACCTCGAGCGCTGCCTCAGGGGTCTGCACAAAACCAGTAAACAAAATCAGCGCAAGCAATAACCAGCTCAGTGCGCGTAGGTGAGACCAGAGCTTTTGAATCCCGACGCCAGATTGCTGCACCAGGATGCATACCCCCAGTAAAGAGACGAGTAGAACAGGCCAGTGATGGATCCACATCAAGCCACCACCTGCCAGCATCAGAATCGCAAGCTTGAGTCCTGCGCTGAGACGATGCAACCAGCTGTTGCCGGGAAAATAAAAGGAGCCCATCAGCCGCAGTGCGTCCGGTACCAGGCGGTCGCCGCGCGAGCGGTGCCGTCAAAAGCCAGTCGACCTTCGCGCAGTACGAGCACACGCTCCATCGTATCCATTAAATCAAGATCATGGCTGACAATCAGCGCGGGCTGCGCAAGCGCCCGCAGATGCTGTTCGAAGCGATTGCGCATCGATAAATCAAGCTGCGTGGTCGGTTCATCGAACACCAAGATGTCTGGCTCCGTCGCCAACACACCCGCCAGCGCGATCAGCTGCCTTTCACCGCCTGAGAGTGTGTGGATCAAACGGTCCTGCAAATGGAGCACACCCAACTGAGCCAAAGCCTCCAGCATGCGCTGTCGCCGTACGACAGCATCCGAGATCCGGCGTTTCAGACCGAATTCGATATCCTCACTCACCATTGGAAAGACAATCTGGTTATCAGGGTTTTGAAATACAAAACCCACCTTCCTGCGTATCTTTTCCACATCATGGCGTGTATCGAGACCATCGACGCGAATTTGTCCTGTTTTTGGAAGCAACAGCCCATTGATCAGGCGAATAAAGGTACTCTTGCCTGAGCCGTTCGGACCAATAATTCCAATCCTATGCTCAGACAGACTTAAGCTCAGGTCAGCCAACGTTTGGCGGCCCTCGCGTTCGACAAAGATATTTTTAAACTCGATTAACATGGTGATCGATTATGCATGAGAACTTTTTCTAAAACTCTCACTCCAAGCAAAGTATGCAAAAAATCAATAAAACCGACGCTGAATGGAAAGCCCTGCTTTCCCCCGAAGAATATTACGTTGCCCGTCAAAAGGGGACAGAGCGGGCCTTCACAGGTCGCTATTGGGACCATCGCGAATACGGTATCTATCGTTGTGTGGGTTGCGGCACCGCGCTGTTCGCGTCCGACACAAAATTTGATGCGGGTTGTGGTTGGCCGAGTTATTTTGAGCCGATCAATCCGGAAAACGTCAAAGAAGAGACAGATTTCTCACATGGTATGGTTCGCACCGAAGTCATGTGCAATGTCTGCGACAGCCATCTAGGGCATGTCTTTCCGGATGGGCCACCGCCCACCGGTTTACGGTATTGCATCAACTCCCTATCCCTGACGTTCGAACCTCTCAAGCCATGAAAAAATTTCTGTTCGACCTTTTCCCACTGATTTTATTTTTCGTGGCTTACCGTTTTGCGGATATTTACGTCGCGACTGCTGTTGCGATCGCCGCCGCAGTCTTGCAAATCCTCTGGATCAAACTGACGGGAAAACCTATTGAGACCATGCATTGGGTCAATTTCGCCGTCATTGTGTTTTTCGGTGGTGCCACCCTCTGGCTCCAAAATGAAACTTTCATCAAATGGAAGCCGACCGTGCTGTATTGGCTCTTCGGCATGGTGCTTCTGGTCAGCAAATACATGCTGAATCGCAATCTGATGCAAAAACTGCTGGGTGAAAAGGTCTCGATGCCCGACGCCGCCTGGAATAAGCTCAACCTGAGCTGGGCACTCTTTTTTCTGGCCGCAGGCGGATTGAACCTGTTCGTTGCTTTTTCCGGTCTCTTCACTGAAAGCCAGTGGGTCAATTTCAAGGTATTTGGACTGATGGCGCTTTTGATTGTGTTTGTGATCGCACAATCCATCTGGCTTGGCAAGCATATGCAGCATGAGGAACCAAAAGATGCCCTGGCCGCCCCGGATGCCAAGGAGCACAAATCATGACCACCGCGACCAATCCGCATCTCACCCTGTTGCGTGAACGCCTGGCGCCGCTCAATGCCCTGGAAATCGACATTATCGATGAGTCGCACCTCCACGCTGGTCACTCTGGCAATCCCGGCAATGCCAGCCATTTCCGGGCCACAATCGTGGCGGAATGCTTTAACAACCGACCGATGATTGCGCAACATCGGCTGGTGTATGATCTTTTGCGCGATTTAATCCCACACCCGATTCATGCGCTTGCGCTGACCACTCGGGCGCCCTCCAAAGGAAATTCATGAAACGTATCGTTATGCTCGCCGCCGCACTTGTGCTGGTTGCTCCTCTCCATGCCCAAAACGTTGCCACCGTGAATGGCAAAGCAATTACCCAGGCGAACGTCGATCAGTTTGTCAAACTGCTGGTTGCGCGCGGCGCGACTGACTCTGCTGAAATGCGCGATCAGATCAAGCAAGAATTGATCAATCGCCAGGTGATGGTCCAGGCTGCCGAGGCCGCTGGCATCCCCAAAGATCCCACCGTTGCGATCGAGCTCGAATTGGCCCGCCAAGGCATTCTGGTTCAGGCCTTGATGGCTGATTATCTGAAAAAGAACCCCATCACTGACGAAGCCGTCAAAGCTGAGTACGAAAAACTGAAGAAAGCCGAGGCTGACAAGTTTGAGTACAACGTTCGTCACATTCTGGTCGAAGACGAAAAAACCGCCAACGAGATCCAGGACAAGCTGAAAAACAAATCTGCCAAGTTCGAAGATCTGGCCAAACAGTCCAAGGACACTGGCAGCGCCGCCAAAGGTGGCGAGCTGGGCTGGGCACCTGACACAAACTACGTCGAGCCTTTCGCCAAAGCCGTGGCTGCCACCAAAAAAGGACAGCTCGCCGACAAGCCTGTTCAGTCACAGTTCGGCTGGCACGTCATCGAAGTGATGGACATTCGTCCGGTCGAGTTCCCACCTCTGGATCAAGTTCGCAAAGAACTCGAGCAGATGATGCGTGAACAAGCGTTGGCGGCCTATCAGGCCCAGCTGCGCAGCAAAGCCAAGATTCAGTAATCCACGTTCTCGGCTAGACAGACCCGGAGGCCTCAAGCAATGCTTTGAGGCCTTCTTCATTGAGTATCTCCACACCCAGCTCTGTCGCTTTCTCAAGCTTGCTTCCTGCCTCTTCGCCTGCGACAAGATAAGTCGTTTTGCGCGAAACAGACCCACTGACCTTGCCGCCCGCAGCCACAATCCGGCTCGACGCTTCTTCGCGCGACCAGGTCGGCAAGGTGCCTGTGAGAACAAATGTCTTGCCGGCCAGTCCCGCACTCCTGGGCGCCTCGGGCGCTTGAGGCTCCACCCCTTGTTCGCGAAGGGCTCTGACCACCTCTTGATTGTGCGGTTCGGCGAAAAATCGCGCGATCGAACCCGCGACAACCGGCCCGACATCCGGGACATTTAACAAGTCATCCGGAGTGGCCCGCATCAGCGACTCCATCGAACCAAAATGCAGCGCCAAATCACGCGCTGTCGTCTCACCCACGTGACGAATACCGAGCGCGAAAATCAAACGATTCAACTGAGGACGTTTCGCCTGGGCAATCGCCTCAATCAGGTTTTCTGCGGACTTTCGACCCATGCGGTCGTACGCGGCGAGCTCATCCACACCCAGGGTATAGAGCTCCGCCAAAGAATGGATGCGTCCCCGATCCACCAATTGTTCAACAAGCTTTTCTCCCAAACCTTCAATATCCAGCGCTTTGCGACCTGCGGCATGAATCAGACTTTGCTTGCGCTGCGCAGCGCAAAACAATCCACCTGTACAACGCGCGATCGCCTCATCCTCTACCCGCTCAATAGCCGAGCCACACACGGGACATGCCGTCGGCATGACAAAGGATGTCGCAAAAATTGGGCGCTGCTCCAGCACCGGCCCCACCACCTCGGGAATGACATCACCCGCGCGACGCACAATCACAGTGTCGCCCACGCGCACGTCCTTACGCAGGATTTCAGTTTCGTTGTGCAAGGTCGCATTGGTCACCGTCACGCCCCCCACGAATACAGGAGCCAAACGCGCGACAGGCGTGATGGCCCCCGTACGACCCACCTGGACTTCAATGTCCAGCAGTGTGGTCGTGGCTTCTTGAGCGGGAAATTTGTGGGCAATCGCAAAGCGCGGTGCGCGTGCGACAAAACCCAGCACTTTCTGAGCGTTCAGATCGTTGACCTTGTACACCACGCCGTCGATGTCATAAGGAAGTTGCGCGCGACGCGCCCCGATCTCGGCATAAAACTTCAATAATTGTTCAGCTCCGCGTGCCAACACATGCTGACCTTCATTGACAGGCAAACCAAGCCGCTTTAACCAGTCCAGCATGTCGCTATGATAGGGCATTTGAAGACCACCGATATCACCCCATCCATAAGCGAAAAAAGTCAGGGGTCGCTGCGCCGTGATACGCGAATCAAGTTGCCGCAAGCTTCCCGCAGCGGCATTGCGAGGATTGACAAAGATTTTTTCTCCGCGTGCCTGCTGCGCAATATTCAGACGCGCAAAGTCGGCAAGATTCATAAACACTTCACCGCGGACCTCAAGGACTTCAGGGATTTCCTCTACGCTGCCTTGAAGCTTGAGCGGTATCGCTTTGATCGTGCGGACATTCATCGTGACATCTTCGCCAGTCTGTCCGTCACCTCGCGTCGCCGCCTGCACCAATAATCCGCGCTCATAGCGCAAACTGATCGCCAGACCATCAAGTTTGAGTTCACAAAAATAAGTGACCTCTTCATGGGGTGACAGTTTGCCTGCAGCCCGCAATGTATCGGCAACACGCTTATCAAAGGCACGGACTTCTGTGTCTTCGAATGCATTACCAAGCGACAGCATGGGAACCGTATGGGTGACACTGCCAAAAGCCGCCAGGGGCGCCGCACCCACACGCTGTGTGGGTGAATCTGACGTGATCAGTTGTGGATTCGCGGCTTCCAGCGCCTCAAGCTCGCGCATCAGCACGTCGTATTCAGAGTCGGTGACGACCGGCGCATCATGAACGTAATACGCCTGATTGTGTCTTGCGATCTCGCCGCGCAGCCAGTTCAGACGCTCGATCACCGAGTCCAGCGGATCCATGCTCAACAGCCAGCTTTAAGCAAAAACACGTCTTGCGCGAGGGCTCCCCGCCGCAAAACCTGCCTTTTCGAGTTGTGCATACAGGGTCTTGAGTTTGTCATCAATCGCCACATCGGCGCCTTGCTGCAAGGGTCGCAGCTGATCATCCACCAACTCTCCGCCGACGCGCCTGGCCAACTCAAAGCCCACCTCTGCCATTTTGCCAAAGGCCCGCGTGTCGACTGGACTACAGGGCACGTCCAGCAAAAGCGACAAACGATCGACACTCGCCATCCCGGCGTCCAAGGACTCCGCGTCCGCGCGTGACAGAGTGAAACAAACCAGGCCGTAATCGCCCAACCAGACGAGTCCACCGTTGTAGGGCACAAATCCCATACTTTGCGCGGCGCTTGTGACCTCGGAAACCGGACGCATGCTACCTAGCAGTAAAGTCAATCCGACCTGTGTATCCAAGGCCGCACAGGTATCGTCCAGACATGAGGCGGCATCCAGGACAAACTGCTGATCAGGTCCTTCGATACTGGCTTCAAGCTGATCCGCCAGCGCCTGCGCACGATTCCAGATTTGCGACCACTCAATCGCTGACAACGCGCCACTACGATTCGCAAGCAAGACTGCCAGATGCACCGAGACATATTGACCATCCGCGCGCAAACGGGCATCGAGCTGCCCTTCGGTATCCTGCGCAAAAATACGGACCGCCTTGCGACCCGCACTGCGCAAAGGTTGCAGCAGGAGTGCGAGATCTTCACCCAGCATCGGTCCCTGAAACGTAATCTCAATCACCACTTCAGTCGAAGGATCCGGACCTTGCTCATCTGCCGCCGCTTCTGGATGTTCGGCACTCAAGCTCAAGGCATCACCACCCACCGAGACACCCGTTGCTGTCGCACCGCCAAGACCTGGCTCTCGCCTGATTTCGCCTGGCGCCAGAGCATCCCCAAGCAATGGGTCTTGCTCGATCACAGGCATTTGCGCCTGCATGCGACGTCTGACGCGCCGATCTTGAAACCAGTTAAAACCCAGCAGCAATACGATGATCGCTGCGCCAATCACTATCAGATAGATTTGCAACTCACTCATGTGTTGCCTCGGTGATCATGCAGCTTCGGCAGCGAGCTGCAATGCGGATTCAATATCAACGGCCACAATACGCGATACGCCCTGTTCCTGCATTGTCACGCCAACGAGCTGGCGAGCCATTTGCATAGCGATCTTATTATGTGAAATAAACAAAAACTGCGTGTGGTCAGCCATATTACTCACGAGATTGGCGTAACGCTCGGTGTTGGCATCATCGAGCGGAGCGTCCACCTCATCAAGCAGACAGAATGGAGCCGGATTGAGCTTGAACAAGGCAAACACCAACGCGGTCGCAGTCAAGGCTTTTTCGCCACCCGAGAGCAAATGGATGGAAGTGTTGCGTTTGCCTGGTGGCTGCGCCATGACCTGTACACCGGCATCCAGGATTTCATCGCCCGTCATGATCAGGCGGGCCTCGCCCCCCCCGAACAATTTGGGAAAGAGTTCGCCGAAATGTCCATTGACCTCATTAAAAGTCGTCTGCAAGAGGTCGCGTGTTTCGCGGTCAATCTTGCGAATGGCATCCTCAAGCGTTTCGATCGCAGTTTGCAAATCCTGATATTGCGCATCAAGATAACTCTTGCGTTCGCGCGAAGCCGTGAGCTCGTCGAGCGCGGCCAGGTTAACGGAACCCAGGCTTTCAATTTTTTTAGTAATGCGTTGCACTTCGGACTGCAGCCAGGCAGGACGTTGCCATTCATCGGGCTGCTCCGCCAAAAAGGTCTGCACCGCGGCTCGATCAACCTGTCTTTCATTGAGTTGCTCAGCGAACTGCTCAGTCGCCAGGCGGGCGGCTTGTTCTTGCAGCTGAAGCTGCATGATTCGTTCACGACGGGGCTCCAGAGACCGCTCGATCGTCATACGCTCTTCGTCGGCTTCACGCAGTTGCGCCGCGAGGGTATCCATTTCAATGCGCGCGCGACCCAGTGTTTCTTCGCGTTCAGCGCGTATTTCCAGCGCTTCTTGCAGACCGGCTTCAGCCGCTGCTGCGTCCAGAGTGGAGAGCTCAGATTCTAACGAGAGCAATTCTTGCTGGGCACGCGTGGCTTGCTCGGTTGCAAGCTGCAAATTACGCTGTAATTCGGCGATTCGCGCGCGAATGCCACGCTCGGCAAACTCCGCTTCTTGAGCACCACGCTCTTGATCGCGCAAACGGTTGCGTGCGGTTTCGGCTTCTTCTGAGAGTGCCTCTCCCGCCATTTCGGCTTCTGAGTATTGTTCTTGCAGAACACCCAGTTCTGCATCGAGTTCTTCGAAGCGCGCCTCTGCTTCGAGCTTGGCCGCGGTGAGTTCTTCTTGCTGGGAAATCACCTCGGCGATATCTTGTTCAAGACGACCGGAGCGTTCACGGGTTTGTTCAACTTGCTGCTGCAGACGCGTATGCTCAAGCTGCAAATCATGCAAACGACGCGTGATCTCGGCGACACGCTGACGCGCGGGCGGCAATGCCTGGGACACCTGCTGCCAAGCGGACTCAGCTTGCGCCACGGCAGAGCGAGAGTTGTCAGCGATCAACTGATGCGCTTTGATCTCCCGCTGAAGATTTTCAATTTCCTGTTGTCGAGCAAGCAAACCGGCCTGCTCCGAGTCAGGGGCGTAAAAGCGCACGCTGTTGGCGTCCACCAGATGACCACCTTGGACCACCAACATCGCACCGAGCGGCAAGGTCGAACGTGATGCAAGTGCCTCGGTGACATCTTTGGCAATATAGACATTCCCGAGCCAGCCTTGCAACAAGGTTCGCAACTCAGGATCCGTGATACGCAGCACGGAGGACAATGGATTCAGACCTGCGGGCGCGGGCGCGACGGGTGCTGCGGGAGGCAATTGATAAAAAGCCAAACGCGCGGGTGGAGCATCACTTGCAAAGGCGCGCGCCCAGTCCAGATTGCGCACCTCCAAACCCGTCATGCGCTCGTTCAATACGGCCTCGAGCGCAGTTTCCCAACCCGGCTCAACGTGCAGTTTTTGCCAGAGGCGCGCCAGAGAGGTCAGCTCGTGCTTGGCGAGCCAAGGTTCAAGACTGCCTTTTTTCTGCACATCCTCTTGCAGTCTGACCAACGCCGTGAGACGCGCATCCAGACGCGCCAGAGCCTCGGCCTCGGACTGCGCCTGCTGCTGAGCCTGCGCACGACGCGCCTCGGCTTCAGGGAGTTTGTCTTCGAGCTCAGCCAGCGCACCTTGCGCTTCTTCGAGCGACTCTTCGGCAACAAGCTTGTCACCTGTCAGACGCTCCAGCGCCTCGACATCAGGCGCCTCGACACCTTTTAACTCTTGCTCAAGACGCTCGCGACGCATTTCAAGCGTCTGCAACTGGCGATCCGAATCGCGCTGGGTCTGTGCCACCAAGGCAAGACTTTGCTCAACACGCGCAAGGGTCGCACGCATTTCCTCGCGTTGCGCAGCTGCCTGTCGCACGCGTGCCTCAATATCTGGCAAGCCCTCTTGTGCAGCCTGAGCAAGCTCGCGCGCTTGTTCTGCACGCGCGGCGCTTGTCATCAGTTCTTCTTCACCCTCTTGAATCTGCAATACGCAGTGTTCTTTTTGGGAATCCCATTCGGTCATCTGCACCTGAAGTTGCGCACGCCGTGTTTGCACGCGATTACGCGACTCCACTACATGGCGAATTTCTGCTTCAAGGCTACTGACCTTGGCGTTGGACTCGTAAAGAAGACCCTGAGCCGCATGCACGGCATCACCCGCGGCGTAGTGAGCCTGGCGTCGTGCTTCAAGCGCAGCCTCGCTTGCGCGCAGTCCCGCCATCGAGGCCTCAAGCTCGGTCTGGGCCCGTTCAATTTCTTGCTGGGTACGCGCGCGCTCTTCGTGAGCCGCCGCTTCCTTGAGGAACCACAAGGCGTTTTGCTTGCCTTCCCCCTCAGCCTGCAAGGCCCGGTATTCGCGCGCGACTTCGGCCTGCGACTCGAGCTTTTCCAACTGAGTCGTCAGTTCTCGCAAAATATCATCCACGCGGACAAGATTTTCCCGGGTGTCAGACAGGCGATTTTCGGTTTCGCGGCGACGCTCTTTGTAACGGGACACCCCAGCGGCTTCTTCGAGGTACACCCGAAGCTCTTCGGGTTTGGCCTCGATCAGACGGTTGATCATGCC
Organism: Zwartia panacis; assembly: GCF_030410395.1. Lineage (GTDB taxonomy): Bacteria > Pseudomonadota > Gammaproteobacteria > Burkholderiales > Burkholderiaceae_B > Zwartia > Zwartia panacis. Next base: position 397,316 of record NZ_JAUHHF010000003.1, read on the forward strand.
CTGACCGATGATGGCGTAACCACGCGCACCCAAACCGGTACCCAGGAAAATGTCGTTGACGTCGCGACGACGGACTTGCTGGTTATTGATGAAATAGCTACTCGTACCGTCACGTGTCAGCACGCGCCGCACGGCAATTTCGGCATAGGTTGCCCACTGCCCCACTGCCCGTCCGTCACTGTTGTCAAAGACGAGTTCGACCGAAGCCCGCGCCGAAGGCTTGCGCTGCCCGGAACCACTAAAAATCACGTCCTGCATGGACTCGCCGCGCAACTCAGACGCGCGGCTTTCGCCCATCACCCAGCGCACGGCATCGATGATGTTGGATTTGCCACAGCCGTTCGGCCCCACGACGCCCACAAGCTGGCTGGGGGTGGGAATGACGGTCGGATCGACGAAGGACTTGAATCCCGCTAGTTTGATCTGGGTTAGACGCACAATATCGGCACAATCTAGGATGTAATCCCCAAGATCATAACGCAGCCGGAGGAAAAATCGGACCTTCCTGCAACTTGCCTGGATGAGTTTGAATACAGCTCAGAGGGATATGACCGAGGGGAATCCCTCATTCTTTTATTATCGGGAATGCCGCATTGTGGCGAGCGTTCATTTTTTTGGGAAACCATCTTGAATCGAGGCTTTTTTACCGTCATGGCTGCGCAGGCATTGTCCTCGCTGGCGGATAACGCATTATTTATCGCTGCAATCGCACTCATTCAGGAGCTTCACGGTCCTGACTGGATGGCGCCGATGATGAAGTGGTGGTTTGCCGCCTCTTACGTCCTGTTGGCAGCCTTTGTAGGCGCCGTCGCCGACTCGTTCCCCAAGGGTCGCGTCATGTTCCTGACAAACGCCATCAAGGTGAGCGGATGCCTGCTGATGTTTTCCTACGCAATGTTCGGACTGGCTCAGGACGGTCAAGTCGCTCTGGTCTGCGCGGCTTACGCCCTGGTCGGCATCGGCGCCGCCGCCTACTCCCCCGCTAAATACGGCATCGTCACCGAAATGCTTCACCCCCTGCAGCTTGTCAAAGGAAATAGCTGGATTGAGGGGCTGACCATCCTGTCCATCATCATGGGTACTGTCCTTGGGGGCGTGTTGGTGTCACCCACCGTGTCCTCTTGGCTACTGAGTCACGCCTGGATCAGCCAATTGGTGGACACACCCGCAGAAGCCGCGATTTTAATGATCGCTTTTGTCTATATCGCCGCGGCCACTTGTAACCTTCTGATTCCCAGCACCAACGTTGTCTACCCCAAACAAAACAAAAATCCAGTCAAACTCATTCAAACCTTCGCAGGCTATGTCCGGATTCTCTGGAATGACAAACTGGGACAAATCTCTCTGGGTGTCACCACCCTGTTTTGGGGGGCTGGCGCCACACTTCAGTTAATTGTCATCGAATGGGGCAAAAGCCATTTGGGTTACCGGTTGGATCAAGCCTCGATCTTGATGGGCATTACCGCTCTGGGCACGATCGGAGGCTCGATTTTGGCTGGAAGAGTCCCATTGCCAAAAGCGCTGCGCGTGTTGCCCCTGGGAGTCGGTATGGGCTTCATCGTCATGTTGATGCCTTTTGTGAACAGCTCGATGAGCATTGAGATCATGGGCACTCAGCTTCCCTGGGTCGCATACGTACTCCTGATGTTGATTGGACTGACCTCGGGCATGTTTGTCGTGCCCATGAACGCCCTGCTTCAACACCGGGGTCACGTGCTGCTGTCCGCCGGGCACTCAATTGCCGTGCAAAACTTCAATGAACAACTCAACATTTTGCTGATGGTTGCGGTTTACACGTTATTGTTGTGGCTCAACCTGTCCATTGACATCATCATCTGGATTTTTGGCGGACTGGTCGCATCGCTCATGATTGTCATGATCCGGTGGAACCGCAGTAACTTGACTCAGCAACCCCAACTCCTTGATGAGATCGGTCAGGAGGGGCATGGCAAGGCGCTTTGAGCTCAATGCTCCGAGCGCAGGTTTTGAGAGCCGATTCAGAGAACCGATTCAAAGAGCCGCTTCAGAGACCCGATACTGTTTTGACGAGTTGCAGGTCCTGCCAAACAGCCGCTTTCTCGGAAGGATGATTTAACAAATTGACTGGGTGGCTGGTCACGATCAGAGGGATCTTTTGACCCGCCACCTCGAATGTGTGGGTTTTCTGACGAAGTTGATCAAGTGGTTGATCCGTCTCAAGCAGGGATTGCGCCGCGCGGCCCACGGCTAATATGCTGAACGGCCGCACAAGCTCGATCTGACGCAATAGATATGGTTTGCAGGAAGCCAGCTCGGCGGGCTTGGGATTTCGATTGCCTGGCGGACGGCATTTCACGATATTGCTCACATAGACATTCTGTGTCCGGCTACTCTTGATCGCCATCAGCATGTTGTCGAGCATTAAGCCCGAACGATCCACAAAAGGTTTGCCCGCGCGATCTTCGAGATCATCAGGCGCTTGGCCAATCACCATGATGGCGGGCTGCATGACCCCCTCGCCTATCACTGCCTGTTGACGCTCTCGACACAGACCACAGGCCTGACATGCAGAAATTGTCTCGGCCAGAGCATGCATGTCCATCGCAGCCGCTGCGAGAGGCTGAGTATCGACCTTTGTTTGCTCTGAAGTTGAACTGACCGGGGCTGGAGCCGGGCTGCGATTTTTGTTGGCACTGGGCAATCGCGCAGCTGGCTGCATCACAGCGGCTGGAGGCACAGTGTCTGTTGCTGCAGGCGTCCGAACTTGTTTTATGACAACTGCGATTTCTTTGCTTGCGGGAGGTTGTTCACTCGGCAACCATGGCTTTTCAATGCCGAGCTCCTGCAGCCAGGCAAGCTGCAAGGCAGAGTATTGAAGCGCAGGCGGTTGAGGTGTTGTCATCAGTGGTCAAAACTCTTTTTCAGAATCAAAGCATCTTCTCGCAGACCCTTTGCAGCGGGATAGTAATCCCGTCTGACACCAATCTGGACAAAACCCTCGCTCCGATAAAACGCCAGGGCTGATGCGTTTGAAGGCCGCACCTCGAGCACAATCCCTTCTGTTCCTGCGGAGCGGGCTAAACGCGTCGTGTGTTCGAGCAATTGATGTCCATAGCCACGACGCTGCGCATCACGCGCCACAGCGATCACGAGCAGGTGTGCAACATCAGGCGCCAACATCGTAATGGCGAACCCTTTTAACCCATCCTCCGTGCGCAACACCCAAGCCTCATAACCCGCCTCGAGTGCATCCTCAAAGTTCTTAAGTGTCCAGGGAAACGACTGTACCGCCGCCTCAAGGGCAACCACTTCCGATAAGTCAGCGCGGAGCATAGGTAGCAAGGCTGCCGCACCGGGAGGCTGTGCCCGCGGATTGCCCCCGTCGCCGCGTGCACGCTCCAGAGTTGTAAACGCAACTTTGTCCCGCAGGTAAAGCGGCGCAGCATGCTCCGGTAAAAATGTTTGACCGTCTTTCCAGGCCTGTAATGCGAGAGTCGCTACGGCACCGGCATTGGGACGCGCCTGAAGATCATCCACGATCCAGTGAGCGGGCAAAAGCTTAGCGGCAAGGTGGTTTTGCACGACACTCCAGCCCTCTCCCACCAAGGCGACAGACGAAACGCCCGGAAAACGGTCACGCCATACATGCTGGCGCTGTTCGGCATATAACAGCACATCCGCAGCCGCCAGCAAAACAGGTGGCTGAACGACAACCAGCTCAGCGGCAGCAGACCGGGCATACACGCCAAAATAAACCTCCTCCATGCGCGCATCCAAAGCGACGTAGAGCAAAGAATCGGGATGACGGGAGGCGGCCTGGAGTGCCACGGCTGGCAGCGCCCCGATCTGGATCACCGGAATATCGAGCGCCAACGCAATGCCTTGAGCAACACCACAGGCGACGCGCACCCCGGTAAAAGCTCCCGGTCCCTGTCCAAAGGCGACTGCAGTTAAATCTTTCTGAGTTAGGTTATGCTCGGTTAAAATAGAGTACGCCATTGGGAGTATGGCGGAGGCGTGACCAGTCGTTCCCTCGATCGTGCGTTGAGTCACCACACAAGGCGACTCCCGCTCCGAAATAAGCGCAACAGTGCCTGTGGAGGTTGAGGTTTCGAATGCCAGAATTCTTGTCATAGCTTGATTGTAATGAACCAGCAGGTTTTCATGCGCGCCGGTCTGTCAACCGTTCATTGATACGCCACCCGCCGCTCAATTTTTGAACCTCAATTTTTGAACCTCAATTTTTGAACCTCAATTTTTGAACCTCAATTTTTAAACCTCAACTTTTGAAACACTTTGTTACATGCTGTTAAGCATATGTCAGAGTTTGTAAAACCCTGTGAGATTCACACACTCTCGGAATCGACCACGGTTAAATTTTTGCTTATGAATACTTTACATACTCAGTGCACACGGAAAATTTTGGTGGTCGATGACGATCCCAGATTACGTGACTTATTACGACGATACCTCTCTGAACAAGGCTTCCAGGTGCTGATCGCCGAAGACGCTAGGGAAATGAATAAGATCTGGCAGCGAGAGCACATTGATTTACTCGTACTGGATCTGATGTTGCCAGGCGAAGATGGTTTGTCTGTATGCCGGCGCTTGCGTGCGAACCATGATCAGACGCCCATCATCATGCTGACGGCCAAAGCCGAGGAAATCGATCGCATTATCGGTCTGGAAATGGGTGCGGACGATTATTTGTCCAAGCCTTTCAATCCGCGTGAACTACTCGCGCGCATCAATGCGGTTCTGAGACGACGCAGCACAGAGGAGCACCCCGGCGCTCCCGGACAGGACAACGAGCTCGTTCATTTCGGACCTTACACGCTGAATCTGGCCACACGCAGCCTGACGCGCGACCAACAAATTGTCCCCATTACGACAGGCGAATTTTCCGTTCTCAAAGTCTTCGCGCGCCACCCTAAGATTCCGCTCTCACGTGACAAGCTCATGGAGCTGGCAAGGGGGCGCGAATACGAGGCCTTTGATCGCAGCCTGGATGTGCAGATCTCGCGTTTGCGCAAGCTTCTTGAAATCAATCCGGCAAAGCCCGCTTTTATCCAGACGGTCTGGGGCATGGGTTACGTTTTTGTCCCAGATGGCAGGAATTAACGCACTTAGACAACTATTCAGGCAACAAACACTTCAGTGGCTCCTTGGCGTGGGTCGTGTTTGGTCTTGGCTCTCCAACAAGTTGTCCCAAATCGATCTCTTTACACGCAGTTTTCTCCTGCTCTCAGCACTCATGCTCGCAAGCCTGGGTGCATGGGTCTTGATTTTCTTGAGCTTGGAAATGGGACCGCGCGCTGCGCAAATGAGTCAGCGTATCGCCACCTCAGTCAACCTGACACTGGCGGCACTGACATACGCACCGAAGGTCGAACGAAGGGAATTGTTGCGAACGCTCTCGCTACGCGAGGGCTTGGATGTTTACGCACGAACCGGTCTTGACATGATCGAGCCACTGCCGGACGAACGCTACTGGCAGCGTGTCGCCAAACTCGTTCGCGCCCAACTGGGTGAAGAAACGATGCTGGCTTGGTCGGTCAATGATGTACCAGGGTTTTGGGTCAGTTTCAGACTGAATAATGAAACATATTGGCTCGCCTTTGAACGTCACGAAATACGCCTGACTGGGGGGATCGAGTGGTTGAGCTGGGGTGCGGCCGCGCTTTTACTTTCCCTGATGGGTGCGGCGATTGGCGTGTCTTACATCAATCGACCCCTTGCGCGACTGGCCCGGTCCGCGCAGCTCGTATCCAAAGGTACCTCGCCACCCCCGCTCCCCGAAACAGGCGCACGAGAACTGCGCGCGCTCAACAGTAGCTTTAACCGCATGGCGCGTGAACTCCATCAGGCCAATGCTGACAGGGCACTGATGCTGGCAGGCATCTCACATGATCTGCGTACACCACTTACCCGGATGAGACTCGAAATCGAGTTGAGCAACATCGGTGAATCCGGTCTTCAGGCAATCGATCAGGATCTCGCGCAAATCGATCACTCACTTGCCCAACTAATGGACTACGCACGTCCCGCTAATCCTGAGCCACCACGCGCGATCAATGTTTCCAGATTGGTGGCAGAAGTGACAGAACGCGAACGCTGCCTGACCAGGCATGCAGGCGGCACACTCACCTCCCACATCACCCCGAATTTGTATGCACAAATTTCGGCGACCGATCTGCGCCGAGTTCTCACCAATCTTGTCGAAAACGCGAGACGTTACGGCTTGAGTCCGTCAGGTATCGCTGAGCTTGAAGTGAGACTCGAAGGCAGCAATCACTCGCTCAAAATAAAAGTTTCCGATCACGGTCCGGGCATCCCTGCGCATGACCTCGAGCGCGTGCGCAAGCCTTTCTGGAGAGGCAATTATGCCCGCACGGGTGCCTCCGGGACCGGACTCGGCCTCGCCATTGTTGATCGACTCTTGCAACACATGAATGGCGTGCTGACTTTCAGCGCTCGCCCGGGCGGTGGACTCACGGCTCAGGTTGAAATTTTCACCGATCAAAGCGATGGATAATTCTTGATCACCGCTTGCGTAACAACACGACAGCGTTGGCGGCGATACCCTCCTGGCGACCCAGATGACCCAGCCCCTCGTTGGTTTTCGCTTTGATGTTGATCTCTGTCGTTTGAACACCCAAGTCACTCGCGAGGTGAGCCACCATTGCAGGGGCGTGAGGACCGATTTTAGGTGCCTGAGCGTGGATCGTCGCATCAAGGTTGACCAACTGCCATCCCGAAGCCAAGACCCTGCGATAGGCCTCTCTCAATAAGACCCTGCTGTCGGCCCCTTTGTATTGGGGATCCGTGTCGGGAAACAAACGTCCGATATCCCCAAGTCCAGCAGCACCTAACAACGCATCGGTCACCGCGTGCAATAAAGCGTCTGCGTCCGAATGTCCTTTCAAGCCGTGCGTATGCTCGATCGTGACACCGCCCAAAATCAAAGGACGGCCCTCCACGAGCGCGTGCACATCAAAGCCCTGACCAATTCGAAAAGAAAAATCATTCATATCCAGGACTCCACCCATTCAAAATCTTCAGGCCATGTGATTTTGGTATTTTTCCCTGAGCCCCTCACCAGAACAGGCGAAAATCCCAATGCTTCCATGGCCTGGGCTTCATCCGTCGGAGGAGTCGGCGCAGTGATCGCTTGCGTCAAGGCTTCGAGCAATAAGCCCGCCCTGAACATCTGCGGAGTTTGCGCCAGCCAAAGTCCTTCCCTGGGAACTGTGCGATCAACCTTTTCAGACTGAGGCTGCGACATTTTGAGCGTGTCGGCGGCAGGCATCGCGAGCAAACCACCCACGCCATCGGCCAGGCATGCATCAATCAGCCGTTTCAACGCCTCTGCAGGCAGGCCAGGCCGCGCAGCATCATGAACGAGCACCCAGTCATGCGGCGCCAGTTGCGCCTCGCGCAGCGCGTTTAAAACAGTTTGCGCGCGCGTTGCGCCTCCGCAGGGCGAGCATTGCGTCCGAGGCAAGCCTGACAACACACCAGCCGCCTCATGGTCGCCGGGTGCCACCGCAACGCGCACTTCCTGGATTCGGTGATCCGCCAGCAGAGCTTGAACCGAATGCCTAAGCATGGCTTGTCCCGCTAGCAGACGATATTGTTTGGGCGTTTGGGCTTGCCCCGCCGCGACCGCACGCGCACCAATACCGGCGGCCGGAACAAGGGCGACTACACGAAACGGTGGGTCAAAAGAGGGCTTTGAAGGCGTCATATCCGCTTGATTTTATAATCAATGGTTTCGTCGGTGTCGTAAACATCGTCTCGTCGCGCATCATTTGCGCTTTTTCATGCGCGATCACTCCTGCGATTACCTGTCAATGTCGGCTGCTGCTCAATCTGTCTCTACCCTTCTCTCCTCGCTGAAACCCGGTCTGCGGTTTGCGCAACCACGACCTGCGGGCTCCGGGGACGCATGGCTTTTTACCGAACTCGCTGCTGCCAGCGGCAAAACCCTGGTGATTTTGACGGCCGAGCCTCTTGAAGCCCAGCGCCTAGCGGAGGAAATTCCGATTTTTGCGCCCTCGCTCAGGGTGCGTCCCTTGCCGGACTGGGAAACCCTGCCTTATGACAGCTTTTCTCCCCACCAAGACCTGATTTCCGAGCGGCTGCGGACGCTGCATGCCCTGATGCTGGGCGAAGTCGATGTCCTGACCGTCCCGATCACGACAGCGCTTTATCGACTGGCTCCCCCCAGCTTTCTCGCAGCCTATACCTTTTCGTTCAAGCAAAAGGACAAGCTTGACGAGCATGCACTACGGACACAGCTGACACTTGCCAATTATGCGCACGTCTCTCAGGTCACCGCACCCGGAGAGTTTTGTGTCCGAGGCAGCCTGATCGATCTTTTTCCCATGGGCTCGGTCGTGCCCTACCGTATCGATTTATTTGACGATGAAATCGAATCGATCCGCGCGTTTGACATTGATACGCAACGAAGTCTTTACCCGGTCAACCAAGTCCAGCTCTTACCTGGTCGCGAATTCCCGATGGACGAAGCCGCGCGCAACCACTTTCGCGCCGCGTTCCGGGAGGTTTTCGAAGGTGATCCGTCACGCGCATTACCTTATCGCGATATGGGCAACGGGATCCCGTTCGCAGGTGTCGAGTACTACCTGCCCCTGTTTTTTGAAACCACAGCGACACTTTTCGACTATCTCAAGACCGAAACAATTATCGTCACACTCGGAGATATCGAAGACGCCATGCGTCGCTTTACTCAAGACACGGCGACTCGCTATAACTTTTTAAAAAGCGATCGGGAACGACCTGTTCTGGCACCCGAGGCGCTGTTTCTGAGTAGCGATGCACTGTTCGAGCAACTCAAAACCTTCCCCAGGCTCGCCCTGACCACGGATGCTAAACATCCGGATTTTGACGCGGCCCCTGATATCGGCATCTCGCGCAGAGCAGAAGATCCGCTCGCTAAATTCCGCGAGCTCCTGATGCGCGCCGAGTCGCAGGGTGGCGCGCGTAAATATGGAAATATCCAGCGAATCATTCTGTGCACGGACTCGCACGGGCGTCGTGAAACGATTGTGCAAATGCTGGCCGAGCACGGCTTATCTCCAGATGCCCAGACAGAGTCGGTGGCAAACTTTCTGGAAAGTGACGCGCATTTTGGCATCACGGTAGCCCCTCTTGCGACAGGCTTTGTTGTCAACACCAAAGGCCTGTTGTTTCTGACCGAAAACGATCTGTATCCAGGTCATGGAGGCACGGCTCGGCGCGGCAAACGCGACCAGGAACGCGCCAGCAATGTCGAAGCGATGGTTCGCGATCTCTCCGAATTGCGTGAAGGAGATCCCGTTGTCCATGCGCAGCACGGCATTGGTCGCTACCATGGACTCGTCAATCTGGACATGGGCGAGGGCGAGATGGAGTTCCTCTTTCTCGAATACGCCAACAAGACCACGCTGTATGTGCCTGTTTCTCAACTGCACGTCATCGCGCGCTATAGCGGAACAGACTCTGAATCCGCTCCGCTGCACCTACTTGGTTCCGGTCAGTGGGACAAGGCACGACGCAAGGCCGCTCAACAAGTCCGCGACACCGCAGCCGAGCTGTTAGATCTCTATGCGAAACGCGCGGCTCGACAAGGCTTTGCTTTTAAGCTGCCGCTTGCCGACTACGATCTGTTTGCCGAGGGCTTCGGTTTTGACGAGACTGCCGATCAGGCGGCAGCGATTCAATGCGTGATCGAAGACATGACTTCAGGTCGACCGATGGATCGTCTGGTCTGCGGCGATGTCGGCTTTGGCAAAACCGAAGTGGCCTTGCGGGCTGCGTTTCTCGCGATCGCCAACGGCAAGCAAGTCGCCCTGCTCTGCCCCACGACCTTGCTGGCTGAACAGCATGCGCAAACCTTCGCTGATCGCTTCGCCGACTGGCCCGTCAAAGTCGTCGAGTTATCACGTTTTCGTTCCGCCAAAGAAGTTAAAACCGCGATCGAAGGGATTACGGACGGCACGGTGGATATTGTGATTGGCACGCACAAAATTCTGTCCAAGGATGTGAAGTTCAAACGTCTGGGACTCGTGATCATCGACGAGGAGCACCGCTTTGGCGTTCGACAGAAAGAGGCCCTCAAGTCTTTGCGCGCAGAAGTCGATGTCCTGACGCTTACCGCCACCCCAATTCCGCGTACGCTCGGGATGTCTCTTGAGGGTATCCGGGACTTTTCCGTGATCGCGACGGCGCCTCAGAAACGACTCGCCATCAAAACCTTTGTGCGTCGCGAGGACAACAGCACGATGCGTGAAGCGCTGCTACGCGAACTCAAACGCGGTGGTCAGGCTTACTTTTTACATAACGAGGTCGAGACGATTCATAACCGCAGGGCCCGCCTGGAGGAGCTCGTGCCCGAAGCACGCATCGCGGTCGCGCATGGCCAGATGGGCGAGCGTGATCTCGAGCAGGTCATGAAAGGCTTCTATCAAAAACGTTTCAACGTCTTGTTGTGCACGACGATTATTGAAACCGGGATTGATGTTCCGAGCGCGAACACCATCATCATCCACCGCGCCGATCGTTTCGGACTGGCCCAGCTGCATCAGCTGCGCGGCCGTGTGGGACGCTCGCATCATCAGGCCTATGCTTACCTGATGACACCGGGTGAGGATGCCATCACCAAGAATGCCAAAAAACGTCTTGAAGCGATTCAGGCCATGGAGGAGCTCGGTTCAGGCTTTTTCCTGGCCATGCACGACCTCGAAATCCGCGGTACAGGCGAAGTGCTCGGCGAATCACAGTCTGGAAATATTCAGGAAATCGGTTTTTCGATGTACAACGACATGCTGAACGAGGCCGTCAGAGCGCTGAAAGCTGGCGTTGAGCCTGATCTGGATGCGCCCTTTAGCGCCGGCTGCGAGGTGAATCTCCACGCGCCAGCGCTCTTGCCTGCCGATTATTGTGGCGACGTGCATGCCCGTTTATCCATTTACAAGCGCCTGTCCAACACCACCCACGACGACGATCTGATCGCCATACAAGAAGAACTCATTGATCGCTTTGGCAAATTACCCGAGCCGACTCGCACCCTGATTTCCACGCACAAGCTTAGACTGCTCGGATTGCCGTTGGGCCTGCAAAAAATCGATGCAAGCGAAACGCAGATTGTGTTGCACTTTAAACAAAACGCACCTGTCGACCCGCTCAAACTGATAGAACTCGTGCAAAAACAACGCCATATCCGGTTCTCAGGTCAAGACAAGCTGCGAGTTGAAATCAAGGCGGCTGATGTCGCTGCACGTTTCGATGCCACCCGGACTGTGCTCAGAGCCTTACATTAATGCGTTAAGCTTTTAATCTCATCCAGCGCTTACCTATATCGCCTCCATGACCACTCAACATCTCGTTATTCAGTCCCCAGCTCTTTCCGGAGAATTAATCGAACACGCCGCAGCGATCGCGGAAGCCTCTGGCGTTCAGCGTCTGGGTACAACCGCAGCGCGTATTTTGGGGGTCAGTGACGATGTGGCTATTCGCGAGGAAGTCAGGTTGTGGGGCGAGCGCGTCAATGTCGATACCGCCTACATCACGGCAGGCGCACGACTCAATGATTGCAAAATCTTAGCGATGGATATGGACTCCACCCTCATCAACATCGAATGCATTGATGAGATTGCGGCATTCGGTGGCGTCAAGGAACAGGTCGCGAGCATCACAGAGGCAGCGATGCGCGGAGAAATCAAGGACTTTTCAGAAAGCCTCATACGCCGTGTCGCTTTCCTCAAAGGGCTCTCGACCGAAGTGCTGCAGGCTGTCTACGAACAAAAATTGCGCCTGAACCCAGGCGCAGAGAAGCTTGTCAAAACTGCGCAACAAGCAGGACTGAAGATTTTGCTCGTCTCCGGAGGCTTTACCTTTTTTACAGAAAAACTCAAAAGCCTGCTGAATCTGGACGCTGCGCACGCAAACGTCCTTGAAACCTCTGGGGGCCTTCTGACAGGTCAAGTTCAAGGCAGGATTCTGGATGCGCAAGGCAAAGCAGACACGCTCTCTCAGTTTGCAAAAGAACTCGGCGCGATGCCTGAGCAAATCATCGCCATCGGCGATGGTGCGAACGACCTCAAAATGCTTGGACTCGCGGGTTACTCCGTCGCCTACCGCGCTAAACCTGTCGTGCGCGCACAAGCCCGCTACGCGCTCAATGTCGCAGGGCTCGATGGGGTATTGAACTGGTTTGAGTAATCAGGGTCAGCAGATTTGCGTGGCGCCCTGACTATCGCTTGAGTAAATAACGCACAACAAAGCCTGGAAAGGCGAGCACAACAAATAATGTCAGGGCAGTCACGTAGAACTCCCAGCGCTGCGCAAAGGCATTGCCAATCATGCGCTCGAATAGCATTCCAAGTAGGCCAATGACACAGAACCAGACAAGCAGTTCGAGCACACGCACCCAGAATGGTTTGATGCCGTTGTTAAAGCGCTGAACCGGAATCACAGCGAACAGCCTTTCGTTGATGAAAGGCAGGTTCGCTGCCACGCAGGCCAGCACAATTAACAACCAGACAGCGGCACTTTGATTCATCAGCAACAACCTTCGTGGTGGCAACCAAGTCCGCGGAAAACCTGACTATTTTTAGTATGAAAGCGTGATGTGCATGACCTGCAAGCACAAAGCAATCAAAGCGCCAGGCATCAGGCCCAAGACCAGCACCAGTAAACCGTTGATCAGCATCAAACCGTTCGACAGCACGCCCATTGCCGGGACTTTCGACACCGGCTCGGCGGGCTCATCGAAATACACAACCTTGATGACGCGCAGGTAATAAAACGCACCGATCAGGGAGAACATGACCGCAACCACAGCAAGCCACAGGCGGTCTGACTGGAGCAGTGACTGCAAAATCAAGAGCTTGGCATCAAAGCCGACGAGTGGGGGCAGACCTGCCAACGAACACATCAAAATCAGCATCATCGCGGCAAGCCATGGACTGCGACGGTTGAGGCCTTTTAAGTCATCAATGTTCTCGCATTCAAATCCTTCGCGAGACAAATACATCACCAAGCCAAAGCTCGCCAGTGTCGTCAGGACATAGGTCAGCATATAGAACAAAGCCGAACCATAGGCCGACGTGTTGGCCTGAATATCACCGTCCAGGGAGCCTGAGGCCAGTCCCAAGATGACAAAACCCATATGGGAGATTGTCGAATACGCCAGCATGCGTTTGAAGTTGGTTTGCATGATCGCGGTCAGGTTACCGATCGCGAGCGACAACACGCCCAATATCAGCAACATTGGTTGCCAGTGAACGGCCAGCTCGCCAAAGCCCACGACAAGCATACGCACCACAATCGCAAACACAGCAAGCTTAGGCGCAGCAGCTAGAACCAGCGTGACCGCAGTGGGCGCACCTTGATAAACATCAGGCACCCACATATGGAAAGGCACAGCGCCCAGCTTGAAGGCCAAGCCTGCGACCAAAAACACCACACCAAACGCCAAAGGTAGATAGTCAATCTGACCGGATCCCACTGCGTCAGCGATATTTCTCAGATCCAGATTGCCCGTTGCTCCATACATCATGGACATGCCATACAGCATGAAACCTGACGCAAGTGAACCCAGCACGAAATACTTCATGGCGGCTTCGGTGGATTGGGCATGATCACGACGCATCGCAACCAGCGCATACAAAGCCAGAGACATCAACTCGAGACCGAGATAAATCGTCAGGAAGTTTCCTGCCGAGATCATCACCATCTGTCCAAGCAGGGCAAACAACACGAGGACGTAAAACTCACCGCCTCGAAGCATATCGCGGCTCTGTACGTATTCACGTCCATACACGAGGGTCAATGCCACAGCGATGTACGAAGCAATTTTCAGGACATGGGCAAAAGGATCTGCCACATAGAGACCAGAAAAGGTTTCTCCAACCAGTCCGGAGCCAAGCTGCCAGAGCGAGATCACTGTCAGAATTGCCAGCGTCAGGAGTGACAAACCATAGGCCAACGTGCGGCGCGGAGACTGGCTAAACGCGTCCAGTACCAGAATGACCATACCCAGCACCAGCAAGATAATTTCTGGTGCGGCCAGGGCGAAATCGAATTGGGATTGCATCATGGCGAGGCTTACAGTTTTGAAATAGACACGTGTTGCAACAGGGCCTCAACCGAAACGTGCATCACGTCGGTAAAGGGCTTGGGATAGACACCCATATAAATCACGGCAATCGCCATGATGCCAAGGATCAGGAATTCCCGCGAAGTCAGGTCATGCAGATCCTTGACATGGTCATTCGCGACTTCGCCGAAGGCGACACGTTTGACCATCCAGAGCGAGTACGCCGCACCAAGAATGAGCGCAGTGGCGGCCAGCAAACCAATCCAGAAGTTGTATTCGACCGCGCCCATGATGACCATGAACTCACCCACGAACCCACTGGTCGCTGGCAAGCCCGCATTGGCCATCGAAAATAGGACAAAGAATGTCACGAACTTGGGCATCGTGTTGACCACGCCACCATAATCGGCGATTTGACGGCTGTGCATGCGGTCATACAGCACACCGATACACAAGAACATCGCTGCAGAGACAAAACCGTGCGACACCATTTGGACGATCGCACCCTCGACGCCTGCGGTGTTGAACATAAACAAACCGAGTGTCACGAAACCCATGTGCGCGATGGACGAATACGCCACCAGCTTTTTCATGTCATCCTGAACCAGAGCCACCAAGCCAATGTAAATCACCGCGATCAACGACAGCGCAATGATCAGGCCCGCCATGCTCGCAGCGGCGTCAGGCACGATTGGTAATGACAAACGCAAGAATCCGTAGGCACCGAGTTTGAGCATGATCGCTGCGAGGACCACCGAGCCACCCGTTGGTGCCTCGACGTGCGCATCAGGCAACCAGGTATGCACGGGCCACATCGGTACTTTCACAGCGAAGGCCGCCAGGAAAGCAAAAAATATGAACAACTGGGGTGTTGAATCGAGTGGGAGCGTATGCCAGGTCAGGATATCAAATGAACCGCCCGAAGCGTTCCAAAGATAAAGGAAAGCAACCAGGGTCAAGAGCGAACCCAACAGCGTATACAGAAAGAACTTGAATGCTGCGTAGACACGGTTCGGTCCACCCCAGACACCCACGATGATGTACATCGGAATCAAGGTGGCTTCGAAGAAAATGTAGAACAGCAGGCCGTCGAGTGCGGCAAAGACACCAATCATCAGTCCCGACAAAATCAGGAAAGCCGCCATGTATTGCGAAACGCGTGACGTGATGACTTCCCAGCCTGCCATGACCACAATGATCGTAATGAAAGCAGTGAGCAAGACGAACCACAAGGAAATACCGTCCACACCCAGGTGGTAGTACACGGCAAAGGCTTCAATCCAGATTGTTTTCTCAACAAACTGCATCGCAGCCGTTGAGCTGTCAAAACCCAGGTAAAGCGGAATCGTCACCAGGAAACTGACAATGGCGCCGATCAGGGAAAGACTACGCGTCAATCCTGGACGGTCGTCGCGACCCAGGGCCAACACAATCAGACCGCAAACGATCGGAACAAAAATCGAAAGCGTGAGCCAAGGAGTAGAAAAAGAAGCCATCTCGCTCGCCATCATTTGGTACCAAAGATAATGTAGGTAATCGCCGCCATGAGGCCGATGATCATCGCAAATGCGTAGTGATAGATAAATCCGGTCTGAAAGCGTCTGGTAATCGCGGCGATCACTCCCACCACTTTGGCTGAACCATTGACCAGCAAGCCGTCAATCAATCCACGATCAGCTTGCTGCCAGAGACCTTTACCCAAGGCACGTGAGCCACGTGCCATCACTTGCTCATAAAACCAGTCAAAAAAGTACTTGTTCTCAAGGATGCAATTAATCCCTTTCAGCTTGCTCTGGATCGCGGCAGGAACTTTAGGATTAATCAAATAGCAATACCATGCGATCACCGCGCCAGCGATCATCAGCCAGAACGGAACCGTGACAAAGGCGTGCAACCCATAAGCCACCCAGCCATGCCAGGTTTTAGCCATTGCTGCCATTGCAGGATGCTGGGCCAAAACGACGATCGTATCCTTGAAGTAGCCACCGAACAACAAGGTATCGCACAACCATGCGCCAGCGAAAATCGAGGGAATCGCCAACAACACCAGAGGCAAGGTCACAACCCAGGGTGACTCGTGTGGAGTCCCGCCGTGATGACCATGATCATGGGCGTGGTCGTGATCATCATGACCGTGCGCTGCATCGTGATGGCCGTGACCATGATCGCCAGAGGTGTCAAAACGCTCTTTGCCATGGAACACCAGGAAGTACACACGGAATGAATACAACGAGGTGACAAATACTCCAATCAACGTTGCATATTGCGCGAAACCCGCACCCCAGACTGTAGAGGCGGCAGCCGCTTCGATGATGTGCTCTTTGGAGTAGAAGCCTGAAAAGAAAGGTGTGCCGACTAGCGCTAGGGTACCAATCAGGAAGGTGATCCAGGTAATGGGCATGTACTTGCGCAAACCACCCATGTTTCGGATGTCCTGATCGTGATGCATGCCGATGATGACGGAGCCTGCGCCCAGGAACAGGAGAGCCTTGAAGAACGCGTGAGTCATCAGGTGGAAAATCGCGACTGAGTATGCCGAGGCACCCAATGCCACTGTCATATACCCCAACTGTGAAAGCGTCGAGTACGCGACCACCCGCTTGATGTCATTCTGGATGATGCCCAGAATACCCAGGAAGAGCGCGCCAATCGCACCGATGATGATGATGAAGGACAGTGCAACATCCGACAACTCAAAGATCGGTGAAAAACGGGCCACCATGAAAATACCCGCTGTCACCATGGTCGCCGCGTGAATCAGTGCGGAGATTGGCGTTGGGCCTTCCATCGAATCAGGCAACCAGGCGTGCAGCGGAACCTGCGCTGATTTACCCATTGCGCCAATAAACAGACAAATACATGCGACCGTCAACAGCATCCAGTCGGTACCTGGCAACGTTTCTTTGGCCAAGTCGCCAGCCTGCTTGAACACCTCGCCATAATGCATCGTGCCTGCATACGCGAACAACAAGCCAATGCCCAGTACAAAACCGAAGTCACCGACACGGTTCACCAAGAAGGCTTTCATGTTGGCAAAAATCGCGGTGGGCTTGGTGTACCAGAAACCGATCAACAGGTAGGACACAAGGCCAACCGCCTCCCAACCGAAAAACAGCTGAACCATGTTGTTGGCCATCACCAGCATCAGCATGGAGAAGGTAAACAGGGAAATATAGGCAAAGAAGCGCTGGTAGCCGGGGTCTTCAGCCATGTAACCGATGGTGTAGATGTGGACCATCAACGACACGGAAGTCACGACCACCATCATTAGCGCTGAGAGCGGATCAATCAAAAAACCGATTTCCAGTTTGGCCTGACCCAGCATCATCCAGGTGTAGACCGTGCCGTCATAGCGCAAACCATTGAGAACATCGAGCAGGACCAGCACTGAACCCACGGCCGAAAAAGCGACCAATGCAATGGTGATCATGTGTGAGGTGCGTCGTCCGACTTGACGACCCAGGAAACCCGTACCGAACAGGCCTGCCAAAACCGCACCCAGCAAAGGAGCGAGTGCGATGGCTAAATAGAGACTAGGTGAGCTAAACATATTCTTCTATTCCCGATTAGCCCTTTAGGCGGTCAAGTTCGTCAACATTGATCGTGCTGAGGTTGCGGAACAACAGCACCAGGATCGCCAGGCCAATCGCAGCCTCAGCGGCAGCCACCGTCAGGATAAAAAACACAAACACCTGACCGGCTTCGTCACCCATCCAGGTGGAAAACGCGACGAAGTTCATGTTGACCGCGAGCAGCATCAGCTCGACCGACATCAGCAGAACAATCAAATTACGGCGATTCAGAAAGATTCCAAAGACACCGATCGCAAACAAAATGGCGCCAAGCACCAGAAAATGGGGAAGTGTCAACGTCATCATGCTTGGTCTCCCGATTTGGCGTTCACAGCTTCCTGACTGGGCAAGTCAACCAATCGGACGCGCTCGGATGCGCGCACGCGCACAGATGCTGCGGGATCGTTGTACTTGACGTCCCGGCGCTTGCGTAGTGTCAAAGAAATGGCCGCGATCATGCCGACCAACAAAAGTACGGCACCGACCTCAACTGCGTAGGCATACTCGGTGTACATCAATTCACCAAGCGCGCGAGTGTTGTTGTAGTCATCACCCATGTCTGCGGCCGCCCCGACCTGCCCCCATGAAGTGGACAGGACAAAAGACATCTCCACCACCATGATCAGACCCACCAGTAGGCCCATTGGCAAGTAGGTTTTGATTCCTGCGCGCAACTCTTCCATTTTCACGTCAAGCATCATCACGACGAACAGGAAAAGCACCATGACGGCCCCGACGTAGACGAGCACGAGGAGCAAACCGAGAAATTCGGCACCCAGCAACATCCAGATCATGGCTGCGTTGGCAAAAGCCAAAATCAGATGCAGCACAGCGGTGACCGGGCTCGAAGCCGTAATCACGCGAAACGCCGCAACCACCAACACGATGGCAAGGACATAAAACAAAATAGTGATAAACATGATTTCTTTCTGCCCCGGCGATCAGCGATAAGGCGCATCGATGGCGCGATTGAGGGCGATTTCGTCTTCGTAACGATCGCCTACGGCCAGCAACATGTCTTTAGTGAAATACAAGTCACCACGTTTTTCACCGTGGTACTCATGGATATGTGTTTCGACAATCGAATCCACCGGGCAGCTCTCTTCGCAAAAGCCACAAAAAATACATTTCGTGAGATCGATGTCATAGCGAGTCGTGCGACGTGTGCCGTCCGCGCGCTGATCCGATTCAATCGTAATGGCCATGGCCGGACACACTGCTTCGCAGAGTTTGCAGGCGATGCAACGCTCTTCGCCGTTGGGGTAACGACGCAAAGCGTGCAAACCGCGAAAGCGCGGTGACATGGGTGTCTTTTCCTGAGGATATCGCAGCGTAATCTTGCGCTTGAAAAAATACTTGCCAGTCAGCTTCATGCCCTTGAGTAACTCAAGCAGCAAGAGGCTACCGAAAAAATCCTTGATCGCTTCCATAAATGCCTTTTTTGCCGTCGAGTCGCGGTCAGTTCCAGATGTTCCAGGGTGTTTGCATCCAGATCGCCACCACGACCAGCCACACACCCGTCAGAGGGATAAAAATCTTCCAGCCCAAACGCATAATTTGGTCATACCGATACCGTGGGAATGAAGCGCGGAACCAGATAAAGAGTGACACTACGCAGAAAGTCTTGAGGCCAAGCCAGATCCAGCCGGGAATCCAGGTCAATGGCGCGTATTCGACAGGCGCTGCCCAACCACCCAAAAACATGATGGAAGCCATGCAGGACAGGAAAATCATGTTTGCGTACTCACCCAGGAAAAACAGCGCGAAAGCCATTCCCGAGTACTCCACCATGTGACCCGCCACAATCTCTGATTCGCCTTCAACCACGTCAAACGGATGACGGTTGGTTTCAGCAACAGCCGAGATCACGTAAATCACAAAAAGTGGCAATAAGGGCAACCAGTTCCAGGACATGAAATTCAGTCCCATGTCGGCGAACCAGCCACGTGTCTGCACATTGACGATCTCCGTCATGTTCAGGCTACCGGACACCAACAGCACCGTGACCAACACGAAACCAATCGCCAGTTCATATGACAGCATCTGGGCCGATGCGCGCATCGCCGCTAAAAACGCATACTTGGAGTTTGACGCCCAGCCCGCCACGATCACGCCATACACACCAATCGAAGTGATCGCCATCACATACATCAAGCCTGCATTGACATCGGCCAGAACAAGCTCAGGACCGAAAGGGACGACAGCCCAGGCTGCGAGTGCCGGCATCAGGGTGACAACAGGCGCCAAGATAAACAGAATCTTGTTGGCCTGAGTAGGCACGACCACTTCTTTAGTCAAGAGTTTGAAAACGTCGGCAAAAGGCTGCAGCAGACCTCGGAAACCCACGCGGTTGGGTCCCAGACGAATGTGCATAAAGCCGATCATCTTGCGTTCCCAGTACGTGAGGTAAGCAACGCACAGAATAATTGGAACAGCGATCACCAGGATTTTGGCGATGGTCCAGACCACAAGCCAAGGTGTTGGACCGATCAAGTCCGTACCGAAAGTTTCAAGAACGTTCAGCCACTCCATCAGGCACGCTCCACTTGAAGTTGACCGAAGGCACTGCCAAGCGCGGCAGTATGTTCAAACGCGGCGGCGATACGCACCGCACCGGCAACCAAGGTGTTGTCAGCTTCGGCAGTCAGCATGACATGACCTGTCGAAGACTTGACCCGAACTTGCTGGCCGACGGACACACCGAGACTGGCAAGCGTCTGCTCATGCATGCGCGCGACAGGCGTGCGGGATGCACCTGTTGCCTGCAAGGCTGGAGCACGGCGAACCATCGCATCACTACGATAGATTGGCACATCTGTCACCCGCTGCAAACCTTGAGCGGAGCCAGATGACACGCCTGGCAAAATTTGAAGCTGATTGGACAGCCGTGACTCAATACCATTGGCCAACACAGCGTCACGCACAGTCTCTGATGTCTCGTCATCAAAGCCAGCCAGATGCAGGACATTGCCCAACACGCGCAAGACTTTCCAAGCTGGACGGCTTTGACCACGTGGTGCAGCTGTACCTTTGAAACTCTGAGCTGTGCCCTGAGCATTTACAAAAGTGCCGGAGGTCTCTGTAAAAGGCGCAACAGGCAACATCACATTCGCCCAGTCACGTGCGCCTGACGCGTAAGGCGTCAAGGCCACCACGAACTCAGCAGCCTTGAGCGTGGCAATGGCTTGCGCCCCATTGTCGGCATCCAGCAAAGGCTCGGCATGCAACACAACATAAGCCTTGAGAGGCTGAGACAACATCGCCGCAGCGCCCTTGCCACCCTTGGTGGGCACAGCACCTGCGAGATAACCACCCACAGTATTCGCACCAGAGGTGAGGAAGCCAAATTTACCGCCAGAAAGTTGCGCGACGAGTTGCGCATTGGCAGCGATCATCGATGCATCAAGAGCGTTCACAGCGGTGTTGCCTAACAAAATCGCAACACGCTCACCACTTGAAAGACTTTGAGCAATCGCCTGCGCTGTCGCGTCAGGTTGGACAGAAGCCAACGCTGCAGGAACTTCCTGGCCCTTGAGTTTGGACAGTGCGACGGCGACTTGAGCAACCGTTTGAGCCAACGCACTCGGCAGCACAGTGGCGCGCGCGGTCAGCTTGAGCAACGGATCGTCAGCAGCGATATCAATGGACGAAATCTGCGTTCCGCGCTTGGCAGCCTGGCGCAAACGCTGTGTCATCAGAGGATGGTCTTTGCGCAGGAAAGAGCCCACTACCAGAACACGATCCAGCGTATCGAGCTCAGCGACTGGAAAGCCCAGCCATGGCGCGCCGGTTAGCGCAGCATCCAGAGAGGCATCAGTCTGACGTAGACGGAAATCGATATTTTCAGAACCCAGACCGCGCGTCACACGCGCAAGCAACGACAACTCTTCAAGCGTTGAATACTCACTCGCCAGAGCACCAATTTGCGCACCACCCGATGCATCGCGTACATCCATCAAACCATGGGCCACAACCTGGAGGGCGTCAGACCACGTGGCTTCTTTCCACTGACCATCCTCGCCCTTGATCATCGGAACCGTCAAACGGTCCTCATTGAGACCTTCGTAAGAGAAACGGTCACGATCGCTGATCCAGCACTCGTTCAGCGCATCGTTTTCAAAGGGCACCACACGAATCACCTCGTCGCCTTTGACCTGCACAACCAGGTTTGCACCCAAGCTATCGTGAGGAGAAACCGAGCGTCGACGCGCCAGTTCCCATGTACGAGCCTGATAACGGAAAGGCTTGGAGGTCAGAGCACCCACCGGACACAAATCAATCATGTTGCCCGAGAGCTCGGACTCGACTGAACGTCCCACAAAAGTTGTGATCTCGGAATGTTCGCCGCGTCCAACCATGCCGAGCTCCATGATGCCCGCCACTTCCTGGCCAAATCGCACACAGCGCGTGCAATGGATACAACGCGACATTTCCTCTGCTGAAACCAGAGGACCGAGTTCTTTATGAAAGACCACACGCTTCTCTTCGTTGTAGCGTGAAGTCGAACCACCATAACCTACCGCCAAGTCCTGCAACTGGCACTCACCACCTTGATCGCAAATCGGGCAATCAAGTGGGTGATTGATCAGCAGAAACTCCATCACACTCTTCTGGGCAGCGACCGCGCGCTCAGAACAGGTATGGACCACCATGCCGTTGGTGGCAGGTGTGGCACACGCAGGCATCGCCTTGGGTGCTTTCTCAACCTCAACCAGACACATGCGGCAGTTGGCCGCGATGGATAGTTTCTTGTGGTAGCAGAAATGCGGCACGTATACGCCAAGCTTATGCGCGGCGTGCATGACCATGCTGCCTTCTTGCACTTCGACTTTCTTGCCGTCGATGGTTAACTCAACCATAACTTTGTCCAAACCTTAGAGATAGGGGGCTACGACACATCGCTTATGCTCGATGTGGTGTGCAAATTCGTCGCGGTAATGTTTCAGGAAACCACGCACTGGCATCGCGGCGGCATCACCGAGCGCGCAGATTGTGCGGCCCATGATGTTGCCAGCGACCGAATCCAGCAGATCGAGATCTTCGGGACGACCTTGACCGTGCTCGATACGATTGACCATGCGATAGAGCCAACCCGTACCTTCACGGCAAGGTGTGCACTGACCGCAGCTTTCTTCGTAATAAAAATAAGACAACCGCAAGAGTGACTTGACCATGCAGCGCGTGTCATTCATGACAATCACTGCACCGGATCCCAACATTGAACCGGCCTTGGCGATGGCGTCGTAATCCATCGTCGTATCCATCATGATGTTTCCAGGGATGACTGGTGCGCTTGAACCACCAGGAATCACTGCTTTGAGTGTCGAGCCGCCGCGCATACCACCCGCGAGCTCAAGCAATTTGGAAAAAGGCGTACCCAGAGGGATTTCGTAATTACCTGGGCGCTCAACATCACCCGTGATCGAGAAAAGCTTGGTGCCACCATTGTTAGGTTTACCCACTTCAAGGTAAGCCTGTCCGCCATTGCGAATAATCCAAGGCACCGCAGCGAAGGTCTCGGTATTGTTGATCGTGGTGGGTTTGCCGTACAAACCAAAGCTCGCAGGGAACGGTGGCTTGAAGCGAGGCTGACCTTTCTTGCCCTCTAACGACTCGAGCAAGGCGGTTTCCTCACCGCAGATGTACGCGCCATAACCATGGAAAGCGTGCAACTGGAAATTAAAATTTGAACCCAGGATCTGGTCGCCCAGGAAGCCAGCTTGACGGGCTTCTTCGAGGGCCTCTTCGAAGCGTTGATACACCTCGAAAATTTCACCGTGGATGTAGTTGTAACCAACCGAGATTCCCATCGCGTAGGCCGCGATCGCCATACCCTCTATGACGATATGGGGGTTCAGACGCAGAATGTCGCGATCTTTAAAAGTACCGGGCTCGCCTTCGTCGGAGTTGCAAACCAGATATTTCTGACCAGGAAAACTGCGCGGCATGAAGCTCCACTTCAGACCCGTTGGAAAACCTGCGCCACCACGACCACGCAGACCTGAGGCTTTGACCTCGGCGATCACATCTTCCTGGCTCATACCCTGAGTCAGAATTTTACGAAGCGCCTCATAGCCACCGCGCTTGACGTAATCGGCCAAGCGCCAGTTATTACCATCGAGATCCGCCATGATCTGCGGTCCGATATGGCGACCGTGCAGAGCCATTGAATCCGCAAGCGAACCGGGCGAAGCAATCAACCCCTGGGAGTATTTGGATAAAATTGCGGCGCTCATGCTGCGCCTCCCTTGGCGGCTTCGGTCAGCTCGCTAATCATTGAATCAATTTTTTCACGCTCCATGCGCACGCACATGTGATTGTTGTTCACCAACAATACTGGAGAATCCCCGCACGCACCCATGCACTCGCCTTCCATCAGAGTGAAGTGACCGTCTGGAGTCGTCTCGCGAAAACCAATGCCAAGTTTCTTTTTAAGATAATCGGCTGTCTTTTCACCATCGCGCAAAGCACAAGGCAAGTTCGTACAGACCGTAATCTTGAACTTGCCCACCGGACGGACATCAAACATGTTGTAAAAGGTTGCGTTTTCCTGAACCGCGATCGCAGGCTGCCCAAGGTAATCCGCGACATCCTGAATGATCTCGGGAGATACCCAACCCTTTTCCTCTTGCGCAATCGCAAGCGATGCCATGATGGCGGATTGCTTTTGATCTGGCGGATACTTGGCGATCTCGCGATCAATTCTTTTGTAGGCCTGTTCAGAGAGCAGCATGTTCTAAATCCGATGGTAGCAAAGTCAAAACGCAGACAATTAGCGGTCGATCTCGCCAAAAACAATATCTTGGGTGCCGATGATCGTGACAGCGTCGGCAATCATGTGGCCGCGTGACATTTCGTCAAGCGCCTGCAAATGCACAAAACCTGGAGCACGAATCTTGAGTCGATAAGGCTTGTTCGCCCCATCCGACACCATGTAAATGCCAAATTCACCCTTTGGATGCTCAACCGCGGCATACGCCTCGCCAGCAGGAACATGGAAACCTTCGGTGAAGAGCTTGAAGTGATGGATCAACTCTTCCATGTTGGATTTCATTCCGGTGCGATGAGGTGGCGACACCTTGTGGTTATCGATCATCACCGGACCGGGATTATTGCGCAGCCATTTGACGCACTGGGCAATGATGCGATTGCTTTCACGCATTTCAGCGATACGCACCAAATATCGATCATAAGAGTCACCATTGACGCCTACAGGGATATCAAACTGCATGCGATCGTAAACCTCGTAAGGCTGCATTTTGCGCAAATCCCAGGCAACGCCAGAACCACGCAGCATCGGTCCTGTAAATCCGAGTGCTTTCGCACGCTCGGGATCCACCACACCAATGCCTACCAAGCGCTGTTTCCAGATGCGGTTGTCGGTCAGCAAAGTCTCGTATTCGTCCACGCAGGCGGGAAAACGATTCGTGAAATCTTCGATGAAATCCAGCAACGAACCTGAACGCGCATCGTTCATCGCCTTGAGATCTTTGGCAGAGCGGTACTGGCTTGATTTGCCATACTGAGGCATCGCGTCGGGCAAGTCGCGATACACACCACCGGGGCGGTAGTAGGCTGCATGCATACGTGCGCCCGATACCGCCTCGTAGCAATCCATCAAATCTTCGCGTTCGCGGAACGCGTACAAAAAGACCGCCATCGCCCCCACGTCCAGGGCATGGGAGCCGAGCGACATCAAATGGTTGAGCAAGCGCGTGATTTCGTCGTACATGACGCGAATGTATTGCGCGCGTAGCGGTACCGTCACTCCCATCATTTTCTCGATGGCCATGACATACGCATGCTCGTTACACATCATCGACACGTAGTCGAGTCGGTCCATGTAGGGCAAGGCTTGCAGGAATGTGCGGTGTTCAGCGAGCTTTTCAGTCCCACGATGCAATAAACCGATGTGAGGATCCGCGCGCTGAATGACCTCACCATCGAGCTCGAGCACGAGACGCAATACACCGTGCGCAGCAGGATGCTGGGGACCAAAGTTCAGTGTGTAGTTTTTAATTTCTGCCATGATTAGCGCCCTACTCCATAGCCGTCTTCGCGTATCACACGCGGAATGACCTCACGCGGCTCGATTGTGACTGGCTGATACACCACGCGCCCTTGCTCTGGGTCGTAACGCATTTCAACATTACCGTAGACAGGGAAGTCTTTGCGGAAGGGATGACCAATAAAGCCATAATCAGTGAGAATGCGGCGCAGATCTGGGTGACCTTCGAACACGATACCAAACAGATCAAATGCCTCGCGTTCAAACCAATTGACAGCAGGCCATACCTCGACGAGTGAATCGAGCACCGGAAACTCAGCATGCGTAGCATACGTGCGGACTCTCATGCGCCAGTTGTGCTTGAGAGACAACAAATGTGCCACGACCGCGAAACGTGCCTGAGGCACGACGGCGCCAGCAGGCGTTTCACCCACTCGACCCGCTCCGTAGGTCGAATAATCGACACCGCACAAATCGATGCAAGTTTCAAAATTCAAACCGGGTTCATCGCGCAAACGCTGACAGGTGGACTGCCACTGCTCAGATGCAACCTCGAGCGTGATCTCATCGGTGGAGAGTGTGATCTTGGCCTGTTCACCGAACAGAGTGATCAATTGTTGTTGCAGGTTTTCTAGCCTGGACATGTCTTAAGCCTGATTAAACCGCCGGGACGCATGTACGCGTCACCAACGCTTTGGATTTAACGAGCAATCGTGTTGGTCTGACGGATTTTGTTTTGCATCTGCAGCAGTCCGTAGACCAGTGCTTCGGCTGTGGGTGGACAGCCGGGGACATAAACATCGACCGGCACGATGCGGTCACAGCCACGCACCACAGAGTATGAGTAATGGTAGTAGCCACCACCATTCGCACATGAACCCATCGACACCACCCATCTTGGCTCAGGCATCTGGTCATAGACCTTGCGTAATGCGGGGGCCATTTTGTTGCAGAGCGTGCCGGCAACAATCATGAGATCCGATTGGCGTGGGCTCGGACGAAAAATAATACCGAACTGGTCGAGGTCGTAGCGTGCGGCACCAGCGTGCATCATTTCGACCGCACAACAGGCCAGGCCAAAAGTCATCGGCCACATCGAACCTGTTTTAGCCCAGTTGATGAATTTGTCAGCACTCGTGGTGACAAAACCTTGTTTCAGAATACCGTCAATAGCCATAGATGTTTCGCTGCAAAGATTGGGTTATTCCCAGTCAAGCGCGCCTTTTTTCCATTCGTAGATGAAACCAACGGTCAACACAGCCAGGAAAATCATGACTGTCACAAAACCGACCATCCCAACCGAGCCATTTGCAATCGCCCATGGGAACAAAAACGCAATCTCGAGATCGAACAGAATGAAGAGAATCGCGACGAGATAGTAGCGAACGTCGAATTTCATACGCGCATCACCAAAGGCCTCGAAACCACACTCATAGGGCGAGAGCTTTTGAGCGTCGGGACGATGAGAACCGATGAGTGAACCTGCCGCAATCAGCGCAAAGCCGATCGCCGTACCCACCACAATAAATAACAAAACGGGGAAGTATTGTTCCAGATTCATTGAACGTTTCCGGCTGTTGCACAAAACTTCAAGATTGTATCATCCTGCATCAGGGTTTCACCTGTAATGACCCACTAAAAAATAAGCGAGCCACTCAAAAGAGTGGCTCGCTTTTTACTGAGTCGTACAACAACCTAGCCTAGGCTAGGTTGCAATCCTAAGCGGATGCTTAGAACTGGTGACGCATACCGAGACCAACTGTGGTGCTCTTAGCTGTGTCAACTGTACCGACGTTTTGCATCGTACCCACGAAAGCGTACAGGTTTGTGCGCTTGGTGAAGTCGTATGTGTAGGCCAGGTTATATGCTGTCTGGTTCTGTGCGTTATAGATGTCTTTCATGTTGGTGTTAGGAGTCAACATTGTCCACGACAACAAGACACGTGAAACTGGGTTCACAGGAATTGTTGCGCCAACGATGTAGCTGTTTGTACCAACTGCTGGAGCGAAAATCAGATCGCCAGTACCGACTGGGTTACCAGCCAATGTTGCACCAGCTCCGCCACCACCCTGACCGAGGACAGCGCCGTCACGTGTCTGACCGTAGCCAGCTGCAATCTTGACGACTTTGAAGTCATAGCTACCAGCCAAGTTCCATGAGCTGATAGAAGCGCTACGACCTTGTGTCAGACCAGCTTCAGAGTAGATTTTGTCATACGAAGCAGCTGCGTAGAAAGGACCGTTTGCGTACTTAGCACCGAGTGTCAACTGACGTGTGTTATTCGAAGAAGCAAAGTTGTAGCCTGTGCCGCTTGTGCCGCCACCTGCGTCGGCAGTGTAGAGACCGGTGTTGCCCGTTGCGAACGAGTAACCGACACCAGCCTGGAAGCCAGACATGTTAGGTGTTTGATACTTGAGTGTGTTGCTGATACGGTCGGTGTTAGCCACGCCGAATGCAGCACCCATGTTCAACTGACCGAAGCCTGTGCCGAACGGATCAACTGGGATACCAACGTATTCTGTTGCGAAGTTGAGCTGACGACCCAAACGGACATAGCCCCATGAATTGCTTTCAACGCCCATCCATGCCTGACGACCGAACAAACGGCTGCCCTGCAATGCTGTACCGTTACCGATATCAAAGCCGCTCTCGAGCATGAACGTTGCCTTGTTACCGCCACCGAGGTCTTCGACGCCTTTCAGGCCGAAGCGGTTACCGGACTGTTGGCCATAGCCCAGACCGAAGTTGGATGCGCCATCGCCGTTTGAAAGGCTGACGCTTGTGTAACGCAGACCACCGTCAACGATACCGTACAAAGTTACTGAGGATTGGGCCGAAGCGGCACCAGCAAAGCCGGCTAGCAGGGCGGCGGCGAGCAGAGTCTTTTTCATTTAAGAAATCTCCGTAGATTTGAGTGACAAGAGCAACAAACAACTATTTGTCTGCCGCCCCCCTAACTCCGCTAAGGGAAGTTGACGCTATTGCATCAAAAATCGGGGGCTGTGGCTATGAAACCAGACAGAAAAGAGCCTTGGGAGACTATTTTTGTTGGGTTACAGCAACAAAACGAGCAAAACAGAGCAAAAAAAGAGGGTTTACCCGTACACCATTGTAGTAATAGAACAACAACGGAAATTGTTGATTTTGCCCACTCAAAAATAAAAACGAGCCGGAAACAAATATTCCGACTCGCCTCTTTAATCAGCCCGCACGATGGGCCCGATACAGCTTTAAAACTACTTAATCAGCACCACCGGCTGCTTGGCCTGGGCCAGAACGCGCTGCGCCACGGAGCCCAGCAGGATGTCAGCAATCGCGCCACGACCTTTGGAGCCCAGCACAATCATGTCGTATTTCCCTTTTTGCCCGTGCGCAACGATTTCCTGGGGAGCATTACCGACCAGCATGACCATATCGTGCTTGATTCCCTTTTCATCGAGTACTTTCATCGCAGACTTGAGCTCTTTTTCGCTGAGTTCACGAAGGTAGTCGGCAACCGCCTCTTTCCCCACGAATGCTTTGGCATGACGCAATCCAGCATCGTCGTGTACGCTGATGAGCGTAATGCTCTTTGTCTTGTCGTTGCTGTTGGCCAACAAATCGGCAGCATATTTGACAGCACGCAGTGCATTCTTGGAGCCGTCGGAGGCGACGAGAATTTTCATGATTCAGTCCTTCTTGGTTTGTAATAAGTGAATCTTGCTAAAAATTTTTATGGCTTTGTGCTCGTCAATGTGCGAACGCGCACAAAAGCCATATTGTGAACATTGTCACAATATACCTAAAAGTTTTGTGTTCTTGGTGAGATCGCAAGAGATATGCGTTGAACTGCAGAGAAATTACGTTGAAGTTTTAACTGCAGACATTTGATGGTGCCGACGGCGAGACTCGAACTCGCACAGCTTTCGCCACTACCCCCTCAAGATAGCGTGTCTACCAATTTCACCACGTCGGCTTTTTGTGTGGTCTTGATTAGCCAAAGATTGTAGCACGTAGCGACAATCTTTGACTTGAACTTTGACCCTTTAATTACTAGTAGGTGCTGCGGGAGCAGCCGGTACCACAGGTGCAGCAGGTACTGAGGGCACCACAGGTGCAGCCGGTACTGCAGGCACTGCAGGCACTGCTGGAACTGCAGGGGTACTTGGCACACCAGGAACGGCATTAACAGGCGCCGCAGGTGCAACGCCCGGAACAGCCGAACCGGCAGGTGGTGCAACAGGTGGGGTTTGTGTGAAGTTTTGCATGATGCCCGTGTCCTGCCCCGTATTTCCACGATTTGCCACGTAGGCCAAACCGATTGTGGAAATAAAGAAGACAACAGCGGCCCATTTTGTCGCGCGAGACATAAAGTTTGCGGCACCCGTTGCACCAAACAAACTACCGGCCGAGCCGCTACCAAAAGCTGACCCCATGTCAGCACCCTTGCCTTGCTGGAGCAAAACGAGTGAGATGATGGCTAGGGAAGACAGGATCTGCACAACCAGCAGAAGATTAAACATCCAAGACATTGAAACGCTCCGAAAACTGAATAGCGAGGAAAAACCAGAAACAGAACTGCCTGTTAGGCAGCGATAGCCAAGAAATCCTCTGCAACCAAAGACGCCCCACCGACCAGTGCACCGTCGATGTCAGGCATGGCAAACAAACTCGCGGCATTTGCCGCCTTAACGCTACCACCATACAAAATCTGAACCTGCTCTGCACCCGCACCTTTAAGCGCCGCTCGGATCGCCGCATGCACTTCCTGGGCTTGCTCAGGGGTTGCGGTACGACCAGTGCCAATCGCCCAGACGGGCTCATAGGCAATGACCATTTTCAGGACTGCCTCTGAACCAAGCGCCAAAACTGGGGCGAGCTGGCGGGTAATCACAGACACTGCCTGACCGGCATCCCGTTCAGCCAGAGATTCACCTACACACACGACAGGCGTGAGACCTGCAGTCAATGCCGCACGCGCCTTGTCCGACACAAGCTGATCTGATTCGGCATGCATCGCGCGTCGCTCGGAGTGACCCACCAGGACATAATGACAAGAAAAATCCTTTAGCATCCCGCCGGAAACTTCACCCGTGTATGCACCCTGTGCGTGCACGCTGATGTCCTGAGCGCCCCATGCAATGGACGAACCTGACAAAGCCAAAGCAGTCTGGGCAAGATATGGGAAAGGCACACACACACCCATCTGCGTGGTGGTTGCGGCTCTGGGCGCCGCCAAAAGAGCATTCAGCAACTTGGTGTTATCCGCCAGATTGCCATGCATTTTCCAATTGCCGAGTACGAGTCGAGTGCGAGTTGCAGTCATTTTTGAGCGTTGAATAGATAGCAGCAAACCCAGAATTGTATCCTGTTGGCCACTCTTGAGGGGGTCGCTGCCCCATTGGCAGGAAATATCCCGATAAATCGTTTATGATTCAGCCCTTCTTGATGGAAGCGTGGCCGAGTGGTTTAAGGCACCGGTCTTGAAAACCGGCGAGGGTTCACGCCCTCCGTGAGTTCGAATCTCACCGCTTCCGCCAGTTTCCGGCCCTACCCTAGCTTGAGCATCACCACGCCCAAGATAATAAATGCCACGCCTAACCAGCGAATTGGCAAGCTCGGATCCCCGAAAAAAAACACCCCCAGAGCAAATGTGCCGACTGCGCCAATCGAGGTCCAGACCGCATAGGCCGTGCCAATCGGAATTTCTTTCAAAGAAAACCACAATAGTGCACCGCTAATCGCCATACTGACGATCGCCAGCACCAGCCCCCAGATTTTCATGCCTGGTGCATCAGCCAGCTTCAAGCCCAAGGGCCAACCCACCTCGCAAAGCCCGGCAATCAAAAGGGCGCCCCAGTAAATACTCATGTTGATACCCCACTTGTTGACATGGCGGTTTACAGATTAAATTCAAAATAAGAGTACATTTAGAAACAGTATAAGAAACTAGGCTTGACCGACGCACTTGTGATGACAGAGACAACTTCACCCCTCATCGACCGCTTTGGCAGAAGCATTGAGTATCTGCGCCTCTCGGTGACGGATCGTTGCGACATGAAGTGCACCTATTGCTTGCCAAAAAGCTTCAAAGGCTATCAGGAGCCCAAAAACTGGCTGACTTTTGATGAAATCGAGCGGGTGGTGGGTGCTTTTGCCCGAATGGGAACCTCTCGCATCCGCTTAACGGGCGGTGAGCCTCTGTTGCGTCGCAATCTTCCTGAACTGGCCGCCCGCATCAGCGCCCTGCCCGGCATTCGGGACCTTTCTCTGTCAACCAATGGCACACAGCTCCCTAAACACGCTGCGGCATTGCGCGCAGCGGGCGTCTCCAGACTGAACATTAGCCTGGATAGTCTGAATCGTGAATGTGTCACGCAAATTACCGGTCGCGACAGTATCGATGACGTGATGGCGGGTCTCGATGCCGCCGAACAGCATGGCTTTTCACCGATCAAGCTCAACATGGTTGTCATGCCAGGTGTCAACGAGCACGAAGTCGAAGCCATGACAGAGTTCTGTATCAACCGCGGCTTTATTCTGCGTTTGATTGAAACGATGCCGATGGGTAGTACCGGCCTGGCCTCTGGCTACACCCCCCTTGGCCCTGTACTCGAGCGACTGCGCGAACGCTTTGAACTCATTCCTGAGATCAAAGAAATGGGTGGCGGTCCCGCACGCTATTGGCGTACCGTCGACGGTCGCGGACAAATTGGTCTCATCACGCCAATTAGTCAGCATTTCTGTGAAACCTGTAACAGAGTGCGGCTGTCTGTCGACGGCACACTTTACTTGTGTCTGGGTCAAGAAGAAAAAGTCGAGCTCAGGCCCTTGTTACGCGCCGGCATTTCTGATGCCGAGCTCGAACAAACGCTGCGCGAGGGCATTGAGCTCAAACCCGAGCGTCACGAATTTCGCGAAGCCCCGACAAAAATCATTCGCTTTATGTCTCAAACCGGGGGCTAACGGCCTCGTGCAGGTAGGTTAAAGTCTGGTTTGAGTCTCACCAAAGCCTAATCGCATGAAACCCAGAGCCAACCTCCTGAATTTTGAAGACGCGCGCCATACTCTTCTGTCAAGCGCGCAGCCACTTGTCGCGACTGAAACACTCTCTCTTTTAGCTGCGCAAGGGCGCACGCTCGCGCAAGCAATCACGTCCCCGATCAACGTCCCCGGTTTTGATAACTCCGCCATGGACGGCTATGCGCTGCATGTGCAGGACATCGGGAGGCTGCCAGAACTTTTCCCTGTCACTCAACGCATCGCAGCGGGTCAAACTGGTACACCACTCGGACCCGATACGGCGGCTCGTATTTTCACGGGAGCTCCGATCCCCGAAGGCGCGAATGTTGTCGTGCCCCAGGAGCATACTCAAGAGCGGGACGGGTCGATCGCTCTCACACACCCGATTGAGCTTTCTCAACACATACGTTGCCGTGGAGAGGATATCGCTGCGGGTGGAGTGGTCCTTGCAGCAGGACAGCGCTTAGGCGCGGCGCAGCTCGCCATGCTGGCGTCAATCGGTATTGCGAGCGTGACGGTATTTAAACCGCTTAAGGTAGGCGTTTTCTTTACTGGAGACGAACTGACAGAACCCGGACAGCCTTTGGCGCCCGGCGGGATTTACAACAGCAACCGCTACGCGATCAATGGACTGCTCACCCAGCTGAGCTGCCATGTCAAGGACTACGGCATTGTGCGCGACACGGCCGAGGAAACTCGAGAAGCCCTCAGCAAAGCCGCGAGTGAGAATGATGTCATCATCACTTGCGGAGGGGTGTCCGTGGGCGAAGAAGATCATGTGAAAGCGGCTGTGATGGCACTTGGCACTCTCGATCTTTGGCAAATCTCCATGAAGCCAGGTAAGCCCCTTGCTTATGGACGCGTCGGTCAAACAGACTTCATCGGCTTGCCGGGTAATCCAGTTAGTGCGTTTGTGACTTTCTTATTAATGGCACGACCATTTTTGCTCAAGCGTATGGGCGCGATCGATACAGGCTTGAAATACCTCACAGCGACTGCGAATTTTGATTGGCCAAAGCCTGATCGTCGACGCGAATTTTTACGCGTCAAAATCACGAGCGATGCCTCAGGCGCACCTGTACTAGACCTTTGGCCCAACCAAGGCTCTGGCGTGATGAGTAGCCTGGCTTGGGCTGACGGCCTGGTTGATCTGGCTCCTGAGACGAAAATTGCGCGAGGTGATACGGTTCGCTACCTTTCCCTGTCAGAATTGCAGTACTGAGATCAAAATTGCCACCATGAACATCCATGTTTTGTATTTTGCGCAACTGAGAGAAAAATTCGGTCTCAGTGAAGAACGCGTTCTGGTTCCCGACTCTGTGCGAACCGTACGCGACCTGATTGCGCAACTGTGCGCGCGGGGCGGTGTCTGGACGGAAACGTTTGATGGTTCACAAGCCTTTCGGGTGGCGATGAATCAGGAAATGATCGAACTCGACACTCAATTAGTCGAAGGTGCGGAATTGGCCATTTTCAGACCCGTCACGGGAGGCTGAATGACTCAGTACCTCTCCGTTTCAGTCCAACACGAGGATTTTGATCTCGGCCGCGAACACAAAACATTGTTGGCGAGCGATCGCGGAATTGGTGCGATTGTGGCTTTCGTCGGCACAGTGCGCGATCTCAATCTTGCCGATGATGTCGTGGCCCTCGAGCTCGAACATTATCCCGGAATGACTGAAAAATCATTACTGAAAATTCTTGAGCAGGCAGCGCAACGCTGGTCGCTTCAAGGCGCCCGCGTGATACACCGTATCGGAAAAATGTATCCAGGGGATCAAATCGTCCTGGTGCTGACCGCCAGCGCACATCGCGGGGATGCCTTTGAGGCCAATCGCTTTGTCATGGACTACCTGAAAACAGAGGCGCCTTTTTGGAAAAAGGAATGGACACCACAAGGTCCACGCTGGATCGAAGCACGCGATAGCGATCATCGGGCAGCTGCAAAATGGAAATGAAACTCACTTACGATGCTCTCATCCTGGCAGGTGGTCGCGGAACCAGGCTTGGCGGCAAAGACAAAGGTTGGGTCATGTGGAGCGGCATGCCTCTGGTTGAACATGCGCTATCAGCGCTATCCAAGCAAGAGCCACCTCCAGCACGTATTCTCATCAGCGCGAATCGTAATGTAGATGCTTACAAACAAACGGGACACGCGGTTGTCACCGACGAGCGTCAGAATTTCGCCGGTCCGCTGGCCGGAATCGAAGCGGGACTCATGCGCTGCAAAAAAAATAACCTGCTGGTCATTCCTTGCGATGTTCCTCTTTTGCCGAGCAATTTATATGAGCGGCTGCAACAAAGCCTGACTGACCACCCCGAGTCACTCGCCGCATACGCTGTGACCTCTGAGGGTCCTCAGCCTTTATGCTGCCTCATCAAACCCTCTGTTGCCGCCGCGCTTGGTAAACAACTCGATGCAGGCCATGGACAAGTACTCGAATGGATGACTGCGATCCATGCCGTTCAAGTGATGTTTGACGATGCGGCGGCGTTTATTAATTTTAATACTCCCGAGGCATTTCAAGCTCAGCGGAATCCTTCATGACCCAAAATCTCACACACTTTGATGCGTCCGGTCAGGCACATATGGTGGACGTTTCCTCCAAGGAGCAAACACATCGACGCGCCGTCGCGCAGGGACGCATTACCATGCAGCCAGCCACCTTTACCAAACTCTCTCAAGGCGATGCTAAAAAAGGCGACGTATTAGGTGTGGCCCGTCTCGCTGGCATCTTGGCCGCCAAACAGACTGGCGCGTTGATCCCGCTTTGTCATCCCATTCCACTCACGCGCGTGACCGTTGATTTTGTGACAGATGTGGCAACATCGTCCGTGACATGCACCGCGAGCTCGGAGACTGTGGGACGTACCGGCGTGGAAATGGAGGCGCTCACCGCCGCATCGATTGCTTTACTGACCATTTACGATATGTTGAAAGCCATCGACCGCGGGATGGTAATCGATGGCATCAAGCTACTTGAAAAACATGGTGGTAAATCTGGGTCTTGGGTGGTTGAGTCGAACTAAATCACTTTGGAATACCGGGCCATGGTTTTGGCCTCTCGCAAGTAGCGATCGAAACTCATCGCAACGATGCGCGCCAAAAAACGTCCTTTGGGTGTAATCCGTATACGATCAGGTGAAACCTCAACCAAGCCGTCCGCGGCAAGAGATTGAATGTATTCGAGTTCGGGAGCAAAATAGCTTGCGAACTCTATTGACCATTGAGTTTCAAACGTCGGGATCGTGATTTCGGATTGACACAATAAATCATGAATTGCGGCACGGCGAATCAAATCATCCGTGGTCATGGATAGGCCTTTCGCAAGAGGCAAAGTCTGCCGATCAAGTGCAGCGTAGTACTCCTCCAGAACCCGGTGGTTTTGAGCATATACATGACCGATACGACTGATCGCGGACACCCCCAATGCAATCAAATCACAATCGGCCTGAGTGGAATATCCCTGAAAATTACGTTGCAAGGTGCCATCAACCAGCGCTTGAGCCAACTCGTCATCAGGCAACGCAAAGTGATCCATGCCAATGTAGACATATCCCGCCGCCAGCAGACTGGTCACAGCGATTTTGAGCATAGCGAGCTTTTCAGCAGGCATGGGCAAATCCACCGATTCAATTCTGCGTTGCGGCATAAAGCGCTCGGGCAAGTGAGCATAGCTGTAGAGGGCGATACGATCAGGACGCCATTGCAATACGGTGGCTAAGGTCGCGCGCATGGTATCGACGGATTGCTTGGGCAAGCCATAGATCAAATCGATATTGATGGACCTGTATCCGAGTGATCGACCCTGCGCCATGACGCGCTCGGTGACCTCTGCAGGCTGGATGCGATTGACCGCCTTTTGCACGGCAGGATCGAGGTCTTGCACACCAATACTCATGCGGTTAAATCCATGTCGCGCCAAGAGCTCAAGTGTGCCCTCATTTAATCTCCTGGGGTCAATCTCGACAGAGCACTCCGCGTCCTGGGTGAACTCAAAAGATCCTTTTAATAACCCCATCAACCGCTCAAGCTGAGCGTTGGTCAGAAAAGTCGGCGTGCCTCCACCTAGGTGTAATTGGCTGACGCGCGGCATGTTGGCAAAGCGTTTACGCACCAGCCAAATTTCTTTGGCAAGATAATCCAGGTATGTATCTGCCCGAGCGCGATCCTTGGTCGCGATCTTGTTACACGCACAGTAGTAGCAAACCGTATCGCAAAAGGGCAAATGCACATAGAGCGACAAGTCCGCCCCAGGACGCTCAGTTTGTCTGTTCTGTAACGCATCCAAATAGGTTTGGACAACGTTGACTTCTGTGAAGCGATCCGCTGTGGGATATGAGGTGTAGCGTGGACCGCTGCGATCGTGCTGAGCAATGAGCTCCGGATCAAAGACGACGGTGGCTAGGCTGGCGTTTGACATGGGTATCCGTGCAGTAAGTATTGGATCAAATCTTTAACTGGTCGTATGGCGTCTCCGAATGGCAGACGACCGGCGCCCCTGAAAAACAAACCCTTTTGCACATCGCCCTTGAGGGCAGCGGCAAGTTTTAAATCAATGCAAAACTGTCCAGCCTTGCTGTTTCCATCGCGTAAACCGCACTGACTGAGACAGTCCATACGCTGGGAACAACGCCTAGGATCGGCTTTTGCGCAGGCCTGCATCTTAGGCTCCTGGCGCTGGTATTGACGCAACCAGTGCGTCGATACCGCGCGCATAGGCAAGCCCGCGACACTCATTAACTCAACCATTTTTGAGGGCGTGGCTCCTAGCAAAACACGCTTGAAATCGATATGCGCATCCCCCTCCTCGCTGACCGCAAAGGCAGTCCCTAACTGCACGGCATCGGCGCCGGCGTTCAGCCAGTGACGCACTTTTTCATGACTATCAATGCCACCAGCCAGAATGAGTGGAGGCGCATCACGACCGAGCCCCAACTCACTGAATAACTCCTGGCACTCTGTCATCACGCGCTCAAACTCGAAGCGCTCGGCATGAATATCCTCGATTTTCACCGCACCCAAATGACCGCCAGCATGACCAGGATGCTCAATGACGATCGCGTCAGGACAGCGTCCCTTTTTGAGCCATTTTTTCATCACGATCGCCACTCCGCGTGACTCGGAAAGAATCGGGATCAAACCAACCTTTGGGAAATCAGCCACCATTTCGGGCAAATCGAGCGGTAAACCCGCACCCATTACGATGGCATGCGCACCGCTTTCGCAGGATTGGCGCACCAGGGCGGCATGATCGCGCACTGCTTTCATGACATTGACAGCAATCAGGCCTTTGCCTTCGGAATGCTGCAAAGCCGCCTGAACCTCCCGATCCAGGGCAATCAGATTGACCCGGTCGATCAGGTCTCGGTCACGGGCTTTTTCCGTCTGTTCCAGCAAGTCCGGATGATGGTGACGCAAATCGATGCTGGCGATGGTACCAATCGCATTTTCACGCGCAACCGCTCCGGCCAATCGGTGGGCGGACACCCCCACACCCATCCCGCCCTGCACGACGGGAGAAAGGTTTCGGCCGAGAATATTGAGCGATTTAAACCATCTGTCCTTGGAAGGTAGCCATTGTGAAAAGGCTGTGAGTGCTGAATCGAGTGTCATGGTCATGAGGATTTTCCTTTCATGACGGCTAAATTAGCCTGACGGGGTGCTCCATGACGTAAAGTAACCGTGCAAAGTTTGATCCAGGACAAGTTTTGGCAGAATTAGCATTCCGCTCAACTCAAAGTGCTCATCTTTTCGGTAAAAATTCATCCGGCGCTCCCGGAGGGATAGGAGGATTCTCCTTGAGTGAGGCCTGAAAGGCATTGATCATTTTCCGAATCGGGCCCCTCACCCAGCCTTGAGTGGAGCTGACATCCGTTTCTTCTTTTGGATCTTGAACAAGATTGAAGAGATAGGGCGTCTCCAAATGATTCGCTCCTTCATTTGGCTCTTTCTCCCAAACAAAGTGCATTTTCCAGTCTCGCCACTTTGCTGCGCGCATCTCATTTTTAATGAAATACACAAAGCCTTCACGTGCAGAATTCTGTGTTTCGCCCTTCAGAAAAGGAAGCTGATTGACGCCATCTATCGGTCGATCCTGAGGAATGGGGATATCGACAAGAGCGGCTAAAGTTGAGTAAATATCTACAACGTGAAAAATTTCATTTGAAACACGACCAGGTGGAATTTTCCCGGGCCAACGTGCGATGAATGGAACCCTGAGTGAACCCTCCATGGAGGTGTGATATGTTCCCGTCCACATTCCTGCGCTGCCTCGCCAGGGTCGACGATATTCTGGTCCATTGTCACTGGCAAAAATAAACAAGGTATTGTCTTGCGTGCCAGTTTCATTCACAGCGTCAATGATCTGACCGACGCGTGCGTCAAGTTCAATCATCGAGTCCGCGAAATCACCTTTCTTAGTTTGACCTTCAAAATCCCGATGCGGCAAAGTCGGAAAATGCAACTGCGTGAGAGGGACGTATAAAAAGTAAGGCTCGTCAGCGGCCACTTTTCTGCGGATGAAGTCACAACTTTTCTCCGTCAGCACGCCATCAATACGTCGGCGCATTTCCAAATCGTAAATTTCCCTTTTTTCAGCGGGACGGCCCTTGAAGCCTTCCATCACGTATGGAACATCCACGACCTCAGGATCAAAACCGACCTGTTCTGTGAACATGCTCTCATTTGTGGTCCGTGGAATGCCGTACCACTCATCAAACCCTTTATCCTTGGGGTAACGACCCTCTTTATCGCCAAGATGCCATTTGCCAAACATGGCCGTGGCATAGCCCGCTTTTGACAACAGCTCGGCAATTGTCACCTCCCACGGAATCAACCCTTGAGGCAAACCTGCCGGTACTGATTGCAAAGCCCCCGTTCGAATCGGATGGCGACCCGTCATCAATGCAGAGCGTGTCGGCACACAGTCGCTCTCAACGTTAAAGTTGAGCAATTGAATGCCTTGCTTGGCCAAGGCATCAATGCGTGGAGTAGGTGCACCGCGTATCGCGCCACCACCATAGCACCCCAGCTCTCCCCAGCCGAGATTATCCGCAAGGACTAAAACGATATTGGTTTTTTTCATAAATTGCCTGCAAGGAATGATGGTCAACGTTATTGAATTTCAATATTGAGTGTCGGGACCACCTGATTCCAGGTATCCACAGTTTTTTTCAAAAAAGCATCAAATTGCTTGTAATCAAGTGGCTTCGGAGTAATACCCGCTGCAAGCATCTTTTCTCCGACTGCTTTTTCAGAAAGCACCTTCAACAATGCATTCGATAGTTTTTCGATGATGGGCTGCGGAGTCGCGGCCGGAGCCACCAGACCAGCCCATTGCGCAAGCGCGATTTGAGAAAACCCCAACTCGGATAATGTCGGCACATCAGGAAGCGCTTTAGAGCGCTCTGGCGTTGTCACCGCCAGAATTCGGACATTTCCAGCTTGTTGCTGTTTAAGCATTGGAGCCAGTCCTAAAACCGCCAAAGGTATCTGTCCACTCACGACATCATTCGCAGCTTGGCCACCCCCTTTATAGGGAACATGCACAAGCTTGATTCCTGCCAGGCTCGCGACCCACTCTCCTACAATGTTCTGCGATGAACCAATGCCAGATGAACCGTAGGCAAGGCTCGCAGGCTTCGCTTTGGCAGCATCAATCACATCTTGAAAAGTTTTAAATGAGGTCTTTGAAGACGTCGCAATACTGATGGGCTGCTCGCCAATCATCGCCACACCCTGTAGGCCGGTTTTAAATTTCCAAGGCAAATTCGGGCGCAATACATCCAAAAGCGCGGCGGAATCCGAAGCAAGCGCGATCGTGTAACCGTCAGGAGGGGCCTGCACTGTCGCCTGCATCCCGATAGCACCTGCGGCACCTGGTCTGTTATCAATGACAACGGTTTGACCCAGAACTTTTGATAGCTCAGCACCTACCAACCGAGCCAACGTATCATTCGTGCCGCCAGCGGCTTGCGGAACAATGATTTTGATAGGTTGATCATCGGGCCAAGCGGCATATGCCGAAGGCGTCAAACAAATGAACAAAAGACTCATGAAGGCGTTCAAGGCTGAATGTGCTGTTTTGCTCATGGACTTTCCTTTAGGGCTCAATGGTTTTTTGAGTATAGAAGCCACTGTAAGAACTAAATATTCAAATATTTATATCTCGTGATAATCTTTGTTTATCACTTGCTCATAACATTGCCAATCAAAATCATGCACCCAGAGCTCTCGCTATCGCACATCAAATTCAGGCATTTGATCCTGATGCGACATCTTGTTGAATTTGGGAACCTGCACAAAGCGGCTAAACACTTGAGCATCAGTCAGCCCGCTGCAAGCACCATGCTCAGGGAGTTTGAAAAACAAATTGGATTAACGCTTTTTCTTCGGACAACCCAAGGTGTCATCCCGACTGAAGTTGCGACCATTCTGGCCAATCGAGCGGAAACGATACTGAATGAGTTCGACGCACTCGTGCACGAAGTCAAACAGCTGAACAAAAACTTATCTCCCGTCATCCGAGTGGGGGTTGTCCCGCAGGCACTCTTTGCTTACCTGCCGCGCGCAATCGAGCTTTTCCGCGAAAGTGGTGGCGGAGCAGTTTCGATACAGGAGGGGACTGCCAAACACCTGCTACTCCAGTTATTTGAGGGAAAACTGGATTGCGTCATTGGACGTCTCTCTGGTGCATCCATGCCTTCTATGCACAATACTGACGAGTTAATTTTCTTTCCGCTTTATTCAGAGAGTATCTGTATCGTCGAGGGAACAAAAGAAAAGCGAAAAAGAAAAAACTCGTTCGAAGAGTTGGTCAAACGTGAATGGGTCTTACCAAGAACAGACTCGAGTCTGCGTCAACAATTAACAGACTCTTTTTTAAGGCGCGGCTTGATGCTTCCCGAACCTGTGATCGAGACCACCAATTATTTCCAAAGCCTCACAATGCTTGCGGGCTCTAATTTGTGCAGTGTGATCCCGCAAAGTGCCGCAGACATGCACGTGAAATTGGGCAATATCAGAATTATTGATCTCCCAACTGATCTAAATCCCATGCCAGTCAGTTTCATCATCAGAGAATCAGCAAAAAACAACGCTCTAGTAATTAAATTCCGGGAGATATTTGTGGAGATTTCTTCGGGTGGAAATAAAAAGGTCTAAAGCAGTATTTATTTGAAATAGCTTTCAATGAAGTGCTTGCCCAGGAAACCCAGCAAAGCAAGCAATGCTCCGTAATGCGCAGTCATTAGCCAAAAAGTTTTTCGTTCGATCTCTGATCTCAGCTCCGCCCGAACGTCAGAAATATCTTGTCGTAGCGCTGCCTGCCCCTGAATCATATCCACTCGCAAATCGGACATGGCTTGGCTTAACTGCGCCATGCTGTTGTCCAGACGATCAATGCTTCGGTCAAGTCGCTCAATCAACTTACCGTTTTGCTCTACGATTAATTCAAGTGTGTACACGCGTTTTTCCATCCAAAAAATGAACATGAGTTTGAATGATTTCTATTCGGAATGGTACGGTAACTCTCTCAGGAAAATTAAAAATTGTTAGTGACTGTAACGAAGCAAACTCTTCCCAACCATTCAAAGGATGAATGAGTTAATCAATCAACTTTAGCGCCAGATGACTTAACAACCTTCTCCCACATCGCCAAGTTTTGTTCGAGATACTTGCGCATTTCCTCAGGCGTGCCTCCCATTGGTACAGCCCCCTCGCTCTGAAGTTTTTTGCTCAACTCAGGGGACTTGAGTGCAATGTTGACTTGGTCATTGAGCGCTTTGATCGTTGCTTCTGGTGTTCCTGCAGGCGCCACCAAACCAAACCAGGTAATTGCCTCAAAATTTGGATAGCCGGATTCTGCAACGGTTGGCACATCCGGCAGCTCAGAAGAACGCTGCAAAGATGTCACAGCAAGTGCGCGCAATTTACCGCTCCTAATATGAGCAAGCGCGGTCGGCACAGATGACATAAACATGTCGACCTGGCCACCAATCAAATCATTCAACGCATGATTGAATCCCTTGTAAGGAATATGCTGTGTTTTGAAATTTGCAACCTGTTGCAAGAGTTCAGAACTCAAATGGGCGACCGTACCATTCCCTGGAGAAGCAGAGTTCACAATGCCAGGACGCGCCTTGGCATCGTTGATCAAGTCTGCAAGCGTTTTGTATTTTGAATTGGCTGGCACGACGATCACGACAGGTGATGAAGCCACCAGCGCGATCGGCGCCAGATCCTGCAAAGGCTTATAGGGTAGCTTGCTGTAAAGCGTCGGATTAATGGCCAAGTTACTGGTCTGCCCCAATCCAATCGTATACCCATCGGGGGTGGCCTTCGCAACGGTATCGACCCCCAAATTACCACCGGCACCAGGTTTGTTTTCAGGCACGATGGACCAGCCAGTATTTTTACTGACGGCATTACCCACCTCTCTGGCGATCAAATCTGTCCCGCCACCGGGTGGAAATGGAATCACCATACGGATCGATTTATTGGGATAATTTTGTGCAAGAGCACTTGGAATGAGCGCAATACCTGGGATACAAAAAACCAAACAGATAAAAAAACGCTTCATCAATAATCTCCGTATTTTTTATTCAAACTGACACTAAGACTAGTTCCTATCCTATGACAGATCTTGGATTCTTTCTATTAGTTTTCTTGCATTAAAAAAGGGACTGACGTGCGTCAGTCCCTTGGCATATGGTGCCCCGAGCCGGAATCGAACCGGCACGCCCTTAGGCTGCAGATTTTAAGTCTGCTATGTCTACCAATTTCATCATCGGGGCAACTAATGAGGCGCTATTGTATCCAAAAGCGCCAAAGTCATTTAGCCCTTGCAAGGAAAGCGGATAGGCAAGTAGCGCAAAATCGAGGCTGCGGCCTTTTCCTGATGATATTGAGGGTTGGCAATGGCCCAGCGAATGAACTCTGCCAACACCTCGTCACGGGCGACACCGCCGGGAGGCAAGCACACTGTTTTAGGCGCTTTGGGGTCCTTTGTCAGCTCCGAACCCTGATATACACCCTCGCCAAAACCATAACAAAAGGTTTGAGCCTCAAGGTCGGTTCGACTCTGGCAAAGATTGATCATGGCACCGAGTGATACATCTGACTGAGGAACATTTTGTGCGCCAGAGACCAATGGCAGGGTCGCAAACATCGCAGTAACAAGTAATTTTTTAATCATGGCTGTTTCCAAAAAATAATGAGGCTGGCCTGTCAGGACTGTTTAGCGCCTAAATCCACCGCCAAA
This sequence comes from Zwartia panacis, assembly GCF_030410395.1. Lineage (GTDB taxonomy): Bacteria > Pseudomonadota > Gammaproteobacteria > Burkholderiales > Burkholderiaceae_B > Zwartia > Zwartia panacis. Next base: position 441,245 of record NZ_JAUHHF010000003.1, read on the forward strand.
ATGACCCCCGCCAAAGCTACGACCACCTCCAAAACGATCGCCACCACCGAAGCGGTCACCGCCAAAACGATCTGCATTAAAGTCGCTACGACCCTCGCGACCTAGCTGATTTTCCTGATAGGCCTCGCGGGTTCGATTGGGGCTCGCACGGTCTTGTGACCAGTCACTGCGCGCCTGTTGATTCAGCTGGCTAGCCTGGCTGCGCTCCTGAGGCGTCGCATTGCGATTAAACGCATTTTGGGCATTCTGGCGAGCTTGATCAGCACGTTGTTTATCCTCTGGAGAGGCATTATTTCTCCAGTCATTCACGGCATTTTGTTGGCGAGCGATATCGTTTCTCGTAATCTCGCTTCGGTTACCTTCGCCATAACGGTTGTTCAAAGCAGAATTTCCATAGGGAACGCCATCACGGTGCGCGGGGTTATGCGTCCAGCTGCTGTTGTTACCCAGGTAATCGGATCTGAGGTTCGAACCGGAGTTAAAACGATTGTTGAAATTATTAAAGGTGTTGTTGTTGATCGTGATGGACCCCGATCCCCAGTGCGGCGTGGACCAGAGCGCCGCGCCGACAGCCATACCGATCCCGAAGCTCATCAAGCCCCAGGCAGGGTTGTAGACCGGATATGGTGGATAGGCGGCATAAGGCCAGGCACCGTACACCATCATTGGGTTGTATGTGGGAACGTACACCACCTGAGGATTGGAGGGAACGATGATGATGTTTGATTGCGCATCGCTTGAGACCGACACTTGCTCATTCGATCTCAGATTGCCCGCCTGTCTGGCCTTGGCACGTAACGCCTGAATCGCCTGCATCACATCCTTGGGCTGAGCCAGATAGGCGTCACCCAGCTTTTGTGTCCAGCTCAACTGATTACCCAGCATGTTTAGGGCATCGGGAAACGTCACCAGGGACTTCACACTATTATCCCAAGTCTGCGGTTTGAGCGCATTTTGAAGCGCATCGCCTTTTAGATGCGAATTACTACGCAACCAGTTTGCAGCCTCTGCAACCTCGAGGGGATAGGTCGAGGCCATCAGCATTTGTGACAACAACGAGTCCGGATACAAAGCGATCGATGACACGAGGGACTCGAGTTGAGGCATTGTCAGATTGGCTGACTGTCCACTCGTTTGAGCATGAACAGGTAGAGGCAGTGTCGCACCGACCATCACACCACCAGCGGCCACAGTCAACGCCAGCGCGGCTGTTGCGGCGGACAGTGAGAATTTACGCGTTTTATCTTTTTGCATCATGTTTCCCGTGTCAGGGTTAAAAAATCAGACAATTTATTTTGTCCACATATCAGAGATTACTAGGCCATCGCCTTGACGGCTTGGTAAATCTTTCCAAATACAGCATCCGCATGGGCCGAATTCAACCAACGGATGATCACAACCATGTTGAGTTCAGGTTCAATCCAGGTAAAAGAACTCCCCGCACCTACCGCAAAATAGCTTGAGGCCGGCACACTTGGAAATACCTTTTGCTGGTCATTGAGCCAGACGAGGTAACCGTAGAACGGCGCAAGCTTGCAGGGAACCTGCATACGCTTGATCCACTCCTCCGACAAGACACGCTTGCCATTGGCCATCCCCTTGTCCAACATCATTTGACCAATCAATGCCTGATCTTCACTACTAATTGACATGCCGCCTCCCCAGTGTGTTCCCCCAGGTACGGACTGCACGCGTTTTCCCGCCACCTCAACCCAAGCATCGTCATAACCAACCCAGTTCCAGTTTTCTGATGCGCCAACGGGCCGTGTAATCGCCTCGCGAAAGACCTCTGGCAATGGGCGCTGAAACAAGTGCAGCAGAGCGAGAGACAACTGATTGATACGAACGTCGTTGTATTCCCAGTACGTGCCAGCCGGCTGCAGGGGACGGGCATCGCCTTTGACGCCATCGGGCGCTTTGGCGAAGGTCACGGCCCGATAGCGATCCACCTGATCGGGCAAACCAAATAACGTGCCTTCCCATTCGCTGGTCTGCTGCAGCATTTGTTCCCACGTCACCAGCGCATTATTGCCTTCGTCGAAACCGATTCCCTTCAGTTTCCTACCAATCGGTTCGTTCACATCTGTGATCAGACCGCGATCAAAAGCAACGCCCGCCAACAAGGCGAGATACGTCTTGGCCACACTGAAAGTCAGATCCGCGCGCTTGGGCTCTCCCCAGGACGTCAGGGTTTTCCCGCGCAACAAAATAGTGCCCGAATTGGGTCCACGAGAGTGCACAGGACCGTAAAGTTTGTTGTAAGGAGCCGGGTCTCCGTGATGCACACCCCAGTTGCTGCTTGTGCAATCGCGGTCCCAGGTGCTTTCATGATCAATCGCAAACTGGACAGCCTGTTCGAGTGCGGGGTTCTGCATACATCACCTTAAAGAAATTGAAATCTAAATGAAGGATCGGTTTCTAAAGTTTTGACGAATTGATTGTCAATTGCCAATTTTGGCACAGTAATTGCGTACAGATCTAGAAACCGAGCGTAAGTACTAATTTGCGATCAGTTGCCTCGATGACGCTTTACCTGTTAAAAGATTCTGCTAGCTGTCGTACAAACCGATCTTGAGGAACACTATGAACCACTCGAGCACCTTCTTTAAAGCCCCCTTGGCTAAATTTAGTCTTCGTGCGGGTGTATTCGCTTGCGCGCTTGCTGCCAGCCTCACCTTCACCTTGCCTGCCAATGCCGGAAAAAAGAACGACACGCTGGGCATGGCCTACGACCAGACGCCCGAAAATATCGATCCCTACTTTAATAACGTCCGGATCGGCGTGATCATTGCTGCCAACGTCTGGGACACCCTTGTTTATCGCGACCCCAACACAAACGAATACAAAGGCCAGCTCGCCAAGAGCTGGAAACAAGTCGATGACCGAACGCTTGAATTTGACCTCCGCGAGGGCATCAAATTCCACAATGGCGAAGAGTTTGACGCAGATTCGGTCGTCTACACACTGAATTACGTATCCAACCCAGCGAATAAGGCTGTGACCCAGGCTAACGTACGTTGGATTGAAAAGGCCGAAAAGCTCGATAAGTACAAAGTGCGTATCGTGATGAAACAACCTTTCCCAGCAGCCATCGACTATTTATCGACTACTGTCGCCATTCATCCCGCGAAGTATTACCAGGAAGTTGGTCCAACGGGTATGAACCTCAAGCCTGTTGGCTCAGGTCCATACAAAGTCGTTGAGCACATCCCCGGCAAATCCCTGACGCTCGAGCGTAACAAGGACTACTTCAAGGACTCCCCCAAGGCCCAGCCCACCATTGGAAAGGTGCGTATTCGCTTTATCCCCGACCGCCAGACCCAGATGGCAGAAGTGATGTCCGGCGGTGAAGATTTCATCATGCACGTTCCCAAGGACCAGGCCGAAAAGCTCAAAGCCTTGCCACACTTGCAGGTTGAAAGTGGTGACACCATGCGGATCGTGTTCCTGCAAATGAACACGCGCGAGGGCACACCGGCGCCTCAACTCAACGACATCCGGGTGCGTCGTGCTATTGCGCATGCGATCGACCGGGAAGCGATTTTGAAAAATATCGTGGGCGGCGGTCAGCTCATCAACTCGATCTGCACACCCTCTCAGGTTGGCTGCACGAGCGAGGGCGTTCCGACCTACAAGTATGATCCAGCTCTCGCCAAGAAACTATTGGCCGAAGCGGGTTATCCCAATGGTTTTGAAGTGGACATCATGGCCTATCGCGAGCGTCAGCAAACTGAGGCGATCATCAACTACCTCAATGCCGTCGGCATCAAAGCAAAACTCAGCTTCATGCAGTACGCTGCGATGCGAGATCTGGCTCGAGCCAACAAGACATCCCTGACTCATCAAACATGGGGATCTAATCTGGTCAACGACTTGTCCGCCTCGACACCAGTCTACTTTGGTGGTGGCAGTGACGACGTGAGCCGTAACCCAGAGGTCATCAAGCTCTTGAACGAAGGCGATAATTCGGTCGATCTGAAAAAGCGTCAGGAACTTTACCAAAAGGCGCTTGCCATTATCGGTGAGCAAGCTTACGCAGTTCCCCTTTGGTCATTGCCTGTTTATTACGTCGCCAGCAAAGACGTAAAATTCAAGCCTTACCATGATGAACTGGTTCGTTTCTGGGAAATGGGCTGGAAGTAATTTTTACGTTTCTAGTTTGTTTTTGTTTGCAACACAGGTAAGGCATCATGCTGGCATATATTTCTAAGCGCTTAGGGCTTGCTGTTCTGGTCGCGCTGACTGTTTCAATTCTTGCCTACATGCTGCTTTACCTTTCGGGTGACCCAGCGTTGGCGATTGCGGGCGAAGGCGCCCGCCAGGCCGACATCGACATGGTCCGTAAAACCTACGGTTTTGATCGTCCCATCATCGTGCAGTTTGGTGATTGGTTACTCAAAATCGTTCAGGGTGATCTGGGTCAATCCATTTATTTCAAAACAGACGTTGGCAAGCTTATTTTTACCAAGCTTGAAACGACGTTACTCCTCGCGATTTACGCGCTTGTATTTGCGCTCATCATTTCAGTACCTCTCGGAGTACTCGCCGCGATTTACAAAAATAGCTGGATCGATCGCCTCTGCCTCGCTGTTGCTGTCGTCGGTCAGGCGATGCCTAACTTCTTTTTCGCCCTGATCCTAATCATGCTGTTCTCCATCACTTGGAGGATATTGCCGGTATCAGGGAGCGGCACCTGGGAACATTTTGTCATGCCTGCCATTACCCTTGGCTACTACGCTGCGCCGGCATTCATGAGGCTGATCCGCGCAGGCATGATCGAAGTCTTGAGCGCAGACTATATCCGTACTGCCCGAGCCAAAGGCCTGCCCACCCGAACTGTCATTTTCAAGCATGCGCTTCGCAACGCGATCGTTCCTGTTGTCGCCCTCGCCGCTGTTCAACTCGGTTTCCTGCTTGGCGGCTCGGTTGTGATCGAAACGATTTTCGCGCTTGATGGCTTGGGATATCTGGCCTATCAAAGCATCACCCACAAAGACTTCCCCGTCACGCAAGTGATCGTGTTGCTCTTGTCAGTGATTTATATCTTGCTGACTTTAGCTTCTGACATTGCCAACGCATGGCTTGATCCTCGCATTCGGGTTGCATGATATGAAAAATAACAAGGCACTCTATGTGGGCTGCGGCCTGCTCCTGTTCATTATTTTCTGTGCGATTTTTGCGCCATGGCTATCGCCTCACGATCCTTACTTTCAAGACTTGACCAACCGGACCGTTCCGCCAGTCTGGTATGAAAAAGGTACCTGGGTCCATCCGTTGGGCACGGATCAGCTGGGCCGAGACTATTTGTCACGCTTGCTTTACGGCGCACGGATTTCGCTGCTGATCGGCTTGAGTGTTGCGGTGATATCCGGTTTGATCGGCACGACGATGGGGATGCTCGCAGGTTATTTTGGCGGCCGAATCGACATGATTGTGTCGTTTATGGTGACCACCCGTCTGTCGATGCCAGTGATCCTGGTTGCGCTGGCCACGGTCGCACTTGTTGGCAGCTCCTTATGGATCGTCATCATGGTGCTGGGTCTCTTGAAATGGGATCGTTTCGCAGTTGTGATGCGAAGTGCGACGCAGCAAGTGCGTTCCATGGAGTACGTTTCAGCCGCGCAATCCGCCGGGGCTTCGACCTTGCGGATTATGCTGACCGAAGTTCTCCCCAACGTCTTGCCGCACTTGATTGTGATTGCGACTCTCGAAGCAGCCAGTGCGATTTTGCTCGAGGCGGCGCTCTCTTTCCTCGGGCTCGGTGTTCAGCCTCCTCTGCCCTCCTGGGGCCTGATGATTTCAGAGGCGAAATCCTACATGTTCTTTTCATTTTGGCTGATTGCGATTCCAGGTACAGCACTGGCTTTATTGATTTTCGCGATCAACCTGGCGGGTGATGGTCTCCATCAGCTCCTGACACCAGGCGAGAGAGCTTAATCATGGTGACTGACGAAATTGTTCTGGATGTAAAAGGTTTGACCGTGGATATCGCCACACCGCGTGGAACACTACACGTGGTGCGGGATATTTCTCTCCAGGTTAAACGTGGTGAAACGCTTTGTATTGTGGGCGAATCCGGGTGTGGCAAGTCCATCACATCCCTGTCCATGATGGGTTTGTTACCCAAAACAGCCAAGCGCAACAGCCGTGTGTTTGAGTTTCTGGGCGAGGATCTGACGCGCGCCACCAATAGTCGCATCAATGATTTACGCGGCAATCGCATGGCCATGATTTTTCAGGAACCCATGACCGCCCTGAATCCGGCCTATACGATCGGCGATCAGTTGACCGAGCATTACCGTCACCACCGCAAAGCCTCGGCCGAAGAAGCCCGCCTGCGTGCTGTCGAGCTACTTGAAAAAGTCGGCATTGCCTCGGCAGCCGAACGACTCGGGCAATACCCGCACCAACTCTCCGGTGGTCTGCGTCAACGCGTCATGATTGCAATGGCCCTCATGTGCGGCCCCGAGCTTTTGATTGCGGATGAACCCAGCACCGCGCTGGACGTCACGATTCAGGCGCAAATTTTGCGACTGTTGGCAGATCTCCAGGATGAGCTTGGCATTGCCATGGTGCTCATTACCCACGATCTGGGCGTTGTTGCCCGCATTGCTGATCGCGTGGCAGTGATGTATGCAGGGCAAATTGTTGAAGAGGGTGCGGCTGCAGATATTTTCGCCGCACCTCAACACCCCTACACCCGTGGTTTGATTAGCTGTATCCCGATTCCGGGCAAAACCATCCCAGGTGGCAAGCTCGGCACCATCCCCGGTGTGGTGCCTTCACTGATCGGCGAGATGAAAGGCTGCGCCTTCAAGGATCGTTGCGCACACGCACAGGCGCGTTGCAGCGAAACAATCCCCCTGCACAAGACTCATCAAGGCCAACAATGGCGCTGCGTGATGAATGAAATGAACCCAAGCGGAGCAGGCCAATGACTGCGCTGATTGAAACAAAAGACTTGCAACGCACGTTCTCAGTCAGTGCGGGCATGTTTAAACCCCGTCAGACTCTGCATGCCGTCAATGGCGTCGATCTGTCCGTTCAACGCAAGGACGTGCTGGGTATCGTGGGTGAGTCAGGCTGCGGCAAGTCGACACTCGCACGGATGCTGCTCGGTTTAACACCTCCTTCACGCGGAAGCGTCCTGATCGACGGTCAGGATATCAGCAAGATCGATCGCCGCGATCTCGCGCGCCGCGTCCAGCCTATTTTTCAGGATCCCTACTCCTCTCTGAATCCCCGACGCACAATCTCCTCTATCGTGTCTTTTCCGCTCGACGTACTGGGTGTAGGCACGAATAGCGAGCGCCGCAAAAAAGCGGTTGAAATGCTGGAACGTGTGGGCTTGCCTGCTCGTTATGCGGACAATACGCCCGGACAACTTTCAGGTGGTCAGCGCCAGCGCGTCGCGATTGCACGCGCATTGGTGATTAATCCTGAAATTGTGATCTGTGACGAACCGACCTCTGCGCTGGATGTTTCGGTTCAAGCGCAGATTTTGAATTTACTGCTCGACTTGCGCAAAGAATTCAATCTGACCTATGTGTTTATCAGCCATAACCTGGCTGTGGTCGAACATATCGCGACTCAAGTTGCCGTGATGTATCTGGGACGCGTCGTCGAACTCACCAAAACTGCCGATCTGTTCAAACACCCCCGTCATCCCTACACACAGGCGCTGCTGGCCTCGGTGCTCACACCCGAACCCGGGCTCGGTATCCCTGATATGGGTTTGGGTCTGTCTTTTCCTGACCCTTTGCACCCGCCAACCGGATGTTCATTTCACCCGCGCTGTCAGCAACGCCGGCCTGAGTGTTCTGTGGAGCATCCACATCTGCTGCGCGATGCGCAAGGAGATGTGGCGTGCCACCTTTACCCAGCCAAAAAATCCAATACTTAAAATGGTGCGAGACCCAAAGCAGCACGGAAGCGGTTCTTGACGAACACACCATCGCGCGAGGGCAAGGCGCGTGGCAGATCATCGGCTTTGACCAGAATCTGTGCAAATGTCAGACCTTGACGGGCGTTGACGTTTTGCTCGACCTGTTTAAGGCCCGCCATGTCCTTGACCTGATACGAGTTAACAATCCCGCAGGCCTTGGCTACGGCAGACATGTCTGTTCCGAGGCTTGAGTGGCTGTACTGCATACCTGTTTCACCAAAATGGCCGTTATCCAGCACGACGATGGTGAGGTTGGCAGGTTTTTGAGCACTAATCGTGGCCAAAGAACCGATACCCATCAATTGCTCGCCATCACCAGTGATGACCAAAACGGACTTGTCAGGCTGGGCTAAAGCAAGGCCCAGGCCCATGGCGGCGGCACCACCCATGGCACCCCAAAGATAAAAGTTTTTATCGCGATCACCTGCTGCGAATACGTCATAGGTGGCCGAACCCAAACCCGTGACGATCAGAGACTCCGGACACTTGGCGATCAGAGCACTGACAAACTCGCGACGATCAATGACGCTGCTGGAAGACTGAACTTGACTCATTGAAATTCCTATCTGGTGAATTAGTTACGCAGCCACTTTTTGCGACCGATCAGGCGCTGTGACAACAACACGGCAACGGGCTCTCCACCCTCAAAAGCGAAATCCAGGGCGGCTCCGACGATATCCTCAACCTCGTCTGCACGCTCAGCGCGATAAACCTTGATGCCCATCAACTCCATCGAAGCCTGTGTAGCCTTGCTCATAGGCACCTGCCAGGGATTGAACTCCGCATACTCGCCACGCATCGTGACCAGTGTCAAAAACGGGAAACGGCAGCTCTGCAGGAGAGACATCATATTGATGCAATTACCCACACCACTGCTCTGCATCAACAGCGCGTGGCGCTGTCCGCCCAACCAGGCTCCAGAGGCTACGGCAACGCCCTCTTCTTCGGTGGTCAACACAATGCCGCGCATGTCGGGGTCTTCATTGACACGACGAATCACGTGCGCATGACCGGCGTCAGGCACATAAGACACTTGTTGAATGCCGCCTTCTTTGAGAACTTTGAATATTTGTTCTTGCCAGGCTGGTGTGGGAGAAAAGACTTCACTCATGTCTCGCGAATCCTTTGAACAGTTTTTGTAACGAAGCGTTATTGTAGAGAATCGACACTATACGTCCGTTTTTATCGGGAGCGGTAAAGCTGTTTTGTATCGCACCTGCTTGAGCGCAAAACTGGAGCGGATTTTTTCAATTCCGGGGATCGGAGTCAGTTGCTCCAGGATAAATTTTTCCAATGCCGCGATGTCGGCGACAGCCACACGAATCAGGTAATCACTGTCACCCGTCATGAGATAACACTCCATGACTTCGTCGTGTTCGCTAATGCGCTGCTCGAAATGCGCGAGGGCTTCCTTGCTTTGGCTTTTCAGGCTGATATTGATAAAGACGTTCAGCCCTAAACCAAGCGCCGCCGCGTTGGCCAGTGCGACATATCGATCGATCACACCCGCCGACTCAAGTGCCCGCACTCGGGTCAGGCAGGGTGAAGGACTTAAATGAACCCTGCGTGCCAACTCGATATTGGAAAGGGCTCCATCGGCCTGGAGTTCTGACAATATTTTCAAATCTATCGCATCTAGTTTCATTATGCTGTTTTTTATAAAAATTCAGAATTTAATGCTTCAATTTATCATTTTTACTATTCATTTAGGTATCAACTGCTGCGAATAAGTACCTAGAATGACGATTATTCTTTGTTCAATCAAAACTCGCACACACTATGAACGCTGCCATCGATCCCCGACTTTCCTCCTGGTTCAATGCTTCCATTGACAGCGATACCCAGGAAACGCAAGAGTGGAAACAAGCGCTGCTAGCCGTGCTGCAAAACGAAGGTCCCGAACGTGCCAAGTTTTTACTCGATGAACTTGTTCGCACCGCGCACACCGCACAAGTAGGTTGGCGGCCCGAACTCAGTACACCCTACGTCAACACCATCTCTGTCGAGCAGCAACCTGTCTTTCCCGGGGATTTGGCGATCGAAGAGCGCCTGGCCTCGATCATGCGCTGGAACGCGCTGGCCATGGTGATCAGGGCCAATCAAGCCTATGGAGAGCTGGGTGGTCATATCGCGAGCTACGCCAGTGCAGCAGATTTATTCGAGACCGGTTTTAATCACTTTTTCGAGGCACGCCGGGGCACAGGTCCTGGGCAACATCGCGGGGATCTCGTGTTTTTCCAGCCTCACAGTGCACCCGGTGTCTACGCGCGGGCCTATCTCGAAGGCAGACTTCAAGAGCGGGACTTGCTGCACTACCGTCAAGAAATCCAGGCAATCGACAATGGGGCTCAAGGCCTCTCAAGCTACCCGCACCCTTGGCTGATGCCCGATTTCTGGCAATTTCCAACTGGCTCGATGGGTATCGGTCCAATCAGCTCCATTTATCACGCGCGCTTTATGCGTTACCTCACGCATCGCAATTTGCTGAATTGTGATGGACGCAAAGTTTGGGGCGTGTTCGGAGATGGAGAAATGGACGAACCCGAGTCCATGAGCGCCCTGACTCTGGCTGCACGCGAGGGGCTGGATAATTTAGTGTGGGTGGTCAATTGCAACTTGCAGCGTCTGGACGGTCCCGTGCGAGGCAATGGACGCATCATCGATGAACTGGAAAAACTGTTCACAGGCGCGGGCTGGAATGTCATCAAACTGGTCTGGGGCAGTGACTGGGACGGTTTATTTGCCCGCGACCTGACGGGCGCGCTCGCCCGAGCATTCGCCAACACGGTCGACGGACAGATGCAAACCTTTGCCGCCAAAGATGGTCGTTTCAATCGCGACACTTTCTTTGGACAAAACGAAGAGCTTGCTCGCCTTGCGCAGGGCATGACGGATGATCAGATCGATCGTCTCAAGCGTGGCGGACACGACCTGGTCAAGATCCATGCTGCCTACGCGGCAGCCGCCAACCATCAGGGGCAACCCACAGTGATTTTGGCGCACACTAAAAAAGGCTATGGCATGGGCAGTGCTGGTCAGGGAAAAATGACCACGCATAGTCAAAAAAAGCTGGATGACAACGATCTGATCGAGTTTCGCAATCGTTTTAATCTGCCCCTGACCGATGAGCAAGCGACCTCACTGAGTTTTTATCGTCCTGCCGACGACAGTCCAGAAATGCAGTACCTGCAAAAGCGGCGTCAAGCTCTTGGTGGCTACTTGCCCAAACGTGAAACCACGTGTGACAGCGTTGCCGTTCCGGAAATTGCCCAATACAGTCAGTTCGCACTGCAGGCTGACGGCAAGGAAATGAGTACGACCATGGCCTTTGTCCGTGTGTTGGGAAATTTGCTCAAGGATCCCGTACTGGGTCCGCGCATCGTACCGATCGTGGCGGACGAGGCGAGGACGTTTGGTATGGCGAATCTGTTTAAGCAAGTGGGTATTTATTCGAGTGTGGGTCAACGCTACGCGCCAGAAGACATCGGTTCTGTTCTGAGCTACCGCGAGGCTCTGGATGGTCAGATTCTCGAAGAGGGCATTTCCGAGGCCGGTGCGATTGCTAGCTGGACCGCCGCTGCGACGAGCTACAGCGTGCACGGCTTAGCGATGTTGCCCTTTTACATTTACTACTCAATGTTTGGCTTCCAGCGGGTAGGCGACCAGATCTGGGCTGCAGCGGATCAACGCCCCCGCGGTTTTCTTTTAGGCGCGACCTCCGGGCGCACCACACTGGGTGGCGAGGGTCTGCAGCACCAGGACGGGACAAGCCATTTACATGCGGCCACTATTCCCAATTGCAAAGCCTACGATCCCGCTTTCGCTGGAGAGATGGCGGTGATCATCGATCAGGGTGTGCGGGAAATGATGGTTGAGCAAAAGGACGTGTTTTATTACGTCACGCTCATGAACGAAAACTACGCACAGCCAAACTTGCCCGAAGGTATTCGAGATGACATTATCCGCGGGACCTACCTGTTTAACGTCTATCAAGCTCAAAACGAAATCTCGCAAGTGACTTTATTAGGCTCGGGTGCGATTTTGACTGAGGTCATCAAGGCCGCTCAAGAACTCTGCGCCCAAGGCATCACAACCTCGGTCTACAGCGTCACAAGCTGGAGCGAGCTGGCCCGTGACGGACTGGCTTGCGAGCAAGCTGCTCTGGCTGGCGCAACAGAGCCTGGCGTGCCATTTATCTATCAGCAACTCGGCAAGAGCCAAGGACCGATCATTGCCGCCACGGATTATGTCCGCGCGGTTCCTGAAACGGTACGCGCCTATATTCCTTCAAGTCGTCGCTTTATGACATTGGGCACCGATGGTTTTGGGCGCAGTGATACGCGCGCGACCCTTAGGGCTTTTTTTGGAGTGGATGCGCAAACAATTATTCGAGCCGCTAAACATGCGCTTTCATGAATGCGCTTTCATGAATGCGCTGTCGTGAATGCGATGTAGAGATTGCGATGTCGTGATTTAATTCATGCATGACCGAAGCCCAACGCCCTGCCCTTGTTCTGGACGCCTGCATCATGATGTCGGGCTTACTTCGGCCGCTTTTGCTCAATCTTGCGCATGACGGCCTTTTTCAGCCCCTCTGGACAGACAAGATTGGTCAAGAATGGCAACGTAACGCCGCACGGCTTTGGACGATCGATCCAGAGCTATTAAAGTGTGAATGGCAAATCATGCAGGAACAATTTCCTGCCGCCAATATGGGTGATGTCACGCCTTTTGAAACGGTACTCAAACACACCGACCGTAAAGATAAACATGTCGCGGCAACCGGTATCGCGGCAGTCGCCAGCACTCAAGCGAATCCAGTCAGCATATTGACTTGGAATATCAAGGACTTCAGTCGCTCGGAACTCAGACGCCAGCAGCTGGGGCTCATTGATCCGGATCGTTTGCTGTCTCAATGGTGGCCCACTCACCGACGTATGATCAATGAGGCACTTGAGTCCACTGTCGGCGAGCTCGTCTCTACAGGCAGACGTCAGCCCGAGCCCATGTTAGGGATGTTGCGTCGGGATCGTCTTTTCAGATTAGCCGGGCTCTATGAGCTGGCGCAAAAAAACCCTGCCGGCTTGTGACCTGACAGGGTTTTAGCGGAAACCGTCAGTGATTACTGAGCGGGTGCCTCGGGTGCTGCGGCTGGAGCGGCTGCCTCAGCGGCTGGTGCACCGCCTTGTTGCTCAATGCCACCGATGGCCTTGACCGACAAACGCAGGCGACCCTTGTCATCCGCCTCGATCACTTTGACGCGCAAAGCCTGACCGACTTTGAGGACATCATTGATGTTGGCGATGCGATAGTTTGCGATCTCAGAGATATGCAACAGACCATCACGCCCTGGCAGAACCTGGACGATTGCGCCAAAATCCAGCAGACGCAACACGCTGCCATCGTATTCCTGACCGACTTCGACGTCAGCGGTCAATTCTGTGATGCGGCGCTGGGCTTCGTGCGCACGATCCAGATCAGCACTTGAAATCACGATCGTGCCATCATCGGAAATATCGATCTGGCAACCGGTTTCCTCGGTCAGTGCACGGATGGTGGCGCCACCTTTACCGATCACATCGCGAATCTTCTCTGGATTGATCTTCATGCTGAGCATGCGCGGCGCAAATGCCGACAACTCACCACGCGAATTCTGGATCGCTTCGCGCATTTTGTTCAGGATATGCAGGCGACCATCGCGGGCTTGCGCCAGTGCGACTTGCATGATCTCTTTGGTGATGCCCTGGATTTTGATATCCATTTGCAGCGCTGTAATACCGTTTTCGGTACCGGCCACTTTGAAATCCATATCGCCAAGGTGATCTTCATCACCCAGGATATCGGTCAACACGGCGAACTTGCCTTCGTTGAGGATCAGACCCATCGCCACACCCGCAACGTGATCTTTGAGAGGCACGCCAGCATCCATCATTGCAAGTGAACCGCCGCACACCGACGCCATCGAAGATGAACCGTTGGATTCGGTGATCTCGGAAACCAGGCGAATGGTGTACTGGAAGTCTTGCGCATCGGGCAACAAAGGCACAAGCGAACGCTTGGCCAAACGACCATGGCCGATTTCGCGGCGCTTGGGAGTACCCACACGACCTGTTTCACCAGTGGCGAAAGGAGGCATGTTGTAGTGCATCAGGAAACGGTCACGGTACTCGCCCATAAGCGCATCGATGATTTGTTCGTTTTGCTTGGTGCCGAGAGTCGCGATCACCAGTGCCTGAGTCTCGCCGCGCGTGAACAATGCGCTGCCGTGAACACGTGGCAATACACCCAGACGGATTTCGATCGGACGCACAGTACGCGTGTCGCGGCCGTCGATACGTGGCTCACCGCTCAGAATTTGGCTACGGACGATTTTGGCTTCGAGATCAAACAGAATGTTGTCGACGGTCACGCCATCGGGAGCAGCAACACCCTGTGCGGCAGCAGCTTCAGCCAGTTTGGCATGAACGTTCGCATAGACCTGGCGCAATTGCGTGGTGCGCTCTTGCTTTTGACGTGTCTGATAGGCTGCGTAGAGAGCGTCCTGAGCGGCGGCAGTCACTGCTGCGATCAGCGCTTCGTTCTTAGGCGCTGGCTGCCAATCCCATTCGGGCTTACCGGCTTCACGCACGAGGTCATTGATCGCGCCGATAACGGCTTGCATCGCATTGTGGCCAAACACCACACCGCCAAGCATGACTTCTTCGGAAAGTTGCTGAGCTTCGGACTCAACCATCAGCACAGCGGCTTCTGTACCTGCAACGATGAGATCCATCTGCGAAGTTTTGAGCTGTGTCGCAGTCGGGTTCACCAGGTACTGGCCATCGATGTAACCCACGCGGGCAGCACCAATCGGGCCGTTGAAAGGAATGCCTGAAACGGCCAGAGCAGCCGACGCACCGATCATTGCGGGAATATCAGGATCGATTTCAGGGTTGCAGGACAACACGTGGATGATGACCTGCACTTCGTTGTAGAAACCCTCTGGGAACAATGGACGCAGAGGACGATCGATCAGACGCGAAGTCAGTGTTTCTTTTTCGGAAGGCTTGCCTTCGCGCTTGAAAAAACCGCCAGGAATCTTGCCTGCGGCGTAGGTTTTTTCAATGTAATCAACCGTCAGGGGGAAAAAGTCCTGACCTGCCTTGGCGTCTTTTTTTGCAACGACCGTTGCAAGTATGACTGTATCTTCGACCGTTACTAAGACTGCGCCTGAGGACTGGCGAGCAATTTCACCCGTCTCAAGCACGACAGTATGTTGTCCATACTGGAATGATTTGGTCACTTTATTGAACATGACAATTTAATCCTTACAAATGAAAAACCGTGGACGTTGCGGCAGTAGTGCCGCACCGACCACGGTTGACTCACGGGGAGACTGCCCCATGGATACCGATCACTTACGCAGACCGAGTTTTTCGATCAGTGCACGATAGGAATCTGGGTTGCGGCTCTTGAGATAATCTAGCAACTTACGACGGCGGCTTACCATGCGAAGCAGGCCGCGACGTGAGTGATGGTCTTTCATGTGGGTTTTGAAGTGACCTGTCAGCTCATTGATGCGAGCTGTCAGCAAAGCCACTTGAACTTCTGGTGAACCGGTATCGCCCTGTGCGCGTTGATATTGCGCGACGATGTCAGATTTTTTAATATCAGCAACAGACATTTTATGACCTCAGATGACAAGCGTCAGGACCGAGGCGTCCTGACGTGATGGAACAAAAAACGATTTATAAATCAAATCATTACGATTTTAATGCACTTTCAACACTACGTATTACGATAAAGCTTCAGAATTATAGCCGATTGGCTAAAATCAACTCAATCGATCCTGATTGGATCCCGGACAAGCCCTGAAATGAGCCTAATAATGACCAAACTGACCTCTATATCCGCCCGCAATCCAGCCAGTCAGCTTGCTGCCGCTTTCAAACGCCCCTTGCGGGCCGGAGGCTTTGCGATCGCGGCCGCCTCAGTTGCCGTGCTCGCCGGCTGCGCCAACTACCAGTCCGTCAAACCTGGCATGTCGGTTGCCGAGGCCGTTCAGAAACTGGGCAAACCCACCACCACCTGCACGCGCGACGACGGCACACAGCGCCTGATCTGGACGATGCAACCCTATGGTCAATACGCCTGGGGCACCAATACCACCAAGCAAGGCACCGTCGTTGAGATGCAACAGTTACTGACGGATGCTCACTTCCAGGTACTGGCTAACGGCAAATGGACTGACCAGCAAGTTTTATGTGAGTTCGGCGAACCCGCCAACAAGTACGGCATTGCCAAAGGCAATGAGATTGTCTGGGCTTACCGTTACAAGCAAGAAGGTGTTTGGGCTGCAATGATGTACGTCTATATGGGACCGCAGGGTAATCTGGTCAACCGATTCCACCCCGCCCCCGACCCAGATACTTTGGGTGACGGCGACAGAATGCGTTAAGTCCTGGAACGTCTGGCGCGCTGCCAGCGCCAGAGCCAGACTCCCCATCCGGACAGTCCGTAGACAATGAATAAACCAAACAGGACGACGGGTGGGTTGCTGGAAATAAACACAAAACCAGCTACAAAGACAAGAATGACCCAAAAAGGGACGCTGCGTCCCAAGGCAAACGACTTGCCGCTATAAAAGGGCAAATTCGAGACCATCGCCACCCCACAGTAAAGGGTGATGACAAACGCTGTCCAAGCCAATAGCTCTTTGGGCACCTGCAGGCGGTTATCGACGACCAGCCAGACAAAACCAGCAATCAGCGCGCCGGCAGCCGGGCTGGGCAAACCCTGGAAGAATCGTTTATCGACAACGGCAATATTGGTGTTGAAACGCGCCAGCCTTAAAGCAGCTCCGCACACGTACACAAAAGCAGCCAGCCAGCCCCAGCGCCCCAAGTCGTGGAGCATCCACTCGTACATCACCAAGGCCGGCGCAACACCAAATGACGTCATATCCGAAAGCGAGTCGTATTGCTCGCCAAAGGCAGAGGTTGTCTTGGTCAATCGGGCGACCCGGCCATCCATGCCATCGAGCACCATGGCGACAAAAATCGCGATGGCCGCCATTTCAAAACGATTATTCATCGCCTGAACGACAGCATAAAACCCCGCAAACAAAGCAGCGGTCGTGAACGCGTTGGGCAGCAGATAAATACTGCGGTGGCGTTGTTCTGGATCGCGCAAAGGGTCAACTGGCATGAGTTTTGATCATCAAAGAGTTTCAGGCAAATCGGCCAGTACGGTTGTCGTCGCGCTAACCTTGTCACCAATGGCTACGCGTGGACGTGAACCCAGAGGCAAGTAGACATCCACACGGGAACCAAAACGTATAAAACCATAACGCTGCCCGCGATACAAGGTGTCGCCCTGCTTTGTGTAGCAAAGAATTCTTTTGGCCACCAGACCAGCTACCTGAACCGCAGTCACAATATGACCATCGGGCATACGCAAGATCATCGCATTTCGCTCGTTTTCAAGTGAGGCCTTGTCGAGCGCGGCATTGAAAAACTTGCCAGGAAAGTACTGGGTCATTACGACCTCGCCATCCACAGGCGAACGGTTGCTGTGAACGTTAAAAACGTTCATAAACACGCTGATTTTGAGCGCCTTGCGGTCAGCGTAAGGATCCTGAGTTTCCTCGACCACGACAATCCTGCCATCAGCAGGAGAGAGCACAGCGCGAGGCTCGGTAGAACCGGAGCGTGCAGGATCGCGAAAAAACTGAAGGACAAAAAGCGCAATGATCCAAAACAGCACAGACCAGGCTGGCGACAACCAGGTCACAAACAGTGCGATCAGAATCGAGCCAGCCAGAAACGGCCAACCCTCGCGGGCAATAATCGGGTGGGGATAGTGAGGTGTATTCATCGTAGGGAGAAGGTTAACCCAAAAAAACACGCCCCGAGGGGCGTGTTTGAACTGCTCACTGATTTAAAGGTAATCAGTTCTTAGTCTTGTCGACCAGCTTGTTCGCAGCAATCCAAGGCATCATGGCGCGCAGCTTGGCACCCACCACCTCGATTTGCGACTCAGCGTTGATACGGCGACGTGAAATCAGAGCTGGTGCACCCGCCTGATTCTCGAGGATGAAGCGCTTGGCGTACTCGCCTGTCTGAATATCGGTCAGGCACTTGCGCATGGCTTCACGCGTCGCATCGGTCACGATCTTGGGACCTGTCTCGTACTCGCCAAATTCGGCATTGTTCGAGATCGAGTAGTTCATGTTGGCGATACCGCCTTCGTAGATCAAGTCAACGATCAGCTTGAGTTCGTGCAAGCACTCAAAATAAGCCATTTCAGGTGCATAACCTGCTTCGACGAGTGTGTCGAAACCAGCTTTGATCAACTCAACCGTACCACCGCACAACACAGCCTGCTCGCCGAACAAGTCGGTTTCGGTTTCTTCGCGGAAATTCGTCTCGATCACACCGGCACGACCGCTACCGATGGCGCACGCGTATGACAAGGCCACATCACGGGCCGAACCTGAGTTGTCCTGGTGAACCGCAACCAGAGCTGGCACGCCGCCGCCCTGAGCATAGGTGCCACGCACGGTGTGACCAGGCGCCTTGGGGGCCACCATCACTACATCGATATCTGCGCGAGGGATCACTTGACCGTAGTGAACGTTAAATCCGTGAGCAAAAGCCAGGGCTGCGCCAGGCTTGATGTTGCTGTGTACGCTTTCACGGTACACCTGACCGATATTTTCGTCGGGCAAGAGCATCATCACGAGGTCGGCGGCTTTGACTGCATCGGCGACTTCGGCGACTTTCAAGCCAGCGTTGGCGGCCTTTTTCCAAGAAGCGCCGTCTTTGCGCAAACCCACCACCACTTTCACACCCGACTCATGCAGGTTCAGCGCATGCGCGTGACCTTGCGAGCCGTAGCCAATAATGGCAACTGTCTTACCTTTGATCAGGGACAGGTCACAATCTTTATCGTAAAAAACCTTCATTCTGGGCTCCAGATTTTTGTAAATTGAATGCAATAAATAGTTGAAACAACTTTAAATATTCAGCAGCAGATCACAGCTTCAGGATTCGCTCGCCGCGACCGATTCCGGAAACGCCTGTACGGACAGTTTCCAAAATCGCACTTCGATCCAAGGCGTCGATAAACGCCTGAATCTTGTCTTGATTACCAGTCAATTCGATGGTGTAGGCTTTGTCGGTGACGTCGATGATGCGGCCACGGAAAATATCCGCCATCCGCTTCATTTCTTCGCGTTCTTTACCTACCGCACGAACTTTGATCAACATCAGTTCACGCTCGAGATGCGGACCCTCTGTCAGATCAACGACCTTGATGACATCCACCAGGCGGTTCAAATGCTTGGTGATTTGCTCGATCACATCATCAGAACCCATTGTCACCAACGTCAGACGTGACAAAGTATTGTCCTCGGTCGGTGCAACCGTGAGTGTTTCGATGTTGTAACCACGCGCCGAAAACAAACCCACCACCCGGGACAGCGCTCCAGGCGCATTTTCCATCAGAACAGAAATAATATGTTTCATGGTGGTCCCCTTACAGATCTTCTGAACCGAGCAACATCTCGGTCAAGCCCTTGCCCGCCTTGACCATCGGCCAGACGTTTTCGCTTTGATCCGTAATGAAGTCCATGAATACCAGGCGGTCTTTGAGTTTGAACGCTTCACGCAAGGCACCGTCAACATCGGCAGGCTTTTCAATCCGCATGCCGACATGTCCGTATGCTTCGGCCAATTTGACGAAATCAGGCAAAGCATCCATGTAGGACTCTGAGTAGCGTGAGGAGTAATCAATCTGCTGCCACTGCCGCACCATGCCGAGGAAGCGATTATTCAGGCAAATGATCTTGGGTGTCAGGTGATATTGACGGCAAGTCGAGAGCTCCTGGATATTCATCTGGATAGAGCCTTCACCCGTGATGCATGCGACTGTTGCATCAGGATTAGCCATCTGCACACCCATGGCGTAGGGCAAACCCACACCCATCGTGCCCAGGCCGCCCGAGTTGATCCAGCGGCGAGGCTTGTCAAAACCGTAGTACTGCGCTGCCCACATCTGATGCTGACCGACGTCGGAAGTAATGAAAGCATCTCCGCCCGTGACTTCCCACAGTTTTTGTACGACGGACTGTGGTTTGATCAGCTCGGTCGAATCCGCAAACTTCATGCACTCTTTGCTACGCCAAACCTCGACTTGTTGCCACCACTTGGCCAAGGCTTCGGTGTTGGGGCGAGTTTCGGCGGCAGCGGCTTGGTACTGCGCCATCAATTCGGTCAGAACATCTTTGACATTACCCACAATCGGCACATCGACTTTGACGCGCTTGGAAATAGAAGATGGATCGATGTCGATGTGAATAATCTTGCGGGGATTTTGAGCAAAGTGCTTGGGATTACCAATGACCCGGTCATCGAAACGGGCGCCAACAGCGATCAGCACGTCACAGTGCTGCATCGCCATATTGGCCTCGTAGGTCCCATGCATACCTGGCATGCCCACAAACTGCTTGTCTGTCGCGGGATAAGCGCCCAGCCCCATCAAAGTATTCGTGCAAGGCGCACCGATCATTCGAACAAACTGATGCAGCTCTGGCGAGGCGTCTGAAAGAATGACGCCTCCACCGGTATAAATCATCGGGCGCTCGGCTTGCAGCAACATCTGCACAGCCTTTTTGATCTGCCCCTGATGACCCTTTACGACAGGCGCATAAGAGCGCATCACAGGCTCGGACTTGGCAGGCGTGTATTTGCAGTGTGCGAAGCTGATGTCCTTGGGGATATCCACCAAGACTGGACCGGGGCGACCTGTGCGGGCGATATAAAACGCCTTGCGCAAGGTGTCAGCCAGGTCCTTGACATCTCGCACAAGGAAATTGTGCTTGACGCAAGGACGGGTAATGCCGACGGTGTCGCATTCCTGGAAAGCGTCTTCACCGATCGCGTGCGTAGGCACCTGACCGCTGATGATGACCATCGGAATCGAGTCCATATAGGCCGTCGCAATGCCTGTCACTGCATTGGTGACGCCGGGGCCACTCGTGACCAGGCACACACCAACCTTGTTCGAAGAGCGCGAATAGGCATCCGCCGCATGCACTGCGGCCTGCTCGTGTCGCACCAAAATATGTTTGAATTTGTCTTGTTTGTAGATTGCGTCGTAGATGTAAAGAACCGCGCCACCTGGGTAGCCAAATACGTGTTCAACACCTTCGTCAGCTAAGACGCGCGTGACGATGTCTGCGCCATTGAGTTCCATGAGGTCATTCCTTTCATTACCGGCTTCGCCCCTATGACTGCGGTCTGTATGATCAGATCTCGCTGAACCGCGACAGATTCAGACAACATGCTCCGACGTTTTCAAGCTCACTGAGCCTGGCCACCCGGACACCTTGTCAACCTGGCGCACATTCGCCATCAGGCTATGCACGCACCCAACAGGGGTGCACTGGATCGAAACGGAAGCCGCTGACCCGAGCTTTTGGCAAGGACAGCAGCAAAAGTTTGTGTATTGACGTTGCGTACCAAAGCGGTGACCGAGATACGAACGCCTTCGCGCACAAAAACGATAAGCTTTTTTGCCCGAATCTGAAACTTTAACGTGTTGTGCGCCGCAGCGCAAATCCAGAGGGAAAGGCCGGAACTAGGTTGTCACCTCCGCAAGAGTCCGCTAGAGTGGAGTCCCAGGCACAAATTGCTGCAGCGCACACAGGATTTATGAACGAAACTGCCAGCCAGCTTCAGCGCTTTATCTACAGCCACCACCTCTTTAGCGGCATCAGGCGCGCGGCAGGCACCCTTCTGCCCGTGACCATTTTGGGCGGCCTGTTCGGTTGGTACGCGACGGGTCTGGTAGCGACTTTCGGTGCCTTGTGCGTCGCATTTATTGATCAGCCTGGGCCCCACGAGCACCGTGGCAGAGAGATGCTGGGCGGAACGCTCTTGAGCACTCTGACTGTCGCGATCACGAGCCTGGCCTCAAACTACCCGCTATTGTTGTGGATCGCTGTCATTGGCCAATGTTTTGCCTATTCCATGCTGTCTGTATACGGCAAAAGAGGGGGGCAGATCGGTTTTGCCTGCCTGTTGCTGATGACCGTCACCATGCACGAGGCGCTCTCGGCCAATGAGGTCTGGATGCACACCCTCACCTCGTTTGGCGGAGGATTGTTTTACACCGTCTTCAGTTATTCCCTTAGCCGGGCCATGAATCTGAGGGAAAAAGAGCAGGCGCTTTCTGTCGCGCTGTTCGCCACCTCCGATTACGTTGCCCAGCGCGCGAACATGTACAGCCTTGATCTGGATCTGGATGAAAGCTATCGCAAGCTCATCACCTGTCAGTCGAACATGACCGACAAGCAACAAGCGGCGCGCGACATGGTACTGAGGGGGCTTTCTGGCAAGATCAGACCCGACCAGCCTAAACGCATCATGTTATGGAATCTCTTTGTCGACACCATCGATATTCTGGATACGCTGGTCGCCACTCGAACTGACTATTCATTGCTACGGTCTAAGCTCGGAGACTCAGACATTCTGATTTTCATGCGCGATGCGCTCTACAAAATGTCCGTCGACCTGGATCGGATCGCACTGGCCGTTTCCCGCGAGCGCGCGGCGTCTCCACGCAACAGTGTCAAAGCTGAGCTTCGCGCGATTGAGTTCGAAATTGACCAGATGGCACGTAACGGCTATTCGCAGCGCGAGCCCGATGTCTACAACCTCTGCATCGAGATTTTGCGTCGACTTCGGCATAGCGCCAATCTTGTCCAGCGCATGATCGTCTCGACCGACCTGAATAAAAAATCAGAACCCATCCAGCCTACCGTACTCGATCAATCCCTGAGTCAATTTCTCTCGCGCGAAAAATATCGCCCCGGCATGATTACGAGCAACTTGCGTCTGGACTCGCCTATCTGTCGCTATGCATTACGCGTGACACTCGCAGCCGCCACCGCCATGACTGTCTGGACCCTGATTCCAGCACTCGCCCCTCAGGGCTACTGGATTTTGCTGACAGTCCTGATCATCATGAAGCCTGGGTTTGCACTCACGCGTCAACGCAACGGCTGGAGACTGTTTGGCACACTGATCGGCTGCGTGGTGGCCCTCGGCGCGCTATACAGCACAGATAACAATACCTGGCTATTTGTCGCGATGGTGGCCTCTACGATCATTGGTGGAAGCCTGTTACAACTGAACTACATGATGGCTTCGGTCTTCAATACAAATGCCGTATTGCTGGCATTTCATTTTGTGGATCCAACAGCCACCACCATCATTACCGACAGAGCGCTTGATACCCTGATTGGTTCGGTCATTTCATTTGCCTGCAGTTATTTTTTACCCTGGTGGGAAGCGCAGTTTATGCCCTCGCTTGCCCGCGCAGCGATCAATGCGAACCGTGAATATTTGCGGGCGGGTTTGCATTACGTCGAAACGCTGCAAAAAAACAAGAATGATCCCCAAAATAGTGACATTCAACGTGCTGATGTTGCCTGGAGACTTGCGCGCAAAAATGTCTATGTCGCACTTGGTAATTTTGCCGAAGCTTTTTATCGCATGATGCTGGAGCCACGAGCGCGTCAATGGCACGTGATTGAATTCAACAACCTGATGATCCAAGCCCACATGCTGGCATCTCAAATTAACGCGGTCACCCATGCACTCACGATTTCTCCGCAAAGCAATCCGATCGTTAAAGATCACCTTGCCCAGATCATTCCTCACCTGCAAGCGGGTCACAGCACTCCACTTGCGCCACTGCCTGCATCCATTGTGGACGGTAGCTTGCCAAACTTTGCCTATCCGATGACGCAATTGCAAAAAACGATTGCGAATATCGATGCGGAGTTTGCGGTCATACATAGTCACATACAACCCACGCCTTCAGGATCCCCTACATGACTCAACGTCGTATCAAACTTCCGGACTATCCCAGAGTCGCGCTTGTGCTCCAAGGTGGCGGCGCATTGGGGTCCTATCAAGCGGGCGTCTATGAAGGACTGGCAAATGCCGGGATACATCCAAACTGGGTCGCCGGCATCTCTATCGGCGCACTGAATTGCGCCATCATTGCTGGCAACCCTCCCGAAAAAAGAGTAGAAATGCTCAGAGGGTTTTGGGAAACCATCTGTAGCCCGCCCGCCTTGCCGACCGCACTCAGCGTGGATCCCGCCAAAATCTTTGATCAGTGGCTAGCACCTTGGGGAGAGATGTTCAAGGGCGTCGAACACACCATGAAGTGCTCAATGGCCGCCATGTCTGCGATCATCAAGGGTCAGGAGAATTTTTTCAAGCCCCGAATCATGGCGCCTGGAGGCGGCTCTCCAGACACGACGAGCTTTTACGATACCTCTCCGATCCTCTCGACATTGGAACGGTTTGCAGATTTTGACCGGATCAATAGCGGCGAGACGCGCGTCTCGCTGGGCGCGACCAACGTCGCCACAGGTAACTTTGTTTATTTTGATTCCGTAGATACCAAGCTTACGCCCAAGCATTTTCTGGCATCCGGCTCTCTTCCCCCAGGATTTCCAGCAACCGAAATCGATGGCGAGTATTACTGGGATGGCGGCTGTGTGTCCAACACCCCGCTCGAGTATGTATTAGGTGCTACGCCGCGCAAAGACACCTTGGTTTTTCAAGTCGATCTATGGAGCGCGCGAGGTCCGCTGCCCGTGGATATTTTCCAAGTCAATGAGCGACTCAAAGACATTCAATATTCCAGCCGCACCCGGACCGTGACAAATGCTGTGGATATGGCCCAAAAAATGCGTCGTGTCTGGTTTGATACGATCGATCGCATTCCAGCGTCGGTGCGTGCCAAAGACCCCTGGTTTGACGAAATGATGCGGCACATGATGGGTGCGCGCTATAACGTGATTCATCTCATTTACAAAAACAAACGCACAGAAGGTCATTACAAAGATTACGAGTTCAGCGCTGAAACAATGAGTCATCACTGGCACACAGGCTTGCATGACATGCATGAAACGCTCGATTGTCAAGACTGCCTCGCGATGCCTGCAGAAGGTGAGAACTTCGTGACGTTCGATGTACACACCCGCCAGCGAAGCTCATCCGGTCAGTTTAGTCATCCCGCATTCAAGGCTTCAGGTAATCGTAGGCGACCTCGCCCAAACCCAAAGTAAGATCGCAGACTAAATGCTTGGCGCCGACGATTTCAAGGACAGGGAGATCGGCGACAGGCGCCAAAGCATGCTGGCACAGCTCGAGCCTTGCAGGTCCTGTCCAGGCGCCTTTGACGTTGACGTCCTGCAAGTAGTAGCGCACCAACTCGCATACGCGCGCAGTGCCATCGACGTGCGGGATGATTTTGAACAAATAATTGGGCGTTTCAAGCAGTTTCTTTTGCTCGGCGATCCGGTCGAGTTCCTCGTATTTGTAGCCCATCGTCCCCGTTGCCACCCGCACCTGACCATAATTGAGCAACCCGACGAGCGTGTCAGAGTCAACGACGAGTTTTGGATGAGCGAGCTTTTTAGGAAAGCCCCACAGCTCCCGCCCTCCTGCAATGGGTGCTTCGTCATCAAGATACATCATGTGGGTATAACCACCTCGGCGACCTTGCTCGTCAATCACGGAGATCACTTGTCCCGACTCTGTGTAGTCGCCAAATCCAGATGAATCAGGCATACGGATGAACTCGTAGTGCACGATCGGATCATCGATTGTCAGAGGCTCGGGCACCATTTCACGCAGTTTCTTTGGATCCGTTCGATATGAAATGATTAAAAACTCGCGATTCCTGAAGCGATAAGGCCCTTTGGGGTAAGAGGGACTCGCGAACGGCATCGAATAGGCGTTTTTTTTGATTTCGGCAATTTTCAAGACACTCTCCAATCAGCTTTACAATCACAATGACAACGTTCCAGACCCACATACTATCCTTCAGGAGTTTGATATGTCACTACAAAATAAAGTTGCACTGATCACCGGCGCTGCGAGCGGAATCGGACGCGAATGCGCCTTGAAACTCGCCAGCCAAGGCGCGACTGTCGTGATCGCTGACCTGAATCAGGCTGCGGCAGACAAAGTGGCAGAGGAAATCAAGCAGTCGGGTGGAAAAGCGATGGGGGTCGTCATGGATGTCACGGACGAGGCTGCTGTCAATGCGGGAACAGATTTGGCGGCTCAAACATTCGGGGGTATCGATATTTTGGTCGCCAACGCGGGCATCCAGATCGTGCATCCGATCGAGGACTTCCCTTTTGCCGACTGGAAAAAAATTATCGCCATTCACCTCGATGGTTCGTTTCTCACCACCAAAGCAGCCATCAAACACATGTATGCGGGCGGCAAAGGCGGCTCCATCATTTACATGGGCTCAGTGCACTCGCACGAAGCCTCCCGCCTGAAAGCGGCCTATGTCGCCGCCAAGCACGGCATTTTGGGTCTCGCGCGCGTGGTCGCCAAAGAAGGCGGCCCCAAGGGCGTGCGCGCCAACGTCGTGTGCCCGGGCTTTGTTCGTACGCCTCTGGTTGACAAGCAAATCCCTGAGCAGGCAGCAGCACTCAAGATCACTGAAGCAGAAGTGATCAAAAACGTCATGCTCAAAGATACTGTCGATGGTGAATTCACCACCACCGAGGACGTCGCCAACGTGGTCGCGTTTCTAGCCGGCTTTGAAAGCAGTGCCCTGACAGGTCAGTCTGTTGTGGTCAGTCATGGCTGGAGCATGCATTAAGCCCTGCCCTGTTTGACCTCGTCATTCAGGTCTACGGAAGACAAGCTTATCTTCCGTGGAGACTTCCGGTGCGAAGGCATAGCCCTCACTGGCAAATTTTTTCAAACCCTCGGGCTTGGTGATGCGTTTCTCAATCGCGAAACGCGCCATCAAGCCGCGCGCGCGTTTGGCGTGAAAACTCACCACTTTCCATGTCGGGCCCTTTGCGTCTTGAAACACGCATTGAATCACTCGGGCCTTCAGCGCCTTCTGGTCCACAGACTTGAAATACTCTTCGGAGGCCAGATTGACGATAATGGGATCCTTCTCCTTGGCCAGACGCTCATTCAAGTAAGGGGCAATTGTTTTTGCCCAAAACTGATATAGATTTGAACCGCCGGGATTGGCGATTTTGGTTCCCATCTCCAGGCGATAGGGCTGCATCAGATCCAGAGGACGTAACACTCCATACAGTCCACTCAGAATCGCCACGTGCTCTTGCGCCCATTCCAGGTCTTTTTCCTTCAGGGTGGCAGCCTCCAGACCTTCGTAAACATCGCCGTTAAAGGCTAGGACAGCCTGGCGGGAATTGGACTGAGTGAAAGTAGGCTTCCAGGCGGCGTAACGATCCACGTTGAGCTTGGCTAGCGCCGGACTCAAGTCCATCAGTTCGGCCACGTCCTCAGCGCTCTGCGTTTTGAGCACCTTGATCAACTGTGCGGCTTCTTTGACAAACAAAGGTTGGGAGTGGATTTCAGTCTGAACGGCTGAGTCATAGTCGAGTTTTTTAGCTGGAGACAACAGAAATAACATGGCTTAGTCCGGCTCAAAGGTTGGGATCAACATCGATCCCTCTAGTGTAGCGGCTTGCGGTCCTGTTTCTGCTAGAATGACGCCCTTGACCAAGGTGAAGCAACAGCTTCATCGCAATTGATCCACACAATTGCACGCGCCGGAGAGGTGGCAGAGTGGTCGAATGTACCTGACTCGAAATCAGGCGTGGGTGCAAATCCACCGTGGGTTCGAATCCCACCCTCTCCGCCAGAAAAAATAACTAAGCCCTTGATTTACAGGGCTTTTTTACGTCTGAACAATATTAACTGACACTTGGGGCTCTACCCCATTATCGGGGGATGAGCAGTATTCATTAAATATCAGTACTCATTAAATACGGCTAAATACGCCGTTCCAACCGCAGTGGGCCAAGACCCTGAGCCGGTAATTCTCAAAGTTCCTAA
>NZ_JAUHHF010000040.1 GCF_030410395.1 Zwartia panacis
TTTCAGCTTTCGTATCTGGTGCAACACTGGTGCTGATTGCCCCCGAGCAAGCGGTCACTACGCGTGAGTCGCTCAGGGATTTTCTGGCGCAATACCGGATCACGCACGCGACGCTGCCTCCCGCGTTGTTGGGTGAGGTGTCAGCCGAGGAGCTCGAGGGTCTGCAGACTTTGGTGGTGGCGGGCGAGGCGTGCCCGCCTGCCTTGGTGCAGCGTTTTGCGTCTCAGACGCGCATGATCAACGCGTACGGCCCGACCGAGGTGACGGTGTGCGGCACGATGAGCGCGCCGCTCGATGCGCAGTCGGCTGGCGAGTCGAGCACGGTGCCGATCGGGTACCCGATCGCCAACACGAGCACGTATGTGCTGGATAGCG